>CAVZSG010000005.1:0-529467 GCA_963777865.1 uncultured Chloroflexia bacterium | reverse complement strand
CCGATCGCGTTTGCCACCGTGGCGCTGCAGCTGCAGGGCACGACGGTGACCGACGCGCGGGTGGTGCTGGGTGCGGTGGCGCCGATCCCGTGGCGGTCGCCGGAAGCCGAGGCGGCGCTGAAGGGCCAGCCCGCCAACGAGGCGACGGCGATCAAGGCAGCGGAGGCCGCGCTCACCGGCGCGACCCCCATGACCCAGAACGCGTACAAGGTGCAGATCGCGAAGACGGCCGTGAAGCGCGCGATCCTGCACGCAGGCCCGCGTGACGGCCTGAGAGGTGACCCCATGGCTGAACATCCTGTTCCCGAATCGAGACTGGTCACGCCCGTGGCGCACTGCGCACACCTGCGGCACAAGGGCATGTACGTCCTCACGACTCCCGACCCTGGCGAGCTGAAACACGCCGGGAACTGGGACGCCACGGCGTACTGGTGCACGCAGACGCAGAAGGCAATGGGGCCTGACGCAGGCGGCCAACGCCGACTGCTGCATCGGCGGCAACGGCCGCGGATGCTGCCACTGAGATCGACTGCACCCTGTCAGGGGTTGGTCATGGACGGCCGTCCCGGCCGTCCATGACCGTCGATTGCAATATGTCGAAGGAGATGGCCCGCCGGGACGGCGGGCCCTCCCTGACTCATGGGGCATCACGGTGTGTCAGTGATCTTCCAGGAGACCTCCCAGACGTGGAGTCACCGCCGAACATCCTTCGGCGAATCGGCTCATCGACAGAATTTTCGTTGAACTTGTCGCGCTCTCAGATCGTAGTCTTCGGCCATGACGTCGCTTGACCAACCCCTTGACGCCATCGACCTTCAATTGCTGGAGATGCTTCAGGAAAACGCCCGCGTCTCCCAGGCGGACATGGCTCGCGCCGTTGGGCTGGCGCCGTCGGCGGTGCTCGAGCGGCTTCGCAAACTCGAGGCCGCGGCATCGTCACCGGGTTCGTCGGCGCTCGTCGCACCGCGAGCGGTTGGCTTAGGTCAATTGGCCTTCGTCGCGGTGCGTGTGTCGGGATCCGCCGAGCAGGAAGAACACGCCGGCGAGCGCCTCGCGGCTGTGCCCGAGGTGCTCGAAGTGCACCACGTGGCCGGTGAGGACTGCTACCTCCTCAAGGTCCGGACTCGCGATGCCCAGCACCTCGGAGCCCTGCTTCGTCAACGACTTGGCAGGATTCCAGGGGTCGTGTCGACGCGGACGACCGTGGTCCTCGAAACCGTCAAGGAGACGATTCGCCTGCCGCTGGCGGCCGCGACGGACCGCTCGGCGAGCGGTCCCTTCCGAAGACGCCCCCCGCGGAGGAGGTGGCGCCGTGAGCGACTCGACGCGGAAGTGGGCGTGGGCTGCATTCATCGCGGTGTGCTTCTTCTGGGGTACGACCTATCTCGGAATCAAGGTCGCGCTCGAGACGGTGCCGCCGTTCCTGCTTGGCGGGATGCGGTTCACGCTGGCCGGCTCGGTCCTGGCGATTGCCCTGAACCTGATGGGCCACAGCTGGCCCGACTGGCGGCGCGCGCCGGCGTTTCTCGTCATCGGCATCGCCATGCTCGGGTTCGGCAACGGCGGCGTGGTGTGGGCCGAGCAGTTCATGGCGAGCGGCCTGGTGGCCGTGCTCGTCGCCTCGACGCCCTTCTGGATGGTGGGCATCGAGGCGTTTGCGGGCGGCGAGCGCCTACCAGTCGCACCGTCACCGGCCTGCTGGTCGGCTTTTCGGGCATTCTCCTGCTGGTGTGGCCCGACCTCGTCGCGAGCGATGTCGGCCACCTCGGGCTGGATGTGGGTGGGCGGCCTGGTGTCGACGCAGCTGGCGTGCATCGGCTGGGCGATCGGCTCGACGATCTCCAAGCAGCGGCTGCGCGACACCGATCCTCTCGTGGCGTCGGCGTTCCAGATGCTGGCCGGCGGACTCGTGATGCTCCTCGTGGCCGCGGTGCTCGGCGAGTACGGTCGGCTCAGCTGGTCGCCCCGCAGCGCCGCCGCGGTGGTCTACCTCTTCTTCGCGGGCAGCCTCATCGGCTTCGTGGCCTACACCTACGCCCTGCGGCACCTGCCGATGTCGATCGTGTCGCTCTACCCGTACGTGAACCCGGTCGTCGCGGTCGTCCTGGGCACCTGGCTGCTCCACGAGCCGCTGACCTGGCGGATCGTCGGCGCCATCGGGATTATCCTCGCCGGCTCTGCCGTCGTGTCGCGGACGCCCAGGCGGACGACCGAGCTTGGCGCACCCGACGAGCCGGTCGCCGTGCGCGGATGATGTTGAGTGCGACGAGGCGGTGGCGTAGCACTGGTTGCGATCCCACACGATTGCGTGTGACCGCCGGACGTCTTCCGGCCCGTAGGGCCGCAGGTCCGTCAGTCGACCCGCCGGCGTGGTTCGAAGGATCAGCTCATGACCCGATCCGCCTTCACGCTCGCGACGTCCTGGCCGCCGCTCCGGCGCTGGCCGCCGACTCGTTGACCGCCCGCCACCGCGAGCCATGCCGACGGTGACCGGCACGTACGTCGAGGCCCGCACCGCCGAGGTCTTCGCCGGCGGCTGCATCATGAACAGCGAGGCCGAGACGATGGGGCGGCAGGCGGTGCTGGCCTGGCGCGTCGACCGCGGCCAGGTCGGCGGTGTCTCGATCGACGGCCTCTCGGTCGTCGCGGCGCTCTCGGGCACGCACAACCTCGGCATGCGCGAGATGGGCGGCGAGGCGCCGACGCTCGTGAAGACGCTCCTGTACGTGGACGAACGCGCCACGGCGCGCCCAGCGCGACGCGCTCGTCTCGATGGCCAAGACGGCCATCGGCGACCTCGCCGTTCCGCGTCGTGGACGTGCAGGCCGTGCCGATTGCCTTCGAGCGGACGCACCACGCCGCGTCGGTGCTCGCCGGCGACGCGCAGCTGCAGGTCGAGGCGCACATCCACCACGACCCGTCGTGCGGCGCGATGCAGTGGTTCCACCCGCTGTCGCGCGGCGCCGACGCCGAAGTGGGCCTCACGCGTAACCAGACCTTCACGGGTCAGGCCCTCGGCACCCGCTGGCAGCAGATCGACAAGCGCTCGGCGTTCGTCGGCACGTTCGCCTTCTGATCAATTAGGTAGGGACGCCTCTCCGAGGCGTCCACTCCGCACCATCCTCGAGGTAGGGCCGGCTCTCCGCCTGACGCGCCCGCGGGCTGACCGCCGGCGGCCCAATCACACCAGCGTGTAGCCCAGATCGAAGCCCGGCTGGGCGCCCTCCTGTCGCACCAGGATCTCGTGGACGTCCACCGGGTGCGTGCCGCCGGTGACCTTGTGCTTGAAGACGTCGCGCGCATGGCCCCAGAAGGTGCCGCTCTCGTCGATGTCGGCATCGAGCAGCACCGCTTCCGTCCCGGTGAACTCGACCAGCGTCAGCTGGTAGTTGCCCTTGTCGTGCGCGGACTTGATGCTGCACATGTCGAGGACGCGCGACTGCCACTCGGCCGGGACGTTCTTGCGATGGAGCGACGAGTCGGCCTTCTCGAAGTCGCGGCCGAGGTCGTCCAGGTCGGCGAGAATCTCGCGCACCACGCGCGCCATCGCCGGCTTCACCCAGGCCACGAACCGTTCGCGGTCGATGGCGATGATCTCCTTGACGAACGAGAACCACGGCGCGGCGCCGACGATCGGCGGGCCAGCCGTCCGCAACCGGTAGTAGAGGTTGAGCAGGGCCGTCTTCGCCATCACGACATCCTTGCCCGCGACATCGTCGTAGGCCGCGTCGGCCAGCGACGGCAGCGTGCGGTCGGTGCCGATGAGCGCGATGTCCTTCGAGTCCGTCAGCACGTCGCGAAGTGACGCGAACGCGGCAGGCAGCGCCGCCCACGGCGTGAACTTCGGCTGCCATTCCTCCGGCTCCCGCAGCAGCAGACCGTCGAAGGTCCGGTCAAACCCCGCGGCCCGCATGAACAGGGGCGACCGGGTGAATCGGTAGCGCTGCAGGTCGATCTCGCACTGCACGACGTCGCCGCCGGCCGGAATGGCAAAGCGCACGGCCGCGCCGCGCAGCGCCAGTCGGGCCTGCTCGGCGATCTGGCGCAGGTCCTGCTGCCGTCGAAAGGTGAAGACCCCTTCCGGGTCGTGCACCAGACGCCCGTGGACGTCGCGGAGCATGAACGTGACGCTCACCGTGTCGGTGCTGGTGACGGCAGCGCGGGCGCTGCGCCCTGGCCGCCCGCGGCGCCCGGCGCGCGCGGCGGCCCGCGTGTGGGCTCGAGCGTGATCGCCCGCCGAACGCGTCGGACGGGTGACTGCACCTTGGTGCTGCGACGAGCGGATGTGCTGGGCTTGCGACGCGCCTTCGCCTTGTCGGCCATACCCAGCGATAACGTCCGGACGCCGTCGTCAGCACACGGCGCGCGCGGGCTCCGCGGTCGCTGCTGGCTGTAGGCTGTAGGCCGTGGAGCTCAGCGGCAAGGTCGTGCTCATCACGGGCGGCGCGCGCATGGGCGCGTCGCTCGCGCACGCCTGCGCCGCGCAGGGCGCCGACGTCGCGCTCTCCTACTCGCTGTCCGGCGCGGTCATCGCCGAGGTCGTCGCGCGGGTCGAGGCGACGGGCCGCCGCAGCGCCGCCTTCCACGCCGACCTTCGCGATCCCGGCGGCCTGCCAGTCACTCGTCGACGACGTGGTCGCGTGGGCGGGACGGCTCGACGTGCTCGTGTGCCTGGCGTCGGTGTACGAGCGCGTGCCGATCGACGCGCTGACGCCCGACACCTGGCGCGAGCAACTCGCCGTCGATCTCGACGCGTCCTTCCACTGCGCGCGCGCCGCCGCGGCCCACATGCGCAGCGCGGTGCGGGACACATCGTCCTCTGCAGCGACTGGGTGGCGGCGAGCGGACGCCCGCGGTACACGGGCTACGTGCCGTACTACGTCGCCAAGGCCGGCGTCGTCGCCCTGACCGAGGCGCTGGCGCTCGAACTCGCGCCGCACCGGATCCAGGTCAACGCGATCGCGCCCGGCCCGATCCTCCCGGCCGCCCGGGATCGACCCCGAGATGCAGGCCGCGTGATCGCAGGCCACGCCGCTGGGCCGCTGGGGCGGCCCGACGTCGATCACCCACGCCGTGCATGGGCCTGCTCGGCTCGACGCACGGACGGTCGTCCGGTGGACGGCGGAGACACCAGGTCCCGGTCCGGGTCCGGAATCGGGGCAGAGGCCAGCCGTGGAACCATCTGTCGGTGACGCAGTGCCATCCGGGAGTTCACGCGAAGTTACACGAACTAACGCTCGACGAGACGTCGCCGTGGCACGTCGAGGCCCCGGGAATGGCGGCGTCGCGTCGACCAGCGCAGGCGTCGGACACCAACGACGGGCTCAAGCCACGTCTCGACGCGACTGCCCGCTGTACCGTCAGCGGCGAACGCCAGCGGCGGTTGCGCCCATGACAGGATTCAGGACGCATCAGGAGTCAGGAGTGGGGTCCTGCCCCTGACTCCTGTTCCCTGCGATCCTGCTTTCCTGCCTGTCTACGCGCTGGCAGCGCCTCGATGAACTCGACCATCTTCTTGCGCGTGGCCTCGTCGGGGAGCGACCCGCGGCCGCCGCCGAGGTTGTCGATCACGTTCTTGGCCTGGCTCGTCGCGGGCGTGACGCACGTCACCGCCGGGTGCGCGACGACGTACTTCAGGAAGAACTGGCCCCAGGTCGCCGCCCCGAACTGCTTGGCCCAGTCGGGCACCGGGCGGTCGCCCACGCGCTTGAACAGGCGCGTGCGGCCGAACGGCACGTACACGAGCACGCCGATCTTGCGCTCCTGCGCCAGCGGCAGGATCGTCGCCTCGACGTCGCGGTTGTCGATCGCGTAGTCGATGCCGATGAAGTCCAGCGGCTCGTTGCGCATGATCGTCTGCGATCTCGGCGTACTGCCCCTTGTTGGTGCTCGTCACGCCGATGTAGCGGACGCGACCGGCCTTCTTGAGCTCCTTGAGGATGCCGAGCTGCGTCGGGATGTCGCCCAGGTTGTGCACCTGGATGAGGTCGATCTTGGCCTTCTTCAGCTTGGTGAACGACGCCTCGATCTGCGCCTTGGCCGCCGCCGGATCGGCCGCGCCGCCGCCGCGCCGCGCCACGTTGACCTTGGTCGCCCAGAACACCTTGTTGGTGATGCCGAGCTCGCCGGCGATGCGGCCGGCCACCTCTTCCGACGCGCCGTAGCTGGGCGCGGTGTCGAACACCGTGCCGCCCTGGTCGGTGAAGGCCTTGAGCACCTCGCGCAGGGCCGTCACGTCCTCGCTGCGGGCCACGGACGAGAACGTCGCCGAACTGCCGAGCCCGACCACCGGGATCTTCTCGCCCGAGGACGGGATGGCGCGCGTGATGAGGGGTTGCTGCGCCTGCAGCAGGGTCCGGTCAAACGTCAGGGCCGCACCGGCCCCGAGCGTCAGGTTGAGCCATTCGCGTCGAGTGAGCATCGTCGGCAATCCTCCAAGGCGTTCCGACGCCGAGCGCGCGCCGGAACGTTACATCTTCCGGTAGGGACGACCGCTCGACGTCCGAGGTAGGGCGGGGTGCCTCGGCACCGAGCCGCGGGCGAAGGCCCACGGCCGATGGCGCCACGGCCGAGACCGCGCCCTACCTTACGCTCCCGCGTCGTTCAGGATGCGGTGCAGGACGGCGTCGGTATTGGTCAGGGGCAGGTTGCTGATGTAGAAGTGGCGCACGCCGGCGGCGCGGAGCGTGCGGATCGTCCGGGCGCAGACGGTCTCGGCGGACGCGCCCGCGCCGAACTCCTCGACCAGCTCGTCCACCGGCACCGGCATGAACTCGGCCAGCATGTCGAGCGTCTGCCGGCGCGCGCTCCGGTAGAAGAAGACCCCGAACACGCCCGGCATCGTCACGCCGCGGCGGGCCGCCTCGCCGAGGAAGCGCTCCACGTCGCGCACCTGGTGGTGCGAGGCGACCTGCGTCAGGTAGTACTCGCCGGTGAACTCCGGGGCCTGCAGGAAATCCACCTGCCGCTCGGGGTGACGATGGGGATTGGCCCAGCCGCCGAGGACGAGCGAGGGCTGGCGCGCCCGGATGGCCGCCCGGAGCTCCCACGCGTGCTCGACGCAGCGCGGCGTGCCGACCGACTTGTCGCCGCCGAGGACGACCAGCGAGGGGAACCCGTGCAGGTGCGCGCGGTCGGCGTACGTCAGGCAGTACTGCAGCGTGTGCTTCGACGTGAGGAACGGCACCACGTGGTCGCGCGGCACGTCGTCGCCGAGGTTGAGCACCAGGTGGCGGAGGTTGTCCTCCTCGTGCGCGCCGACGGCGCTGTCGGTGAGGCACACGTGGTGACCGCGCCGCACGAGGCGGCGCACCGCGTGGTAGGTGTCGATCCACGCGTCGATGCCGGCCGAGGCGCTGAGTTCAGCGCGCGGCGGCCGGAGCTCGACGGCGTAGACGGACGAGGGCCCCGCGAGGGCGTCGACGAAAGAAGGCACGTGCCCTACTCGACCTTCTGGCGGTTGATCTTGTAGCCGGCGGGCACCGTGAAGACGTCGGCGGCGATCGGGTCGGCCGAGACGCTGGTGACGGTGCTGGTGATCTCGCCGCCGCCCATCTTGGCGACCGCCCGCCATCGGGCCGTCGCCCGAGAGCTTGATGACCTGCGTGGACTGCAGCGGGATGCCCTTCTCGGCCATCGACTTGTAGAGGGCCATCATCCCCTTGGCGTTGCCTGGCTGGGCCTTGGCCGCGCGCGGGTCGCCGAAGAAGAAGCCCTTCTCGGCCGCCGCCACGTAGAAGGCGGCGTAGTCCGCTGCGCCTGGCGCCTCGGTCGAGAGAAACGCCGGACCGGTGATGGTCACGGTCATGGCCATGCCCTCGGCCACCTGCGACTTGACCGAGACGGTGATGTCGTAGCCGGCGGCCTTGAAGCCCGCGATCTCCTTCTCCTCGCCGTTCGGCGTGATCTTCACCTTCACGCCGCTCGCCGTGATGTCGGTGTCCTGCATCGTCTTGGCGATCTCGGCGACGTTCCAGATCTCGGCTTCCTTCTTCTTGTGGTTGATGGCGATGAGCTCGCCGGCATCCACGTCCATGATCGTCGAGAGCTCCGCGCCGCCCATCGTCTGGTCCGTGCGCATCTTGTTGCCCTTGATGAGGTGACCGTCTCGCCAGACGGGGTGCGACCCATCATCTTGCCGGTCATCTGCGCGACCATCCTGACGTCGGCCGACGCCGTCGTCGCCCAGGCCACGAGGCCGAGCGCCACCATCGCTGTACGGACACGCATCGTGTTCATCCTCCTCGACGGTAGGACGAGCGGGCGGCTCAGAGAGCCGCCCCTACCTCGACGTCACGGCCTCGTGACGGTAGGGGCGCCTCTCCGAGCGCGCCCGCGTCGGGCATCCCTGCCGGAGTATAGAATACGGGGGCTTTCCACCCTGGACTCCCGACATGAGCGACATCACCTTCCTCGGGGCCGCACGGACGGTCACCGGTTCCCGGCACCTGCTGCGCACCACGAGCGGGCACCGCGTCCTCGTCGATTGCGGCATGTTCCAGGGTCTCAAGGCCCTGCGCGAGCGCAACTGGCACGAGCTCGGCGTGGCGCCCCAGGACCTCGACGCCGTCGTCCTGACGCACGCGCACCTCGACCACTGCGGCTGGCTGCCCAGGCTCGTGGCCGCGGGCTACCGCGGGCGCATCTTCTGCACGCCGGGCACCCGCGACCTCTGCACGCTCGTGCTGCCCGACGCCGGCCGGATCCAGGAAGAAGACACGCGGCAGGCCAACAAGCACGGCTACTCGAAGCACCACCCCGCGCTGCCGCTCTACACCGAAGACGACGCGCGGCGGGCGCTGACGCTGCTGCAGCCGGTGTCGTTCGGCGTGCCCGTGCCGGTCGCCCCGGGCGTGACCGCCGAGTTCATCGGCGCCGGCCACCTGCTCGGGTCGGCGTTCGTCCGGATGACGCTCGAGGACGCCCCGCGCACGATCCTGTTCGGCGGCGACCTCGGGCGCTACGGCCGTCCGGTGCTGCCCGATCCGTCGCCGGTGGCCGAAGCCGACGTGCTGCTCGTCGAGTCCACCTACGGCAACCGCGTCCACGGGGCCGACGACGACGGGGCGGCGCTCGCGGAGGTGGTCAACGACACCATGGCGCGCGGCGGACGCGTGGTCATCCCGTCGTTCGCGATCGGCCGCGTCGAGGAAGCTGCTCTACTGGCTCGAGCGGCTCGAGAAGGAGCGGCGCATCCCGTCGGTGCCGGTCTACGTGGACAGCCCGATGGCCGCGCAGGCGCTCGCAGTTCTACGCGTCGCGCCCGGGCGAACTCGACCCCGACATGAAGGACTCCCCCACGAGCCGATGTTCGACGTGCGCCGGCTGCACGTGATCAAGGACACCGAGGAATCCAAGGCCCTGACCCGCTCCACGACGCCGGGGATCATCATCTCGGCCAGCGGCATGGCCACGGGCGGCCGCGTGCTGCACCACCTGAAGCAGTTGCTGCCCGACGCGAGGAACACCGTGCTGTTCGTCGGCTACCAGGCCGCGGGCACGCGCGGGCGTTCGCTCGTGGACGGCGCCTCCACGGTCGAAGATCCACGGCGAGGTCATCCCGGTGGCGGCCCGCGTGGTGAAGAACGACCAGATGTCGGCGCACGCCGACAGCACCGAGATCCTGCGCTGGCTGCGCGGGTTCACCCGGCCGCCCGCGCAGACGTTCCTCGTCCACGGCGAGGAGGACGCGATGTCGGTGCTCGCGACGACGATCACGAGGCAACTGGGGTGGTCGGTGCTACATGCCGCAGCACCGCGAGCGCGTCGCGCTCGGGCCGACGTCCTGACCATGAGCGAGAAGCGATACCTGCTGGAACGGGTCGGCCCGGCTGCCGTGGTGCAGCTCTACGCCGATGCGTTCGCCACGCTGTCGCCGCGCGACAAGCAGCTCGCGTGGCACCTCTACGAGGCCGCGCTGGCCGGCCGCGACATCTACTACGACCAGCGCTACGAACACGCCCTCGTGATGCGCGACGCGCTCGAGGCGCTGTTCGAGGCGCGCGGCGAGCCTCGAGCCGGCGGTCGCCGAGGCGATCGCGCAGTACACGAAGCTGTTCTGGATCAACTCGGGCCCGTACGAGCACATCACGTCGCGCAAGTTCGTGCTCGAGATCTCGCGCGAGCAGTTGCTCGCCGCGATCGGCGACGGTCGCGCAGAGCGGCGCGCGCGTGCCGCTCGGGGCCGTACGCGACGCCGGAGGCCTTCGTCGACGCGCATGCGCGCGACTTCCTCGACGAGTCGTACCGGCCGATGGTCACGAGCAAGACGCCGGCGCCGGGCGAGGACATCCTGGTGGCGAGCGCCAACAACCTCTACGCGAACGTGTCGTCGGCCGATCTCGAAGGGTTCGAGGAAGCCTACGCGTTGAACTCGCGGCTGGTGAAGGACGACGATGGGCGGCTGCGCGAGGAGGTGTATCGCGTCGGCGGACGCTACGGCGCGACGATCGCGCGCATCGTGTCGCACCTCGAGGCCGCGCGCGACGTGGCGCCGCCGGCGACCGCCGCGGCGCTCGACGCCCTGATCCGCTTCTACCGGACGGGCGAGGAGGACGACCGCCGCGCCTACGACATCGCGTGGGTGGCCGACACACGGTCGCGCGGTGGACACGATCAACGGCTTCATCGAGGTCTACCTCGACGCGCGCGGCCACAAGGGCGCGCTGGGAAGGCATCGTCTTCCACGAGAACCCGGAGAAGACCGGCGCACATCCACCGCATCGCGGAGCACGCCGCCTGGTTCGAGGCGCGCATGCCCTACGACGAGGCCTACCGCCGCACCGATGTCGTCGGCGTGTCGGCCCGCGCCATCGACGTCATCGTCGAGTGTGGCGACGCCGGGCCGATGACCGCGATCGGCATCAACCTGCCGAACGACGAGGCCATCCGCGAGGTGTACGGCAGCAAGTCGGTGTCGCTCGCCAACGTGACCGATGCCTACGAGCAGTCGCAGCCCGAGAGCCTGCGCGAGGAGTTCTGCTGGTCGGAGGAGGAGCGCGAGCGATCGCGGCGCTGGCAGGCGCTGGCCGGCGAGCTGACGACCAGCCTGCACGAGGTGATCGGCCACGGGTCCGGACGCATGGCGCCGCACGTCGGGATCGCCGCAGGCGGCGCTGCGCGAGCAGTACTCGGCGCTCGAGGAGACGCGATCGGACCTCGTGGCGCTCTACTTCATCGCCGATCCCGTGATGGTGGAGCTCGGGCTGATCGAGGCCGAGCATCACGCCGACGTCGTGCGCGCCGAGTACGAAGGCTACGCGCGCAACGCGCTCGTGCAGCTGCGGCGCGTGCGCAAGGGCACGCACCTCGAGGAAGACCACATGCGCAACCGCCAGGCCATCGTGCACTGGCTGATGGCGCACACGACGGCCATCGAGCGGCGCACGCGCGACGACCGCACGTTCTACGTCGTCGTGGACGTCGAGGCGTTCCACGAGGGCGTCGGACGCATGCTCGCGCTGGTGCAGCGCATCAAGTCCGAGGGCCTGTACGACGAGGCCGTCGCGCTGTTCGAGGCGCACGGCATCCACTTCGATCCCGGCGCTGCGCGACGAGGTCGTCGCGCGCGTCGATCGCCTCGACCTGCCGTCCTACACCGGCTTCGTCATGCCCCGGCTGACGCCCGTCCGCGACGCGGCCGGCGCCATCGTCGACGTGGAGGTGTCGTATCCCCTGGATCTCGCCACCCAGATGCTCGAGTACTCCGACCGCTACGGCATGGCCGAGGAGGATCGGCAGGTCCTTGCGCCGCAGAGTAGGGCCTGACGTGGCCGGTGTGTCGTCGACGCGCGTCGACCTTCAGGTCGACGGTCGCGGGCTTGGGTCGGCCGGCGGTCACCGCGTACGTCGGTGGCGAGCTGCCGGCAGATCCGGCAGCTACGCCGTCGCCGCGCACACACGCCGTCGCCGACGTGCGGACGGCGATCCTGCGCGCCGACGACGCGCGCGTGACGACGGCGGCGCAGCGCAAGGTGATCGACGACGCGCTGGCGCACGCGGTGCCGGACGTGCGCGTGGCGGCGCTGCGGGCGATCGGACGCACGCAGCGCGCCGAGTTCCTGCCGAAGGCCATCGCGGAGCTCTCCAACCCGTCGATCGACGTGCGCCGCGAGGCGGCGTTCGCCGTCGCGCACATCGGCAGCGGCGAGCCCGTCGGCGTTCGCGCCGGCCGAGCAGGCGCTGCGCGACGCGCTGGGCCGTGAGACGGACATGCTCGTGTGCGCGGCGCTCGCGGAGGAGTACGGCCGGCTGCCGTTTCCCGCGGCAGCGGACGTCGACGCGGCCGCGCGGACGCTGCGGAGCCTGCTGACGAGGCTGGGTCGCGACGGCGGCGTGGCGCCGATCGTCGAACTCGGCGTCGCGCGTGGCGCCGAGGCCCTCGCCCGCCGGGCGGCGCGCCTCGACAGGCCGATCGAGAACGGGAGCTCGGGAGTCGGGAGCTCGGGAGTCGGGAACTGCCTCTGACGGTCGGCTGGGTGGCGCGCTGGCGGACCTGCTCGGATCGTTCTACAACGCGCAGCGGGTGGCTGCCGACAGGCCGCAGGACATCGTCCGCGCGCGCATCCGTCGCCTCGCGGTGCTGGGCATGCTGGCGCTCGATCGCCTGTCGGCCGACCTGGCGCAGCTGGCGGTGACCGACACCGACGCGCAGGTGCGGCGCCTCGGCGTCATCGCCATGTCGCGTCAGCCGTCGCTTACCGCCGGCGCGGTCGGCGACCGCGCCCTGCCATCGTCTCAGCGCAGGCACGAGGGCCGGCTGTCCCAGCCCGGCCATCGATGGCTCGGCGATGCCGTGATCGTGCGCCATGCCGTCGCGTCGCGGATCGGCCCGAAGCTGCCGGAGATTGCCGAGGCCGCGCTGGCGGACGCGCACGTCCACGTCCGACTGGCGGCGCTCGACGCGCTGGGCGAGGCGGGCGCCTGCCGCGCGCCGTGCGCCTCGCGCCTCGATCGGCCGGATGCGTTCGCGGCGGCCGCCTGGCACGAGGGCGCGCACGCGCTGGTGGCCCTGGCGCGGACCGACGCGAGTGCGGCCCAGCCCCACGTGACGCGCGCGGCCGGCGCCGAGACGTGGCAGGTGCGCATGTACGCGGCGCGCGCGGCGCTCTACACGAAGCAGGCAGACGTGATCGCGCGGCTGGCGGCCGACCGCGACGTCAACGTGCGTCACGCGGCGCTCGCGTCGTGGCGCGGCGCGAAGCTGCCCGGGCTGACGGCCGCGGCCGTCGCGGCGCTGGCCAGCGACGATGGGCAGTTGGTGCTCGAAGCGGCTGGCCGCGCTCGGACCGGGACCGGCAACCGGGGCAACGGGAACCGGGAACCGGGCAGCCGGGCACGACGCAGTCCGCGGGACTCGTCGCGGCGCTGCGCGCGACGCTCGCGCGGCTGACGGCGCAGAAGCGAGAGACGTCGCGCGACCCGCGGGTGGCGCTCATCGAGCGCATCGACGAACTCGACGCCGGAGCGCGCGACGACGCTGCGGCCGTATCTGTCGGATTTCGACCCCTTCGTCGCGGCGCGCGTCGCGGCGTTGCTGGGCGCGCGAGAGCGTCGCCGCCTGGCGAGGCGACGGCCGCTCGGCGTCGGCGACGGCCGGCTCGTGCCGACGGCCGGCGGCTCCCAGCGACGCCGCGTTCCAACGATGGGCGGAGGTCGAGCGCCTTGGCGAGCACGACGGTCACGCTGCGCCTGCAGCGGCGGGCGGGCGCTGACGCTGCGGCTGTACGCCGAGCAGGCGCCGACGGCCGTGGCGCGGTTCGTGGCGCAGGTGCGGGCGGGCGAGTGGAACGGGCGGACGTTCCATCGCGTGGAGCCGGGCTTCGTGGTGCAGGGCGGGAGCCCCGCCGCGAACGAGTACGCCGGCGCGGCCACCTTCACGCGCGACGAGTTCTCGTCGCTCAGCCACGTGCGCGGCACCGTGGGAATCTCGACGCGCGGCCCCGACACCGGCGACGGCCAGATCTTCATCAACCTCGTGGACAACGCGCGGCTCGACTTCGCCTACACCGTCATCGGCTCGTTCGTCGGCGATGCGTCGGCGATCGACGACATCGTCGAAGGCGAGGTCATCGAGGCCGCGACCGACGTACCGCACGGCGCCCGTGATGACGGACGCGCCCCTTCCGCCGTCGCCTGCGCCCGAGTACTCGCCGCCAGACGCGGCGGCGGTCGGGTTCGTGCTGCGGCTCGGGCGCGCGCTGCACATCTACGGGCTGTCGGCCGATGCGCTCGAGCAGTCGCTGCAGGCGATGTCGGAGCGCCTCGGGCTCGAGGCGAACTTCTTCACGACGCCGACGTCGATCTTCGCGGCGTTCGGTCCGCCGGAGCGTCAGCACACCCACCTGATTCGCGTGTACCCGGGGGACGTGGACCTCGGCAAGCTGGCGCGCCTCGACGCCGTGTCGCGCGACGTCGAGCACGGACGACTCAGCGTGCTCGAGGGATCGGCGCGCATCGACGCCATCATCGCGCTGCCGCCGATCTCGCGTCCGCTCGTGCGCATCCTCGCCTACGGCGTCGCGTCGGCGGTGGTCTGCCGCATCCTCGCCGGCGGTCTCAACGAGGTCGTCGTCGCCGGGGTGGCCGGACTGCTGACGGGCGTGCTGTCGCTCGCCTCGAAGCGGCTGCCGCACGGCACGCACGCCTTCGAGCTCGTGGCGGCGTTCGCCGTGTCGCTGTTCGTGACCTGCGTGGCCGCCGAGCGGCCTGCGCCTCTCGGTGCCGACGGCGACGCTCGGGGGCCTGATCACGCTGGTGCCCGGTCTCGCGGTGACCGTCGCGATGACCGAACTCGCGCGCCGGCACCTCGCGGCGGGCACGGCCAGGCTGAGTGGCGCGCTCCTCGTCTTCGTCGCCATCGCGTTCGGCGTGGCGGTCGGCGGCGAGGTCGCCCGGTTGCTGGTGGGCCCGGTGCGATCCCTGGCGCCGCGGCGGCTGCCCGAGTGGACGCTGACGCTCGCGCTCGCGACGGCGCCGCTCGCCTTCGGGGTGCTGCTGCGCGCGCGGCTGCGCGACTTCCCGTGGCTCTGGCTGTCGAGCACCATCGGCTACACGACGGTCCGGTTCGCCGCGCTGTCGTTCGCGCCGGCCATCGCGGCCTCGGTCGGGGCGCTGGTGGTGGGGATCCTGGCCAACCTCTACGACCGGCGGGGATACGGCCCGGCGGCGGTGGCGCTGGTGCCCGGCGTGCTGCTCCTCGTGCCCGGCAGCATCGGCTACCGCTCCCTCGCGAGCCTGCTCGACCAGAACGTCGTCGTCGGCATCACGGCCGGCTTCACCATGATCCTCACCGCCGTCGCGATCGCCGGCGGCCTGCTCGTCGCCAGCCTCCTGGTCCCGACCACGTCGAAGGTAGGGGCGCCGTGCGGCTCAGGCCAGGGCGTCCAGCGGCTCAGAACGTCGAGCCAGGTTTACACCTTCCCCAGCCTGCAGGGTTGACCCACGGAATTATCGCGACAGTGCATCGCGTCTTCCTGGGCACGGATCTTGAATCGCCTGGGTCGGCTTGAGTGTCGCTGACCGGGCCGCATCGATTCGACCAACGACGGGCGTGCCTGGCTGGCGCCTGACGAGACTGCCGCGGCGCTGACCGCGCGAGGATGTGATGAAGAAGACCATTTTGGCGGCGGCGCTCGTGCTGGCATTCGGCGCGGCTCAGGCGCACGCTGGGAACTTCGTGCTGAACGGCAGCTTCGAGAACGGCCTCATGACTGGACATCGCGCGGCTCGGGACAGTCCCTACGCACCGGTCGGCGATCTTCTACAGCTCGACGGCCGGCTATCCCGACTGGTGCCTTCTGGCGAGGCAGTCCCGTCAGCAACGCACCGACGAACTCCACGGACATCGTCGGGACCCGGGCCGCGTACTTCGTCGCCGACCTCGCCACCAATCAGAGCCTGTCGCAGAGCGTCACCGTCGTGAATGCGGGCATCTACCAGATCGGGTTCAGCGCGTACGCGCCTGCCAACGGCTTCGCGAACGTCTCGACGCGACGTTCTCGCGGAGTCGTCGCCGGCTGACGCTCGCCAACTACTCGGTCAAGACTGGGCCCGTGACGACGTGGCAGACATTTGCCGGCTCCGCGTACCTCGGAGCTGGCGACTACCTGAAGTCCAGTTCGTGTTCAACACCAGGTGGCAATGCCCGCCGCGGATGTCGTGATCGATCAGGTCTACATCATCGAAGGGAACCCGCCCGTCCCGACGCCCGGATGCGCGGGTCGACGGCGTTCCTGTTCGCCACCGGCCTGGCTGGCCTCGTGCCGGAGTGAGCACGGCGCCTCCGTCGGCGCGCCTGATCACCGCCGCCGCGTTCCGACGCGGGTCACGTCGCGGCACTCGAAGCGATGACAGCGGTGCCGGCGCAGTTTCGAGATGGCCGGACGCTGACTCGCGTGTGGCGCCCTGACCAAATGACCACATGTCGGAGATCCGACAATCCGGCTGTGCTTTTCGCGCCACCCGCCGATTCCCTGACTGTCGCCGCCCGGATCGTCCCGGCGGGCCGACCCAGTTCTTTCCCCAGGGAGAGGCGCGTCCGTGCATACCGTGCTGTTCTACGTGCAACACGACAACGAGGTGCCGGTGCTGGTTCCCGTCGAGGTGCTCTCGCGGGAGCCCGACGGCCACGGCAACCTCAAGCTGGCCGAGCCGTTGAAGCTGAAGGACGCGGTCGTCGAGACCGTGCCGCTCACGCGGTGCTACGAGTACGACCCCTACCTCGCGCACGCCGTCCAGGCGTACGCGGCGCAAGTGACGACGCTCGTGCGGGTGTCGCAGAGCGTGATCGAAGGACTGGCCATCCCGGTGACCCCGCCGGAAGGCACGTACGCGCAAGCCGACGCCCGAGTGCATTGAACACCGGTAGGGCCGCGTTCCTCGGGTACCGTAGCGCCGGAATGCGAGGCCGACCGGCGCGAAGAGTCGCGACGCTCGGGCCGAGGTACGGCGCCGGATCACTGCCGGCCCGGTCGCTTGCCGGCGTCGACGCTCCCGAAGAGCTGACCGCGGACGTCCTCGCACGAGCCCAGCCCTCCTCGCGCGCTCGCTCGGATCAGCCGTCGCTTCGCCGTCGACGCCCGTAGTGATGGCCTCGCACCGTAGACGCTTCGTCCGAAAGCCGCGCTACTGGGCAGGCGCCGTGGTCAGGCTCACGGCTGCGCTCGACTCATCTTGACGCCGGATCGGACCTGCCGTTCTCGTGACGCCTCTTCCAGCGACATCGGCGAGGCGACGTCGTCGCTGTCGAGTACCGTATCGAGCATCACCTGGTCCGGCGTCCACGCGAAGTACGGCTGAGCTTACCGTCGCATGTCGCTGGACGAACCGTCCAGAGTGAGCAGTCGGCAGATCCAGTCGCCCGAGCGCTTCCAGGCATGTAGGCGTCCTGACGCGCAGAGTGCCGCACTCCTCAGACCAAGTTCCACGAGCCACCGTGATATCGATCGCAGCTCGCGATCTCGTCACCGAGCCGAAGTCGGTCGCGTCAGCTGACGGTGCCCGCCCACGGCGTGGTGGCGACGTCTGCGTGACGTCTCGGCAGTGGCCGCAGTTCGGCACAGACCTCACCAGCGCAAGGAACGACAGAACTCGCCTGCAATACGGCTCACGTGATTCTCGGCCTTCGGCGTCCGACGTCAAGCTCATCGAGCGATGCGCGGCTCGCGCTCGCCGATGGTGCCGCGATCACGATGTTCGACGACCAGTGGGCTCAGTCTGGGCAATTCGTGACGCATGTGCGCAGCTGCCGACGGGTCGTGACTGCGGACTGGGCGCAACCCGGTCCGCATTGCGAGCCCTGATACGACGTGCGCCGGGAGCGGCCGAGCCTGTCAGATGCAGTCCGGGATCCGGGCCGTAGGTGCGCAGGTAGTTCTTCAGGCGCAGCTTGCGGACCGTGCTGTCGCTGCTCATGTAGCGGATGACGCCGAACACCTCGCGGCGCGGCGCCCACGGACGGTCGTAGCGGCCGAGCACCCAGAAGATGCCGCTGTACGAGTTGGGGTCGCGGCCGTCGAGCGCGTACTTGTTGTTCAACTCGACCATCACCGCCAGCGCCTCGCGCGGATGCGTCGTCCAGTGCAGGATCTTCTTGCCCCACAGCATGCGCAGGTAGTTGTGCATGCGTCCCTCGCGCACGAGCTGCCGCTGCGCGGCGTTCCACACCGGATCGTGCGTCTCCGCGCGCTCGAACTGCGCGAGCGTGTACAGGTGCTCGCGTCGATCGCCGGCGTGCGCCTCGAGCGACTCGCGCGCCCAGGTCGGCAGCGACTCGTACTGGTCGTGGTCGGCGCGATTGGCCGCGAAGTTGAAGCCGACCTCGCGCCAGGTGATCAGCTCGTCGAGGAACGCCTCGACGTACGCCGGCGCTCCCCACCACCCTTCGCGACTGCCGTTGGCCTTGCCGGCGTCGATGCTCCTCGTCGTCCAGCCCGCGTGCGTGACCACGTCGGCGAAGACGCGATGCGCGCTGATGTGGCCGAAGTGCAGCCACGGCGACAGACCGGAGGCCGCGTCGCTGTCGGGCTGACTGCGCTCCTCGTGGTACTTCGCGAGGCCGTGCGCGAGGAAGTGCGCGAGCTGGGCCTGCGCGGCGGCGGCGCCACCGGTGAGCACCGGCGAGGGCGCGACCGTGTGGTCGATCGGCAACGCGGCAAGCGCCTCGGGTGTCGCGGTCAGCAGCGCGTCGGTGGCCTCGGGCCAGCGCGTGCGGATCTCGTCGGCGATCGGCGCCTCGCGCGCGCGGAAGCTCGGCGAGCGGGTGTCGCAGTGGCACCTGCGGTGAGGTGCGGCAGCAGCGACTTCTGGAGGTACCGCCGGAAGGCGTACGCCGTGGGATACACGGTCTCGGTCGCCCGCATCGGCATCAGGCCGTTGCTGTCCACGGCTTCGAGACGGCAGTCGAGACGCGCCGCCGCGGCGGCGACCATGTGCGGCAGGAAGAAGGCCGGGTAGTCGTCGGTCACGACGACGGCCGCGTCCTTCGCGAGGCGCGCGAGCAGGCCCTTGCCGGCGCCGGGCGTCGGCTCGACGTACGGCGTAGTACGTCACGCCCAGCGCCGGCCGCCGCCGCGCGATGCTCCGCCATCCCCTGCAGCACGAACGCGTGCAGGCGGTCGCTGGCCCAGGGGTACCCGACGCGCAGGGGCTCGAAGACGAGCAGCGGCAGGTCGAGCTCGCGCGCCCACCAGGCGGCCTGCTGCAGGCCGAAGTTGTCCTCGAGTCGGCGCGCCGCAATCATCCAGTAGAGGACGTAGCGGGCGGGCCGACGCGGCGGGTCGGAGCGGAGGACGCGGATGCGTGCGGGCGGGACATCGAGGCGCGAAGGGGGCATCACGGGGTCAATGCCGAGGCTACCAGCAGGACGCGCCGCCATCGCAATCTGTCCCTCGGGGGCGGCCGGCTGCGGCAAGCACGGCCCTACCAGCCCAACTGTTGGATAGGATAGTCCAGCGATTTCACCATGGAAATCGAACGTCAAAGATTTGATTTTCTTGGTGCGACGGCGGCTCGAGTGGGTCACGTGGGTGAATTCACGCTGCGGGAGGAGAGCCAAACCGCGTCGTCGCCAAATTCGTATGCGGATTCATTTCCCGTGGAGAGTCCTGCATTCCGGCTGCTACGTCCTTCATACCGGTGAAGGATCCTGCATTCCCCGTATGGAACAAGTGCGATGGTCGTTGGCCTCGGCCTGCACGGAGGGTACGATCAGCCATGGAGTCCCGACGATCGGCACTCGAGGGATGGTCGCCCGAGCAGTTGGCGCTCGGCCGCGCCTGGGCCGCCACCTGGCGTGACGCAGGCCCGCGCCTCGAGGCGATCCGACGACAGGAACTGCGGGAGCTCGATACCTTCGCCGCGATCGCGCTGCTCTGCGGCACTGCCGACTATCACGTGCCGCCGCGCGCCCCTTCGCCGACGTCGGGGCTGATCGAACAGCAGCGGCTGTTCGTGAAGCTGCATCGCAGCCGTGAACGCGCTGATTCGTGCCGCAGCCGACCTGCAGGCCGTCTGCGAGGCGCAGCAATGGCGGTTCTGCTTCATCGGCGGTCTCGCGGTGCTCCGCTGGGGAGAGCCGCGCGAGACGATCGACGTCGATCTCACGCTCATTACCGGTTTCGGCCGCGAGCACGCGTTCGTGTCCGTTCTGCTCGATGCATTCCAGCCTCGTATCGACAACGCGGCGGCGTTCGCCGAGCGCAACCGTGTCTTGCTGCTACGCGCGGAGTCCGGTGTCGGACTCGACATCGCGCTTGGCGGCCTGCCCTTCGAGGAGTTGGCGGTCGAACGGTCCACGCGGTTCACCTACCCGCCCGATGTCTCGCTCCGCACCTGTTCGGCCGAGGATCTGATCGTCCTCAAGGCCTTCGCCGACCGTCCGAAGGACTGGGTGGACATCGAGGGCGTGATCGTCCGTCAATCCCAGCAGCTGGACTGGCCGTACGTGCGCGCGCAGTTGGCGCCCCTTGCGGAGTTGAAGGAAGCCCCTGAACTGCTCGACCGCCTCGAACAGACGCGCGCGCGTGTGGGTTGACGCGGCGGTGCGACGGAGCCGCGGTTCCGGGCGCGGACTCGACCCGAGCCAGACGTCGCCTTCGAGCGCAGATCGCGACTGGCGCCGCGTCCCAGGGTCCGGTCGCCAGTGTCATCGGGAGAGGACGATTCGTGGCTCGCGGCGCTGGCACGCGGCTTGAAAAAGGGAAACGCGAGGCTGCGCCGGGCCAACGGGGTGCGAAAACCGTCAAGGCAGGCGCTGGCATCGCCGCACTCCGTCATTCGTAGGCGGCTCGTGTGCAGCCTCAACAGGTAATGCAGGACGGTTCACCAATGGAGGATTCTTCACGAATGAGACTCCGCACCATGCAGGACTGTTCACCGAAATGCAGGACTGTTCACCGGCAATGCAGGACTGGTTCACCGAAATGAAGGGCAGCTCGCTGAAATGAAGAGTGCTCTCTCCCGTCTGCTTCTCGTCGTCGTCCTTGCGGGCAGCGTCACCGGCTGTGCGGCACGCGCGCGCTCGGTGGCCGACATCCGCAACGACCCGGGCCAGTTCGACAACCGGCAGGTGGTGGTGACCGGTCGCGTGACCAGCGCGTGGAGCGTCCCGCTGGTGCCCTTCGGGCTCTACAAGATTGACGATGGGAGCGCGGAGATCACGGTGCTGTCGCAGCAGCGGGGCACGCCGTCGAAGGGCGCGCTCGTGAAGGTGCGGGGCAACGTGCGCGCAGGTGGCCAACTTCGGCACCTCGTCCGTGGGCCTGCACATCGAGGAGCGCGACCGCGACCTCGTCAGGAAATGAAGGGGTAGTGCTTCAGCGCAGGCGGCGCAGCGCGCCGAGTCCGAGCAGCGCCGCACCGAGAAGCGCCAGGGTAGAGCCTCCGTCGGGAACGGGCACGGAGTACGTCGACGCGCCAATCTTCAGTGACCCGGGCCCGGTGACGCCGGGCGCGCACGCGGCTTGGTGCCGCCTGCCATCGCAGTTCCCACCCGACGCGCTGCCGATGTTCTGGATGTGGATGGCGGCGTAGACCCCGGAGATGGAATCCTTGACCTTGAACTTGTCGAGGGACAACGCCGTGCCGACCCCTGTCAACGTGGTCGAGTAGGGGTCCCAGCCGTTCCATCCCTGCTGCGTGGTGGAGTCGCCGACGTCGAACCGCCCCCCGTAGGGATTGATCTTGAACCCGTTGGCGACCATCTTGACGGTGTTGATGGGGTCGTCGTCGGTGACCTGGGATCGGGTCCGCGTAGTTGAGCAGCAGGTCCCTGAACTTCTGACCCGTGCCCGCAAGATCGACGGTCACCTTGATCCCGTTGCCGACGACCTCTTCCAGCGTGATCGTGCCGTAGCTGCTGGCCGTCGGGCTGCACGGGGTGGTGTTCAGGACGCAGTCCAGCTGCAGCACGATGCTCCCCGCGGATGCGTGAGTGGCACTCGTGCCGAGCGCCACAGCCACCAGTGCGGCAGCCCTCAGAGCCGAACGAACGTGTCCCGTACCGACCATAGTCGGTCGTTCGAAAGCAAATTCGAAGCCAATCGGCATGGATCCGGACGGGCATGGTCGAGCCAACCGACTGCGGACACTGAACTTGGCGTGACGCCGTCCGGGGTGATCGCGGCTTGGGCGAGGCCGCCTCAGGCGAAGGGGATTGTAAAGCATGCCGACAAGTGTCACTCGGCGAAGGAGCACCCGCAGACACGCCTCAGTTGGCGTTGACGACTTGTCGAGCCGATGTCACTCGCGTAGGCCCAAGGGTTGACATGCTATCCTCCGCGCTGGAGGCGCGTTTCTCGTGACAATTCCCTATCGGTGTCGGCTGACCCTCGGCGTGGCCGTGGTCGCGGTGATGGCGTCTGGCTGCTCGCGGTCTGCCCAGACCTACGTGGAGCGCGGCGACGCGGCCCTCGCGAAGGGCGACGTCGCCGCCGCCGTCCTCGAGTACCGCAACGCGGTCGAGAAGGACCCGCTGTTCGCGCCGGCGCGGCTGAAGCTGGCCGAGGCCTACCTGAAGCAGGGCAACGGCGCCGGCGCGCTCGCCGAGTACGTGCGCGCGGCCGACCTGCTGCCGAACGACGTGGACGCCCAGCTGAAGGCGGGGACGCTGCTGCGCCTCGCGGGCAGGTCCGAGGACGCGAAGGCCCGCGCCGACAAGGCGCTGGCGATCGACCCGAAGAACGTGGACGCGCTCGTGCTGCGCGCCAACGCGCTGGCCGGCCTCACCGACCTCGACGGCGCGCTCGAGCAGATGCAGCAGGCGGTGAGCCTCGACCCGCGTGCGAGCCTCCAGACCAACCTGGGTGCCATCCAGGCCGCGCGCGGCAACCTGCCGGAGGCCGAGGCCGCGTTCCGGCAGGCCGTGGCCACCGACCCGAAGTCCGTGAGCGCTCAGCTCGCGCTGGGACAGTTCCTGTGGACGGCCGGCAAGCAGGCCGAGGCCGAGGGCGCGTTCAAGGCCGCGCTGGCGCTCGACCCCGCCAACGAGCTGGCGAACCGCTCGCTGGCGCGCCTTCTACCTGCGGTCGGACCGCGCCGCCGAGGCCGAGCCCTATCTTCAAGAAGGTGGCCGAGGTCTCGAAGTCCGCCGCAGGCGACGCTCGCGCTGGCCGACTACTACGTGGGGATGAAGCGGCCCGCCGATGCCCTGGCCGTGCTCGAGAAGCTGAGCGCCGAGCCGCGCTACTGGGCGCTGTCGCGGGCGAAGATCGCCGACATCCAGTATGCCGAGGGCAAGAAGGCCGACGCCTTCAGGACCGTGGACGAGGTGATCGCGAAGCAGCCGTCGCTCGTCGCCGCGCGGGTCGTGCGCGGCCGGCTGCTGCTCGCCGACGGCCGAGTCGACGAGGCCCTGAACGACGCGCAGGAGGCCGTGAAGCTGGACCCGCAGAACGCCGAGGCGCACTTCCTGCTCGGCGCCATCCAGGAGGCGCAGGCGCGACCTCGACGCGGCGGCGACGGCGTTCGCGGAGGTGCTGCGGCTGAACCCGCGCGCCTCACAGGCGCAGGTGCGGCTCGCGATGATCGAGATGCAGCGCAACGCGCTGCCGGCGGCCACGCAGCTCGCCGAGCAGGCGGCCACGGCGCAGCCGGGCAACCTTGGCGCCCAGCTCGTGCTCGCGCGCAGCCTGCTCGCGCGCGGCGACCTCGACCGCGCCACGGCGATCACGCAGCGCCTCGTCCAGGAGGCGCCCGACGCCGCCGTCGTGCAGAACCAGGCCGGGATGCTGGCGCTGGCGAAGGGCGACAGGGCGGCGGCGCGCGCGGCGTTCGAGAAGGCCCTGTCGCTGAACGACCGGCTCGTGGAGCCGCTGATGGCGCTCGTGTCGCTGGACCTCGCAGGAGAAGAAGACCGGCGGAGGCGCGCGCGCGCGTCGAGCAGCGGCTGCAGAAGACGCCGGACAACAGCGCCGTGCTCGCGCTCGCGGGCCGCACGTGGGCGGCGACCGGCGACATGGCGAAGGGCGAGGAGTTCCTGCGCCGCGCGATCGAGGCCGACGCCTCGAACTTCGACGCCTACTCGGAGCTGGCTCGCGTCTACCTGTCGCAGAAGAGGCTCGACGAGGCGGTCGCGGAGTTCGACAAGCTGGCCGCGCGGCAGCCGAACGCGGTGGGGCCGCAGACGATGGCGGCGCTGATCCTGCAGGCGCAGGGCAAGGAGGACGAGGCGCGTCGGCGCTACGAGCGCCTCGTGGAGCTCGACCCGCGGGCGGCGGTCGCGTCGAACAACCTGGCGTGGATGTACGCCAGCCGCGGCGAGCAGCTCGACCGGGCGCTGCAGCTGGCGCAGGCCGCGAAGGCCGAGATTCCCGACCACCCCGAGGTGAACGACACGCTGGCGTTCGTCTACCTCAAGAAGCAGCTGCCGGCGCTGGCGATTCCGCCGCTCAGGCTCGCGGTGGAGAAGGACCCGAGCAACCCGTCGTTCCACTACCACCTGGGGCTGGCGTACTCGCAGACGGGCGACAAGGCGTCGGCGCGGCAGGCGCTCGAGCAGGCGCTGAAGCTGAAGGCGGACTTCGACGGCGCGGACGACGCGCGGAAGGTGCTGGCGACGCTGAACTAACGCCTCTTAGCGGGCGCGGGGTCGCACACCCCACGCTCGCGGGCTCGTTATCCTTGCCTGGGCACGGAAGCCGCCTACTGGCGGCTCGACTCAGTAGAGAGGTGTACGCTGGCGGCGTTGCTCGGCATCGATCACCTGGCACGTGGCGCGGACGTGCCGTAGGGCCTGCCCTTTACAGGCACACCGCCGCGCGCGCTACCTGCGCCCGGGCGCGTAGGAACGCTCCGAGTATCGACGCCCCGGCACGCTGTCGCTCTTGCGGCGTTCGACACCCGAACGGAAGGGGTGTGCGGGTAGGCGCACTCCGTCATACCAGTGCCGGATGCCCAAGAAGCGTCTGGCGACCCTGGCTGCGAAACCCGCATCCAACAGCAAAGGGGCCGGATTGCTCCGGCCCCTCGGGTATTGCCACGCCTCGCGAAATCCTCTACAGACTGAACCGGCGGCGCATCGTGCCGAGACCAAGCAGTGCACAGCCGAGCAGCATCAGCGTGGTGCCGCCGTCCGGAACGGAGATCAGCAGGTCCTGCTGATTACCGGTGAAGTTGGAATTCGCCCAGAGCTGCATCACCGCGATACCATACGTTGTGCCGTCGGCATTGGCGGTGGCAGCGTTGTAGTAGGTATCCGCGAGCGCCTGCTTGGTTGAGTTGCCAGAACCGGCTCCAACTCATAGAGGGCCTGGGCGATGGAAGTCATGCGCATATTATAGCCCGACCTGAAAAAATGAGCCGGGTATGAGCAGAATTCTTACCCGACCCTAATTGCAGAGTAAAACACCGGAGGAAAGGGGTCGGTTAAGGACACTGTAGTCAGCGCCCGTCCAGGGCCGCTCCATGGGGGAAATGCCCTAAAAACCGGCTGAGCGAGTGTCATCCCGGACGCACCTGCGCTGGCTTCTTCAGATGTAAAACACCGTTCGAAAAAGAAAGGAAACCACATGAAAAAGACAAGTCTCTTGTTCATCATGGGGGTGTTGACCTTCTCACTGGCGCTGACCGCCTTTGTGACAGCCAGCGCGGATTCGGCTAGTGAAACGACAGCTGCTCAGGGGACCGTCGTCCCTTTATTGACGCCTACCATTGAAGTTCCGCCGCCCATCAATGAGCCGCTGATCGAGACCCCGACCGCCACTGCCATCGCCCCGTTCGCCCCGGCGGTGGACAGCTCGCTGGTGACCCTGTGGGACAAGATCTGCGTGAGGAAGGTCCCGTACACTATCCTGGCAATTCCGGCTTCGGCCTCCTTTGATCTACTGGCCCCGGATGGCTCGATCATCCCCGCCCTGGAGCCGAATGCAACTCCGGTCCCGGGCGCTAACCGCTGTGAGAGCGTGTTGAACCTGGGCGGCAGGCAAGTACTGGTCTGCTCCGGTCAGCAGAACAGTGTCTTTATGCTGCGGGTGACGGACGGCAGCCTGACGGAGGATTTCGAGGTGCCTCTCAAGGCCTGCCCGCTGAAGCCGCTGCAGCTGGAGGAGACGGAAACGCCTGCGCCTACTCCCACCATGATCGAGACCCCCTCCGTCCCGTTCTCGTAACGAGGCGAAGATAACCGGCCGGGTAAATAGTCGATCAGTACCCGCGAAGAATTAAAAAGGCCGCCCGGCTTGCTGCCGGGCGGCCTTTTTAAAGTGGGAGGTCAAACTTCCAGCAGGCCCAGCACCACAGGCAGCAACTGCTTCTTTCGCGAAACCACGCCGGCAGCGTCGCGGGTGCCATCGGGGAGAGGCGGGTAGGGAAGATCGTCCAGGATGGGCGGCGCGGCGCTGGAGATGACCAGGCGGCTGGTGCCGCGCACCACGTCGGTGATCAGCAGCATGGCGAAATCCAGTCCGCGTTTGTTCTTCAAGTCATTCAGCGCCAGACGGAGGGTTCCAGATGCTCGGTGATCTGCACCAGGTCGGTCACTTCGGCCTGGGCCACGGCGAATTTGAAGCCGCCCGCTTCATAGGGTTTGATGTCGGTGCTGACGATCTCCTCGGGCTTGCGGTTGGAAAGTCCTGCCCCGGCGGAGAGCACAGCCTTGCCGTAGGATTCGATCGTCTCGCCCTTGAGCGGTCCGCTCACGAATGCCCAGCGGGCCAGCCGCTCGGCGGCGTCCTTGTCGCGCGGCGTGGTGGTGGGAGATGTCAGGATGAGCGTATCCGCTAGCAGTCCGGCCAGCAGCATCCCGGCCAGGGCGGGCGGCATGGAGATGCCCGGCTTCGGCGGTCTGTTCGGAGACCAGCGTGGAGGTTGATCCGACGATATCCACCGTAAAGCGGATCGGCGTGTGGGTGTGTGGATTGCCGAGCCGGTGATGATCGAGGATCTCCAGCAGTTCGGCTTCTTCGAGCGCGGCGATGGCCTGGCGCGGTTCGTTGTGATCCACGAGGATGATCTTGAGGCGCGGCGGGTTGAGCACATCGCGTCTGGCTGGCGATGCCCAGATAAATGCCCTGCTCGTCCACCACCCAGTAATCATTGTATTCATCGCGCAGGATGCGGTTGAGGATATCGCGGATGTGGGCGTTGGCGGCGTATTTGGGGACGGTGGTATCCGCGGCGCAGCGACAGGGCGCGGACATCATCTCGCGGACGGTGGTATCGCCGGGGCGCGGGCCGAGGGTCTCGGTGAAATACTTGAAGAGACTCATGCCGTTGATCATGCCGTAGGGTTTGCCATCCTCATTCACGACCGGGGCGATGCCGCCGGTGCGGCTGGCGAGAATCCATGCCAGGCCGAGTTGCTGGTCGGGGCGGATGGTGTCGAGCCGGCGCATGACCGATTCAAAGCGCGGCGAGGCATCCGTCAGCAGGACTGGCGGCTCCAGGCCGAGAGTCTTGAGCACCCAGGAGGTCTGCGGGTTGAGCGCGCCGGCGCGGGCGGCGACGGTATCGGCTCCATCGCGCTCGCGCAGCAGCCAGGCATAGCCCATTGCGGAGGCAATGGAATCGGTATCCGGGTTGACGTGTCCAATGACGTAGATTTGGTCGGCCATAGAATCTCCGGGCGGATTATATCCTGCCGCCAACGGCTTGGGATTGTCAGGAGGGCGGCTGCATGGCCCGCCAGACCTTCTCAGGTGTGATCGGGTTGTCATCCACGTTGACGCCGACCGCATCGAGGATGGCATTGCCGACCGCAGGCGCGACGCCGTCCATCGGGATCTCGGCCACGGCCTTGACGCCGAATGGATGGGTCGGCTCGAAGGTCTCGACGAAGATGGTCTCCAGCGCGGGCATTTCATCGGCGCGGAAGATGTGGTAGCGGTCGAAGTCGCGTTCGATGGCGCTGCCCGTGCTCGTCGTAGCGCATCTCCTCGCAGACGGCGTAGCCCAGCGCCTGGGTCATGCCGCCTTCGATCTGGCCGGAGGCGGTGAGCGGATTGACGATCACGCCCGAATCGACCGCCATCACGAGCCTGTCCACCGTCACCTGCCCGGTTTCCGTATCCACGGTCACTTCGGCGAACTGCGCGGCGAAGGGCGGCGGCGAGACGGGCGAGACGTAGGAGGCCACGCCCATGATCTGTTCCTGGTTGTTGCTGGTGCAGGCGAATCGAGGGCGATCTCGGCAAGGGTCACGGAGCGGCCATCGGGAGCGCCAGCGCCTGGCGGTCGCGCAAGCAGGATGTTCGACTTCGGACGGTCTGCCACGTTTCAGCAGTCATGCGCGGCGCGCAGCTTGATCCGCTCGGCGACTATCTCGCGCGGCCTTGACGGCCGCCGTGCCGGAAATGTAGGTGGTGGTGGAGGCATACGCGCCTTTATCGAATGGCGTGAAATCGGTGTCGGATGAATAGCAGATCATATCCTCGAGCGGCACGCCCAGCACTTCGGCCGCCATCTGCGCCAGGACGGTATCCGAGCCGGTGCCCAGATCGGTTGCGCCGACCAGCAGGTTGAAGGAGCCATCATCGTTCATCTTGATGCGAGGCGCCGCCCATATCGAGGTAGGGGATGGCCGTGCCCTGCATCACCAGGGCGACGCCGATGCCCTTGCGCTGTGTCGACTTGCCCGGCAGCCGCATGCCAGGCTCGGGTTGCCATATTTGTCGTCCCAGCCGATCGCGGCTCTGCCCTGCGCCACGCATTGCTCCAGGCCAACCGTCTGGATGATCTCGGGGCGTGGCTCGCGGCCTTCGTTCCAGGCGGTGGAGAAGGGATGCTATTCGCCGGCGTGGATGGCGTTCTTCAAGCGGAACTCGATCGGGTCGAAGCCCAGGGCGCGGGCGATCTTCTCCATGTGGCGGTCGAGCGGCCAGTAGCCCTGCGGCACGCCGTAGCCGCGGAAGGCGCCGGCGGGCGGCGTGTTGGTGTAGACCACGTCGGCATAGAAGCGGATGTTGGGCGATTTGCGGTATTCGCCATCGCCGACATACAACGCCATCGCCTTGTGACCGGTGTTGCCGGTGACGGTCAGCGCGTGACAGCCGTACGCGCCGGTGTCGGACAGGGCGTACATCGCAGTTGGCGGTGATCGTGCCGTCGTTCTTCACGCCGGTCTTCATGTGGACGCGCATCGGGTGGCGCGAGCGGGCGGCGATGAATTCCTCTTCGCGGGTGTATTCGTAAATGCACCGGTCGCCTGGTGGCAATGGTCAGGTGGGCGGCCACGTCTTCGATCAACACTTCCTGCTTGCCGCCGAAGCCGCCGCCGATGCGCGGCTTGATCACGCGGATGCGCTTGACCGGCAGACCCAGCACCGGCGCCAGCATGCGCCGGACGTGGAACGGCACCTGCGTGGAGGTGCGGATCACCAGGCGGTCATCCTCGTCCCAATAGGTGACGCAGACGTGCGGCTCGATGTGCGCCTGCTGCACCTTGGGCACTTCGTAATCGCCTTCGAAGATCTGATCGGCTTCGGCAAAGCCCTTCTCCACATCGCCGATGTCGATGCGGATCTCGGCGGCCAGATTGCTGCGCGGGATCGGAATCGGCAAAGTTGACGTACTCCGGCTCATCGTGGATGCGGATGGCGCTTCGGGCTTCATCGACTGGCGCGGGTCGAGGATCGGCGGGCAGGATCTCGTACTCCACCTCGATCAGCGCCAGCGCCTGCTTCGGCGATCTCGGCGGTCTCGGCGGCGACGAAGGCCACACGGTCGCCGACGAAGCGCACTTTGTTGATCCAGCGAGAAGGTATCCAGCGGACCGGGGATCGGATCGGATTGTCCCGGCGGTGGAATAGACGACGCGCGGGATATCCTGCCAGGTCAGCACGGCGGCCACGCCTTGCAGGGCGCGGGCTGTGCTGGCGTCGATGTGCTTGATGCGGGCATGCGCATGCGGGCTGATGCAGCACTTTGGCGTGCAGCATGCCGCGCATTTCGATGTCGGCGGTGAAGGCGGTTTGCCCTGCACCAGCTTGACGGCATCCACCTTCATCTCCGGCTTGCCGACGGTTTGCCAGGTCCTCGTCTCGGGAGTGACAACGACCTTGGGCCGGGTGAGGAGGTCCGCGGTCTGTTCGCCGGGTGCGGCTGGGCCGGGGCCGCCGGGGAAGGGATCCGTTTCGCGCCCGCCGAAATCCCAGTTGATGGACTCGCCCCAATGTACAGGCTCATCGCCGCGCATCTCGGCCGCGGCTTTCAACACGCCTGCACAGGTTTGAGATAGCCCGTGCAGCGGCACAGCACACCCGAGATCGCCTCGCGGACCTCCTCCTCGGTTGGGTTCGGATTCTTCTCCAGCAGCGCTTTCGCGGCCAGGATCTGCGCGGGCGTGCAGTATCCGCACTGGATCGCGCCCGTTTCGACGAAAGCCTTTTGCAGCGGATGCAGACCATCGGTCTGCTTCCAGCCCTGTTCGGGATGCTCGCCGAGGGCTTCGATGGTGGCGATGTTGTGACCCTCCGCCTGCGCGGCCAGCAGCGACCCCGCGTTGACCGGTTTGCCGTCCAGCAGGACGGTGTCCGAGCCGGTCAGGCCCTGTTCATCGCCGAACTTGACGCCGTGAAAACCGAGCGAGCGCAGCACGGAGAGGAGGGTAGCCCCGGGCGCAGCCTCCAGCATGAAAAGCCGGCCGTTGATGGTCAGTTGGAGTTGCATTGTCGCTCCTTCACCCAGATTGTCCTTCAAATCGGTGATGTTGTCCATCTCTCCGGCTATGGGAATGGCCGGTTTCGATGAGACAGGGTGTCAATCGGTCAGGTTATCGGTACGAAGTTGGAGCCGCAGTTCGTCAATCTTTTTCCGGGTGCCATCCGGGGATTCGAAAAGCCACAAATCCCAGCCGTTGGCGGGGATGCCGCCCATCAGGGCTTTTGCCACCGCGTGGATGGAGCCTGTAAGTTCGCCGCAGCGCAGATGCCCATTCGCCAGGATGCGGGCCGCCTGGCCGGTTTTTGAAAAGTAAAGGGTTTGCCCGGGTCGAAGCAAGCCGTTCTCCAGCAGAGCGCCGAAGGGGATGCGCACCGGCCGGGGGGTGGCTGTTTCCAGGCTGGAAGGATCGGAGGGCGGTCACGGACTCGATCCGCTCGCGGGCGAGGCGGACGTACTCCGGGTCACGTTCGATGCCGATGAAGTGCCGCCCCAACTTTTTCGGCCACCGCGCCGGTCGTCCCGGTCCCAAAGAAGGGATCGAGGATCAGGTCGCCGGGGTTCGATGTAGCGAGCAGGATGCGGTAGAGCAGGGCTTCGGGCTTTTGCGTGGAGTGCGCCTTGAGGCCGCCCTTCTTGATCCGTTCCCGACCGGTGGCCAGAGGCAGGCTCCACCAGTCCGAGCGCATTTGAAGGTCATCGTTGAGGGCCTTCATGGCGTGGTGATTGAAGGTGTACTTCGCGCCCTTTTCCTTCTGCGCCCAGAGGAGCGTCTCGTGGGCGTTGGTGAAGCGCACCCCGCGGAAGTTGGGCATCGGGTTGTTCTTGATCCAGACGATGTCGTTGAGCAGCCAGTAATCCAGGTCTTGCAGGATCGCGCCGAGGCGGTAGATGTTGTGATAGGAGCCGATCAACCAGAGCGTGCCGGTATCTTTCAGCAAGCGGCGGCAGGCTGTGAGCCAGGCACGCGAGAAGGCGTCGTATTCCGCGAGGCTGCCGAACTGGTCCCAGGCATCCTTCACCGCAGCCACTTTGGTCAAATTGGGGCGATACAGGTCATTGCGAAGCTGCAGGTTGTAGGGCGGGTCTGCAAAGATCAGGTCCACCGAGCGTTCCGGCAGGGAGCCCATCAGCTCGATGCAGTCGCCGGTCAGGACCTGATCCACTGGCAGAAGGGACATATGCACTAGGCCTGCTCGTTCAGCTGGACGAGGAGCCGGTCCACGTCGCGGGCCAGTTCCAGGAAGTGATGTCCCCAATCGTTGTCGATGGAGATCTCCTGGAGGAGACCGGTGGGCGCGAAGAGCAGCCGGGCTTTGATGATGTCGACCGGGCCGGAGTCGAGCGAGCTGGACCCTCAGGCGTTTTAGTGAATCCATTGCGCTCTGGTGCGAAGCTTCCCGACCAGAGTCCGGGCTCGGATTGGCGGACCAACTCCGAGACCATATCGAGCTTATGGATCAGGTGCTGCTTTACGTCATGCATGGGTTTGATTCCTCCCTGGGCTGTGGTGTGGGCTACTTTGTGAACCATAATGCACTCGTTCTGGATGAACCTAGAGGACTTTCTTCACGTCCAGGAAGCCCGCTTTTTCCTGGTTGGCTTTCTGGATGGCTTCGGCTGAACCGAGCACGACCACCTCGCCCTTTTCGGCAAGGCGGGAGAGGACTTGAGCGAATTGGTGGAAGTCGCGGGCGGTGGTCTCCAGCACCTCGTCGCGGACCTGCTGGCGGGCCTCGTCGGTGTAGTGTGTCAGGTGGCGCAGCATGGATTGATAGCCCTTGGCATCGGGCAGCAGGTAGGCATCCATGCCGCCGATGGTGCCGATGATGGATTTGGTCAGTTCGGCTTCGTCCAGCTTCAGGTCGTGCAGGAAGCGGACGGTGTTGTCGTAATTCTCCAGCGTGGAGAGCAGGTTGGGGTCGCGGTACGAAAGGTAGGTGAACACGCCGGAGTTCTGGTCGAACACGCTGAAACCGCCGTAAGCGCCGCCCTGCACACGGACCTTGTCCCACAGCCAGGTGGTGCCAAGGTAGTTCCCGATGACATGCACCGAGCCGTGAGGCTCATAGCCCAATGCGTACAGGCTGCCGCCCTTGCCCACATAGTTGACCTGGGCAGGGATGGTCAGGCCTTCGTTGCCGGTGATGGCGTCCACGCTCCCAGCGCTGAGGGGTGAAGGTGCCGGGAGGGCAGGGAGGCGATAAAGCCGGCAAGCTGCGGCTGGAGGGTTTTCCAGTTGGCTTCATCGAGCGTGACGTTAACCAGCATGGAAGCCGCGATTGATGAGATGGGCGCGGAGCGCTTCCAGTTGAGCAAGCACCGCAGGCCAATCCTTGTCGATCTCGGCGGCCAGGCGGCGCAGGAAGAAGAGGTTCTCCAGCCCATCCATCTGCTCGTGGACCCAGGCGGCCTCGGAAAAGCGCGCCCGCAGGCGCGAGTTGACCACGCCATGCCCGCCGGGGATCAGACCCGATTCGGCACCGGCCTTTTCCTCCAGCACCATCTGCTTGAAGCGCTCGCGGTCGTCGAGGCGGGCGGTCAGCAGCACATCCTTGAGGATGGAGAGCAGTTCGGGCGTCTGCGAGACGATGGCCTTGCCGCGCAGGATGAACCACAGGGCTGAACGGTCGGATTTCGCGGATGGCGGAGGTGATGCGTCCCGGAGTGGATGCCGCCGGTACTGCGGCCGATCCGCTGGGTGAGTTTCACAAAGTCTTCTTTATCCGTGCCAAGTTCCAACAGGGCGCGCCCGAACAGTCCCACGTAAGGGAGCAAGGTTTGCGGGACGCTGTGCAGGTCAAAGCCCAGGTCGAGGTAGACGATGCCATTGGTGAAGAGGTCGTGGTAGTAGCACCTGCGCCTGATCCATCTCGGAGATGGCCAGCGGCACGACCTTGATCTTCCTGTCCAGGTCCGCCAGGGTGAGCGAGGGGATGGAGGCCAGGGCTTCGGGGGAATCGGGCGTTTCCTGGTGGCGCTTCAGCTCGGCCATGTCCTGCATCACCTTCTGGACCTGATCGGGGGTCATGGCCGTCCTTTGATCTCTGGCGAGACGGTCGGCCTCGGCCTGCATCGCGTTTCTGGTTGACGTCCGAGGCGGGTTCAAGGATCACGGTCGCGCGGTGGGTGTTGTCGAGCAGGTGTTCGGCGATCAGGTTCTCAAAATACGGTTCGCCCTTCGCCAGGCGTTCTTTGATGGAGGCCAGCGGCGCTTCGAAAGCCAGCGCCTCCAGCGGGTCTCGGTCGTAGAGCCAGGCGGTCAGCGCGCCGAGCATCAGGGACAGCCCGCGCGGGAAGCGGCCGGTGTTCTTCTCGCGCAGGTGGAACTCCACGGTGTTGAGCGAAGCGGCCACGGTGTCGCGGTCAATGCGCGGAGGCGAGCTGCTCCAGAGTTTTCAGGATCAGCGCTTCCACCGCGTCCAGGTCTGGCGGGCTTCACGCCTTTCATGCCGGTGGAGTAGTGTCATCTGGCGGAAGTTCTCGGAGAAGTCCGAGCCGGTCAGGTCCTCGCCCAGGCCGGACTCCATCAGGGCCTTGCGCAGGGGCGAAGCCGGAGTGCCGGTCAGAATGTGGCCGAGGATGGCACAGGCCGAGGGATGTCTCGGTGTCGGCGTTCTCGTCCAGCATCCAGTTGAGGGTGAGGTAGGACTTGGGGTCTTCGCGTCCCGCCCGAATCGTACTGATGCACCTCCCGGCGCGGCGCGGCTGAAGCGGCTCTGCAGCGGGATCTCGGAGCCGGGTTCCTGGCGCTCGAACTCATCCAGCCAGGGTTCCAGGATCCGGAAACGCTCCTCCTCGGGGTCGTCGCCGTAGAACCAGATGTAGGCGTTGGAGGGGTGATAGAAGTCGGCGTGGAAGCGCTTGAACTGCTCGTAGGTCAGGTCGGGGATGGCAAGCGGGTCGCCGCCTGAATCGAAGCCGTAGGTGTTATCGGGGAAGATGGAGTGCTGGCTGTGCTCATTGAGCAGATTGTCGGGGGAGGAGTAGTCGCCCTTCATCTCGTTGAAGACCACGCCCTTGAAGGTGAGCGGGGCGTCCGGGGATTCCAGTTCGTAATGCCAGCCCTCCTGCTGGAGGGTCAGCTCGGGGATGAGCGGGTGGAAGACCGCATCGAGATAGACATCGACCAGGTTGTAGAAATCCTGCAGGTTGGTGCTGGCGACCGGATAGGTGGTCTTATCCGGATAGGTCATGGCGTTGAGGAAGGTGTTCAGCGAGCCTTTGGACAGCTCGATGAAGGGTTCCTTGACACGGTATTTGCGCGAGCCGCACAGCACCGAATGCTCCATGATGTGGGCGATGCCATTGGAGGAGGCGGGCGGCGTGCGGAAGGTGATGCCAAAGACCTTGTTCTCGTCGTTGTTGGTCACAGAGATGACCCGCGCGCCGGTCTTGTCGTGGGTGAAGAGGCGGAGGCGCGCGAGTTCAGCTCGGGGATCTCGCGTTCCTGGATCAGAGTAAAAGACATTAAGACTCCTGTATCAGACAAAATTCAGGCACCTGCAGCCTCCGGTTCTGGCAGAACCTCGGTCCACGAGGACCTCGAAGTCGTTCAAATTGCGGCTCAATGGATCAGAGGAGTTCGATGTTTCATTCTCCCCTGGCTTTCGATATCGCGTGTTGTTCATCCATCCCGGGCCGGAGTTATATCCTTCCCAGGCACCTTGCCGCCAGCGCCGCGGCGGCCTCCATGCGGTACGCGGCGGAACCGAAATCATCCGCGGCTTCATGACAGGCATTGCGGGCGGCGGTTTCCAGTCCCGCGGACTCGGTCCCGTCCATCGCGAGAGAGGGGCTTTTTCCGAAGCCTCCCACGGCAAGGCGTGCCCGGCCCGAAGGCCATTTGGCGACCGCCGTGCAGACGATGGGTTTGTCTGCAGGGGTGCGCGACACGCCTTCAAACGCAAAGCCGGCGTTCAGAGGGATGGTGATGGCGGTGATGAGGCCGCGCGGACGGAGGGGGAGGAACTCGCCGATGGAGACCGTCTCGTTTTTCGCATAGACAAACGAAAGACGGGCGTCCAGCGCCAGCAGGCAGGTCGCGAACGTGGAACGACCATCTGCGACCACCAGCGTCCCCGCGACCGAGGCTGCATTACGCACATTCAGGGGGGCCTCAAGGCGGAGGGCAGATTTTAGCCCGGCGGGGCAATCCGGCGAGGCAAGCAGCTGCTCCAGTGTGACGGTGGCGCCGATCTCCAGATCATTTCCCTTGCGGCTGAGCCTGTCCAGTCCCAACGCCTGAAGATCCACGACCTCGATAGGCTCTGCGCTCCCGTGGGAGAGCAGGGTGCCGCCGCCCAGAGGCTGTGTGCCGGGGCGCGCGAGGAGGGTCAGAGCTTCGTCCATTGTCTTCGGGCGATGGTAGGTGGTGATCATCCAGTATCCGTCCGCAGGGTTGGTTGCCACGATTATACACGCCTTGCGAGTCGCGAAGGTCTCATATGCGTTGCAACTCTGCGCAGGGATGAAAAAGCCCTCTCCCGACCAAGTCAGCCGGGAGAGGGTGTAGAGAGAAATATGGTGCTGCTGGATCAGCCGGGCGGCTCGATAGGCTCGATCTCCGGAGAGAGAAACTCATCCCTCAGCGCCTGAACGAGGAATTCGAACTCTTCGCCATTGCTGTAGTGACCGGTGAAAAGCCACATGGGTTGTACGTAGCCTGGAGAGCTTGTGGGTTGGAAGCTCGTGTCCTTTGTGTAATAGATAAGCTGGACGGACTCGATCGTCAGGGTGGGAACCTCGAAGTCCGCGATTGGCTGGTCCTCGATGACCTGAGGCTGGTCGGCCGTAATCGTCAACTCAGAGGGATTGCCGGTCTTGGGATTGATGGCCATTGCAGCACTGAAGATCCGCAGAGCGGGGTAACCCATGTAGGTCTCGCCGGGAATCGCCAGCGCCTCGACGATCACATCCTCATTGGCCGGCTCTACAGGGTTGGAATTGATAGAACCATCCGGGAACAGGACCACATAAGTCTGGTCCTCGGTCGTGGTGAGGAGCGTGAGGAGTTCGCCTTCCAGGGTCTGGTTCGATTGCCTGCCATGCAGGATCTGGAAGGTCAGGTCGGGGTAGGGGACCTCGTACCTCTCCACCGTGATCACCATGCCCTGCGCCGGATCAAATTCCTGGATGGGCCCCCAGACTTTGATGGGCCGGTTGTTGTAGGCAGAAAGGCCGGCGAGGTCGCCTGCCAACTGGTAATAGCCGCCTCCATCCACCAGGAAACTGTACTGGGTCCGCTCAGAGCCGTCCGGCGACTTGAGGATCGTGACGGTGAGGACTCCCTGCCAGCCGTCGGAGCGCTGCTCCTGGGGGATCATGAGAGTCTGTCCGATGAAGAGGGTGGAGGGGTCTGTGATGCCGTTGAACCGCATCAACTCATCGCTTGTGAGGCCAAAGGCCTGCGCGACGGAGGCAAAGGTATCACCCGCCACGACCGTATACGGAAAGCCGCTGTTGAAAGGTGGCGCTGTGGGGAAGGGAGTTGCAGTGCTAAAGGGGATGGGTGTGCCGGAGAGGTTCAGGGTATAGAGGCCCAGGCCTCCGCCGCCACCACCGCCGCCTCCCATTGTCATGCGCGTGTCAATGGATGACCAATGGAACACGCTGCCATCCCGGTAACCGAGGACGTAGACACTTTCCATCGGGAGATCAAGCCCGGCGGGCAGGTCGGGGATGCTCAGGGTTTCGCCGTCGATCGTCAGGAGCACTCCCTGCCCGTCCTGCTGCTGGAGGGTCCCCTGCAGGCCATCCATCGGGGAGGAGAACAGTTCCCAGGAATCCACCTGGAAGTAGCGCACCTCGTTCTGGCGCGTGAACCTTCCAATGGCGCGGACCATGTTGGGAGAGGAGAAGCCCTCCGGCAGTTGCCCGGCTCCCAGAAGAGGATAGCCATCCAGTGTCACCAGAGGCGCGGAGCCGTCCGCGGAGGCAAAGGAGAAGGGAGGCTGTGCGTAGAGCGTGATCGTGGTATCGTCCGGGTACTGGCGGTACCAGGTGTCGAAGGGGCCTGTGGGCGAATGCATGCCCTCCTGGATGCCAGCCGACCCGCCCTCCGAGGCCAGGAGCCAGTCCAGCGCTTCCTGCGCCGAACGGATGGAATAGACCCCGACCAGCTGCTTGTCCACGAGCTTCGCCTCCACCGCTACGATCCCGCTTGCATTGAAGCGGAATAGCAGCCCGGCATACTGGAAGTACTCGAAACGAAGACCCAGGCCGTCCTCCGCCAGCGGTATGGCATAGTAGCCTCCATAGAATTCCGAGGGCTGCACCCTGTACGGGAAGTCCAGTCCGTGTGCCGAGAGGAAATCTGCGATCAGTGCCTCTGCATCCGCGGCAGGGAATACCTGACTGGTGGACAGGAAGGCCGGATAGTCAGGGTGGTAGGTGAAGGATTGCTCAGAGCTATAGTAAAGCCGCTGCTTTCCGTCCGTGATGAGGAACCCGTTGGAACCTGGTGACCCCTCGGGGAGTAAGTAGGCGCTGCCCTGGAGGCCGAATCTGGCAGCCAGCGCCTGCGCCGATTCGATAGTCCCCGGCGTTTCGGGCTGCGTCTGGAATACCGAGGCCTCGGCGGGATCGGAGGGCAGCGCGGCGTTGATCGTCAGGGTTGTGCCGCGCCATTCGTAGGTCTGGCCCGGGTTTGGGACCGGCGTCTGGGAGGTGGTCGTCTCGTCCGGCGCGAGGGTGGGCGTGGAGACACCTGCAGGCACTTGCACCGGCGCAAGCGAACCTATCAGCCAGTTAAGGAAGAGCGCCAGCGCCAGAATGGCGACAGCCCAGCCAGCAAAACGGAGCATTTCCGGTGCCCGTCGGGTTTGAGGGGGACGTTTGTGTTCCATGTTCAGCGCGGCCTCCAGCCGCGATTCGAATTCCGGGCGAGGTTCAACGGTATCCGCCAGCCCTTCCATGAAGCGCAGGTCGGAGCGGTCTTCGGGGGTCATGTCGGTAAAGCGGTCCATCATTCCACCTCCAGGGAAAGGGAGGTACGCTGGCGAAGCTCCTGCAGCCCGCGCGAGATAAGCATCTTCACGGCCGCTTCGCTTTTATGAAGCAGATCACCAGCTTCGCGATAGGTGAGGCCGCCAAAAGTGCAGAGGATGATGGCCTCCGCCCGTCCACTGTTGATCTGCTGGAGGGCTCGGGCCACCGCTCGAAGCTGAAGGCTTTGCATGGCGGCCTGGTCGGTCGGGGGGGCGGCATCCGGGAGGTCCAGGAAGTCGTCCAGCGGGACCTGCGGGCGGCGGGAGCGGAAGAAGAGGGCACGTTTGCGCGCGGCAATGCCCATCAGCCAGGCGGCGAAGCTGCCATCCCCCCGGTAGCCCGGCAAACCCTCCAGCGCGGCCATGAAAGTCTGCGAGGTCAGGTCTTCGGCATCCTTCACGTCCGCGGTGTGGATCAGGTGATAGCGATAAACCGGCCGAAGATAGCGACGGTACAGCTCCGCAAAGGCTTCGGGGTTGGCGGCGGCCTCCCGCGCCAGGGTAAATTCATCGGAAGGGGGGCTGTGAGGTTGTGCGGTCATTGGAGCAGCCATTTTCCTCCTGTCATTAATATTGTTGCAGGAGGGCAGGGAATCGTAACAGGGAAAACTGGTGAGGGGGGAAGTTTACTCGGGATAGACCTTCCAGCCCAGTTCATCCAGGCGGGAGAGGTCAAACTGTTCTTCGGGCACTCTTGACATGCAGGGCATCCGCCTCGGCCAGCAGTTCACCGGTCTCTTCATCGTAGATGCCGGCCCAGGCCTCGGCCATGCGGGCGCGCAGCTTCCCGGCCCGGCCGATGATCCTTAACGGCTTGCCGATGGGAACGTTCTTGCGGTACTTGATCTCCAGCCTGCCGGTGAACATGAAGCGCGGGTCGTCGGCGCTGCCCATGTGGGCGCGCCCGCTGATCTCATCCAGGATGGCGGCCACGATGCCGCCGTGCAGGACGCCGGGGTATCCCTGGAAGTGATCAGGCGCGATATAACGGGTCTCGATCACACCCGGTTCGATCTCATAGATGTGAAGGTGCAGGCCGACGGGGTTTTCCAGGCCGCAGATGAAGCACATGCGCGAATTGGGTTGTTTGATCCTGGACATGCTGTGATTATACTCACAGGCAAGCGTGGGGAATCGTGTACAATAATCATCGGTTTGTGTTGATTTCCTTATTATTATGAACAACCAGAGCAGATTCAGTGAGTTATTGGTGCGTATCTACGGGGAGGAATTGTCTGAAGGTGTCCTTCGGGAGCTGACAGCCCTGCTGGACCGCCGCAGACCGCACCTGACACCGCGCCCCGGGGGGTTGAGCCAGCGCGACGGCCTTTTGATTACCTATCCCGACCAGGTCCAGCAGGAGGGGACTGCCCCCCTCAAAGTGCTCGCGGAGTTCTGCGGTGAGCACTGCGCGGGCGTGCTGAACGGCATACACATCCTGCCGTTCTATCCCTGGACCTCGGATGACGGTTTCTCGGTGGTGGATCACCGGCAGGTGGCCCCCGAATACGGCAGCTGGGAGGATCTCGCCGCGCTGGCCGCCGATTTCCGACTGATGTTCGATGCGGTCATCAATCACGTTTCGGTGAAGAGTATCTGGTTCAAGGGGTTTCAAGATGGCGACCCGAACTACCGAGATCATTTCGTGGTGCCGGCGGCTGGAGCTGACCTTTCCAAAGTGGTACGACCGAGGGCGCTGCCGCTGCTGACCCCCTTCCAAACGAGGCGCGGCATGGAGGAGGTTTGGACGACCTTCAGCGCCGACCAGGTGGACCTGAACTACAAGAATCCGCAGGTGCTTCTGGAGATCGTGGATGTGCTCCTGCTCTATGTCGAGCGGGGCGCGGAATTCCTGCGCATGGATGCCATCGCTTATCTGTGGAAGGAACCCGGCACCAGCTCCATCCACCTGCCGCAGACCCATGCGCTCATCCAGCTTTTCCGCGCGGTTTTGGACGAGGTCGCGCCGCATGTCTCCATCATCACCGAGACCAACGTTCCGCACGCCGACAATATCTCGTATTTTGGGGACGGAAGGAACGAGGCGCGGCTGGTGTACAACTTCTCCCTGCCGCCGCTGGTGTTGTACACCTTTCAGACCGGCTCCGCGGAGCGGCTGTCCCGATGGGCAGAGACGCTGGTGCTGCCCTCCAACGAGGTCACGTTCTTCAACTTCCTTGCCTCGCACGATGGCATTGGCTTGAACCCCCTGCGCGGTATCCTGAGCGAAAGCGAGATCGAAGAGGTGGTGGAGAGAGGCAAGCAGCATGGCGGGCTGGTCTCCTATAAGGCCGAGGCGGACGGGAAGCTGCTGCCCTACGAACTCAACATCAACTACTTCGACGCGCTCAACCCACCCGGCATTGGGGAACCCCTGGAGCTTCAGGTGAACCGGTTCGTGACTGCGCACGCCATCCTGCTGGCGCTGGTTGGGGTCCCGGGCATCTACTTCCACAGCCTGTTCGGGTCGCGCGGCTGGCCGGAGGGCGCCGAGTTGACAGGCCGCAACCGGACCATCAACCGGCAAAAATTCCAGCGCGCCGAGATCGAAGCCGCCCTGGCCGATCCCGCCTCAAGACAGGCCCGGGTCTTTGACCGGTTGAGCCGCCTGCTCAGGCTCCGTTCCAAGCACCCGGCCTTCCACCCGCTCGGCGGACAGCAGGTGATCCATGAAAATCCTGCCGTGTTCGCACTTTTGAGAATTTCTCCCGATGAGGTTGAGCGGGTATTGTGCCTGCAGAACATCAGCGGCAAGGAGCAAGCCCTGCCCCCGGGGTTTTGGATGCCCTTCGTACCCCGGGACCGGTGCGTGACATCATAACCGGCCGGCACGTTCTAGAAGGTGACCCAATCCTCATGCAGCCGTATCAGACCCTATGGCTGGCATGATCTGACCGAAAGGAACAACATGCCCAACGATAACCACCATGCCCGACCAGCCCTGATCAACTTCGGCGAACCCGGATCGATCGCAATCGGTCCATGGGCAGACCGCGTGCAGTTGCTGGACGCATCATTCGCCGGGTCCTGGGAGCTGCCCGTAATCGGCGAGATTCCCGCCCCAATGACAGTCCTGATCAGACCCGATGGCTACGTCGCCTGGGTCGGGGACGGCACAGACGCCGGCCTGCACGACGCCCTCACAAACTGGTTCGGCACCTCATAACCCACGCAACGAAAGCCGCCAAATGTAGAGCAGGGGCACCGTACCCTGCTTCGACCGAACGGTCGACCCGTCGCTCTACTCGACTCCTCGACTCAAACGAACTCGTACATCCGGAACAAATCCGCTGGCATCCGATAAATCTCACTGCACCCCGTCAAACCCGGCTTCGGCACCCAGCTGATGCCACGATGCCTCGGTCTCCGGGAAATCGGCCGCATGAACATGAGCAGTGATCGAGTCCCAATCGGCGTCTGCAAACGCTGTCCACTGCGAGCGCATTGCGTCCCACCGACGGAGCCAGCCCGCGCGATCCTCACCAACTGGCGAGGTGTCTTCATATATAAGCAGCCGACCACCTGGACTCAGCAATCGCTTGACGGAGCGCAGAACTCCCAGCTTCCCGGCCGTTTGCAGGTGGTGCAGCGAGAGTCCGATCCAGACCACATCGACCGGCTCGGTCCACTCGGCCAGCGCGGTCACGAAATCTGATTGCTGCAGATCAACCGGGCAATCCAGCGCTGCGAGTGCGGTCCGGGCCAGATCAAGCGCGGGGCCGGAGAGATCGATCCCGGTGTAGTGTCCGACGCTGGTGCCGGTGAGCACCGCAGCAGTCGCGCTCGCATCCCCGCAGGCAACGTCCAGAAACCGGAACCCCGGCGCGACGTCATCAAGCAGGATCCGCCGCAGATGCTCCCCGACCTCATGGTGGTTGAAGTAGTTGTTATCGAGCACCGTCCGATAGATCCGCCATTCCTGCAGAAACAGCGTCTGCGTCGAATGATCCTGATCAGTTTCCGGCACGTGACGCTCCCACCAGACTGAATTGGCAGCCAATAGCTAGCTGAGACCCGCCATTGCACGGCGACATCGCAGAGTTTCAGGGCCGGATCTTTGATGGCGTATGCGCTAACCGAACGAGAAGCAGCACGGATCGATTCCTGGGGGACAGGTGTGAAACTGGCACTTCCGCAAGCCAGTGAGCAACAGGCTCCAGGATTGCCAAATGTACACGCGCCGCCGTTTTCCAGACAGATTTCTTCTGTTGCGGTTGGGACGGCTGTCTGCGTGTAGGTTGCCGTTGGTGAAGGAGACGCAGTTTCCGTCGGCACCGGCGTTTCGGTTGGGGGAACTTCGGTCGGCGTTTCCGTTGGCGCCTCGGTTGCGGTCATCGTCGGAGTTGGATCGACGTCCAGATCGCGAACAATCGTCGATCCGGAAAGATCATCACCCGCCAGACTCGCTGTGATCATCACCGGCACATCCTCGACCACTTCCGCTGCGCTGAGCACAACCGAAATGCAGCCCTTGGTCTCCGGGATGACCACATTGACCGGCGGCGAGATCGTCCCCGGGGTGTCACTGACTAGCGCGATTGTCGTGCCGCCAGCCGGAGCCTCGCCAACGACGCAGATCGTTGCCTTGCCTGCGCCACCACCGCGAATCACGCTCTGCAGATAGAGTGCGCGCAATCGAGGCGGTTTGATCAGCACGACCCGGGACACGGTGCACGATCCGGTCGAGGCGGTGACGGTCACGTTCGTATTGGTCGCGACGCCCAGCGTTTCGACCTTGAATGTGTTTTCGGTCTTGCCCTCCGTGATGGAGACAGATCCCGGCATCGCGATCGCCGAACTGGATGAGCTCAGCGAAACATCGACGCCACCCGGTCCAGCCGGGGCCGAAAGCCGCACCCGGAACGTCACGGTCAGACCGCCAGTTGTGCTGCCGGAACCGAAGATGTAATTCACACATCCGGGCGACGCAGCAACCGCCGGCGACTGCCCGAGGTTGATGCCACCCTTGAGGGCAACAGCGGCAATCGCCGCGCCCAAACCGCCAAGCAGCGATCGGCGACTCGAAGCGCGTGAAACAAATCGGGCAAGGTCGTCAAACCGGCGATCATCCATTAGCGTGGTGAACCTTTCATCGACAAAAATGCATTGACGGCAGGGTACCACCTGCGAGACTGAGCCGAGCGACAACGACCGGCTCGATTCATGAGTTGGCTGATTTTGTTCGTCTTCGTAGGGCACGCGACTTCCTGCTCGCAAGCCGGTCAACCATCAATCGTGGAGTGATGGTTTGGGGATAGAAGGATGGCGTCCGGGGCTGGACCGGACGCCAGAAGTGGGTAGCGAAGCACTCCGTTGTACTGCCGCTGAGTTGGCTGGATCTCAGAGGAAGAGACCTTCGCGTACGCAAATAGTACCCAACACAAACAAAGCTGTCAGTATCCACGACCTCGTAGGAAATGAACGAGCGCTACCAACGGGTGGTGGCCCCGGGAATTCTCACACCGCAACCCGCTGCATCTGGCCGTCCATCGACTTCACGTGCGCATACGACTGCCGCACGATCTGTTCGAGGACTTCCAGATCGACGTCGCTGAGGCGTTTGATATAGAGGCAGACCCGGCTGGTGGAGTGCTTGCCCAGGGTGGCGAGCAGATCGGCGTACCGGGCGGTGCCGTCCATCAGGTAGATCGTGATCTTGCCCTTGCGCGGGTAGAAGCCGAGCACGTGACAGTCGCCCTCGCGTCCGCTCTCGTACTTGTAATGGTACGAATCGAAGCCGATCGTGCCGACATTCAGCAGCACCGGCTCATGCCCACTGATCCGCCGCATCATCTCGATCAGCGCCTGCGTGTCCTGAACAACGCCCGCAGCGCCGATCGAAGCGATGTATTCGGCAACTGAGTTGTCCATTTGTGGGGCCTCGATGTCCATGGCTCGTATTGTGCCATCTGGACTCTTCTAGACGGACTTGTGGGTGTTGGAGCGGGAGACCGGACTCGAACCGGCGACATTCTGCGTGGATCGCAGACACCCTATCAGATGAGTTCCTCCCGAAGTCGACTGAGGGACCAACCTTTCATCTGACCCGGTTCAAGCGCGGAAACGGACGCACGAAATGGCGCTGGAGCAACCAGAGCCGATGTGCTGCACATATCCAATAGACATAAATGGATATGGCCCGCACGCTGTCCAATACATGGTCCCGAACCGAGATCGCGAACTCATACAATGCCTCCTGAGTCGCAGGCCATTTGATCTGGAGAATCACCATGCCCGTTCCCTTTCCGCGCGGAATATTTGCACCGATGTGCACCCCCTTTATTGATGGTGAAATGGATCTCGTCCGGGCACGCCGGCATGCCGCTGAGCTTGTCCGGCGTGGGTCCCACGGCATCCTTGTCGCTGGCAGCGGCGGCGAGTTCATCGCCATGTCAATCGACGAGCGGAAGCGGCTGGCGGAGGCGGTTATCGATGAGCTGGCCGGAAAAGCGCCGGTCAATATCTGTGTCGCCACCTACAGCACTACCGAGGCCGTTGATCTCGCCCGCCATGCGGAAGCGTCGGGTGCGGATGCGATGCTGGTGATCGCTCCGTACTTCATGCGACCCAATCGTGATGCGGTCCGCCGTCACTTCGCGGCAATTCGGGAGGCATCGAGTCTCCCGTTCATGCTCTACAACACGCCGTCGACGAGTGGCGTCGACATCTCGCTCGAGGATGCGGCCATGCTGGTGGACGAAGGTATCTTCCAGGCGTTCAAGCAGTCGTTTCCCGAGTCTCACCACGTCCGTGACGCCAAGGTCCTGCTGGGCGATCGGGCGGCGGTCTTCTGCGGACATGACGGCTCCGCATTTGAGGCGCTCGTGATGGGGGCAGACGGCTGGACGTCGGTCTCGTCGACGGTCTGCACTGAGCAAGCGCGCCGGCTCTGGGATGGCGTGCAGGCGAACGAGCCAATCCTCGACCTGGCCGACCAATGGCGCGCGATGCTGCCCCTAGTTCGGCTGGTCTTTTTCGAGGCGGGGCAGGGTCCGGGAGCGCCGCACTGGCTGGAGATCTACAAGGCCGCAGCCAACATGGTCGGGCACGATGTCGGAGCGCCGCGACCGCCCTTCCAGCCGCTCCAGGGCGAGCATGAGCAGCAGCTGCGTGCACTTCTCGACAGAATGGGTGTCATCTCGCACGCCGTGGCCGACTAACCACCCCCAAATGCAGTCAGCACGGGAGCGTGCGCTTTCGTGATTGGCGATTGCATCAGTACGTTGAAAACACGCCGGGCCGAAACCGCCTGGCCCAAGGGAGATATGCGCATGCAGATTGTGGACGTTGAGACGCTGCGACAGCTTGCGCGGGACATGCTCATCGCCGCCGGGACCGAATTTGAGGCTGCTGTTCAGGTGAGTGATTCCCTGATCAACGCCAATCTCGCGGGCCACGATTCACACGGTGTAATGCGGCTGATGCTCTATCTGGATGTGGCACAGGAGGGCGGTGTCGACCCTCGGGCCGTGCCGGAGCTTGTCAGGCAGGATCGCGCCACGGCGACAATCGATGGGAAGTGGGGTTGGGGTCAGACCAGCGATGTGGATGGCCACACGAACCGCGGGTGCACTGGCGCGCGAGTTCGGAATCAGTGCGGTCGTCGTTGAGCACTGCTACCACGTCGGTCGGGTTGCTCCATACGTTGAGTGGTTGGCCAACGAGGGAATGATCGGGTTGGCAATGGCGAACGCTGGTCGCGCCGTGGCTCCATATGGATCTCGGCAGCGGGTGATGGGCACGAACCCATTCGCCTGGGCCGCGCCGCGTGAAGAGGGCAAGGCGCCGGTGAGCCTGGACGTAGCGACCGCGGCGGTGGCAGAGGGCAAGCTTCAGGTCGCCCGGGCAAAGGGTTTGGCCGTCCCGGCCGATGCGATTATCGATCGAGACGGACTGCCAAGCACAGATCCGAACGACTTCTATGACGGTGGGGCGTTGCTCCCGTTCGGAGGGCACAAGGGTTCCGGACTCAGTATTCTCGCCCAGATGATGGGCGCCGGGCTCATCGGCGCGCATCCGGACCTCCTGGCGAAGCGGCGTGGGGCAAACGGCCCGATTGTGATCGCCATTGACGCCAGCGCATTCGTGCCGCTGGAGACGTTCCGGGCGCGGGTAGAGGAGCAGTGCGCAGAGATTGCCAGCGCTGCGCCGGCCGTGGGTTTCGAGCGAGTCCTGCTTCCGGGCGAGGCCGAACTCGACGTGCGGGAACAACGTGCGCAAGAAGGCATACCGTTACCAGATGCAACCTGGGCAGCACTCGTGGCACGAGCTGAAGCTCTTGGTGTTACGACGTCAGCCAAATAGCGGCCATCGACACAACACTATTGAGCATGGCCGAAACGCTCATGACTCCGTTCGCCGCGTGGAAATGTGACCTGGGGAGCGGGAGACCGGACTCGAACCGGCGACATTCTGCTTGGAAGGCAGACACTCTACCAACTGAGTTACTCCCGCAGAGGAGTCTGCGTCTTCACCAATCCCGGTTCGGGAGGGTCGGGGTGGAGGGACTCGAACCCCCGACCTCAGCGTCCCAAACGCCGCGCGCTACCAACTGCGCTACACCCCGAGAGCGTGAACCGCAGGGGAGAGTATAGGGCCCATCCGTCCGTACGTCGAGAGATTTGGAGCCGAGTAGGCGGGAAGTCGAGCAGTCGAGAAGCAGATCAGGACGATTAGCACCGACAAGAAAGAGCCAGACGTCGATTTGCACGTTCCCAAATGTGGCCGGGTGGCACCGTACACCCGGATCGACCGCAGGCCGATAACCAGACGCATCGGAAATCATCGCTACCCTGTGATGCCTCTACCTGCGGAACACAGGTCTGACTATGTCCGAAACGGGGTACCGTGCCCCCGTTCCTCAATTGGGTGTTGCGCACTCGAGACCGCAGGCAATTGATGTAGCGCACGGCGGCCCTGCCGTGCTTCAGCCGACGGCTGAGATGCGTATCTTCCGGATTCGTGCTGATGGAGCGGCGCACTGGTCGGACTACGTCCGAAGCGGGGCACGGCGGCCCCGCGCTACGTTTCGATGATGCGCAGTCGAACTGTCGAGAGAGAAAGCGCGCGGCTCCCCTCTCCAGCGATCAACGCACCTACCCGGCCGTCACCTGCGTAGCTGGAGAGGGGCTGGGGGTGAGGGCGTGCAATGAGTCGAGGAGTCGAGCAGAAAGGCGCGGCTCCCCTCTCCAGCGATGTAGAACCTACCCGGCCGTCCCTGATGTCGCTGGAGAGGGGCCGGGGGTGAGGTCGTTCATTAGTCGAGGAGTCGAGAAGAAGCACGGGGGCTGGTGCGGCAGTCAGTTTCCCAACCCCAACACCAACACTAACCCTTACCGAATAACCCGGTACACCGTCGTTCCGCGGCTCTCGAAGGCGATCTCCAGGTCCGTGCCGACCATTGCCTCGATCGCTTCGATACCGTCCGGATTCGCCCAGTAGTTGCCATCGAATGCCGTGAACCGCTCGACGTCGCCGACGATCACGTACTCGACGTTGTACTTGTCCAGAATCGCCCGTTTCTCGAACCGGTTGGTGCTGTTGTAGAAGGTGCGGACATCCTCTTCACGCGGACCGATCTCGGCCGGATAGCGCTGCTGCGTCTCGTGGTTGCCCCAGCCGATGACCGCTGGCAAACCGGTGTTGATCGAGATGCGTGAGCCGTTGCCGCGATACGGACCGATCGTCGCTTCCATGATCACCGGGCTACCTTCGACGTTGTCGTTGAACCACTCGATGGCATCGAGGTCGCCGTCGAACGTGATCACATCGTCGTTACCGCCGATGATCGTGCCGTACTCCATCCACTCGTAGGCGTTCAGCGTGCCCGGGTTGCCCGGATGACCGGCAAAACGCTCTTCCATGCGCGGTCGGGTGGCGAAGATGGGGTAGAAGAGCGACATGGCAATCGCAATCGTGGCGACGATGACGACGGCCCGGAACCACCGCTTGCGCATGATTCCGTACTCGTCGAATTGCTCCTCACCAGTTGGTTCATCGTCATCTCGTCATCATCATCGTCGTCGTCGTCGTCCATCTTCGATCTCGTCGACATCGTCCTGGCCGTCGTCCCAGTCATCGTCGAAATCGTCGTCGTCATCCTCGTCATCATCGTCGTGATCGCCGCCCTGAACTGGTGGGTATGGCGAGCTCACCGGCTTGTCCTCGTCGGGTTCGAACTCTGCGCTCACGATCGGTTCGGTGGCCATGTCGGGTCGCGGCAGGGCTTCAACCGGGAATCCGCCGTCGTCCTGATAGCGCGACATCCAGGCGTCCTCGGGCTCGTCCCGGTCCACCGCTTCCAGGAACTCGTCGTCATCGTCGTCCGGCCAGTCGCGGGTCGATTCCCCGGTGATCCAGCCGAGCAACCCGGAGTACTGCATGCCCTTGCCGATAGCGACCGCTCCGGCGATTCCGAGCAGCACCCAGACCTGGTTGTAGAACTTGAAGACGGTGTTCATCCGGTAGGCGTCGCCGCCGGCCAGATTGTCCTGCAGGTAGACGATTTCGATCGCCCCGACGATGCCGGTGGCGCAGGCGACGATTCCGCCGACAAAGCGCTCGCCCCGGTCCTCAGCAAACATCCAGAGCGCGCCGCCGGTCACGAAGAAGGTCACCATCAGGGCGAGGACACCGCGACCATCCGCCGTCATGACCGCGACCACCACCAGCACAGTGATGACAACGCCCTTGGCAAAGTCCTGCAGCCAGTCCTCGGCCCGTTCATCGATCACCAGGAAGATCGGCATCAGCATGACCGCGCAGAGCACGATCACGGCCAGCTTGATGGTCCAGGAGTTGGCATCGAGATCGAAATTGGTGGCAATCGCCAGGGCCAGCGCGACGACCACAAACGTCAGCGGCAGGATCGGGTCAATCACGAACCAGGTGATGCGCCGGTTGAGCAGCGAGACCAGCATCGCGATCAGGCCGACCCCGACGATCGCCAGCAGTCCACCGAAGTGGTTGGCAAAGGCGATGACTTCGGTCTTGTCGCGGGTTTCGCCGACGGAGGTGAAGAGCGCGACATAATACTTGTAGAACGGGAAGAACGCGATGTAGGTCGCCGCTCCGATCGCTCCGGTGATCGCCACGGTCAGTCCGGCCCGCAGCAGGAACGGTTTGATCATCAGCAGCGACATGAAGACGCCGAGCCCGAGGAACGCGACGTACTCGGCCAGGTCCCACGAGTTGGTGGTCGCAACCGAACCGAGCGCAATCGCCAGCACGCCGAGTTTGACCAGCAAGCCGAGCAGATCCTTGTTGATCCGTCGCCGCACGATCGCCAGTTGGGTCAGGTACGGATCGCGGGCCAGCGAGATACAGATCGAGAGCACGATCATGGTGATCGGCACATTGATCCCGTGGGCGTGCAGGTCGGCGTAGAGTCCGGTGAAGTAGGGGAACTCGGTGATCGTGCTGCCGCCGAGGGCGCGACTCGGGTCCCAGGTCCAGCCGCCGAAGTCCGGTCGAATCTCCTCCGGCCAGGCCTTGAGCACCTTGCCGAAATCGACCAGGTTGCCGATCAGCGTCACCAGAATCACGGCCGCGAAACCGGTCGCAATCGCCATCGATGGTTTACGTCGGCTTCGAGCCAAGTCCAGCCGCAACCGAGTACGCGCCGGATGCCATCAGACCCATGATCGTCGGTTGGGCCAGGTTGTAGGCGATCTCGGCCGGAATCCCGACCAGCTTGATGCAGTACGCGACCAGATAGAGCCCGTAGTAGTAGTAGTTGATGTACCCGTCGGCGAACCACGGGTCATACGGCGGGAAATGCGCACTCCGCAACGTGGCGTTGAGGTGCGCGAATTCCATCGGCTTCTCGCCGCCCCAGATCGGGTGGTAGGAATCCGGGTTGATCCAGCGGTAGGCCAGGAAGAGGAAGAAGACGGACCAGAAGGCAATCTCCGCACCAACCAGAACCGGGGCCGGGAATTTGCGCTTGCGGTCAGCCAGGGTCAGCCACAGGACAAGTCCCAGCGCGGCCACCACTCCGAGCGTGATCCAGCTCCAGACAACGGTGAAGGAGATGATCTTCCAGCTCGCCAGGAACCAGAGCAGCCAACCGGCCAGCACGACGGTCAGCATCCTGGCCAGACCGCTGCCGCCATCCGGGAAGCGCGAGAAGAGCAACCGTGCCCACTGCCGACCGATGACGCCGAGCAGAACCAGCAACCCGATCCAGACCAGCAGCGCGGTGCCACTGTTCGAGGTCCAGCGCTCGCTCCAGCGGAAGTTATCGACCACTTCGAGCTCGCCGACCGGATCGTCCAGCATCAGCGACTTGGTTTCTTCGTTGAGTCGGGTCGGGCGCCACTCGCTCTCAACCGCGGGCAGCATCAACTGGTCGTAGGTGGCCCGATCGACCAGATCGACCTTCTTGTAGATGAGCACACGCGGATGGTCGTAGTTGACCCACGATTCGTCGGCCATCGAGTCGTCGACCGAAATCGGTCCGAAGTGCGGTTTGGTCTGGAAATCGGCGACCAGCTCGAAATCCGAGCTCGCCGGAGTCCAGCATGTCGTAGTAGGCAATCTGGACCGGGTAGCGCCACGGCAGCTGATTGACGCTCGCCTTGAGCCGGTTGGACGAGAGGATGATGTAATCCGCCTCGGTCAGCTTCTCCCAGATCTGGTCAGCGACATCATCCGGCGGCCGGTCTCCATAGATATCGAACTCGGTGCGCTGGTACTGGAGGTCGTCGAAGGTGAGCATCGGACCGAATCCGAGCGGCAGGGTGTCGTCCCAGCTCTCGGAGGAGAGCACGGAGCCCATCGGCGCATTCGCGTAGATCCACTTGGAGGCGGCGATGCGCGGGTGATCGCCCGTGTAGATCGAGGCGAACATCGCGGTCCAGAGGGCAATACCGGCCAGACACGCGGTCACGAAGATCGTGCCGAAGCCTCGGTTCAGCCTGCGACTGAGCCACTTGTAGCCAGTCCAGATCGCGATGCCGCCACCGATCGCCATGATCGGCACGACCGGAATCTGGTACCGCATGAACTTGACCTGGGGCAGCATGATCACCGCGCCCTGCAGGACAACGAAGGTCAGGATCACGGCCAGATCGGCGCGCTTGTTCCGGATCATCCACCAGAACATCAGGCCAATGCCGATGAAGCCGAGAATCGCGGCGACCGGACCCATGCCCCATTTGGTGATCGACTCGAGTTGGTAGAGGATCGGTTTGGTACCGACATAGCGGCGGGTGAACGGGAAATCGATCTCGCCGCTGGACATCTGCTGCTGTTCCTGCAGCTGATTGATATAGGTACTGGCCCGCATCAACGCGTACGGCTCGAAGATGGCGAAGGCAGCCAGCGCGCCCAGACCGGAGACGGCCAACCGGCTGATGGCATTGACGATCGCCTTGGCAGGATCGTTGACGTCGAACGAGCGATACGCAACCAGCACCGCCGCAACTGCGACCGCCCCGGCCAGCAGGAGGATGCTGCCCTTGGTTGCCAGCGCAAAGCCAAAGCTCGCCCCGGCCAATATGAACCAGCCGTGCCGCTCCTTGTCCAGCGCCAGTAACGAGCACCAGAGCGTCAGCATCACGAAACAGGCTAACCAGATATCGGTCGTGAAGAAGTGCGACAGCTGAATCGCAAGCGGTGTTCCGGCGTAGATCGCGGCCGAGAGCAAACCAGGTTTGGTCCCGAAGAGCCGCGTCGCAACCAGGAAGACCAGCAGCACGGTCAGCGTGTCGATGACCGAGGAGAAGGTTCGGCCGACCCGGGGGATGTGATCGAAGTTGCTCCACTCGGGTCCGATGATCTTGCCCAGCATCTCGGCCGAGAAGTCGGTGATGATCAGGGGAAGCGCGCCGTAGGAGTAGTTGCAGAGGTTGTCGCCACATGTTCTGGAGCGTGGGTTGAGTGGCGAAGTGTCCGGGTTGCTGATCAGTTCCCAGCTGAAACCCTGGTCGAAGTGAATCTGGTCATTGGCGCGGATGGTGACGAAGAGTTCGTCGGGATGGAGGAAGCGGTTGTCGTCCCAATTGACGTCGTAGAACCGCAGCGAGAATGCACTTATCAGGATTGCTACCAGCGCCAGCCAATCGAGGCGTGTTGGTCGGTGGTGGGCGGATTGACCGTCTGTCATGATTCCCCGATTGTACGTTTCGTTCTCAATTGCGGTCGAGCGGGACCAGTACGGACAGTTTCGCCGATTTGTCCCAACGCTGCCATGACACCGAGGTACGTATTGACTGACCCAACAAGACCTATCCGAATCGCATATTTCGGCACCCCGGCCTACGCCGTGCCGACACTCAACGCACTGGCCGCCTCACCGGTTTTCGACGTCGCCCTGGTCGTGACCCAACCGGATCGCCCGGCCGGTCGCAGCAAGGCATTGCAACCATCGGCAGTCAAGCAGGCGGCGCTGGAACTGGGCATCCCGGTTCTGCAGCCACAAACGCTGCGGGATGAGGACGCCAGGCAGCAGTTGCGGGAGCTCGACGCCGATCTGTTTGTGGTCGCCGCGTATGGGTTGATCTTCAGCCAGGTCGTGCTCGATATCCCGCGGAACGGCTGCGTGAACCTGCACGCGTCGATCCTGCCGGCCTATCGGGGTGCTGCACCGATCAATGCTGCGATCCTGAATGGTGACGCCGAAACCGGGATCACGCTGATGGTCATGGAGCGCGGTCTCGATACCGGTCCGATCATCGACATCGCCACCACCCCGATTCTGCCCACCGACACCACGGATGTTCTGACGACGCGGCTGGCTGAGCTTGGGGCCAAGCTGGCGGTCGGTAGCCTGCCCGCGTTCCTGGCTGGCGAACTCGTGCCACGACCGCAACCGGCCGAGGCGACCGCGGTTCGGCAGCTGCTCAAATCCGATGGCGAAATCGACTGGAATCGCGACGCAACTTCCATAGAAAGGCACGTGCGGGCAATGTGGCCGTGGCCACGCGCCTGGACCGCGATTGGCGATCACGTGTTGCAGATTCATGCCGCGTCGCTCGGCGGGCAGTCGTCCGGGGTCGGTCCGGGACACGTCCAGATCGAAAACGGCAAACCGGCAATCGCGTGTGGAGATGGCGGCCTGCTGATCATCGAGCGCGGTCAGGTATCCGGAGGCAAGCCGCTTTCGGGCGAGGAACTGGTGCGCGGGCGAGTCGTGCAGTCCGGGCAGGTCTGTGTCCCGGCCACGCCGCCCGAGACGCCGTTTATCCGGAACGTGTCCGGGGCCGTATAGTCTCGATAGAACTGAACTGAAGGGAATTGGGGGCGGACTTGGATCTGAACGACCGGAAATCGTTGTCGCATTACTGGTGGGGCGCAACCTCGCTGATTGCATTTGTTGGCGTGCTCATCAACGCGATCTCGGCCTACCGCAACGATTCCGGGTTTTTCACCGGTGCCTGGGAGCGGTTCTTCAATACGTTCGCCTTCTTCACAATCCAGTCGAACCTCCTGGTTGCCATCTCAACGCTCTTGCTCTACCTGAATCGGGATCGGGTCTCGACCGCATTCCGGGCGTTCTGGCTCTCGGGTCTGGTGGCGATTTCCATCACGGGTGTCGTCTATCACTGGTTGCTGGCTGGCCTGAACGAGCTCCACGGGCTGGCGCTGATCGGCGATCTGGTCGCTCATACCGTTGTTCCGATCATGGCGGTGCTCGGATTCTTTGTCTTTGGGCCACGTGGTCTGATCACCCAGCGCATCGTCAAGCTGACGCTGATCTTCCTCGGCCTGTGGGCAGCCTTCACCGTGGTGCGCGGCGAGATCGTCGATTGGTATCCGTACCCGTTCATCGATGTGATCGACAAGGGTTATCCGCGGGTGATCGTCAACAGCATCGGCATCGGCGTTCTGTACTTCCTGGTTGGGCTCGGGTACATGGTGATCGACCGCCTCCTGACCAACGACGAAACCGATCGGCGGGTCAACGGCTGAGCCTCGCGTATGCGTTACGTATGAAATGTGTATGAGGTATGTATTGGTTCACGTGGCGCATACCGTATGAATCACGCTGCGACGAACGTATGCGGCGGCGTGACCGTGCAGAAGAGAATAGAAAAGAAGAGAAGAGAGAAGAAAAGAAAAGACAAGAACTGACCAGATGCAACGCATCGCCCGACGGTGCGGCGATTGCTTGCGGTTTATCTCTTTTTCTTTTTCTCTTGTCTTGACGGAAACAAGGGTGGGGTCAGAACGGGCCGGAAACGGTCCACAACGCGTCAAACCGGCAGTTCTCGACCCCTGACGCCTTGACGTAGCCAGGTGTAACGCCAGCCGGTCGATTTCGCCGTTCCTGAAATGAGCCCGCCTGATAGCCTGTGAACCCGTGGATCGCCGTGCAAGCACCGGTTCCACTTGTGGATAACTCCTCCGACATATCCACATTTCCGGTGGATAACCATGTGGATAACACACGCATTTCGCCCAGATTAGCAAGTGCAGTCGAAAGTTCAGCCAAAATCCACGCCGAAACATGCAGCAGACGCAGTATGTAGCGCACGGCGGCCCTGCCGTGCTTCGGACGAAGTCCGAAATGGGCATCTTACGGGTTCGAGTTGGGTGATCAGCGAGCTGTGGTCGACCTGCGGTCGAAGCGGGGCACGGCGGCCCCGCGCTACGCATCGAGTGGGTTCCGATGGGAATACGGGATCGTTCTGCGTCGTAGCGCACGGCGGCCCTGCCGTGCTTCAGCCGAAGGCTGACAGGTGCGTCTTCTGAATTCGAGTTGGGTGATCAGCGAGCTGAGGTCGACCTGCGGTCGAAGCGGGGCACGGCGGCCCCGCGCTACGCGTTGAGCGGTTCCGTTGGGAATACGGGATCGTTTTGCGTCGTAGCGCACGGCGGCCCTGCCGTGCTTCAGCCGAAGGCTGACAGGTGCGTCTTCTGAATTCGAGTTGGGTGATCAGCGAGCTGAGGTCGACCTGCGGTCGAAGCGGGGCACGGCGGCCCCGCGCTACGCGAGAGTCGTGAGAAGTTCGTATTTGCCGGGCAGGATCATGTGTCGAACAGGACTCGATGGCGAGTGATGTTTGCTAGTCAGGACGGTCCCAGACCTCACCGGATTCGATCAACGTGCCGCCTGTCCATGGCCACTGATCCCAGGAAGCTACAAATCCTGCGCTCACTGGATTGTTAACGATGTACCGGGCGACGTATTGCCCCGCTTCGATTCCTCGAATGCCTCGATCGAAGAATGACTCCTGCCAAACCCGTGGGTTTCCGGTTCGTTTACGCCATTGGTTGGTCGTGAACGATTTGAAATCGTGAACCAGGTCGACCAGGTTTCCGGTACCCAATTGAACGGCTGCGTGCAGGTGGTCGGGTAGAAGGCAGTAGCAGAGCAGCACCGTCTCGCGTTTCCGACATTGGAATGCGAGTGATTCGATGACGATTTCGGGGAATCCCGGTGCAAGGAGTGACGATTGACGGTCGAACGTTGCAATTGTGAGGTGCCAGACCGAGCCTGGATCGGAATAGGCGTCGTTGGAAAGGCGAATTTGTTTGCGGCGTTCCATCCAGATATCGTATCGCAAGTGTTGCCTAGATCTGTATTTGGTGGTGGGCGAGCATTTATCGACCTGCGGTCGAAGCGGGGCACGGCGGCCCCGCGCTACGCGTCGAGTGGGTTCCGATGGGAATACGGGTTCGTTATTCGTCGTAGCGCACGGCGGCCCTGCCGTGCTTCGGACGAAGTCCGAGATGTGTGTCTTCGGGAATCGATGTTGGGTGGTTGGCGAGCGTTGGTCGACCTGCGGTCGAAGCGGGGCACGGCGGCCCCGCGCTACGTTCAGGTGAGCGTTGGCACCTGGTCCCTGATCCCTGCGGCCAATCCCTATCGGCGGCGTTTCCAGTCGTCCCACTTGTCGCCGAGTTCGACGCCGCGCTTGTTCATGTCGATCACGTTGCCGCGCCACATCTTCTTGCCGCCGCTGGCCTTCGACGGACGGAACAACCGGATGATGCCGATCAGCACGGCGGCCAGGCCGATGTACTGGACCAGTCGATTGCCGAGGCCGGACCCATGGGTCAAGGCGCCGCCGAGCAGGAAGATCACCATCGCGATACCGAACCAGCCCCAGGCGCTGTCCAGGATCGCCAACCTGTATCGGAGGGAGGTCAGCCAGACGCGGGTCTTCCGGCCGAATGATCGTGCCCGCGCGGAGACCGGCGGTTTGCGATCGGTTCGGCTCAGGATCTCGAGCACTTCGTCTTCGAGTCGGCTTCGTTGCGGGTTCTGGTTCGGGTTTGACTCAGTCATCGTTTTAGCCTGCTTTACCTTCGGATTCTGGCACCAAGTCTAGGACACCGGTAACGACGTGTGCCCACGGTGTTCGCAAGCAAACGTACAATTGCGTCATGACAGCGCAGATCCGCATCACCATCATTGATCCCAATACGACCATCTCATTCGGCGCACCGGGTTATCTGGCCAAGATGACGGCCGCCGCCTGTGGGCACAACCCGACCGCCATCGAGCAGGTAATGGGCACGCTCACCACGCTGGACCCGGATACTGCCCTGGCGATCAAATCGGGCCTGGCCAGGTTCGACGAATTCGTGGTGAAGGACGATCTGGCGTCGGTTGACCAATGGCTGGTCGACAACGAGCCGATGGATGGCACGCCGTTTCGCCTGGTCGATCCCCGACTCCGGGAGGCGTCGTTGACTCCACTGGAGCTGGGCACGGTCATGTTCAACCTGCCGGACAAACGGATCGTCCAGCTGGAAAACCGGTACGGTGCCCTGCAACGGAAAGATCTGGGCCGGATGCGCCGTGACGGGCAGCCGATTGGCCAGCTCTATCGCTACGAGTTGTCGGCGGACTGGTCGCTCTTGCCCTGAACCGGTTCCGGAGTGCGGCCGTTTTTGGGTCGCCCCATCCGCTCGGCTTCGTTCATCCGCCGCTTGAACAGGCTGCCGAAGAACATGCGCGACATCTGATCGCCAACGCCATCCATTCCCAGTTCGGAGCCAGTCTGTTGCAGGAGTGAGCCTTCCCGGGTGGTCTGGGTCGACCATTCGGCGCGGATGTCGCGAGCCGACTCGAAGAACTGGGTCAGGTCCTTTTGGCGGTTCTCGGAAGACTCGTCGGCGATTGTCTCGCGCAACGACGATAGTTCGCGCTGGAATTGGTCGATCCAGCGGAGCACAGCCTCCTTGTTGCTGATGACGATGTCCCGGTGCATGGCCGAGCTGCCGGACGCGAGTCGGGTCATGTCCTTGAACCCGCCAGCGGTCAGCGACTTCATGTCTTTCCACGATGAATCGGTACCGAGGGTGTTGGTCAGCGTGGCGGCGAGCACAAATGGCAGGTGGCTGATTCCGGCGACGTAGGCATCGTGCTCGGCCGGGTCGACGAAGAACGCCTCCGCTCCGAGTGCGGTGATCATGCCGAGGACGTTGCGGATCGAAGCATCGTCGGCCTTGATTGATGGAGTGACACACCAGGTCGCGCCCTTGAAGAGGTCCGGGTCGGCGCCTTCGATGCTGACTGATTTGCCGGCCATAGGATGTCCACCGACGAAGAAGACACCCTCAGGGAGAATCTCGTCCGCCCATTTGACCACGTCGGCCTTGGTTGACCCGACATCGGTGACGATTGCGCCCGGCTTGAGATTGCCCGCGATGTCGGTGAGCAATTCCTTCATTTCGCCGACCGGGGTGCAGAGCACGACGATGTCGGCCCCTTCGATGGCACTCGGAAGGCGCCATTCGGTCTTATCGACGGCATTCAGTTTCTTGGCAAAGTTTTGCTGCTCGAGGTCGGTATCAAAACCGATGACCTGAAGCGGTTGATTCCCTGATTTGGCCTGTTCGGTTGACCATCGTTTGAGGCCAAGACCGATCGATCCGCCGATAAGGCCCAATCCAACTACGACAACGCGCTGCATTGATGCCTCCTATGTTTCGCCGACATCAATCTGTCGGATCCATCCTTCCAGACCATCTTCAGTCTGGAACTGTAACCACTCCGAGTCGCCATCGGCATCCGGATTGCTGGATGCTTCGCGCTCGTCCATGAATTCAAGTTGCGTGCCCGGGCTCAGGCTGGTCACGATATCAAAGGTTACGCCGGGACCGCCGCGCAGGTTCACTGCTTCCAACGCGATCACCTGGTAATCCGGATTGAACTCGTTGTCGTCGTCCTCATTGACCTGTTCGATGTCCGGCTGATCTTCTTCGTCGGCCTCAGGCGTATCGGTTGGATCCGGCTCGGCTTCTTCTTCGTCGTCTGGTTGCTCTTCCTCGTCCTGGTCATCGTTGCTGGCGGAGGCGCGAGCTGTGGAGGTGGGCGCGGGTTCTACACCGGCAAAGTCGCGCACCCAGGGATCGAGCTGGACATACAGCCAGGTGAAGCCGCCAAAGCAAACGGCTATCGCCAATGCCATGGAGAGTCCAACGGCCAAACCACTGCGATGGGATTGCTGGCGGAGTCTTCGTGTGAGTCCGGGATCAGTCATTGAGCCTCGACGTAAGGATGGAAAAGTCCATCTCGGAGCGGGCAGAGTATAGCATGCAGCCCTCTTCGGACCCCCTGATTGGCCCGCTCCACTTACCTAGACGCGGCGGGTGGGGACGGGGTTTCGTCCATTCGTCGAACAGCAAATGACCGGAGTGTTTCCACTCCGGTCATTCGAGCGAACTCGCTATCTGTTTTTGCGGATTACCTGCGCGATTTGGACGTCTTCACCTGGCGCCTGGCCACGGTGCCAAGGGTCAGCACCATCACGGCGAGAACCGCGAAGAGTGATCGCAAGATTCGAGCCTGGACCTGTTCCACCGTCGTCCCTGGCACCCGTATTCGGCAGCTCATCGACATCGACATCCTCATCCGGGTCATCGGAAGTCGGGGTGCTGGTTGCCGTCGCATCAGCTCCGGCAGTGGACTCTGGAGTCGCGGTTTCGGTTGCCTCGGTCACTTCGGTAGCGGTGGCAGATTGAACTGCGACGGCCGTTTCAGTCTCACCGGCAATTGCCGTTTCCGTTGCCGCGTCTTCAGTCACCCCGGCAACCGCCGTTTCGGTTTCGCCGACGTTAACTGTTTCCGTTGCAGTCGGAGTGTTGGTCGCGGTTTCGGTCGGCGTATTGGTAGCCGTTTCCGTAGCCGTCGCCGTGTTCGTCGCTGTTTCAGTTGGCGTGTTTGTCGACGTAGCAGTCTCAGTCGGTGTGTTGGTTGGCGTATTGGTCGACGTCGCCGTTTCAGTCGGGGTGTTAGTGGCCGTTTCCGTAGCCGTCGCCGTGTTTGTAGGCGTCTCGGTTGGCGTATTGGTCGAAGTTGCGGTTTCAGTTGGCGTGTTAGTCGAGGTCGCCGTTTCGGTTGGCGTGTTCGTCGAGGTCGCCGTTTCAGTCGGGGTGTTAGTGGCCGTCGCCGTGTTTGTAGGCGTCTCGGTTGGCGTATTGGTCGAAGTTGCGGTTTCAGTTGGCGTGTTAGTTGAGGTCGCCGTTTCAGTCGGGGTGTTAGTGGCCGTTTCCGTAGCCGTCGCCGTGTTTGTAGGCGTCTCGGTTGGCGTGTTGGTCGAGGTCGCTGTCTCGGTAGGCGTATTGGTGGCCGTTTCCGTAGCCGTCGCCGTATTGGTTGGCGTGCTTGTCGGTGGCACGGCAGTGAACGTCTCAGTTGCGGTCGGGGTATTGGTCGGCGTGAACGTCTCCGTTACGACTGGCGTATTCGATGGGGTCAGCGTGTTGGTGGGCGTCGGAGTCGGGATCGGGATACAGGAGGCGTCGCCGATCGCTGTTCCGCCATCCGGGTAGGTCGCCCAGACCATGAGTCGGCTGTACGGACCGGTGAAGGTCTGGTTGTAGCGATCGCTGGTGGGTGCCGGCTGATCGACATCCGGGAGTGGGACGGTGGGATCGAGCGTGTAGAGCCGATAGACGATGGTCGGGAATCCCTGGCCCAGGTTGGTGGCGCGGACTCCGACAGATCGCACATCCGGATCAGTGCCGATTGAGCAGGTGATGCGAAGCGTGTTTTCCGGCAGCGATGGAGTCGATGTCGCGGTCGGTGTGTTCGACGGGGTGAACGTCGCAGTCGGTGTATTCGACGGGGTGAATGTGGCCGTTGGGGTGAACGTCTGGGTCACTGTCGGCGTCAACGTGGGCGTGTTGGTGACCGTTGGCGTATTTGTGATCGTAGGAGTCAACGAGGGTGTTCGCGTCGCGGTAACGGTCCGGGTCGGACTCGGGGTTCGCGTATTGGTCGCCGTACCAGTTGCTGTTGGCGTTCCTGTTTGGGTTGGCGTGTTGGTGATCGTCGGGGTGCTGGTGATGGTCGGCGTGTTGGTAATGGTTGGGGTGTTGCTCGGGGTGAATGTTGCAGTTGCCGTCCCGGTCTGAGTCGGGGTGTTGGTGATCGTTGGGGTATTCGTGATCGTCGGCGTATTGGTAATGGTTGGGGTCAGGGTCGGAGTTCGTGTCGGTGAAGGGGTGCGCGTCGCTGTTGGCGGCACCGGAGTGTTGGTGTTTGTTGGCGTGAAGGTAGCGGTAGATGTGCTGGTGTTGGTGGCGGTGCTGGTCGAGGTATTGGTCGGTGTTGGCGGAGATGGCTGGCAGAACGACTCGACCGTAACCTGGGTCGGGCTGCCGCCACCGGCTGGCGTGTAATCAACCACTGCCTTGAGCCGGCTGTACCCACCGCGGAAGAACTGCTCGAACCGGTCTGAGGTCTGGGCTGGCTGGGGGACGACGAGATTGCCGCTCAGATCATAGAGCGTGTAGGTGATCGTGGGGAAGGGAGCGACCGTGACATCGTCGACGATTACGCCGACTTCGCGGTCGTTGGGGTTGCTGGCGTTGACCCAGCAGGAGATTGTGGCAATCGGCGAGCCCTGATTGGCCGCCTGATCCGGTTCTGATTTCGACTCGGGTGCCTGATTGGCGTCCAGGTTCTGGACCGATGTAGAGGGCGCGGCATTGACGTTTTGGCTGAACGGCAGGTATTGCGGCCAGGCGATGATCCCAAGCACGAGCGTGAGGGTCACGACAAGTGACGACAACCGCACCCAGATAGACACGCGCTTCATGAACCAGACTCCTCAGCACCAAAGAAAAGGTAATACGCGCATGCTTTAATACGAAGTGATGTGCGCATTGCTGCAGGAGGCACATTCCAATTTGCCCAGGCTTGCCGCTTCTTCGCGCAAGACAGGGCCCAAACCCACACTATTTAGTGAGGCAGCGAAAGGAATTGTACGTTCCGGTACTGTCTGTACGCACCCGATTAGATGGACCAAACGTACTGACCTGTACGGATGATTCCTGCCTGAGGACTCTTCGGAAATCGTGAAATTCTACCCGAGCAGGGCAACCCGAATTACTCATCCGTATTTACTAATCTGGAGCAGACAAATGTCGGACGGTCCAGGCAAGAATCGGCCCCAGAATCTAGCGGGGGTTGAGAATAAACTGGACGTCAACGTGGAGCGGGTCTGTTTCGAGAGTGAGGCCAGTTAGAGGAGCCAGAGATGGGAGTTAACCCTTTGACAGGGTTGAAACCGGGTAGCGTTGTGCCGCTGTTCCTTCGGTCATAGACTTTCCGCATTCGTCCGGTCCCCAACGTCCTTCTTATTGAAAGGCTTTCACGATGCGATCTCTCTCACGCAGCGACCTCCGTATTGCCGTGCCGATGCCGGATGCGGTCGAACTGATGAAGGTCGCGTTTCGGGAGCTATCGGCGGGGCGGGCTATTTCTCCGGTGCGGGCGGTGGTTCCGATTGGCGATCCGATGTCGATGCTGCTCTCGATGCCCGGGTATGTGCCGAGTGAGAAGGCGGCGGGCATCAAGATCGTCTCGTTCTTCGCCGGGAATGCCGGGACCGACCTGCCGGTGATCCACGCACTGGTGTACATGATCGACGCCGACACCGGAAAGCCACTCGGAATAATGGAAGGTGGCTACGTTACAGCCTTGCGGACTGGCGCGGTTTCGGGAGCAGCGACCGACTTGCTGGCGCGTCCGGAATCGTCGGTTCTGGCGGTGGTCGGCATCGGTGTTCAGGGCGTGACCCAGGCGGCGGCGGTTTGTGCGGTCCGGCCGATCACGAAGATCATCGGCGTGGATGTTCGGGAAGAGGCGCATCAACGCTTCATTGATAATGTGCGGCGCGACTGGCCGGGGATCGAAGCCGAGATCGTCACCACCACCAGTGCGGATGAGGCGATTGCCCAGGCCGACGTGGTTTGCTGCGCCACCACCTCCCGGCAGCCCGTATTCAGCGACTCGGCCGTTCGGCCAGGTACGCACATCAATGCCGTGGGCGCGTTCACACCGGAGATGCAGGAAGTTCCGCCGGCGACGCTGGCCAGAGCGACAATCGTGGTTGATCAGGTTGCCGCATGTGAGGAAGAAGCAGGGGACTTGATCAAGGCGACGGCCGAGGGTGCGATTTCACACTCGTCCTGGACCCGGGAGCTCGGGCATCTGGTTGCCGGGATCGCGCCGGGCCGGACCAGTGCGGACGAGATCACCTTCTTCAAGTCGGTCGGTAACGCGGTACAGGATGTCGTTGTTGGCGAGCAGGCTTTGCGGCGTGCAGCGGAGCTGAACATCGGCACGGTTCTGGACCTGTATCAATAGAGCCGTACCGCCAGATCTCCAGGCACAGGGGATTCCTTTATGACGTTGTCAGGCGTAGGATGCGGGTGAAGAACCCATCCTCTATCTCAGTGCGTCTGACCATTCAGGGGGAAATTCCATGAACCACGCGACCGCAAGTCGACTTCGCCTTCTCTTTGCCATGGTTTTGTCTCTCGTGGGGTTTGGGTCGCTGGGTCCTGTTTCGTCCCTTGCGGTCGAGCAGGGCACTATCACGGTTTCCAAATCCTGGGCCGCTGGAGACGAACCAGCAGAAGTCATCGAAGTTTGTTTCATCGTCACCGAGGACATGGATGGCCTGGTTGAGTTGGGCGATGCGTGCACAACTGATGACACGTACTCCGTCACCTTTGGGCCGACCGATCCGGATCTGCAAACCGGGGTCACCTATTACGTCTGGGAAGACGTCGGTCCCGGCTGGGCCGTCACTGACGGCAATCCAGTGGAGGTCGTGATTCCGGACACCACTGGCGAAGCCGTTGTTTCATTCGAGAATCGTCGCGCAGACGGCATGTCCACCGTCACGATACACAAGGCGCTCTGTCCGGAAGGCACCAGTGACCTCTACGGCGAGTGTCACGATACCCGCGCGCCAGACATTCACTTTTCAATCAATGGCACCCGTGTAGTTACCGATGGTGACGGCGTCGCATCAGCCGATGTTGCTTCCGGAACGATTGAGATCGTCGAAGCGGACACGGATTTCTCGCGGGAATCGACCGCAGGGGCGGCCTGGGTCTTCTGTTCGGTGCAACCCGGAGGTGATGTGCTTTTCGACGGTCTCGCTGACCATCGGACGATCTCCATTACCGTGGCCGACGGGGAGACTGCTGTTTGTGACTGGTACAACCTCACAACTGACGGAGTTCAGCCGGGCACGCTCGAACTGCACAAACGGGTTTGCCCATCCGGGGATGTCACGGACCTGTACGCAGAATGTCACGATTTCGCGCCCCAGCAAGAGGTCTCATTCTCCCTGAATGGGGGGAGCGCCCAGTCGGTCGATGGAGCAGGCAACGTTACCTTCACCCCGGTCGATGCCGGAACGCAGGATGTCTCGATCGTGGAAGGCATCCCGCTCGAGTTCGTATCGCTGAAGATCTTCTGCTCGACACTTGGGTCGGACGCACCGGCGATCGAGGTGGTCCCGGACGGGCCGAACTTCCAGGTGGCCGTTGGCGCTGGCGATCATGTCATCTGCGACGTGTACAACATCCCGGAGAATCTCAGCGGGTTGACCCCAACGCCGGTCGATTCCGGTACCGCTTCCCTGGAGATCCACAAGCGCGTTTGCCCGGGCGGCGGCATCGAGAATCTCTACGACGAATGCCACGACAACGCCCCCGAGCAGGAGATTTCCTTCTCCATTAACGGTGGTGCACCGCGGTCGGTGGACGCATCCGGAAATGTGATCTTCGAGGGGCTCAATGCGGGTGATCAGGCGGTCCAGGAGGTCGAAGGTATCCCGCTGGAGTTTGTCCGACTTAGCATCTGGTGCTCAGTCGCGGACGGTGACAGCGGTGCTTTCCAGGTCATTCCGGATGGACCGAACTTTATTGTCACGCTCGGTGCCGGTGAGCGTTTGATCTGCGATGTCTACAACATCCCCGAGGATCTCAGCGGTTTTACCCCGACCGCAACCAATACGCTCGCGGCATTGGCCACGGTCACAAGTACGGCCGTTCCGCCGACAGCAACAGCCGTGCCGGTCGTCGGACGTCCGGCACATGTCCACGCCGGAACGTGTGGCGATCTCGACCGGAGCCCGCGGTACAACCTGACTGATCTGACCCTGCCGCCAGACTTCGTTGCTGGCGTTGGTTTGCCAGCGGTCGGTGAGGCGTCGTTCACGGTGATCAACATCTCGCTGAACGACCTTCTGGACGGTGAATTCGCGATCAACGCGCATGCGAGCCACGATGACATGGACATCTTTGTCGCCTGCGGAGACATCGGTGGGCCGCGACGAGCGGACGGAACCGTCATCATCGGGTTGCGTGAGCAGAACAACTCGGGGCTAACCGGGATCGCGTTCCTTAGCGCCGATCCATCCAACGCGAACCGGACGCAGGTATCCCTGTTCCTGACCAATGGGCTCGCGGAGGAAGATCCGTCGCTGCAAGTCCTAGATGACGAAACGGTGGCCATCCGGAGCGCTGTTAACAACGGACCAGTTTCACCGGAATACCAGAGCGGGTACGAGATTCTGATCAGCGGAAATGGTGATGTAGAGATCATCATCACGCCGCCCGGTGCGTCCGATTCGCTTGACGAAGCAGACCGCACAGCTGATCAGGAGATCACCACCAGTTCGCTGGACCGGGATGAGATGAATCAGTTGCTTGCCGATCTGGATGCGATTGGGTACTTCCAGTTGCCAGATCCGGATAGTGTTGACCCGGACCAGCTTTTGGTCGGCGGCGGCGTTCAGGTGGTTACGATCACGCTTGTCGATGGCGTCTGGGAGGTCAATGCGAATGGCCTGCTTGATGATCAGGCGGACATCCTGGAGCAAGCGCAGCAGATCATTGCCGATGCGGTCGGCGGAGTTGAACTGCCCGACGAATAGAGCTTCCGGTTTCAGGACGACGCTACACAGGGAGCCTCAGGCCGGACTTGTGTAGCGTCGCTGGATTGCCTTGCGAATAATGTCGCGAGATTGCTTGCTCGCGGTCGCTACAAAGACTTCGCCCCGCCTCGCCTCTACGGCCAGCTCGTGGTCCTTGATGACCTCTTCAAACCAGCGATAGAAATCACCTCGCTGGAGGTGGTAGAGCCAGGTTTCGTCGTCCAGTTGCGCAATCAGGTGCTGGAACTGGACCAGGTTTGAGGCAACGAGCGGCTCGGAACCCGGTTGCACCCGGAAGTGGAACGCATGGGCGATATCCATATCGCCGCGGTCGTACTTGCGACGGTGGCGACGATGCATTGTGCGTGTCGGGATGATGTCAGTCAGAACCGGTTTGCCTCCCTGCCCACGTATCCAGGTCAAAGCCTGGTCACGACCGGGGACGTCGGTTCCATGCGCAGGTGGTTCCTCGCCCAGAGCCGCGCAGAATGTATCAATGGTGGCCCATGCATCCAATCCGGTGACAATGAGGGTGGTGACCGACTGGAGCACACTTTGGGAAATGTGGGCTGGGTCAACGGTCGCATAGATGGTCTGTGAGGGCATCTGCCCGTTGAGCACGCTGCTCGAATCTGATTGCCAAGCAGGAAGAACATGGTGCGCCTCATCGATGGCGATCCAATGCGGCCTGCCGCGTCGAATTCGGGTTTGCTCCAGCGCGCCGAACAAACGGGCGAAGTAGGTCGGGCGATCACCAAGCTCAATGCCGAGCAGACTGACAATCGTGTTTTGACCGGAGCGTTCGATCAGGCTGATTACGTCGGTGATGTCTGGTGGTTGCAGTTCGCTGCCGATCGGGATTCCGTGTGGAAGCACATCATGGTCGCCTTCAGGATCGATCACAACATACTGGTATCCGGCATCGGCAATCCGTTCCAGCAGGCCGGCGAGAACGGTGGACTTGCCACTTCCCGCTGAACCGGCTATCAGGATCGAGGTATCTCGTGGTGGAATGGCGAGCATCTCTCCGTCCTGGCTGGTGCCAAGCGGAATCGCGTGCCGATCGACGGATGCCGTGAGGTCGGCCAGGTCGTTGGACAAGAGGTGCTCGATCAATTCGGCAACACCAGCCCCGGCACTGTGGGTGGTCGTCAAATCGGCATGTTCCTTGAGCATTGGCAGCGCATTGGCGACGGCGACGGAACATTCAGCGAGCGACAGGAATGCATTGTCATTTTCGGCATCCCCGACGGCGACGGCGTTGCGAGGTGACTGCTGCATATCGCGCAAGGCGGCGGCGAATCCTGTGCCCTTGTTCGTACCGGGCGGGAGAATCATGATTTCGCCCTTGTTGAAGATGATCTGGTGTTCGAGACCGAGGTCGCTGATTGCTGAGAGGACTGTTCCGTCGTGCGGCATCGACGTGGCGACTATCACCCGTCCGGTTGCCAGGGGTGCACTCCACGGTAGCGCAGCGTTTCAACGAGTTGGTCAGGGGGTGGGTCAGCGAGCAATTGTTCGATGCCGGATCCAGGCGCGTAGAGAACGGCCCCATTTTCGGCGACGATGCGTTCGAAAAGATGAAATTGCGGAAAGAGATCGATCACGTGGGGTAATTGGCGACCAGTGACCAGGATCAGCTGGCGACCCGATTCCCGCAGACGCTGAAGCGCGCTGATCGTTTGACCATCTACGCGACCGTCCCACGCGATCGTTCCATCGTAATCAACTGCCAGCGTTGTGAATCTCATCAATTGCCTCACCAAATGAGCCAGGTCCCGGCCCACTGACGATCCGCTCCACGGGTTGAACGGTAGCTGTTTCCGTCTGAGCGGTCGTTCGGGTACGACTGACCGGCAATTGTCGGTGAATCAAGAACGGCAGGTCAGAGATTTCCATGCACACTGGTTGCACACGAGAATCCTGATTGTGATGATTTCACGGCAGGCATTGAAATGGCATAACGTCGGGAAGCGCGGCATTACAGACTAGCGACAGTTCATTTTGCCAGTGGAATTGTTGTGAGCATCGGCTTTAGTCTCTGGATTGGTTACGAACGTATACGGTTGGATGCCGCTCGCCTTGCTAGACTGGCGATGAGCGTTGAAACAAATCCGTCAAGGAGCATCGTCGTTTTGGGGATTCACACCCGGTTGTTTGCCGTCCTGGCCGCGATCGTATTGACGTTGTCCGTGGTTGGGACTACCAGCACGTCGGTTGCCCAGGATCTCACCAGTCCCGAAGCGAGCCCGGACGCCAGTCCAGTTGCAGGCGGAGGATCGCTGACGGTTTTCCGCTTCGTCTGCAATGTGGAGGACGCCGAGCCGAAGATCGAGGTTTTGGCAGCAGAACGCGACGGTTGCCGACATCGATTTCGGTGACCAGGAGTGCGAAGAGGCGAACGGACTCTTTCACCTGATCTCGGACGGCGGATCAACTGTGCAATCGTTCGACGTGCCGAACAGCGGGACCGTGACGATTGATGGCATTGCGCCGACTGCACCGGGTTCGGAGGGTTATCGCCTGGTCGACTCGAGTTCGACCGGGAATACGTACATTCAGATACAACCTGGCACAGACCACCACTGTTGTCTCATACGACTACGAGTTTGTGTTCGTGATGCCGACGCCTCCGACGATCCCGGAAATCAATCTCGATGACGAACCGCCGCCGCCGCCAGATATTGAAGCTGGAGCGGGTACCGGTGCATTCGATCCCGAGGATGAGAGCGACGACGCTGGTTCGGAAGGCGCGGAGATTCTGCCGGACAACGAGGATGTTGGAGCCGGATTCGAGGATCAGACCGGAGCGAGTCAACCGGTTGTCGACAAGGACAAGACCAGTCGCCAAATCGGGTTTCTGGTGCTGGCGATCGGTGGATACGTGGTCTTCCGGATCTACAAGAGTCGAACCGGGCGGGACAAACCGATTCCCGGCAAGAAGAAATAGCGGGATCGAAGGACATGAGAAAAGCTGGTTTACGGGTCACGGCCATCTTGTTTGCCCTGCAGCTTGTTCTCCTGCCGGCCGCGGGTTTCGCACAGGATGCCACCACTAGCCCGGATGCTGCCTCTGAGGAGGTCGATGGGTTTGTCGTTCCCGAGGCATGGGTGGCGGCGACGGTTACCGGTCACGTCGACGGCGACAAGTTCACGGTCGAGATTGATGGCAACAAGCACGAAGTGAATCTGATCGGGGCAGACGCACCTGAGCCGGGCGAGTGCATGTTCGACGTGTCGAGTCGGTTCCTGCGCAACCTTTTGCCAGTCGGGTCCACGGTTTACCTGGAGCGGGACAAAAAGGACAAGGACGGGAAGAAGCGGTTGCTGCGTTACGTCCATGTGCAGCGCGAGGACTCCGCCGAGGTTGACCTGATCAATGTGCGCGTGATCCGGTACGGCTATGCGGGTTGGGTATCGAAGGACGGCAACACGATCCGCGATGCTGAGTTCGAAGCGGCTCAGCTGAAAGCCCAGGAGACAACGGACGGAATCTGGTTCGAGTGCGGCAGCGCCCATGCTGAAAAGCCGTTGCTGACCTGCATGATGGTGCCGAAGGTGACAATGGACGCGATCACGGCAGGATTCGAGGAGGCGTTCAAACCCCGGATCTGGAAGGCAGTCATCGCGCGCCCACATCCCGAGTACCCGTACATCGTGGCGGCGGTTGGTCCGGTGTCAATGATGAGCGACGCGTCGGATCCGGATGTTGCGGTCTGGGCGGTCGAACGATCTCGACAATCCCACGAAGATCATCTCGGCCGATATCATGGCCGGCGCATTCAGCAATTTCCCGGACGGATCGAGCATGGACCCGATGGTGAACGACTCGACGCTCGGTGTGGCCGAAGCAATCGCCTGCACCGGCATCGTGATCGACGACGGCGAGTAGTCTCTTCGCGCAGATTTGGACCGGCCTGTCTCGACTTGATCAGGACCAAATTGGGACTGAGAAACGCATTTATCTCTGGTATCAACAAATCCTGACGGTAAACATGCCGGGGGATTTGATCAGTGAGCGACCAGTCCATTTCCTGTCCACATTGCCATCAACGTGTGGCGGACAACCCATTTTGCAATTACTGTGGCGCCCGGTTGCACCAGCTGGAGTGTTCGGGGTGCGGTGCGCCTTCGTTACCGGGAGCCTTGTTCTGCGAGCGCTGCGGTATGCGTGTGGCGAAGGCGAGGTCCGCTGAATTACCGCCAGCTGAAACCTGGATGGAACCGACGCCGACTGATCGGTTCGGTCAGCCGATTGCAGTCGCGCATTTGGCTCCTGTCACGATGCAAACGCCGGATGTGAAACAGCAACTTGCTGAGCCGTCAATAGACACTGCGATCGGCGATCCGGCCGGGCAATCAGTTTTGTACGAGCCTCCGGCAGAGGCACAAGACCTGTCGATTTCCTCGACGTCGGAAGCGACCCATCCACTGGTTGATACATTTGCGTACGAGCAAATGATTCCTCCGAGCGCTCCAGCAGAAACCTCCAACGTGAGGATTCAGCCGCTTCCCGCAACGCACGGCATACCGGACTCATGGCTTGCCGCGGCAGCCGAGGCGGAGGGTCGGACCTACGTCCCGGGCGCGGCAAACAACGAGCAGTCTCAACCGTTTGCGAATACCGCCCATTCGGACAATCCCTACACGGTGGTGTCGGCCGCTCCCGGTGAAGAAAAGTCATTTGAATTCAAGTCAATCCGGGTTGCGATTCCGGTGATTTTGAGCGCCGCGGTCCTCTTCGTAGTCGGGATGATGATCAGAGGTCGGTATGCCGATACATGGGTCACGTGTGCGATCGTCATTGGCGCGCTTCTTGCTTGCCACCTCTTCTTAAGTGGCTGGGCGTTTGTGGCACATGGCTCGGCATGGGGCAAGCGGGTTTTCCGGTCCGGTTGGGTAGGAGTCAACGAGCTTTGCGCGGCGATTGGCGCTGGCACCACCAGGAATCGACAGCCACCGGTATGGCCCGTTGTCGCGGTATTGGCTTTGCTTCTCGCTTTTGTCGTTTTCAGTTGGTTGGGCGGCACACCCCGGCGGAGACTTAGTGCCAGTTCAGATACTCCGATTAGCCAAAACGTGACCGTGGAGGCCAGTGAAGGTGCGACCTACGATCCAGACAAGGTTGGCAGCGCCATAGCCGGTGGGTCGATTCTGCCTGAAGAAGCGCCATTCCGGAGCGAATGCAAGATCGACGGAATCTGGCACTTTGAAGACACGCGCACAATCTCAGATGTGCGGCAAACGTGTGCCTACGGCTCAATCGAATACTGGGTTTACGGTTCAGACGTCGAAGCGGCGGAGTCTATGCTGTTCGAATCGGCTGGAGGATTGCCGGTACTCCAGCAACACGGTTCCTATCCAACCAACAGCTTCTTCAACGATGACGGTTCGCTGTATTTCGTCGTGGCGGTCGGAAACGTCGTCGTTGCCGGTTTTGTCCCGCTTGACTCGGGCGATTTCTCTGAGCGGGAGATCGCAAACATGAACACTGCTGTGTATGCTGCGAATCTGGCCGAACTCGGGGTTAGTCGCTTGATTCGGGTGACCGGGTATGCGCCGTAGCGTCAGAACACGCATGGCCCGAATGGATGAACGACATATCCCTCTGCATTGAAATCAATACGAATCGGGGCGATTACTACAGCTTGCCCCGATTCTCTGACGCTCTTACTGCAGGTAGCCGACAAGGAGTGAGGCGAGCCAGAGGAATACGGCGAATCCGACCACGTCCTGAAAGGCGGTTTCGAATGGGCCGGCGGTGGTGGCCGGGTCGAAGCCCAGTTTCTGCGAGGCCATTGGGATCATGGTGCCCATGAAACCGGCCGTCATCATTGAGCAGAGCAGGGCGATGCCGATCACGATGCCGAACGGTGGGTGACCGGACCAGAACGCGCCGACCGTGCCCAACGTGATCGCGCAGCAAACGGCCATCACGAACGTGGTGCTCATCTCGCGCGAGAGCTGTCGACGCCAGCGGCTGGTCTGGACGTGCCCGGTGTCGAGTCCGCGCACGACGATCGCGGCCGATTGCAAACCGACGTTTCCGGAGACGGCCGAGATGACCGGCATGAACGAGGCCAGCAGAATCACCTGGGTCAGGACGTGGTCGAAGCGGGAGATGACGACACCGGCACCGAGCTCAATGACCATCGTGCCGAGCAGCCAGGGCAGGCGCAGGCGGGCAATCTGAAGCGGGTTGCGCGTGGCCATCGCCTCGGCATCGGTTCCGGCCTGGCGCAGGTAGTCGTCGGCCATCGCGTCTTCGAGCACGTCAACGGCATCATCGATAGTCACCACGCCGAGCAGCCGGTCGTTCGCGTCGACCACCGGGACCGCCATCAGGTTGCGATCGCGGAGTAACCGGGCGACTGATTCTGCCGGAGCATCCTCGCGCACGCGGATCGGGTCGGTGATCATGATTTCGCTGATCTGCCGGTCCGGAGCCGAGAAGACGAGCGTATGCAGTGGCAAGACGCCGACCAGATGCTCGTCACCATCGAGAACATAGACATAGGACTGCGGATCGCCATCCCGGGCGACAGTGCGCAGTCCGCTGATGGCCTGGCTGACGTGCACATTCGGGGCAACGGCGATGAACTCCGGGGTCATGATTCCGGCCGCACTGTCGGGATCGAAGGCCAGCAGTTTGCGGATTGTCGGACGCATCCTCCGGGCTGAGCTGGATCAGGACAGCTTCGGATTCACCGTGCGGCATGACCTCGAGGACGTCGGTGGCATCGTCCGGCTCCATGGAGGCAATGACCGTGGCCGCGGCAGTTCGGGAGAGGGCGCGGAGGATTTCAGCGGCTTGCCATGGATCCAGTTCAGTAAGGATCTCCGGCAGATCGGCTTCAGGCAGGGCATTGACGAGCGTGGCGATTTCGGATGGGTCGAGTGCCGGAATAATGGCAGCCCATTCGGCCGGGGCAATGTTGCTGGTCCGTCCGATGATGCCTTCGGCAGAGCGATCGGCAATCAGTTCGCGAATTTCAGTGAGCAGTCCTTCGTTCGATCACATTTTGTCCTCCTGGCAACAGGGTTGCCGGCTAACCCAGGCAGAAACCGCCTGGGAAAGATGCATGTCGGTTACAGACGTGCACAGGAGCGGAGATCAGATGGACATAAAGATCCCCCGCCGGATCAGCGAGGGCCAACAGTGGGGACTGGCTATGGAAGACCAGTCATGCGCTGTGAGCTACCGTCCGGTGCACGTGTTGTTCTCCGCTTGCGTCCAATTGGTATCGTCCTGCTAGCTTCGAATCCGCACGTCGTTCAGTGGCGGTAGCGTGCAACCTGCAGCGCCGGGGCGAGTCTACGACTGCTTCACGCGCATGTCAACGTATTACGAGTTCGTGGCTTTCCACCACGCTTCGGCGTCGACTTGAACCCGCTGGATCCAGTCGTTCTTGCAGTCCATGTAGCCATCGATGTCAGTCGGGAACCTGAGAGCGCATTCCTGCTTGAGGGCTGCGTACTGATCGCGCAGGTCAGTACGGACGCTAAGAAAGGCCGGGAAGGCGAGGTGACGATCGACGTCTGGATCGTCGACCGCGTACATGTGGACGTTGCAGAGTCGCTGGCCAGACTCGGGGTCATCCTTGTTGACGTACCGGCGGCCGGGAAGTCCGTATTCGCCATACCAGCGGAATCCGGCTTGCTCGAAGGCTGTTTGCAATGGGTCGATTCCGCGAAATGTCGTGAACGAGCGGCATGAGGTCGATTACCGGTTTGGCGGCGAGTCCCGGTACTGACGTGGAGCCGATGTGTTCGATGCGAATCAGTTCGGCGCCGAGAAGATCGCCGAGTACCGCTTTCCAGCGCTCGGCCTGCTCTGGCCATGTAGCGTCGTACGGAACGACCTCAATGTGGCGCATGTAAGACACGGAACTGCTGCTCCTGACTCGGCAACGTGCATCGCGAAAGTTGCTCTCGCTGGCCGATTGACATTCGAACAAATCGGAGTAGTTTGAGCGGCAATCACGTTTCAGTCAATCAGTTTCACACGCGGAAGGGAGCGAATCGTGTTTGGCACGATCATGCATTTCACTGCGAACGCCAGCGCAACCGAGGCCGAGGTGGCGAGAATCGGAGAGGTCTTTCAGCAAAAGGTCAGGCCAAAGGTTGGCGGTCCGATGCTGGAGTTGATGGGCCGTGTCAAGGATCGACCGAATGAAATGGTGGTTGTCGCGCTGGTTCAGGACGAAGCCACCTATCGAGCGATGGCGGAATTGCCGGAGATGAACGAGGTCTATCTGCAGTACCGCGCGCTCATGGCATCGGACCCGACCTGGGAAGATGTCGAGATGGAGATCACGCATCAGGACTGACTTCAGACGTGCGCGCGGTGGTGATTGGAACGAGGTCTGATGACCTGAAGTGCGACAAAGGTCGTCTGCGGAATGCATCATCGGGTTGCGGGTCCGGTCTGTGGCGAGCAGAGGTCGACCTGCGGTCGAAGCGGGGCACGGCGGCCCCGCGCTACGTAATGAGCGCGATTGACGGGTGTGGACTTGCGGATTCGGCGGCTGGAATCGACCTGCGGTCGATCGAGGTGTACGGTGCCACCTCGCCACATTTCAGGGAGTTGCGGTCGAGGTTGGTCGTAGCGCACGGCGGCCCTGCCGTGCTTCGGACGGAGTCCGAGCGCCGTACCTTCCGGATTCGTGATGGGTAAACGGCGCCCACTGGTCGACCTGCGGTCGAAGCGGGGCACGGCGGCCCCGCGCTACGTCGGTGAGCACTGGTTGCCGAGTGCGGAGGTGCGGATTCGGCGGCTGGTATCGACCTGCGGTCGATCGAGGTGTACGGTGCCTGCTCGCCACATTTGGTTGTGGCCGGATGGCAGTTTAGGGGTAATGAAAAGGCCGCCGGAGTTTGTTCCGGCGGCCTTTGATGCGTTGTCTGGTTAGTCGCCGGTGGGGGCGAGGGCTGGGCGCTGTTCGAGCCAGAGGGTGGTGCCGGTGTTGTTGGAGACGGCTGCTTCCCATTCCTCCGGGTACATGTCCATCATGCCCAGCAGTGGCATCGGCGCGACCTGGCCGAGTCCGCAGAGGCTGAGTTCGATGATGTGCTTGCTGGTGCGCCGCATCAGGGCGAGATCGGCTTTGGTGCCGCGTCCGAGGCGGATCCGGTCCAGAATCTCGACCAGGGCCGGGTTGCCCTTGCTGCAGGGGATGCACTTGCTGCAGCTTTCGTACCGGTTGAATGCCGTCAGGTAGCGGGCGAAGTCGATGGCGCTGATGGTCTCGTCGAAGACGACAAATCCACCCGAGCCGAGCATGCCGCCGACGTGGGTCAACGAATCGAAGTCCACCGGCAGGTCGAGGTGTTCGTCCTTGAGCGGTCCGGCCGAGACGCCGCCGGTCTGGATGCCCTTGAAGGTGTAGCCGGCTCGCATGCCGCCCCAGATCTCTTCGACCAGGGTGCGCAGGGTGATTCCCATCGGAACCTCAACCAGACCCATGGTGTTCAGGGCGCCCTGAACGGTCATGAGCTTGGTGCCCTTGCTCTTCTCGGTGCCGATCTGGGCGAACCACTCACCACCGTTGTTGATGATCTCGCGGACGTTGGAAACGGTTTCGGTGTTGTTGGCGACGGTCGGGCGCTTCCAGAGGCCTTCCTCAACCGATCGCGGTGGCTTGGTGCGCGGCTGACCGCGGACGCCCATCACCGAGTACATCAGCGCCGAACCTTCGCCGCAGATGTAGGCGCCGCCGCCGGTCCGAACCCGGAACGCGACGGTCTTGCCTGAGCCGAGCACGTTCTTGCCGACGAGTCCGAGGCGTTCGGCATCGGCGACGGCCTTGCGGAATCGCTTGATGGCCAGCGGATACTCGCCGCCGATGTAGTTGTAGGCGCGCTCGGCCCCGACCACGATGCCGGCGATCAGCAGGCCTTCGAGGATGCGGTGGGGGTCGCCCTCGTGAATCCGGCGGTCCTTGTAGACGTTCGGTTCACCTTCGTGGCTGTTGCAGACGATGAACTTCGGGCTGTTGCGCGCCTTGCGACCGCTTTCCCACTTGATACCGGCCGGGAATCCCGCACCGCCACGACCGCGCAGGTTGGCGGCGGTCATTTCGGCGATGGCATCATCGGCCGACATTTCGAAGAGGACCTTGAAGTACGCGGAATAGGCGCCGCGAGCGATCGCTTCCTCAATGGATTCGGGGTCGATGATCCCGACGTCCTTGAGCACGATCCGGTGCTGATACTTGAAGAACGGGTGGTTCTTGAGCGGTTCGATTCCGTTGAATGCCTCGTCACCATCGACTCCAATCGCATGCGATTCGAGTTTGCCGTCGATGACATCGGCAACCGTTTCAGGAGTGACATTGGCGTAGTGGACAATCGGCGCGCCCGGTCGTTTGACCGAGACCTGGACTTCCATCCAGTCCGCACCGTCAACACCGGTCTTGCGGACGATGACGTTGGTTTTCGGCAGCGCGTATTGGGCGGCAGCGTCGAGGACTTGCTCGGCACCCTTGGCAATCGATGAAGTACCGACGCCGACGGTGACGACTGTGTTCTCGTCACTCCAGATCGCGTGCCATTTAGCGGCAGCGTCCGCAGCAAAGCGCTGGAATTCTTCCTTGCTGTTCAGCTTCTGGAGGGTGGATTCCGGGTGAACGTGCATCTTAGTGCTGTCTCCATCCGCTGCCATTGGCAATCGCTTTCTGCAGAGCGTCGTTGAATTTCTCGACGGTCAGCTCGGTGTGGTAATCGGCATCGAGTTTGACGATCGGGGCCTTGTCGCAAACGCCGAGGCAGCCGTTGACGATCTGTACGGTTAGTTCGCCGTCCGCGGTCGTGCCGCCGTCGGTGATTCCGTATTTCTGCTCGAGTTCGTTGACCAGCTTCTGGGAGCCCATGACGTAGCAGGACATGCCGTGGCAGAGCAGCATGAAGTGCTTGCCGCGCGGTTCAGTCCGGAAGTCGGCGTAGAAGGTGAGCAGGCCGAAGACGCGATTGTCGGTGGTGTTGAAGTGATCGGCGACCACTTTGGCGGCCTCGAGCGAGACCCAACCGAAATGCTCGTTGATCTCCTGGAGCGCGCTGAGGATCAGTTCCTGCGCTTCCTGATAATCGGAAAACGTGAAGTGGGAGAGCATTTCGCGCACGAGGTCGAGATCGATTTCCGAACCCTCGACATGTGTGTGGTCAGCCACCTGAGACACCCGGTAACTCCTTGCAGTCAGCATTGTGACGGCACGACAAAGAATCGGTGTCGACCGCAATGATGAGTATATATGAGAGCGAGCCCGGTAGCCGTGAAACCGCAAGCCGGTTCGGGTGATTTCGGCTGATATGATCGAGATACAGCCAGAGAGCCGTCAGGTTTGACCAATTGTCAGGAAATCGCACGCGATGAACGAGGAACTGGGCCAGCAGCTTTCGGATATCGCCGAGTACACCGGTGGCTTTCTTGTGTCGTTCGTTCAGTTCATCCTGGGCGTCGCGCTGTTCGTCGGCATCATCTGGGTTGCGTCATGGATAGGCGGCAAGGCTCGGCGCTGGTTCATGCGCCGGACCAAATCACGTTGGGTATCCAACCCGAACGGTGCGGCGCTTGTCGAGAATCTCCTTCGCCTGGGGACATTTGCGGCCGGCCTGGTACTGGCGCTCGGGGTGGTTGGGGCGAGCACTGATTCACTGGTGACCTGGATCGGTGTCATTGTTGCTGCGCTCTCACTGGCATTGCAGGACATCATCAAGAATCTGGTCGCCGGGTTCTATCTGCTCATCGAGCAACCATTCAAGACTGGAGACCGTCTGATCATCGGCGAGCAGGACGGCTACGTGGAGACCGTTGCGTTGCGGGTGACCGGACTTGCGCAACACCAAACGTCAGCTTGTGCTGGTCCCCAATTACCTCGTCTTCTCTCAGGTCGTGACGAACCGGACGGCCCTCGAATCGCACTGCCTGGTGATCAACATCTCCGAGATACCGGGCAACCCTGGTGACATCGAAGCACTCCTGCTGGCGACGGTCCGAGAATCGCTGGGGCCGCAATCCAAGTCGCCTGGCATTGAGTACCGGTCGATCAAACCGACCGGTACAACAATTCAGGCAAGAATCTGGATGGCAAAATTTGAGCTGCAGCGCGACCCGGTCATTCTCAGGATCCACGAGGCGTTCCCGAAGGCAACGATCGATGTAGTCGAGGGTTAGGGCGTCTGGCGGATGATCTCCTCGATCTGGGAGAGGTGGCCGCGGGCATGTTGCGATTCCGAGCATCTGATAGGCAACGGCGTTCATCGTGCCGAAGTAACCGTGGTCATGAATGTTGTCCAGGTGCGGCTGATCCGGCCACGCCTGCAGGAATCCACTGACCATCCGGCGACTCTCGGCCAGACGCTGGGTGATCTGATCGTGCGAAACGACGGTCTCCCAATCAGTCTCGTAACGCGGTCGACCGGTGATCTCGGCGCCCCGGGCCAGCGTTGAGGCTTGCACCGCGTTTTCCTCGAGGCCCGCGGTCAGATGAACGATTACGTGGGCCAGGTTCCAGCCTGGTGCGCCGTCCTCAGCGGGATCAGCGGCAATGAATGTGACGTCCGAAACGGTAGCCGCAAGTTCATCGAGACGGTCATAGAGGGCGATGGTAGCTGGTGCGAGCTCGGTCCAATCGATGTGCTGGGTCTGGTCGGCGAATGACGATGACTTGTCGATAGCGCTTCTGAAATCCAGTGAAAAATCCTGCAGGGTCAACGTTCTACTCCGTTCAAGAAATAATCAGCAAAATCGAAACTGTGTATGTCGTAACAATAGGTGAATCGCTGTGCAGTTGGTCGCCAGCGGGTAGAGTGAGCATGTTCGGATTTCGATAGATGCACCAGGGCGGGAATAGCAGTGGCGATCAAGTACGTGGCTCTTTTGCGGGGGATCAATGTCGGCGGCAACCGGATGATCAAGAAAGAGGAGCTCACCGAGATCTTCGAAGGTGCCGGGTTGACCGACGTGCAGACGCTCCTGGCTAGTGGCAATGTCGTTTTCGCCAGTCCGGAGACCGACGAGCGAAATCTGACTGATCTGGTTGAGTCAGCGCTGGAGACTGCCCTCGGCTACCGTGTGGACGTGATGATCCGGACAATTGCCTACATCAAGGAACTGATCGCGCTCGATCCGTTCGCTCCCTACGACACGGTTGGCAACAAGTTCTACGTGACATTCCTGACCACCGCGCCAGAATCCGTTCCCGACATGCCGCTGAAGCTCACCGAAATGCGGGCATTGGCGGTCGGTATGAATGATCGCGAGTTTTTTTCGATCAGCCACAAGACCAGTGACGGTCGATACGGAGATTTCGGACCATTCATCAAGGCAACATTCGGAAAGCAGCCAGTTACGACGCGTAACTGGAACACGGTGGTGAAGCTGGCGGCGATGTGACGCTTCAGGTTGAGGCGCCACATCGCGTGGAATGTCCTTGACTAGCGTTCGTCGAAGGGCTTGAGTGATCTGGGCGGGCCGATGATTTCGCTGAGCACGAGCGCCTGACGAACGCCGGCACCGGTTTTCAGGGCGATCAGCACGTCCGGTCGGCGGCGATGGCGCCCGGTTCCGATTACGTCAGCAATCGGACGTCCGATGTTCGAGTGACTACCCGGTTTTCGCATCGTATCCTCACGACGCTTCGCACGTTCTGCTTCGGTCAGCTGGTTTGTTCCCGGACGAAATTGCTCCTCGGATGTCGGTGTCCGGGGCAAACGCTCGTCTGGCATTGCCTCAGCGGTCATGGACTCCGGGATTACCTTTCGTCCATCACCCGAACGCCATTCCGGAGCTGACCGATCAATGAACTCGCCCTCGCCAAAGATTGGCTGGGTCCGCTGCTGATTGCCCGACGCCTCCTCGAGCTGTTTCATCATGTCCTGAAAGGCGCGTCTGAAAGCCATGGCTTACTTCGTGTCCTTTTCGTCTCCGGCGAGTGACGATCGCATGCGGGTGTCGCTCTGCATGTTCTCCATTCGGTAGAAGTCCATGACGCCAAGGTTGCCATTGCGGAAGGCTTCGGCAAGTGCGAGCGGGACCTGGGCCTCTGCCTCGACAACCCGGGCGCGCATTTCCTGCTCAAGGGCGACGGCCATGGCCCGGCGCTCTTCGGCCTTGGCCTGGGCGATCTTCTTGTCGGCTTCGGCCTGGTCCGTCTGCAGCTCGGCGCCGATGTTGCGACCAACGTCTACGTCGGCGATGTCAATCGACAGGATTTCGAAGGCCGTACCAGCGTCCAGTCCGCGATCGAGCACATAGCGAGAGATCGCATCGGGGTTCTCAAGCACGGTCTTGTGACTGTCGGCAGAACCGATCGACGAAACGGTACCTTCGCCAACCCGAGCGATGATCGTTTCTTCGCCCGCGCCACCGACTAGTCGTTCGATGTTGGCACGCACAGTGACCCGGGCGACGGCGATAACCTGGATGCCGTCCTTGGCGACTGCGGCCACGCGCGGAGTCTGGATCACCTTCGGATTGACGCTGACCTGAACGGCTTCGAGCACGTCTCGCCCGGCCAGGTCAATTGCTGTGGCGCGTTTCCAGGGAAGATCGATGTTGGCGCGGTCGGCCGAGATAAGCGCCTGGACTACCCGAACGACGTTACCGCCGGCCAGGTAATGCGCTTCCATCTGTCCGACTTCGAGCTCGATTCCTGCCTTCGCGGCCGAAATGTACGGGCGAACGATATCGCCAGGGTTGACCTTCCGCAGGCGCATACCGATCAGTGTGCCGAGGCCCACCCGAACGCCGGAGAAGATGGCAGTAACCCAGAGTCCGACTGGCACGAAGTAGAAGAACAAGATAACCAGAAAAAGTACGATCGCCAGGGCGACCAGGACAACTATTCCATCCACAGTATGTGGAACCTCCTGTATTCGGCGCAGTGAGTGCGCCAACCCAAACTGACCGGCCCCAATGCCGATCGGTTGTTTCACACGAATTGATGCTTATGCGGTCGTCTCAAATCGACTGACCACGCGACGGTATTTCTCATCCTTGATGACCAGGACGGGTTCGCCTGCCTGGATGTATTCCCCATTGGTGACTACGTCCGTCTGAAGACCGTCGATCATCGCGATCCCACTTGGGCGCAAATCAGACAGCGCGGTTCCGGTCTTGCCGGTCAAGGGGATGCCGGGGAGCGCGGTCTTGTTGCGAACCTGCTGATCGGACGGCAAGTTGAGATCCGCGCCACCGCCGAAGAGTTTGAGCCAGATCGGAGGACGACGGGTAGTTTGAGCGACCTCACGTCCAGTTCCCTCAAGAACCAGGCCGCCAACCCGGCTGACTCTTGGTACCAGGGACAGGATGATCACAAAGCCGATAACGACGAGGATCATGGAGATGGCTACGGTCCAGCCTGCCCGGACGCCTGAGCCGGTTATCCGGAAATCGCCGGTTACCATCGCCAACCAGAATCCACCAGCAAGCGCGGCGAGACCGGCGATGCCGAATATGCCAAAGCCGGGTATGACGAACGCTTCTATCCCGATCAGAACCAGTCCGATGCCGATGAGGATCAGATCTTCCCAGCCAGCCAATCCCGCGATGGCATGACCCCAGAAGAAGAGGCCGAGGAGGGCGATTCCGACAACACCCACCGGTCCGAATCCGGCCACGATCAGATCGCCAATGATCAGCAGGATGCCTAGCGTTATGAGAATCGAGGCGAGGACGGGATTCGTGATCAGGCGAACGACGCGCTCGGCGAGGCTCGGTGACATGGTCTCGATGGTGGCGCCGGAGAGTCCGGCCGCGGTGAGCAGTTCGTCCACCGAATTGACGACCCCATCCGTGTACCCGACTGTGAGAGCGTCCTCGGTCGTAAGCGTAAGGAGCTGGCCGGCGTCAACCAGGCCAGGAATCGCAATGTCCGGATCGACCATTGCTTCGGCAACGAGCGGATCGAGTCCGCGGAGTTCGGCGGTCGACTTGAAGACGCTGCGTACGGCGGAAATGGTCTTGGCACTTGCCGAGTTGCCGGCGCCATCGACCGGGGTTGCGGCACCCATCACGGCACCCGGAGTCATGTAAATGTCCGTCGAGGCTATCGCGATCAGCGCACCGGCGGAGAATGCCGTGCGATTCACGAAGGCGATGGTGCGCACAGGGGAGTCGATCAGCGTATCCCGCATCTGGAGGACCGCATCGAGTCGGCCGCCTGGCGTATCGATATTGAGGATGACCGCGCTTGCCCCATCCGCTTCGGCTTCGTTCAAGGCGCGTTCCAGGAACGGTGCAAGGCCGAGATCGATGGTTCCGGTGATCTCGATTACCACGACTGTATTGGCGGACGTCTGGGCTGACGAGAGTGAACTACCGATGCCAACAACAACCAGCAAGAGTACCGGCAGGCTGAGCAGAATAGCTCGGGCCAAGGCTGTACAGGCGTTACAAATTCCAGTGATTTGGCGAGTTTCCATAAACAATTATTACATGGACGAGTCGCCGGACCTCAATTTCACGGGCATGAGCGCTACGTAGCGCTCGCTCCCACAGTCTCGTCGATGATCAAAACAACGATGTCGCCTGTTTGCAGGGTCAGGTCAGCGAGCTGATTGAACGGCAATCGAATCTGATCCCGAACGATGCCGAGGACCAGCGTGCCATTGACCGGGAATGCTGCTGCTGGCGACTTGCCGGCCTTGTCCGGGCCAACCAGTTCCTCGGTGACGCTGAGACCGTCGCCGAACATCAGCAAGTCCTCTATGAATTGAGGAACGGCCCGTTGGCGAACGGACGCGGCCATCAAGCGTCCACCAGTAACGGATGGAGCGACGACCATCTCCGCACCGGCGCCGTAGAGCAGCTTGATGTTCTCCTCCTGACGGGCCGACGCGATGATGTGGACGTTTGGCGCGAGGTTGCGGACGGTGAGGCAAATAAGTGTTGCGGCGTCATCGCGATCGGGCGCAACCATGACGTAACTCGCCTTTGAAACGGCCGCAGATTCCAGGATGTCCTCCGAAGATGCGTCGCCTCGCAGAACGACGAGCTTGCGTTTGGTTGCTGTGGCGCAGGCGTGCTCAACCGGGTCGATGATCACGATGTCCTCGGGCTGATGGCCGTGGGCAAGGAGTTCATCCACGATGGCTTGTCCCTTGGAGCCGTAGCCACAAACGATGACGTGATTGGATAGCCGGTCCTTGAGATCGCGCATCTGCCGCTCCTGCCTGAACTTGAGCCGGAGTACAGAAATCTCGTACGCCGTGCCGAGGAAAAGTGCCCAGAGAAAAATCCGGATTGGTGTGAGGATGATTGCGTTGAAGAGGCGGGCAAAATCAGTTACGGGCGCGATATCGCCATAGCCGACCGTCGTCAGCGAAACAACGGTGAAGTAGAAGACGTCGGTGAGACCGGGAGTCTGCTCCGGGTGGGCGTTGTCGCGCAGGCCGTCGCGGTCAAACCAGAGGACGGTGGTGACGACCAGGATCAGACAAACGGCCAATCCGATTCGACGGAGTAGCGTGGGGCCAGGTCGATCCTCGGGAACGCGAAGTGGTCCGAGGCGTGGCAATTGTTCGGCTGGGACCATCAGGGCAAGTACTTCTCAACCTGGGCGCGAGCGACGTTGCCCGAATCTAGCACCCGGCGTTCGCGTTCAGCGATTGATCATCCCTTGGCAAACAGCGAACGGAAATCGCCGTTGAACGTCTGCAGGAACTCGTGCAGTTCGCTGACGTCATCGTCCGTGATCGGTTCTTTGGGCTGTTCGATGATTGATCGTTCGACAGGCGCCTTTTCGACGGCCAGCAAGCCGTGGTGCTCGACCGCGAGTTGCTTGAGGGCGCTTTCAGCGTCTTCTGCGTGCTTTTCATCGACGACGGCGGCGACAAAGCTGCGGGTCTGACAGTCCGGGCACTCGACGACCATCATCCAGACGTCCGGCTTCTGGGAGAGGACATTGACGTCCGCGCCCTGATGTTGACGATGGCAAACGCGGCAGGTGCCAAGGCGCTGCAGCACGATTTTACGAATACGGTTCTCAGCGGGTTCCATCGGGAATCTCCTGCGCGTATGGGCGCATTGGGCTAATTTGACCGCGAATCGCGATCTTCGGTATCGAGGGTATTGATGAATTCCCGGAAGATATTCAGGCCTTCTTCCTCGCCGGCGGTAACACGCTCGGCGGTTTCCGGGATATCGTCTGGTTCGTCGTCGTCGGCGTCATCCTCATCGGCGATATTGACGCCGGCTCGATCCATAACGGTGTCGTCGACAAAGATGGGGCAGGATGCGCGGACTGCAATGGCGACCGCATCACTCGGCCGGGCATCGAGTTCGATAACTTCTCCAGCACGTTCGAGGACCACCCGGGCGTAATAGATGTCGTGCGAAAGGTCGTTTACGACGATACGCAGGACGCGGGCATCAAAGTCCTGAATCATGTTGATGATCAGGTCGTACGGCATTGGGCGTTGCGGTGTGGTGCCTTGCATCTCGAGCACGATCGCCTGGGCCTCGAACTCGCCGATCCAGATTGGCAAGTGCCGTTCACCCGACACTTCGCGAAGCAGGAGAATGCGGCTGCGATCAAGCAGATTCATCCGGATGCTATCGACAATGGTTTCGATCATACGTATCTGTCCCTGGTGACAAGCCAGTTTGCCTGAATGGCAATCCGGGATGTCCGACTGCACGATTGGCAGCATTTCGCCAACCGATGTGCGTGCTCCAATTCTACATACGTACGGCGGCTCTCCCAAGACGTGTTGCCACGACATTTTGGGGATTTGGCACTATTCGGAGATCTCGGGGTAGTCGTAATGCGGTACCAGACCGATGTCACTCACGGGCCAATACGTCACGATTGCCTTACCGATGATGTTCTCGATAGGCACCGGACCGAACGCACGGGAGTCCGAACTGTTGCGTCGATTGTCGCCCATTACCCAGACCTGACCCTCAGGAATGAGTACAGGTCCGCAATCTGAGCTCAGGCATTCGGTGATGCCGTCCTTGATGTAGGGCTCGTTGACTTCGACACCATCTACCCAAACCGAGCCGTCCCTGATTTCGACTGTTTCGCCTTCAGTTGCGAGAACGCGCTTGATGTATGGCTTGTCGTCGCCATTGGGCGGGTTGAAGACGACGATGTCGCCTCGTTCGGGCGGATCGAATTCCCAGATGACGATGCTGCCTTCGCGATCGACAAATGGAATCTTGTTGATCCAGTTGTTGAGATCAATCTCGCTGTAGGCATTGCGATTGACAAGCAGCAATTCGTTGTTGTGCAGGTTCGGCATCATGCTGAGACCGTCGACCTTGAAGTTGAGGACCAGCAAGCGCACGCCGAAGAAGATCACGGCGGCAAGCAGGATTGTTTCGAGGACTTCGCGGAATGCCCGCCCGGCTGATTTCGTTACCGAGCCTTGCTGTGATGTAGCTGGGTTCAATTGGGTCTCCTGCTGAATCGGCTCGGTGGTGATACCTGATTGCCAGGAGGACGCCAACGGGTCGGGAGCGCGTGTATATCCATCTGGAACGCTGCCGAGGCTATCGCTGGATTCACTTTTACCGATTCCGCGTCGCGATTGAGATGGGAGTTCATTCATTCAGGCGTCACGTTTCCTGTAGTGGAGCGTGCAAGGGCACGCCGACGGATACTATCCCACTTCACCTTCTACGGCCACTGTCCGCCTCTGGGGCACGGTACTAAAGCCACAACTCGACCAAATCAACCGGTTCGAGGCCTTTCTGCTCGCTACTGCCGTGCCTAGAATGCAAGAGGTTTCGCACTGAAACAGTTGTGGCAAAACCCGCAACGGAATCGTTCGCTCAAACGAACAGTCCCGAGCAACCGGACAGAGCGCAAAAGGGGAAACGTGGCAGCGCCACCCAAAAAACCAGAATCACAACTCTTTGAGCCTGGTGACAGCGAGGGCCGGAAGCGTTCCAATGTGCCTGGTCGTGGCAACGCGCTCAAGGCCGGAACAGTCCTCCAGAATCGGTACCGGATCATGGATGTCCGCGGCGTCGGCGGAATGAGTACCGTGTACAAGGCGCGCGATCTCCGGTTTACGAGCGTGGATCGCCAGTGCGCCGTCAAGGAGATGTTCAACTCCGCCGAAGACGCAAAGATGCGGCAGCTCAGGTTGGCAAACTTCCAGCGTGAGGCATCGCTCCTGGCGACGCTGACGCATGCCGCGATTCCTCGCATTTACGATTATTTCGAACAGCAGGGGACGATCTACCTCGTTCTGGAACTTATCCACGGCGACGATCTCGAGACGCTTCTGAGCGAGCGGGGGATGCCGTTCGAGCAGGATCAGATCATTGAGTGGGCGTTGACACTTTGCTCAGTAGTTGCGTACCTGCACAACCAGAAACCGGAACCAATCATCTTCCGGGACCTGAAGCCCAGCAACATCATGATCCGGGCCGAAGACAACACGATGATGCTCGTTGACTTCGGTATTGCCCGATCGTTCGCTCCGCAGCAAAAGGGAACGATGATCGGCACCGAAGGCTACGCGCCGCCGGAGCAGTACAAGGGAATTGCCGATGCCCGGGGCGACATTTACGCCCTCGGTGCGACCTTGCATCACCTGGCGACGGGAAGTGACCCTCGGTCGGAAACACCATTTACGTTCGGCCAGCGTCCGCCGCGAAAACTCAACCCGGCGCTTTCCCCCCAGTTCGAAGAACTGATTCTTCGTTGCGTCTCATACAGCCCGGCGGATCGCCCGCAGACGGCAGAGGATGTGAAACACATCCTTGAGCAGATCAAGTACAGCACCTATGCCCGGGGTGACGACACGATCGCGCCCATACCGATTCCAGGTCGGCCGGTCGAGGCCGTCGTCGCCGAAGATCGGGATAGCTCATCTGGATCGAGTCTCCTTTCGTCCGACACGATGGAAGACCCGGCTCCACCAGTCATCAACGAAGTCCTGCCGTCGAATCAACCATCGGAAATGCCAGAGGAGAAGCGCCTCGACTGGAGCCTCAAGACCGGTGAAGAGATTCGAGGCAGTGCGACGTTCGCCGGAGGAACCATTTACGTCGGTTCCTATGACGGGAATGTCTATGCGATCGATGACTCGGACGGATCGGTACGGTGGCGATTCAAAACACAGAACGGGATTGTGTCTCGACCGGCGGTTCAGTCGGAGATGGTTGTTTTCGGGTCCGAGGACAAGACCATCTACGCCGTTTCCAGGTCAAGTGGACGGGCGATCTGGACGTTCCGGACCAATGACAAGGTCCGCTCGTCTCCGTTTGTGGACGACAAGTCCGTAATCATTGGCTCTGACGACGGTCACGTGTACCGACTGGATCGGTCTCGCGGGGTGGTGACCTGGCGGTACAAGACATTTGCACCGGTTCGCTCATCCCCGATTCAGGTGGATGACAAGGTGCTCTTCGGATCCGACGACGGATACCTCTACAACGTGCACCGGGATAGCGGAAGCCTGCTTTGGCGGTACCACGCAGGTGCCCCGGTCGTATCAACTCCGACCGCAGCAGGTGAGCGGGTAATCGTGGGTTCGTCTGATGGCGCGGTCCGCGCGTTTGGCATGCGGGACGGCAAATTGATCTGGACATACCAGACCAAGAAAGCGGTCCTTGCATCGGCGGTTGTTGATGATGACATTGCCTATATCGGGTCGGCCGATGGGCACATGTACGCGATTTCAATTTCGACCGGGAAGTTGGTCTGGAAATCCCAGGTGTGCCGACAAATCACGTCAACCGCTGTGGTGATGGACAACCGGCTCCTGGTTGGCGGAAATGATGCGGTTTTCTATTGCCTCAATCGAAATGATGGCGCGGTCGAGTGGACGTTTGGCACGGGTGGAGCGATTGTCGCGAGGCCGCTTCTGACGGACGATCACATTGTATTTGGCAGCCTCGATGGATTTATTTACGCGTTGAATCGCGCATAGGAGTAGGACGTGGCAATTCCGGCAATTATTCACCTTCTCGGTGAAGACGCGATTTACGGTGAACTTGATGAGGTTCCAAGTCCAACGGACCAGTTTCTGTTCCTGCGGAACATAAAAAAGAAAGACGGCAAACAGCTTGCATATGTCACAGAGGGCGCCGAGGTCTTTCTCTATGCCTGGCACAAGGTGACGTTTGTGGAACTGATGTCGGACGTCAAGATGCCGAGCTCACAGCACGGAGGCATTCCTGGAACTGTGGGCGCTTCCAGCAGCAAGCCGCAGGCGACCACTGTTCTTGGATTCTTCCGGGACGACGAATAGCACGACACGAAAAAGCGAGCCGGGAATTCTGTTCCCGGCTCGCTTTCTGTTTGCATATTTGAGATCAGAGACTAGATCTCGTCGGCGCGAACCTCACGAGGTGCCTTTGGCGCGTCGTTAACGGTGGCCTGATTGACCGTGGTCCCGGAGTTGGCAGTTGTGGTTGGCGCGATCCCTTCCGGGCTGTCCTCATCTGCCGACTGGTTCCGGAATTCCTTGATTGACTTGCCAACAGCGCCGCCGATTTCCGGGAGCCGACCAGCGCCGAAGATGATGATGACAATTACGAGAACGATGACAAGTTCCTGCCATCCGAGACCGCCGAGCATTACCTACCGTCCTTACTGAAGCGACAAAGCATGTCGCGGTGAGACATTCACGTTACGGGCGCAGTATACGGAGCGAGTGGATGGACTGCCAATGGCCACTACACTCCAATATGGGAAAGTTACGTCAAAAACGCTATAGTTCGTAGGTTGACCGACCTTTCGCGTATCGCCCGTTACACCAAAAACAGGAACTCATGACCACAGATAACGATACCAAAGCCAAGCCAGTGCAGTTGACTGAAGACGACGTGGCTTATCTGCTTTCCATTCTGCGCGATCCTGCGCAAACCCAACCAATCACAACTCAACAACTGATTGACGCGCTCCGACTTCGGTCGATGCAATAGCGCACGGGCTGATTGAGCCAGAGAGAAAGGGTTTCCATGCTTTCTGTTGAGGTTGCGTTCCGAGGATCTCCTGCCGATAAGGAACTCGCGAAACGCGTATTTGCCGTTCTGAACATCCAGGGACGTTTCATGTCCTTTGATTCCCCGATCAAGATGCCGGTTGCCATGCTGGTGGACTTGCTTGGTCAAATGGGAACGACTGCGACTGAGGCCGAGGTTCTGACCGCGGTCAAGAAGAACGACGCAGTGTTTTCGAGCGAGAAGGATTCCGAAGGCCTCGTCTCGGTGTTGACCACACGAAGCGGGCGTTCTCCGGTAACTGTTGGCGAAGACAATGAGCACACGTTTGTGCAGCGGTTCATGAAGCCGTTGCCGAAGCCAGAGAAGCCGGCATACGTTCACCGCGAAAAGCCGGTGGTCGAACCGGTCTGGGCGCAGAGCGAAGCGGCACACGCCGTCGAAGAGACCGTCCTGGCCGCAGAAGCAGCCCTCAACGGCACCGTTCGTTGATGTGGTTGAAGAGACGACGGTCGAAGAAGTGGTCATCGAAGAGGTTGCGCCAGTCGCGCGGACCATTACGGTTCAGCCACTGGCCGTCACACCGCTCGACGAGATTGAAGATCCGGCCGTTGCCAACGCGATCAGCGAGCGACTTTCACTCGATCCGCGGGTGGCCACGTTCGGTGATCAATGGATGCTTGAGGATCGGGTTGCCCGGTTCGGACGCAATGACATGCGCCGGATCCGCGAATACATCCAGGAGCAAGAGCAGCCATTGACGGATGACGTCATTGCGCAGGATGTGCTTGGCGGTCGGCCAGGAACTCCGGACTTTGATTCGCTCCGGTTTGCGGTCAACTTCCGACTCTCAAAGGAACATCGCGATTTCGACTTCGTCGGTACCGGAAACCAGCGGTTCTGGAGCGTCAACACGCTTGCACAACTGGGCACGTCACGGAAGAAGCCGAACGAAATCGGTACCGACTACCGTCATCTGAATGAAGAGGTCGGGGATTCGCCAGCGTATCGAACTCGCCAGAGTGTCGATCGCGTCCTTACCTTCTACGAATATCAGCTCGGTTTGCTGCCGTACGACCGGGAGATGGCGGAATTGCTGCCGGCCCCGCTGCTCCCGAACCAGCGCACGGCCGTGTTGACCTTTGAGTGCCCGCAGTCGTACACCACCTATCTGGTGGAACTGCGCTACCCGGCGCCGAACCGCGGTGGATTCATCGTTGGTCTTGATGACTTCTACAACGAGAATCTGGTCCCTGGCGCGCTTATCTCGCTGAATCGAACGGACAACGACGGTCACTACATCGTCAAGTACGTTCCCGCCCCAACCCAGAACGCGAAACTTCTGGAGCTGGAAGATCGCCGTCAGCGGTATGTCTTCCGCCCAGGCACATATGCCTGCGGGGTGATTGCCGAGCAGGTCCTGACCGAAGAGCTTTACCCGGCAATCAACCAGGAAAAGCCGATGGACGACAAGGCTCGCCGTCGACTTGAAACGGTTGTGGCGGTTGCCTTCGAGCGGATCAATCACAAGCTGGACAGCGGAACTGGCTTTGCCGCTACGTTCACGGAGCTGTTCGCAGTTGCCAATATCGAGCGCCCGTTGACTGAATCCCAGGTGCGGACGATTCTGGACACGGACGAAACCGGCGCCTTCTCGCGCGACCCAGATGTTGCTGATGGATACACCTACGTCCCAAGCTCAAACTAACCAACCCACCCTCACACTGGATGAATGCCTGTCGCAACTTGCGGCAGGCACCTTTGCCTATGGACAACTGGCGACGTTCTCGGACTTGCCGCGTGACCGGATGCGCAGAGTCGCCCAGGCCTGGCCGGAAATTGAGCATGGCATCCGGCGCAAGTTGATTGCCGCTGCGGTTGATCTCGGTGAAGACAGCGTCGAATACCAATTCAACCGTTTGTTCCGCCTGGGACTGACCGACGACGAGTCCGACATCCGGCAACTGGCGATCACTGGCCTCTGGGAGGACGAGAGCACGTCCCTGCTTGAAGAACTGATTCGTGTGGCGGTGGACGATGAGGCCGTTGATGTTCGCGCAGCGGCACTGGTTCATCTCGGCGACGCAATTCCACGATTGATTGATTCCGGTGACGATGATCTGGTTGAACGGATTGGCGACCTGGTGTTGACGCTGGCCGAGGATGCCGATGAGTCCGCGATTATTCGGCGGCGGGCGATCGAGGCGATTGGCGGCCTTGAACAGACTGATGAGACCCGGGAGCTGATCCACGATTCGATCGATCATGGTGACCAGACGCTTGAAGCGGCCGCACTGGTGGCGATGGGGCGATCACTCGAAAGCCGCTGGTTGTCCCATGTTCGTGGCGCGATCGCCGATGATGATCCGGAGATTCGCTACGAAGCGTCCCGCGCACTCGGCGCGATTGGCACGTCCGATGACATCGCTCTTCTGGCAGAGCGAACGCTGGATGAAGACAGTGATGTTCGCCGGGCCGCGGTCATGGCACTTGGGAGAGATCGGTGGGCCAGGCGCAGTCCGTATCCTTCGCAATCTGACCCAACATGTCGATGAGGCTGAGTACCCGATGATCGAAGAAGCGCTGGATGCCGCCCTGCTGACGACCGACGCTCTGCGGTTGCCTTCGTGACCGATCGTTCGACTGACTTGTTGAGCCAAACCTCATGGGATCAGGCCGTTCTGGACGGTCAGGGTCACTTCCTGCAGAGTTGGCGATGGGGCGAATTCAAGTCGGAATTCGGCTGGTCGGTTGATCGCGTCGCGGCGAGCTCGCCGGATGGCGTGGCGCTTGCCCAGGTCATGTATCGAGCTCGTGGACCGATTTCGGTCGGATATATTCCCCGGGGGCCAGTGGTGCCGGCCGATGCCACCGATCTCACGACTGAGCTGGTTCGCCGTGTCGACGCGTCCGGCAAATCCCATCGCGCCCTGTACACGATGTTTGAACTTGAACGACCGTTACCGCTTCAGTGGCCGATACAAGGATCATGGCTTTGTTCTCGGACCCGAACACATTCAACCAGGGAGAACGGTCAAAGTCACGCTCCTGGAGGATGACCTCCAACTCAAGCAGATGCGTCAGAACACGCGGTACAGCGTGCGATTGGCGATTCGACGGGGGGTTGAGGTTTTTCGACTGGGCGATGGGTACACGATCGAGTCGTTCTATCAGCTGTTGCAGGACACGTCGGACCGCAACAAATTCGGCATTCACAGCCGCGATTACTACGATCGATTCATGCAGACCTTTGGCGAGGACGCACTCTGCATATTCGCCGTTAGTGAAGGCAACCTTGCGGCTGGTCTGATCGCTGCCAAATTTGGTGAAGAAGCGATCTACATGTACGGAGCATCGTCCTCCGAGCACCGGAGCCATGGAGCAGCGTTTCTTCTCCAGTTTGAGGCAATGAAGTGGGCGCGGGAGTCCGGCTGCCTACGCTATGACTTGTGGGGTATTCCGATGGTTGATCCCGACAATGTCAGCGATACCGGAGATTCGATTGCCGGCACCAAGGGTGATGATTGGCGGGGGTTGTATCGCTTCAAAACCGGTTTCGGTGGCGACATTGTGTCCTATCCACCAATGCTGGAGCGCCGATACAATCTGATCGGGGCATTTGCCGCCCGCCGCCTGACCAAACGGCAGCGCGGAGACACATGAAACCGGGCGGTCGACCATGAACGCCAGAACCATCGTGTCCCTGACCCATACCCAACCCGGTTGGCAGGTTACGGGTGACACCCAGACCGTCATTACTGACATCCGCTATGACTCGCGTGAGGTCACCCCAGGAACGCTCTTCGTGGCGCTTCGGGGTGGGTATGCGGACGGGCACGCATATGTTGGCACCGCGATCGAACGAGGTGCGGCGGCGGTGGTCGTTGATCATGAACTGCCGGTCAATGTTCCTCAGATCATCGTTGGTGACACACGTCGGGATCTGGCAACACTTTCGGCTGACTTTTTCGGTCACCCGTCTCGTGAACTGCGCGTTACCGGCATTACGGGCACCGACGGCAAGACGACGACCAGTTACATCCTCGACCACATCTTGCGCAGTGTCGGGCGAATTACCGGCATGGTCGGTACGGTTTCAGTGCGAATTGCGGATCAGGTGATCGAGCATGAGACCCGCCAGACAACCCCGGAATCGACTGACATCCAGCGGTTGTTGCGTCAAATGGTCGACGCTGGGGTGACCGACGCGATTCTGGAAGCGACTTCACACGGTTTGGACCTGCACCGGCTGGACGGCGTGTCGTTTGCGGCAGGTGCGGTAACGAACATCACCCAGGAACATCTGGAGCACCACCGGACCATCCAGAACTATTGGCGGGCGAAGGCGATTCTGTTTGAGCGGCTAAGCGAGAACGGTGGTCTGGCCGTGGTGAACCTGGATGATGCCGGAGCGCGGTCGGTACTGCCGTACAGCGGAGGGTGCTCACGGATCCTGACCTACTCAATCGAGGATGGTAACGCTGATCTGTTTGTCTCCCCGGATTTGAGCGGAATTGCAGGAAGTCGTGGGTTGCTTTCATATCTCGATACGACATATCCCTTTTCGATTCCATTAGTTGGCGGGTTCAATGTATCGAATGCGCTGGCGGCTCTCGGACTGGCCGTGGGGGGTGGGATTCCAATCCGTGCAGCTCTTGATGCATTGAAGACCGTGCCACCGATTCCTGGTCGATTGACGTCTGTTAACTGCGGGCAACCCTTTGGCGTGATCGTCGACTACGCCCATACGCCTGAATCACTGGCCAAGGTGCTGACGTTGTTACGTGGTTTGCGGCCGGATGGTCGATTGATCGCGGTATTCGGAAGTGCCGGCGAGCGGGACGCGGTCAAGCGACCGATCCAGGGCAGGGTTTCGGCCGAACTGGCCGACATATCCGTCATAACCAACGAGGACCCGCGATACGAAGACGCAGCGACAATCGTTGCAGAGATAGCGGCAGGAGCTCTCGCCGCCGGTGCAGTTGAAGGCGAAACAGTGTTCAGCATTGTCGAGCGGCGGGACGCCATCCAGATGGCGATCTCGCTCGCGCAACCAGGCGACACCATTTTGCTCGCCGGCAAGGGGCATGAGCAGAGCATTATCTGGAACGGCGTCAAACATCCGTGGGACGAGGTAACCGTTGCCCGCGAAGAACTCGAACGATTGGGGTGGACATCGTGAACCGGACCGTTAGTCGTCGGGCCCTTGTTGGTGGCGCACTGACATCCGCACTGGTGGCAACGGGCGGCGACGACTCTTCTGTACGCGCACAGACGTCGCAATATCCCGGCAAGATTGCCTTCGTTCGTAACGGGGCTATCTGGGTTTGGACTGCTGGTGGCGCAAGCGAGGTCTTGTCGGCCGACAATGTTGCCAGTCCGCGCTGGAGTCCCGACGGCGCAGAACTCATCTACACGCGCACGTACAACAGCTATTCAGACCTCTACACATTCAGTCTGGTCACGAACGTCGAGCAGCAACTGACCTTCAATGAACCACCCTACGAACTCGGGAGCATTGAGTACGCAGCCTACAGCTCCTGGATTCTTGATCCGGACTGGGCGCAATCGGGCCTGATCGGGTTCATTTCCGACATGGAGGGATCAGGCGAATACCTGTCGCTCTGGCTGCTCGCATCGCTCTACGACGTTCCGTACGTCGCACTTTCACCCGGTGTCGAGGATGACATTTCGGGTCTGGCACTTGCCCCGAACGCAAATTTCGCCTCCTACACCGTCCGGTCCCGAGTGGGTGACGGCACGTTTGATACGTATGTTGCGTTGCGGGACCTCGATTCCGGCGTGGCTGGTCCAGTGGCACTTTCCAGTGGCGACATTTTCGATTCGGCGATTAGTCCCGACGGTGAGTGGGTCGCGGTGACGATCCGGGCCGAGAGTGGCGTGACCGATCTCTGGTTCGTCGAGCGAAGTACAGGCGATCGGAGCAGGGCTACACGCGAGCAGAATGCGATGGCACCGAGATGGTCGAGCGACGGTAACTGGATCGCGTACATTCGGGTGGAGAACTACGAGTTCGAGATCTGGGCCGGTCAGTTTTCGAACGGCAGGATCCGGAACGCATCGAAGATCTACGACGAGGATGGAATCGATTCCCAGAGCGGTCTGAGCTGGTGGATTTCAGAGGACGAGGCAACGCCTCAATAGGGACTCACTGCTGCTCGAGCGACATAAGCGAGCGTTCGAACTCCGAAAGTCCGTTTTCCAGAATCGCCCAGATCAAGTTGAGGTCGAGTTTGTCGTATGCATGCGAGATCACATTTCGCAAGCCAATCATACGGTGCCATGTGATATCAGCTTTGTCCTCAAAGTGTGCGGGATCCATCGCCCGAATATGCGCCAATAGCTCCCCAATTTGCTGGAGTCGCATGATGATCGCATCTTGCGCCATTTGATTTGATTTCAATTCGCCAAAGTCGTCCGGCTTGTACTTACGGACAGCTTCAATCGCGCCCCGAATCAAGACCAGATATGGCTCTTGGCTCTTGGTCATAACTCTATGGGTACCAGTGTGGGCTCGATAAATTTGGAGAAGGCCGGATGAATCTGGGTAAGGACATCGACAGGCCTACCGGTCAACTGCGTCAAACTCAGACTCAGGTCAATCGGCGCCCAAAACGAGACGCCTTCGTCAAATCGGACCAGGATGTCGATATCACTTGCGTCCGTGTAATCGCCTCGAGCGACACTCCCGAAGAGAAACGCTTCAACCACACCGGCATCACGCATGGCAGCCAGAACTTGTTCGCTAATTAGCGGGGAGCTACCACTCTTTATCTTGGTAGTGGTGGGGCTCAATGATTCCATTTCATCCCGATTATAGCGACTCTGTCTAGTTGGCTTTCGAGTTTCGCCTGGGCGAGTTGCCTTTTGGTCGACCAGGGTACCGGGGTCGTACTTATCGAACATGCTCACTACTCATGGCCCTGAGCTGGAACAGACCGTCCTGATGATCTGCTACCCAATTGTGGTTGTTTTGCCAGGGCCGATGTCCTGAATCTCCGTGATTGGCTGGTCATGCATCAGGAACTGGACGCTTTCTGACAGGCTGGGTGCCTTGCCAATTGAATGCCAGAAGCAGTAGTAGATCAAGGCCATTGCCAGGGCAGCGACCACGATTGGAGCAAACAGGAAAATGTATTGCGGCCCGGTTAGTATCGCGATCCCGCCAAGCAGGAGAATCACGATCAGGTTAAGCATGTTCTCCTGAACCTGCTGGAGTCCAAATACTCCACCTTGCTCTTTCCCGGGTACGTGACGGCCAATGAACACTTGCACCGCTTGCAGGCACATTGTCGAGCCGAAGTTGGCGGGGAACGCAATCAATCCAGTGGCCAGTACTGCTGAATTCAAGTCTCTCTCAATGAAAACGTTGACCAGGCGCAAGGGGCTGATAACGGCGAGCGGCCCATCCACCAGGTGAATCATGGAGAGCAGGATAACGCTGCCTGCCATCAGGACCAGCGACCAGAAGGCGGTCTTGCGTTCGCCAAACCGTTTGATCAGTTTCGGGGAAACCGCTGCGGCCACAAAGAATGCGACCCCGGAGAGGATGAAGATGTAGACGCTGTTCGTTGGATCTTCGTCGAGAACATCCCGGACGAAAACGGGAATCAGCGCGGTAACACCTTGCAGAAGTGACGCAGAGAAGGCGCCTACCAGCAGCATCGAGGCGATAGACCGGTTGGCCATGATCCACTTTGCGTTGTATCGAATCGATAGAGCTCGAGGTTTCCAGTCCAGGTCGCGCAGATTCCTTGAGGCTTCCTGCTTGCCAAGCTCTTCAGCGGTTGGCAGTCGAAAGATGCGGATCGCGCTGAAGAGGTAAAGGATGCCGGCGCAGATCAGGATCGCGTCGACTCCGGATTGCTTGATCAACACGGGAGCGATGAGCGTTGATCCGATCGATGAGCCAACGGATCCCACGATGTTGACCAGCGCGCTGGTTGTCGCCAGTTCCCCTGGCGTTGAGACAATCGCTACGATCGACTTGAGACCAGGGCTGACAATCTGAGTGATCGCGCTGGATACAAAAATCACAAACAGTAGATCGCCTGAACTTGTTCCAAGGAGTAATGGAGTCAGGAAACAAACCGCACCGAGAACGGCGAAGCTGACCCACAGGATCTGACGTTTCGGCCGGGAATCGGCCAGCATGCCGCCTTGCAGACCGAAAAGCAGCGCGGCCAGGAATGCGGCCGATTTTGCGATTGAAATTTCAAACTGGCTCGATCCCGCGACCGCGAGGTAAACCATGATGCCGTAGGTCATGATTTGCGCGGCAGCGCGTGACAGGAAGCGCGAGGTGGCTACGATCCGGACGGGACCCTGGGCCAACACCGACTGATATGAAGGTGCGGACTGATTCTCCGACGTCGAGCGAATCAGTCGAGGTGCTGGTCACTTCGGAGCATCCAGACGTTCAGGCTGATCCAGGGCCTCAGACACACTGCAACGCCCCGATTACGTCCAGGACGTGGACCCGTGCAGGAAATCACTTTGGATATGAGTATGGTGCACTACTTGGGATCAGTAAGGACAACCACGCAGAAACCTGAATGTTAACCGTCACCGCAGGACAACGCACATCACGATTTCGAATCATCCTCGTCGCACTGCCGTCGCCGCGTGGCAATGCGACGGGATGTCTTTGAACGCTTCAGATCCGCGAACAGATCAGCGGCCTACGATGCGGGTGATGCTGGCTTCGCTGGGGCGAGCTGCAGGCCGACGTCGGCGAGTTGCTGCTCGTCGACCGGAGACGGGGCGTCGAACATCAGGTCGGCACCGCGCTGGTTCTTCGGGAAGGCGATAACGTCGCGAATGTTTCTTCGTCGGCCAGGAGCATGACGAAGCGGTCGAGGCCCATGGCGATGCCGCCGTGCGGTGGTGCGCCGTACTCGAGCGCATTCAGGATGCGCACCGAAGCGATCCTGCTGGGCTTCGGCGGGATGTCCCATCAACTCGAAGATCTTCGCCTGATCCGCGCGGCGATGATTGCGGACGATGCCGCCGCCGACCTCGTTGCCGTTCCGCACCAGGTCGTACTGCTTGGAGCGGACCGTTGCCGGGATCGGAGTCGAGCATTGGCCCGTCCTCCTCGAAGAAGCCGCAGAACGGGTTGTGCGGCGCATCCCAGCGGTTGCCCTCTTCGTCCCATTCCAGCAGCGGGAACTCGATAGACCCAGCAGTAGGCCAGGGCGTTCGGATCGGCGAGGTCGAGCCGCTGGCCAAGCTCGTCGCGCAGTGCCGAGAGCGACTTGGCGACGACCGCCGGTTGATCGGCGACCATCAGGACGAGGTCGCCGGTATTCGCACCGATGCCGGTCGTGATGGCGGCGATCTCGGCTTCGGTCAGGAACTTGGCGATCGGCGACTTGACGCCGTCCGCGGTCAGGGCGATGGTGGCCAGTCCCTTGGCGCCAGCGCGCTTGGCGAGCTCGGTGAGTTCGTCGATTTCGCGGCGGGTGTAATCGCCACAGCCGGGCACGACGATCGCCTTGATCTGCCCGCCAGCGGCCACGACGCCAGCAAATGCCTGGAACCCGGTTGAGGTGAACGCGGAGGTGACATTCTGGAACTCGATGCCGAAGCGCAGGTCCGGGCGATCGTTGCCGTACTTGTCCATCGCCTCGGCATAGGTGATGCGTGGGAAGGGCTTGCTGGAGATCTGCTTGTCCGAGAATTTGGCCGACATCTCGATGAACAGCTGCTCGATCATGCTGATGATGTCGTCCTGCTCGACGAACGACATCTCGATATCGAGCTGGGTGAACTCCGGCTGGCGATCGGCCCGCTGTGGCTTCGTCGCGGAAGCAGCGGGCGATCTGGAAATAACGATCGAGGCCGGCGACCATCAGCAACTGCTTCATCTGCTGCGGCGACTGCGGCAGCGCGTAGAATCATGCCCGGGTTCGAGCTGCTGGGTACAAGGAAGTCGCGCGCTCCCTCGGGGGTGCTCTTGATCAGCATCGGCGTTTCGACTTCAACGAAGGCGCGGGCATACAGAAACTCGCGCATGTAGCGGGCGATTTCGTGGCGCAGGATCAGGTTTTGCTGCATGGCCGGTCGACGAAGATCGAGATAGCGGTGCTGCAGGCGCAGGCTCTCGTCTACATCGACGTCCTCGTTGATGTAGAACGGCGGGGTGAGCGAGGCGTTCAGGATCTCGATCTGGTGGGCCTCGATCTCGATGGTGCCAGTCTTAAGGCGTGCGTTGACCGTCTCAGGCGCGCGACGACGAACGATTCCGGTGATCTTGAGCACGTACTCGTTCCGGACCGAACTGGCGATCTCGTGGGCCGCCGGGACGATTTCCGGGTTGAAGATGATCTGGGTGATGCCAAAGCGATCGCGCAGGTCGATGAAGATCAGTCCACCCAGGTCGCGCCGTCGATTGACCCAACCGTTGAGCTCAACGGTTTCTCCTTCGTTGTCGACCGTGAGTGACGCACAGGTCAAGCGGCCGAGTTGCGATGGGTCAACGTCATACGAGGCAGGCACTGGATCTATCCTTCTGTTCTGCGATCAAAAGCGATCAGCGTTCAAGTATGCGATACGACTGTTCAATTGCGCTGTCGAGCGGCACTCCGGCGCGAACCAGGGTCCGCATCTGCTGTGCGATGGATGGTGGCCAGTTCCGTGACGGATGCTTCGTCCAGGGTCGAGCCGTCCGGTTTCTCCACGTCACTGATCTTGAGTGTGATTGGCATCGAGACCGGCAATTCGTCGATCGGTTCGCGCTGACCGCGGTTTTCCTTGCCGGGTTCGGATTGCTTAACCTTGTTCCAGGTCTGGATGACCGCATCCGGATCGTTGGCCACGACATCGCCGAATACATGCGGGTGGCGCCGGATCAGCTTGGTTGAGATGGCATCGAATACGTCGGCAGCGTCAAATGATCCCGCCTCATTCGCCATCTGGGCATGCAGGGCGACCTGGATCAGCAAATCGCCAAGTTCCTCGGTCAGACCGGCCATATCGCCCTGATCGATTGCGTCGACGACCTCGAAGGCTTCCTCGATGACCGCACCGCGAATCGACTCGTGGGTCTGCTCACGGTCCCACGGGCAGCCGTTTTCGTCGCGCAGGCGGGCGACGATCCGGAAAAGCTCGAACGGGGAGCGAGTGTTGGATTTCCAGGGCAGCGGCGGCACGACGACGCTGGTCAGATGATCGACATCGACCCTGTCCAGTTGGTGCAACGGGATCAGTTGGGCGGCGTTGACTCCGTTGGTCGCGTCCCATCCGATCACCGAGACCTCGTGCTCATCAGGGTAGATAGTGGCGAGGGCGAGTTTGACCGTTGCGGCAATCGAGCGCTTGTAGACCTGGGTGATGACCAGCGGCCGAACCGGACTGATATCGAGCAACGAGCCATTGAACGGCGACGCTTCGAGCCAATCGCGGATATCGAGCGCGTCCAGCGTCTGCACGCCGTCTGCCATCAGGTCGAGCCCGGTGGTCGCGGCGATCACGTCGAGTCCACCCGTGCCGGGAATGATCCGCACTGAGTGGCCGGCCGCAACCGCTGCTGATTGGGCAGCGATGACCGTCAGTTCACCTGCGACCGGATTGCCTGGCACCGCGTAGACGATGTCCGCCGATTGGAGTTCGAGCAGCAGTCGCTCGACTACCGCCCGGTAGAGCGCCTGGAAGGTTGGCTGTTGCTCGTACAGAGTCATCGCAGGTACCGACCCGTGAATCAGCAAGCAGTGCTTCGACGCCGGGATGGATTCCGGTGCGCAGGATGATCCGTTCGGCCGCGTCCAGCGCTTTCTGGGCAGCGATTGTCCGGAGATCGGGGTCGCCAGGTCCGAGACCGACGATAGTCAGCGTGTGGGGCATAGGTTAGCTCTTGGGCTGGCTGCTCTTGTCACCAAGGGTCAGCACGGCCATAAAGGCTTCCTGCGGGATCTCGACCGAACCGACGATCTTCATCCGCGCCTTGCCCTCTTTCTGCTTTTCGAGCAGCTTGCGCTTGCGGGTGATGTCGCCGCCGTAGCACTTCGAGATCACGTTCTTGCGCATGGCCCGAATCGTTTCGCGGGCGATGATCCGACTACCAATCGATGCCTGAATCGGGACGTCGAACATCTGCCGCGGGATCAATTTGCGAAGCGCGTCCACCAATTCGCGACCCTTGAAGTAGGCATCGTCGCGGTGGCAGATGATCGAGAGCGCATCGACCGATGCAGCGTTGACCAGCATGTCGAGCTTGACCAGGTCACCTTCGCGTAGTTCGAGGAATGAGTAGTCCAGCGAGGCGTATCCCTGGGTCTTGCTCTTCAGCTGGTCGTAGAAATCGACGATCAATTCGCCGAGCGGCATATCGAACTTGAGCTGCACTCGTTCTTCGTCGAGGTACATCATTTCCTTGTAGGTGCCGTGTCGCCCGGTGACCATCTCCATGATGTTGCCGATGTAGCGGGTTGGGGAGATGATGCTGAGCTGCATCCATGGCTCGAGAATCGCCTCGATCTCGCCCGGTGATGGAAGTTCGGACGGGTTGTCGATCTTGACCTGCTTGCCGCCGTTCAGGATGACGTCGTACTCGACGCTGGGGGCGGTGGCGAGCAGATCGATGTTGTATTCGCGCTCGAGTCGCTCCTGGATGATCTCCATGTGCAGCAGGCCAAGAAAGCCGGCGCGGAAACCGAAGCCAAGTGCCAGCGACGATTCCGGCTCGTAGGTCAGGGATGCGTCGTTCAGGGCGAGGCGATCGAGCGCATCGCGGAGATCAGGATAGGCGTCACTTTCGACCGGGTAGAGTCCAGCGAAGACCATCGGCTTGGCTGGTCGGTACCCGGGAAGGGAGTCGGTGCTGGGGTTTGCCTGCAGCGTAATCGTGTCGCCGACCTGGATGTTCTTGACGTCCTTGAGGCCGGTCGCGACGTAGCCGACTTCACCGGTTGTCAGCGCACCGACCGGGCTCATTGCCGGTCCGAAGAAGCCAAGCTCAAGCACATCAGCCTGGGTACCGCTGTTGACAAGGCGAATCCGGTCGCCGGTCTTGATCTGGCCATCGACGACCTTGACATAGGCAATCACGCCCTTGTAGGAGTCGTAGTGGCTGTCGAAGATCAGAGCGCGGGTGGGAGCATCGCGTTTCCCGATTGGCCCGGGCATGGATTTAACGACCGCCTCGAGGATTTCGGTGATGCCGTTGCCTTCCTTGGCCGAGGCAAGCACGATTTCGTCATCGAGCAATCCGATGAACTTGCTGACTTCGTTGGTGACCCGCTCGGGGTCGGCGTTTGGCAGGTCGATCTTGTTGATGACCGCGACGATAGCCAGGTCCTGATCGAGCGCCAGGTAGACGTTGGCCATTGTCTGGGCTTCGATACCCTGCGCGGCGTCGACCACCAGAATTGCACCCTCGCAGGCGGCCAGTGACCGGCTGACCTCGTACGAGAAGTCGACGTGGCCCGGAGTGTCGATCAGGTTGAGTTCGTAGGTTTCGCCATCGGACGCGGTGTAGTGCATCCGGACGGCCCGGGCCTTGATCGTGATGCCCTTCTCGCGCTCAAGATCCATCGAATCGAGCAGCTGGGCAACCATGTCGCGGCGCTCGACGGTGCCAGTCGTCTCCAGCAAGCGATCGGCAAGCGTGGACTTGCCATGATCGATGTGGGCGATGATCGAGAAATTGCGAATGCGCTCGAGTGGAACGGCGCCGCCATGGAGCTTGCTGATGGCGGCCTTGGTGGTCATTGTCATAAGGGCAAGTATAACGAGTTCAGGCTGGATATCACCGGAAAATCGACCCAATCACCGGAAGTCGCCTGGCGAGCCTGGTGCCGCGGCTGATCATGGTGGTTGCCTCAGGAATTTTGAGTATCCAGGCGGCCACGAAATAGGTGGCTCCTACCAGCGCAATTGCATACCCGACCATTGAAATTGTGACGATTGCAGACGTATCTGGTCCGGCGATTGCCTTGTTCATGTTGCGGGTCACGAACTCGGCCATCAGCGTCATGGTCGCGGTGGCGATCAGCACTTTACCGAGCCAGCCGCCGAAATCGGGATCGAGTCCGCCGATGCGCTTCCGGAGCACCGCCAGCAGGATCATCGCTTCAACGGCGGTTGAGACGGAAAGACCGATTGCCAGTCCGACATGCCCGAGTTGATCCAGCAGGATCAGTCCTATCGCCATGTTGATCGCGATGATTACTACACCGGCGATTACCGGGGTACGGGTGTCCTTCATTGCATAGAAGATCCGGGTCGACACCTCGACGAGTGCGTAGAAGACCATGCCGAAGCTCAGAAACTCAATTGCCGTGGCCACCAGTTCGGTGTCAACCGCATCGAACTTGCCGTACTGGAAGAGCGCCTCGACGATCCCGTAGCGAAATTCATAGAGACCGATCGAGGCCGGGATGGTCAGAAAAAGCATCGGAGCGAGTGACTGGGTGAAGACCGTTCGCATCTCGGCCGTCTTGCCCTGCTCAAAGAGGCGAGCCATGCGCGGGAAGATGACCGTCGAGATGCTTAGCGCGATCAGTCCGTGCGGCAGCATCAGCATCTGCCAGCCGAGATTCATTGCCGAAACGCGACCTTCACCGGCACGACTGGCGAGGCTGGTCACCCAGATGAAATTGATCTGGAATGCGGCCTGACCGATGACGCGCGGTCCGAGCAGGCGCATCACGACCATTACGCCTTCGACCGAGAATGGTCGCAGGGATGGCAGGAAGCGGAACCCGGATTTCAGGACGCCGGGAATCTGGACCACGATGTGCAGTGCGGCGCCGACTACCGCGCCGATCGCGACTCCCTTGATACCCATGGACGGGGCGAGCGCCACGATGCCAAAGATGATGGCCGCGTTGTAGGCCACCGGGGCTATCGCTGGCAGCGTAAAGAGGTCCTGCGACTCCAGGATGCCTTTGGCTGCGATGCCCAGTCCGATAAAGATCGGCGAGAGCAGCAGGATGCGCATTGTCGAAATGGCGTCTGGCATGACGTCGGCCGGTAAATCGGGCGCGATGACACTGCTCATCAGTGGTCCGGCGAAGATGAAGGCCAGTCCGCAGAGGGCGACGGTCAGCACCATTGCCAGCTCGATTACGGCCGACGATAGCTTCCAGGCGTTTTCCGACTCGCCCTTGGCCAGGAATCCACCAAAGACCGGGATGAACGCGGCTCCGAACGCGATGGACATAACGCCGAGGAAGACGAGGTCTGGAATCCGGAATGCGGCGTAGTAGGCATCGAGTTCCGGGCCGGCACCAAAACGGCGACTGAGCAGCGTGTCCCGGGCAATACCGAGGATGCGGCTGATGATGAAGGCAAGGCCGATGATTGCCGCGCTTTTTCCGGCGGACGCGGTGACGATTGCCGAGGGTGCGGCCGGCGGTTCCGACTCGAAACTGACGACGGGCGGGGTGGTTCTTGGTTGCAGATATGGACGTGCGCCAAAGGGGCGGTTGAGTCCGCCGCCATCACCTGCTATTCTTTGCCGGCTAGGGCTGGCCGAAGTAGGCCGGTTGCCCTGTGCTGTCACGCGTTTTCAGCCCCGTCTTTCGAAAGGTAACGGACCTTGGCCAATAACAAGTCGTCGAAGAAACGAATCCTGATCAACGAGACGAAGCGCTTGCGCAATCGTCCCTATCGGTCAGCCGCACGCACCTACGTCAAGAAGGCGGAAGTCGCGATCAAGGCTGGTGACCGGGATGCCGCTGCATCCGCGGTTGGCGAAGCGTTGAGCATGCTCGATCGCGTCTCGGGCAAGGGTATCATCCACCGAAACAATGCTGCACGGCGCAAGTCCCGGTTGATGAAGAAGTACAACGCTCTGGCCGCAGCGGCCTAGGCAGTTTTCGCTTCCGACACTGGAGCGCGCGGACCGATTTATCGGCCGCGCGTTTTGCTTGCCCGCTGAATCAGGATGTCGTGCAGCTGTCCGGTCGGATTGCGGGTAAGGCCAGATTTCAGGCGACGATCTGATTCGCAGGACAACTTCGGCGAGGACTGTCCCAAGCGCCAGCGGGTAATTGCGCTGAACGGCCGCCATGCGTGCCTGGGATTGACCGATTTCCGCTCCGACCGATTTCAGTTCGTTGTCACCACGTAGTCCGGCCGCGATTGGCGAGATCTCGGCGTTGGCCAGGACCTGATTGATCACCCGGGCGGCCATCTCATCATCCAGCCCCAGTTCGCCCAGCGCCGTGAGGGCTGCGCGGACATTGCCTGATCCGACCGCGTCGACGATAGCGAACATCTGGTCCTGCGCGCTGGTCGCGACCAGGGACTGCACCAGGTTGACCGTGATTTCCTTGCCACCCGATGCAGTAGCCAGTTTCTCGATCTCGGTTATGAGTGTTTGCAGGTCCGGCGGTCGGTCGTACTGGACATTCCGGGCTACGGCTTGCCAATCACCTGGAAAGAGCGTGTTGAGGAGTTCGGTGATGGCGGCCCGCTCGATTGAGGCACCGACCCGAATGACCTCATCGGAGACGAATCGGGTCAAATCGCTTCCGCGAGGCGGTGTGCCCAGGAATTGATCGAAATCGAAGTCCTTGAGGTTGCGGACGTTTGCCGGAACCGAGTGCAGCTCGGTATCGACGAGGATCAGCGTATTCCCGGGAGCGATCGACTTGAACAGGTTGGCAATGTCATCGGCTTCGGCCTTCTTCGCCTTGCCGGTACCTGAGGCGCGGGCCTGGATTCCCTCAGCGATGACGACCCGACCGGTACCGAAGAATCCCATCGTTGAGACTGCGTTGGTTACGTCACCGAGCGATGCCGATTTCTCGAGCCGGGTCGTGTTCATCCGGTCGGGATCGGCGGTCGCGAGGATTTCGCGAATCTTGCGTTCGACGAGGAAGTGATCGGGGCCGACGAGGAGATGAATCAATGGAACCTGCCCCTCGTTGCGAAGACGTGAACCCGCGAGTGCCGTGTGTCCAGGGAGCCTTGAACCTGCTTTCGCAGGTGGGTACCGCTCAAGGCGGCCCCGGCTAAGATTTTACGGCTCAAGCTCTTACTGGAGCATCACGAACACCGCAGGCTCACAGCGTTTGAGACTAGCACGGACTGTCTGACCGGCACAAGCAGGATTGCGTGGTAGCATCACGAACCTGATGCCGTCCGGGCCAATTGGACGAAGGGATTCCACGTGACAGAACGAAAACGAGTAGTAGTGACCGGGCTGGGTGCGATCAGTCCGATCGGCAATTCGGCCGATGAGAGCTGGGCAGCTGCGATTGCCGGCGTGTCCGGAGTCGCCGGAATCACGCGGTTTGACCCGACCGACTACGAAACAAAGTTTGCCGGCGAGGTCAAGGGATTCGAGCCGGATGTGCTGCTCGGTCGCAAGGAAGCGCGCCGGATGGATCGGCATGCCCAGCTTGGCTCGGCGGCGGCATTGGCAGCCAGAACGCATGCAGGGCTCGACACAGCGACGGTCGATCCGTATAGGGTCGGCTGCGTTATCGGGACCGGTATGGGTGCGATGGAGACGATCGAGCTTGGTGCCGAGACGTCTGCTGACCCAGGGACCGAAGCGGATTGGACCGTTTTTCGCGCCGATGGCGTTGCCGAACATGGCGTCCGGTATGGCCGCGATCTTCCTCGGAGCAAAGGGGCCAGTTGTCGGCACGGTTTCGGCCTGCGCCTCGTCTGCCCATGCAATTGGCGAAGCTGTCGAGATGATCCGGCGGGGCGTGATCGATGTCGCGTATGCCGGTGGCTGCGAGGCTCCGGTGACTCGTTTGAGCGTGGCCGGGTTCGGCTCGATGGGTGCACTCTCGACCCGCAACGATGAACCGGAGCGGGCGAGTCGACCGTTTGATGGCGAGCGCGACGGCTTTGTGCTGGGTGAGGGTGCAGGCGTGATCGTGCTGGAGTCGTATGAGCACGCGGTGGCGCGCGGGGCGACGATTCTGGCCGAGGTCGCGGGATATGCGGCAACCGACGACGCCAATCACATGGTTCAGCCGGCACCGGATGGCGAAGGGGTCGGTCGCGCGATGACGCTGGCGCTGGCGGACGCTGGACTGCAACCGGGTGACATCGGATACCTGAATGCGCACGCAACCTCGACCAAGATTGGCGAGAAGTACGAGACCGCCGCGATCAAGAGTGTCTTCGGGGAGTACGCGTACAAGCTGCCGGTTTCCTCGACCAAGTCGATGACCGGGCATTTGTTGGGTGCGGCCGGATCGCTCGAGGCGACGTTCTGCATTTTCGCGCTCAACCAGGGGATTCTGCCGCCGACGATCAATTACGAAACGGTCGACCCGGATTGCGATCTCGACTACGTTCCGAATCAATCGCGGTCCGTGTCGGTTGATGCCGTGATGAACAACTCGCTCGGATTCGGCGGCCACAACGTCTCGGTGATCTTCACGAAGGTGTAAGAAACGTAGTGACGCTCTGCAGAGCGTCAGGACGCCGAGTGCATGTGCCGAGTTATGGCGGAGCAAGTCAATGTGCCGGATCAATGGTCGAGCGGAGTGTAGTGACGCTCTGCAGAGCGTCAGGACGCCGAATGCGAGCCGGTAGGGCGGAGCAAATCAAGTGCCTGATCAGTTGGACCGCAAGTCGACCAGACTGCGTGAGTTTGACTATTCCTCAGGTCACACATATTTCGTGACAATCTGCACTCGCGATCGTAAGCACCTGTTCGGCTCCATTGTCGAAGGTCGCATGATCCTGAATCCGTACGGATCAGCCGTTCAGGGTGCCTGGGATGAGACCGTAGAGATGCGCCGTGAACTGGTTCATCACGGATTCGTGGTTATGCCGAACCATGTTCATGCGCTGTTCAGTCTTGATCCGATGGCTTTGGTTGGCTCTGGTGGAGATGACCTTGGGGTAGATCCTGACGCTCTGCAGAGCGTCACTACGTCTGCTGCAGGGGTAGTTGCTAGGGCGCGGCGGCCGCATTCGGTTTCTACGATTGTTGGTGGGTTCAAGGGCGATGCTACCCGGCGGATTCGGGCCTTGACGCGGATCAGTCCTTTGGGTTTGGCAGGAGCGGTTTCATGATCGGGTGGTTCGGAATCCTCAGGAGTTTGAAACCATCGCGGAGTACATCGAGACCAATCCGGCTCGATGGAAGTCGGATCGCTTTTTCGAGCCGGAATGAGTGAAGCGGGGAGATTTCGCTCCCCGCTTCAGCGTTCTTTGCTCGTAGTTCCTGACGCTCTGCAGAGCGTCACCACGTCGGACTAATCCAGGTAGCCTTTGAGGCGGCGGCTGTAGGATGGGTGGCGGAGTTTGCGGAGGGCCTTGGCTTCGATCTGGCGAATCCGCTCCCGGGTGATGCCGAACTCGCGTCCGACTTCTTCAAGGGTGCGGTACTTGCCGTCACAGAGGCCGAATCGCAACTCGATGATCCGGCGCTCACGTTCAGCGAGCTTTCCGAGGGCTTCGGCGATCTGCTCTTTCATCAACTGATGCGAGGCAAGCTCGATCGGTTGGGGAAGCTTGTCGTCCTCGATGAAGTCGCCCAGGAATGCATCGCCTTCGGATCCGACCGGTGCCTCGAGCGAAATTGGCTGGCGGGAGTGATCGAGAATCTGGCGAACCCGCTCGGTGGTCAGGTCCAGAGCCCGGCCAACTTCTTCCTCAGTTGGTTCACGTTCGAGGATCTGCTGGAGACGGTGGGCGATCTTGCGGACCCGGTTGATGGTCTCGCCGACGTGGACTGGCAGGCGGATGGTGCGGCTCTGGTCCGAGATGGCCCGGGTGATTGCCTGACGGATCCACCAGGTGGCGTAGGTGCTGAATTTGAAACCGCGCTTGTAATCAAATTTCTCGGTGGCCTTCATCAGGCCGATGTTGCCTTCCTGAATCAGGTCAAGGAACGTCATGCCGCGACCGACATAACGCTTGGCAACCGAGACAACGAGACGGAGGTTTGCCTGAATCAGGTGATCACGAGCGGCGGCGCCATCGAGACGAAGCGCTTCGAGTTGGCGACGTTCGAGGAGCGGTAGATCGACTTCCATGAGACGCTCTTCGGCATAACGTCCGAGCTCGATTCGCTTGGAGAGCCAGACTTCCTGCTCCATGGTCAGCAGGTCGGTTGCGCCGATTTCGTGGAGATAGAGGCGGACGGAGTCGCCAACTGCCGGAATCCCGGATTCGGCGGCGAGCGCCTTTTCTTCCGGTTCGGCCTCTTCGGCCATACGATCTTCATGCTGAGGTGGGGCAGCGGGCGCCCGGTCGAGGACTTCGATCCCCTCGGAAAGCAGCCAGCCGTACAGACCGTCGATTGTATCGACGTGATCTTCGGCATTCGGATACATCGCCATGATGTCATCCGAAAGCACAAAGCCCTGATCGCGACCCTTATCGAGCAAACTGGAAACCATACGTGGTATCGCCTCATACGCGAGGGAGGTGAGGCTCCCGCAAATAGCTACCGACCGAACGCGTTCAAACCATTACAGCTGACTTACTGAACCGCGACCCAATTTCATTTAGATAACGCAATCTGGCGATATCCACAGATTTCAGATTGTTTACAGTTTACGATGTTGTGACCGACATTTCAAAAGACTGGTGAATTGTTTACAGCATAGTGGTCCGTACCAGTTGCTGACAACCCCCGATGTATACTCAATTCCCGATGAATACAGGTTCCTAACCCGAGGTTTCCCGATGTCTGGACACTCAAAATGGTCAACAATCAAGCGTGCCAAGGGCGCGACGGACGCCAAGCGCGGTCAGCTATTTACAAAACTGGCGCGTGAAATCACCGTCGCTGCTCGCTCGGGTGTTCCGGATCCGGAGGCCAACGGTCGCCTTCGTCTGGCGGTACAGCGTGCCCGGGCTGAGAATATGCCGCGGGACAACATCGAACGCGCAATCGAGCGGGCCACCGCCAGTGGTGCCGGTGACAACTTCGACGAAGTCAATTACGAGTGCTTCCTGCCAGGCGGTATCGCGATCATCATTGCCGCCCAGACCGACAACCGGAATCGCACCGTAGGCGAGGTCCGGGCTGCGGTAACTCGTGGCGGCGGAAGTGTCGGTGCGGATGGCTCGGTTGCCTGGATGTTCGATTCGGTCGGGCAGATCGTGGTCAAGTCGGCAGGCAAGGATCCGGACGATGTGGCAATGTCCGCGATCGATGCCGGCGCACTTGAGTTTGAAACGGACGAGGAAACTACCGTCGTCTACACCGAGCCCCAGGACCTGCACAAGGTTCAGGAGGCTCTTGCCGACGCGGGACTGGAAACGGAATCCTCCGAGTTGGTCATGAAGCCCAAGGAGCTGATCGCGGTTGAGCCAGAACAGGCCGTCCGCATCATCCGGCTGATTGGCAAGCTCGAAGACCTCGATGACGTCTCCTCGGTCTACTCGAATCTGGAAGTGACCGACGAAGTCTTCGCACAGGTCAGCGCATAGGTGCGAATTCTCGGTATCGATCCCGGAACGGCCAGACTTGGTTATGGTGTGATCGATGCCGACGATACCTACGTTCCCGTCGACTTTGGCATCATTGAGACAACCTCTGCCGCGCCGATGCATGAGCGATTGCTGGATTTGCACACCGAGCTGGTACGGCTCATTTCCGTGCATTCGCCTGATGTGATGGCGATCGAGCAGCTCTTTTTCTCGCGCAATGTGACGACTGCGATTGCGGTTGGTCAGGCGAGGGGAGTGGCGATGCTCTCCGCCGCACAGGTCGGGATTGGACTGGTCGAGTACACCCCAGCCGAAATCAAGCAGGCGATCTCAGGCTATGGCAATGCCGACAAGCAGCAGGTCCAGGCCATGGTCCAGATACTGCTTTCGCTCGAGGAGATCCCGCATCCAGATGACGCGGCGGACGCCTTGGCCGTAGCACTTTGTCACGGGCAGAGCTATGCCTACCAGGACCGGATCGCCGCCGGTGAGCTCTAGTCCCCGATGAGAGACAGCAAGCAACGGCTCGATGACGCATTGGTCGAGAGGGGTCTGATCGAGACCCGGGCACGTGCTCGGGCGATGGTCCTGGCCGGTGATGTGCTGGTTGACGGCGAAGTTGCCAAGGCAGCTGGCAAACCGGTACGAGCCGAGCAGGAACTGTCTCTCCGGGAGAAACCGCGGTTCGTCAGTCGGGGCGGCGAGAAACTTGACCACGCTCTGGAGTCGTTCGCGATTGACGTAACCGGGGCCGTCGGAGCAGATTTCGGCGCGAGCACGGGTGGTTTCACCGATTGTTTGCTCAGCCGCGGATGCGATCCGGGTCTACGCGCTGGATGTGGGCTACGGGCAGATACATCAACGTATGCGGGAAGACGAACGTGTCGTTGTCATGGAGCGCAACAATGTCCGCCTGCTCACCGAGTTGCCTGAACCGATTGATATCGTGGTCATAGATGTCTCGTTTATTTCGCTCAAGATGGTGCTTCCCGCCGCCGTTGCCGTGCTCAAACCAGGTGGATGGTGCGTTCCACTGATCAAGCCGCAGTTCGAAGCGGGCAAGGGTCAGGTCGGCAAGGGCGGGGTAGTGCGAGACCATGCCGTGCATAAATCGGTGCTGGAGGACTCGCTTGGGGCCGCGCAGGAACTTGGATTCTCTCTGCAGGGGCTGGTTCTTTCGCCATTGACTGGTCCGGCTGGCAATATTGAGTTTCTGGCAGCATTGAAGCTATCCGACGAGCCCTCTATCGATATTCAGGAACTAATCGAATCAACAGGAATGGAAACATGAGACCGTTTGACGATTTGCGCCGCGAACTGGACGGTGCTGCCGATGTTAATCCTGATCAGGTCGTTCGATCGGACTTGCATCGTGGGCGGCGGACAGGCGGGCCTGAGGTCATTTACGCCGCCAGGAAATCGATAGACCAGATTCTCGCTGGCATCGAGACACTGATCACCGTCAGCGGTCGGGTCGTGGTTTCCCAGATACCGGATGTGGACGGGCTTCACAGTCGGCTTCCAGACGGACTGACGCTTGAGCTCGACCCGGGTTACCGCTCGGGAGTGGTGTTCAGCGCCGGGAGTCACGCACCAGAATCCGGTGGGCGAGTCGTGGTGATGACTGCCGGGACCTCGGACATTCCGGTGGCGGCAGAAGCAGCGCTGATCGCCCGGGAAATGGGTTGCGCGATTCAGACCACCTGGGATGTCGGTGTGGCCGGGATTCACCGTCTGGTGCGGCCGCTTGAACTGCTGATCGATTGGGATCCCGATGTGTTCGTGGTGGCCGCCGGGATGGATGGGATCTTGCCGACGATCATCTCGGGACTGGTCCCGCAGCCGGTGATCGGGTTGCCGGTTTCGACCGGGTACGGTTTTGGCGGCGAGGGAGTCGGTGCGTTGACCACGATGTTGCAGACCTGCTCCCCGGGCATGGCAGTGGTCAACATCGATAACGGTGTCGGGGCCGGGATGACCGCGGCGAGAATTGCAAATCGCGTGGCGTCGGCCCGGACCTAGGGCGAGCGCCTGGATCTATCCAGGGTCGCTTCGAGCAATGCCTGAGTGCGACTGATCCGAGTGCCGCTGTCCGGAATCTGGCCAGCTTTGGCCGTGGCAATGACCTGGGCAATTGCGCGCTTGGAGATTTCCCACTCGAGTCTGACCGCACGCCCTGATTTGCGACTGGCTTCGGCCATGAACGTGTGATGGTCCCGGATCGCGCCAATCAGCGCATCAAAGCCGCTTTCCTCGGTGCTCGAGACCGGGACAACGGGCGGAACCCACGCTCCCGGTTCGTCCATTGCCATGTGCAGCATCGCGTTGAGATCGCGGACGGTCTGGTGGGATCCGGGTAGGTCGGCCTTGGTGACCGCGAAGATGTCGGCGATTTCGAGGATTCCGGCCTTGAGTGACTGGACACTGTCTCCCTGATGCGGCGACTGGACTACGACGGTTGTGTCGCAGACGGCGCGGATATCGATTCCATCCTGACCAACTCCGACTGTCTCGATGACGACCGTCTGGAAGCCCATGTGTGCGTAGAGATCGATCAGCGTGGCGGTGGATGGAGCCAGTCCGCCCTCCTGCCCTCTGGTGGCCTGTGAGCGGACGAAGACGTTCTCATCGCCCCAGGAGAGCATGCGGACCCGATCCCCGAGCACGGCTCCGCCGGTTGACTGGCTTGACGGGTCGATCAGCAGGACGGCGACGCGATCACCATTCGCCCGTAGTCGGGTGAGCAGATGGTTGATCAGCGAGCTCTTGCCGGCACCGGGTGGCCCGGTGATACCGATAACGTGAACTGCTGTTTCGGGATCGACCAACTGATCCAGCGCGTCGATCGCAGCTTGATCATCGTTCTCGACCAGGGTTGAGAGTCTGGCCAGCGCATGCTGATCGCCGTTGCGGGCACGGTCGAACAATCCCACGACTAGAGCGTCTCGGAGGCGGGTCTGGGGGCGTTGGTTGCGATGTAGTCGACGATTGCGGAGAGCGACGAACCCGGACCGAAGACCGCGTCGACCCCAAGATCCTTGATGCCCTGGACGTCACGCGGTGGGATTGTTCCGCCGGCGACGAGGAGCACATCGGTCAGGTTGCGCGCCTTGAGTTCGTCGATGATGCGCGGAAAGAGCGAAAGATGCGCGCCTGACAGGATGCTGAGGCCGATCACCTGAACGTCTTCCTGCAGTGCGGCGACCGCGATCATTTCCGGTGTCTGGAAGAGGCCGGTGTAGATGACTTCCATACCGGCATCGCGCAAGGCACGCACGAGCACTTTGGCGCCGCGATCGTGACCATCCAGACCGGGCTTGGCGATCAGGACCCGGATCGGAGCAGAGCGGGTCTCGATACTATTGGTGGACATAAAACCCTTCTCCGGATTTTCGACCGAGCTTTCCGGCCGCAACCATGCGACGGAGGGAGACGGCCGGGCGGTACTTGTCCTCGCCGAGGTCGCGGTGGAGCACCTCCATGATCGACAGGACCACATCGAGGCCGATCAGGTCGGCAAGTTCAAGCGGTCCCATCGGATGGGCTGCTCCGAGCTTCATGGTCTGATCAATCGATTCGCGACTGGCCACGCCGGTTTCCAGGCAGATGATTGCCTCATTGATCATCGGAATCAGCAGACGATTGACCACAAAGCCCGGAACGTCGGCCACTTCGACTGCCGTCTTGCCTATTTCGGTGGCAATGGTCAGCAGCGTGGCGACTGTTTCAGGTGAGGATTGCTCGGCGCGGATCACCTCAACCAGTGGCAGAACGGGTACCGGGTTGAAGAAGTGCATACCGGCGAACCTGGCGGGATTCGGATGGTACGAGGCGAGCTGCGTGATCGAGATCGACGACGTGTTGGTCGCGAAGATTGCGTCAGCCGAAGAGACTTCGCCAACTGCCTCGATTACCGCTCGTTTTGTGGCCAGATCCTCGAATACCGCTTCAATCACCAGCGATGCCGTGGAGAGCGCGTTGTAGTCGGCCGCCGTCGCGATGTTGTTCAGGATTGAATCGGCGGCCGCCTGGTCGAGCTTTTGCTTGTCGACCTGTCGCTTGAGTTGAGCGGCAATCCGGACCTTGCCGGCATCGGCTCGCTCTACTGATGTATCGAGCAATGTGACCGAATGGCCGGCCTGGGCGAAGACCTGGGCGATACCCTGGCCCATCGTGCCGCTGCCGACAACCCCAATTATCCGGCTCATTTGGGTGTTGCCCCCGTTGATGCCGGTGCGATTTCCGTTGGGGCTGGCTTGTTGATCTCGTTCATGGCGTCGAGGGTTCCGCGTTCTGCCCAATACGTAATTGCTTCGACGGCCTTATCGGTCGCGGCGGCAATGGCTATGGTTTCATCGGGTGTAAATCGGGAGAGCACGTGGGCGGTGCTTGCCCCGCCCCCGCGACCGATGCCGATGCGGAGCCTTGTGACTTGCTGGGTCCCAAGTTCCTGGATGATCGATTTCATGCCGTTGTGACCGCCGGCAGTGCCATCCGCCCTGAGCCGCAACTGACCTAACGGAAGGTCCATATCGTCGTATACGATGATCAGATCATCGAGGTCGATCTTGTACCAGTTGACGATTTCGCGAACCGGGATGCCGCTCAGGTTCATGTACATCTGGGGCTTGGCGACGACGTATTTGATCCCGCCGCGAACGCCCTCATTCACGAAGCGACTTGAAGCGCGTCCGCTGGCTGATTCCCTCAAGCCGACTGACCAGCTCGTCGGCAACCGCGAAGCCGACGTTATGCCGGGTTCGGTCGTAATCCTTTCCCGGGTTTCCGAGACCTATAACGACTTTAGGCAAAATGACTCCCTTGAACAGATTGACAGAATCGCAATACCCCCAATGCTATACTCAGGGATGGCATTTCGGCACCAATTGGGGCGACGAAATGCAAGCTACCAGGACTATTCTGCATGAATTTTTTCGGAATTGGTTACGGCGAAGTTCTCATCATCCTCGTAGCGGCGTTGATCATCTTTGGTCCGCAGCGTTTGCCTGAGGTTGCCGGTCAGGCTGCCCGATGGCTCCGGGATGCCCGCAAGATGATGACTGATCTGAGCGGCGAGTTCGAAAAGAACGCCGGCGTCAAGGAATTCAAGGACGCAATCGAAGGCGAAATCCGCGGGGTCAAGAAGGAACTCGAAGGCGCGGGGCTTTCGGTCAAGAAGGACCTGAATGCGGCGGCAGGCACTGCCAATAAGGCGTTCAGTTCCGCATCCAGCGCAGCCAAGGGCACGACCAAACCAAAGACAACCTCAACGACATCCGCGACCGCCAGCAAGCCGAGCGCGACGTCTGCGGTCAAACCGGGCAAGCCGAAAGCCACCAAGGCTGATCCATTTGCCGGAATGGTCCAGTTGGCCGAAGTCACGCCAAAGGCACCCAAGGCGCAGATCATTAGCATGAATGGCTCCGGCGAGATTACGGCGCCCACCGAGCCTTCACGCGAAACCAGCGAAGCCGTCATGCGGGCCCGGGAACGACGCCTCGCCGCCGGGTATAACCGCCGCGTAGCTGCCTTATAGCCACCTCGATGCCCACATTCAAATTTGATCTCCTGCAGACCGATGTCAGAAGCAAGGCCAGACGTGGTCGCGTGCATACGCGCAGTGGCGTGATCGAAACTCCCGTCTTCATGCCTGTCGGCACGCAAGCAACGGTCAAGACACTAGAGCCGCATGAAGTCGCGGCTACGGGTGCACAGATCATCCTGTCGAACACGTACCACCTGATGCTTCGACCCGGTGTCGAGATCATTCGTGAGGCTGGTGGACTGCATGCCTTCTCGCAATGGTCGGGACCGATCCTGACGGACAGCGGTGGATTCCAGATCTTCAGCCTGGCGTCGCAGGTAAAGGTGAAGGAAGAAGGCGCGGCGTTTCAGTCACATCTGGACGGTTCGCATTGGCACCTGACTCCGGAGCGCGCGATTGAACTGCAGGCCGGGTACGGTTCGGACATCATGATGGCGCTCGATCATGTGGTCGGCTATCCCGCATCGGAAAAGCTCGTCACCGAGGCTATGCACCGAACGCATCGCTGGCTGGATCGCTGTATCGCCCGAGCGGAACTGGGTGATCTGCGGGCGACGCAGGGTGAACTGTTCGGCATCGTCCAGGGCGGCATGTTCCCGGCGCTGCGGGCTGAGAGCGCGCAGCAGGTGGCAGAGCGTCGAGTCGCCGGAATCGCGATTGGCGGACTGAGCGTCGGCGAGCCCAAGGACGTCATGGCCGAATTCATCGATGTCGCGATTCCTCATCTTCCGGAGACCAAGCCGCGTTATTTGATGGGCGTAGGTTCACCAGAGGATCTCTGGAACGGCGTGGCACAGGGTATCGACATGTTCGATTGCGTTTTGCCGACGCGCCTGGCCCGCAATGCCGCCCTGTTCACAATTGATGGTCGGGTGTCGATCCGCAACAAGCGATTCCGGGACATGCACGAACCAATAGACGCAACCTGTGATTGCCATGCCTGCGCGCAATACACGGCTGCCTATTTGCATCATCTCTACCGGGCTGGCGAGATTCTGGGCATGAAACTGGGGTCGATCCACAACATTCGCTTCCTGGTACGACAGATGGAGCAGATGAGGGCGGCAATCGAATCCGGTACATTTGCGGATGAGCGTCGCGCATTTCTCGATCGCTACCAGGTCGCGAAGACACCCGCACACGTAACCAAGGGGTAAGGTTCATGTATGTACCTGAGTTCGATCCGGAGCGATCCGGCCGCATTGTGGTCGGAATTGACCTGATCGAGATTCCCAGGATCCAGCGCGCGCTCGACGATTTCGGCGAACGGTTTCTGCGCCGCGTTTATACCGAGCGGGAGCGAGACAGATACCGCAACCGCATTTCGGAACTGGCCGCCCGATTTGCGGCCAAGGAAGCGATCTCGAAGGCGCTTGGTACCGGCATCATCGGAATCAAATGGCGCGAGATGGAAGTCGTCTCCAACCGGCGTGGCAAACCGATTGTCGTGCTCCATGGCTCGGCAGCCGAGCGAGCCGATCTGCTCGGGATAACCGACTTCGATATCACGATGACCCACTCCCGATCCGATGCGATGGCATTTGTGGTCGGGTATCGGCACGATGTTCCCAAATCAGCAATTGAGGATGAAACATGAGCGACGCGATAACGACACACCAATTCACTGCGACAGACGCATCCCGGGTGATCCCACGACGGGCTGCCGGGGCGCACAAATGGGGTGTGGGCGCGCTGCTGATCGTGGCCGGGTCGCCCGGATACCTCGGAGCGGCCGCGCTCTCGGCAATGGCAGCAGGGCGGGTTGGGGCCGGTATCGTCAACCTGGCTGTTCCGCGAGCGCTGATCGGACCGATAGCGACACTCGTGCCCGAGGTGGCATTTACCGCGATTCCAGACGGTGATCTGGGCGCAAATGGCTCTCGCCTCATGAAATCGATCCAGGATCGTGCTGAGCGGTGCAGCGCATTTCTGGTCGGTCCCGGACTTGGCGACGACACATTCGCGGAAGATGTCGTGCGCGCATTGCTGGGACTCGGAAAATCGCAGTCGCGTGGTTCGCTTGGTTTCGGGATTGCCAGTTCACGCATTGGGGATTCGGACGAACGTCGCGTCCTTGTTGTCGTACGAGCGGCCGATTGTCGTGGACGCCGACGGACTGAATATTCTGGCCGGGATCGACGATTGGTGGAGCGGAATTCCCGAGAATCGCCTGGTTCTGACTCCGCATGTTGGCGAAATGAGTCGGCTGCTCGATGCGTCGACCGAGGATGTGCTCTCCGCACCGGATGCGGCGGCGGTTGAGGCATCGCGACGATTCCGGCAGACGGTGGTGCTGAAGGGATCGCCGACGATTGTGGCGAGCGGTTCGGACGTCTATCCGGCAGCCGAGTCGCCTCGGTCGCTGGCGACGGCCGGTTCCGGCGACGTTCTGGCCGGCGCGATTGCCGGACTCCTGGCGCAGGGAATGGCTCCTGTGGATGCCGCCAACCTCGCAATCCTTGCCGGTTCACGTGCTGCCCTCACGCTAGAAGCAGAGATCGGAGAACTTGGCCTGATTGCGAGCGACTTGCCACGAGCGATGGCCGTCGAGCTGGCAAACATCGCCAGGCAATGACAAATCTGGAACCTGACATAGTCAATCGCGTGATGGCATTGCCTGGGCGAACCACCCGGGCAATTGTCGACCTCGATGCGATTGCTGGAAATGTGCGGGCTGTCTCGGCGCTGGTTGGTCCGGATCGGCCGATTCGAGCCGTGGTCAAGGCCGATGGGTATGGTCACGGGGCGATCATGGTTGCCCGTGCCGCTCTGGATGCTGGTGCGGAATCGCTTGCTGTTGCGACGGTCGGAGAAGCGGCGGCATTGCGGTCCGCAGGAATCACCGCGTCGATATTGTTGCTGGGGCCGATTGACGCATCCGAGGTTGACCGCGCGATCGAACTCGGCGCGGAAATCACCGTTGGGGATGTCTCGTTTGCTCGGCTGCTCAATGCTCGGGCTGCCGCGCTGGGCGTGGTGGCCCAGGTGCACATCAAGGTGGACACCGGGATGCACCGATTCGGGATGTCACCGGACGAGATTCCGGCTGCACTCGGTTGCGTTGATTCCGCGAAGAACCTTAGTCTGGTCGGGTTCGAGACACATCATGCGTCATCCGACGACCCTGGATCGTTGGTTGCCGAACAACAATCGCATGATTTCGAGGTGTTGATTTCGGCCCTCAATCTGGCTGCTCGACCTGGAATTGACCTCGATCATGCGAATAGCGGGGCGGGAATGACCAATCGGGTGCCCCGGGTTGGTTCAGTTCGGCTCGGCATCGGCCTCTATGGACTGCAGCCTGGTCCGTCTGTGCCACTTTTGCCGGGAATGCGACCGGCGATGAGCCTGTTCAGCCGCCTGGTTCGCGTGCACACAGCGCCACAGGGGTCCGGAGTCAGTTACGGGCACACGTATCACACGGACTCAGCAGAGCGGCTCGGCCTGGTGCCGATCGGCTATGCCGATGGGTATCGCCGCTCGCTATCAAACACCGCCTGGGTTCTGGCTGGCGGCAAACGGTTGCCCATACGTGGCCGGGTATGCATGGATCAGATTATTGTCGGGGATCTGGACGACCATTCCGTGGGGGACCTGGTATCGCTTGGTGGGGCGATGGGCGGCGGTCCCTCATTCGATCAGATTGCAAACTGGGCCGGGACGATCAACTATGAGGTCGCGACGTCGATTGGCCCACGGGTACCGCGGTACTACGTGCAGGGCGGGGACATCGTCGCAACGCTCATCGAAGGCCAACTGACACGATTCTGACCCCGAACGAAAAACAGCCGGGTCAATTGACCCGGCTGCTGAATGTGCGTTGCAGTGTTGGCTAGTAGATGGTTCCGGCCTGCGGCTGGTAATCTGGATCGACGGCCTTGAAGTTCTCGATATCGCGGCGAACGATAAAGGTGCGACCGCTGATTTCATCCTTAACATAATTGAGGCGTCGATCGTCCATCCAGCGATAGATGGTCGGGCGAGTGACGGCCAGCGTCTCTGCGGCCACCCCAATGCTGACCAACTCATGTGGCTCGTAGGCCCGGAACTTGGCAAGCGCCATCATGCGTCCGAGCTCTGTGTCCCAGAAAGAACGTGGGACGCTGTACTCGTCAGCGGCGGCTGGCCAGAAGAGCAACTGGATGACAGATTCGATCGCCCGAAGGACGTGATCCTTGGACTCGCGGCTGTGACCCCGGGCAAGATTCCCCAGGCGGAGCAGGTCTCGGCCGAGCGGTCCGTTGCGGAGATCATCGATCTCAAGTTCGACAAACGAATCCGGAGCCAGCTGGCTTACCAGGCGATGATGGTGAGAGTAAACAAGTTCCAGCGCCTGATCTATGACGTCCTGGTAATCCCGCGCTTGCGTTTCCACTCCGGCTCCTTCTGAACCTATCTGACACATGCGGGAAGGCGTACGTAATCACTGTACGGTCAGATTGTACGCTCACTCCGTACGTGTGTCAATAATTGGGCGAAGCTATGCATTTGGACAGGACTGATTGGTTATACAGGCATGAAATCAGCCACCACCGGTGGCAATACCGCGGATGGACAAACCCATGATGAAGAGGGCAGCGAGGCTATAGAAGAAGAGTCCCTGCCTTGGATGTCGCTCCCGTACGTACGACCAGACGAACGGCATCGTGACGAAAGCGGCCACCCCGTAAAGGATGTGGACTGAGTCGGCGGGACGATATGTTCCTTCAACGAAAATAGCCAGACCAGCAGCTCCCTGCAACCCGATCAAGACCTGACCAACGACCAGTGCGCCGCTGATACTGCCTTCGAGAATGCCACCCCGAGCAAAGTTGATAAGACCCCAAAAGCCGACAGCTGCCATAAAAAGCAGGAGGGTGATAGAGAGGCGGTCGTGAATGGCAATCAGTGCGTCCAGATCAGTCTCCAGTGCGAACCATGACGAGGTTGCGTTACCTAATTGTCCGGCAAGAGATGCAGTTGACGAGCGCGGTTTGTGATGCCGTTCCAGATAGGGCCAGGAACACCACGGGGCAGCACCGTTATCTCTGGCGCGGCCGCCTTTGACTGATATCGGGCAGCGACCGACGAGTAGGCGACGTTGGGGGTGTTGTTGGTTCCAGACAGGTGGGCCAACCAGACCTCGCGGGGTCCGTCGGTACCGGTTGAGACCTCGCGCAGGAATCCACCTGCCTGATCATTGGAAAGGTGGCCGAATTTGCCGGATACCCGTTGTTTGAGAAAATGCGGATAGGGACCCTTGCGGAGCATTTCGACGTCGTGATTCGATTCCAGGATCAGAAGATCGCAGGTTTGGGCGATGTCGGCGATTCCATCGTTGATGACGCCCATGTCGGTGAACAGACCAATCGTGGTGGTTGGAGTCGAAATCAACAGTCCACACGGTTCGGCCGCATCGTGAGAGGTCGGAATTGGTGTCAACGATATATCGCCGATAGCGCATGCATTGAAGTACTGGATTTGGCTTACCCGCGCTTCCGAGAGGCCAAGTGCCTGTGCGGTTCCGTTGGTGGCCCTGATCGTGATGCCGCGACGGAGGATCGGTTCCAGCGCGCGAACGTGGTCGGAATGCTCGTGCGTGATGACCACCGCGCTTAAATCAGTGAGATCTGCGCCCCAGGCAAGGAGTCCGGCCTGAATTTGGCGGATGCCGATGCCGCAATCGATCAGGATCAGACTGGCGCCGGATTGCAGCAAGTAGGCATTGCCGGAGCTGCCACTGGCCAGGCTTTGCAATCGCAACTGCGGCGGGGTTGCCTGGGGTGGTTCGGGAGACATGGTCTGCATGGCGGGAATAGTACGATCATTGGTACAGCCGCGATAAGGCGCATTGCAATCAGGGAGCACCAATAACAGCCATGAATCGACTGTTCCGTCAGTTCACTGCCAAACCAACGGGAACCGCGCGTCCCTCCGGCGCGCCACGACCTCCGCGCAAGCCAATCGTCCCGAAGGTCACCATCTCGGCGGCGAACAAGCGCCGGATCATCGCAACCGTGGTCATCGTCGGTGTAATCGCGGCGGTCTTTGCGAGCTCGCAGTTCTGGATGCGCTGGTGGTGGTTCAGCGACATGGGGTATCGGGGAGTCCTGCTGCGGCGGGCTGGTCTTCAGGTCGCGGCATTCCTGACTGTTGCGATTCTGGGATTCCTGATTGTCGGTGGATCGGCCTGGATGGCGTTCCGGAGATCACGCCCGGAATTGCGGAAGTCGTTCATAGCCCGAGCCTCGGATCGGCTGCTTTTCTGGCTGGTTCTTCTTTCGGCCGTGGCGACTGGAGTTGGTCTTGCCTGGTGGACGGCCAGTCGTTGGGAGACCTTTGCGCTGTGGTGGAACGGTCGCTCAACCGGTGTCAAGGATCCGATCTTTAACCGCGATGTCAGCTTTTACCTCTTCGCCTTGCCTGCCATGGATCTGCTCTTCAAGGTGGCGTTCACGGCCGTCCTGATCAGTTTCGTGGTCACGGCAGTGATTTATCTGATTCGTCTCGGCCTGAGTGTCCGCAACGTTGGTGCATTGCCGGTGCTGGCGTTCCGGCATCTGCTGACTCTGGTGGGAGTTCTGTTTCTTCTCGGCGCGTTCTGGTTCTACATCCAGAACTTCAGCCTGGTCTATTCGACTCGCGGAGCGGCCTATGGTGTGTCGTACACCGACGACAAGGCGATTCGGACCGCCAACTGGGTCGCGATCATTGCGCTGATTGTTGCTGGTGTGGTCTGCATCCTCAGTCGCAGGATTCCTCGCCGGCGAGAAGCGTTTCTGGCCGCAATTGTGGTGCTGCTCCTGACGATTGGCGTTCAGGGACTGTTGCCGCTGATCGTGCAGCAGACGATTGTCGATCCGGACGAGCTCAACAAGGAACGACCGTACATTGCGAACAACATCCTGATGACGCAGTACGCCTACGGACTTCACGAGGTTCAGGAGGGCGAGCTGGCCGGTACCGGAGTGATCACGGCGGAGGACCTCGAGTCCAATCCGCAACTCGTCTCCAACGTGCGCCTGTGGGATTACCGGGTGGCGCAAACGTCGTTCCAGGAGTTGGCCTCGTTCGCGAGCTACTACCAGTTCCTCGATGTTGATATCGATCGGTACCTGATCGATGGCCTGGAGCAGCCTGTGCTGGTCTCGGCACGCGAGATGAATCAATCCGGATTGCCAACCAATGCCCAGACCTGGTCCAACGAGCGACTTGTCTATACCCATGGATACGGTGCCGTAATAAGCCCGGTCGATGAGGCGAGCCAAACCGGGCTGCCAATCCTGCAGGTTAGTCAGATTCCTCCGGCCACCGACGGCACATTCGGGATCACCTATCCGCAGATTTACTTTGGCGAGGCGGATCTGGACTGGGTGATGATCGGGACCAAGGTGCGTGAATTCAGCGCGCTGCCCGATGTAGGTGAGCCAGATCCACTTCGGGCCGAAGAGGTCGAAGGCGGAATCCAGATGGACGACAGCCTGACCAAGCTGATCAGCGCGATAGCGTTGAAGGACCGCAACGTCTTCATCTCGAGCAACATCAACTCGGATTCGTCGCTGCTCCTTTATCGCAATATCGAGGACCGGATCACCGAGATCGCGCCGTTCCTGACCCTCGATCCCGATCCGTACCTGGTGATTGCGGACGGTCGGCTTGTCTGGGTGGTCGATGCCTTCACAACGTCCGAATACTTCCCGATGTCGACACCGCAGGACGGTATCAATTACATGCGGGCGAGCGTCAAGGTCACGATCGATGCGCGATCCGGTGAAACCACGTTTTACCGGACAGCGGTGATCGACCCGGTTGCCGACGCCTACGGTCGCATGTTCCCGACGCTGATGGAGCCGATCGCAAATGCCAGTCCGGCGGTCGCGGCCCATTTTCGGTATCCGGAACCGTTGTACGACGTTCAGTCGCGGATTTACGGAGCGATCCACGTCAACGACCCGGATCAGTATTACAACGGTGAAGATCGCTGGGACATTCCGGCAAGTCTTGCATCCGAGGACCTGCTCGAAGAGTCGTCAGACCGGGACGAGATGCCGGCCTACTACCTGAGCCTGCCGCTGCCGGGAGAGACAACCGCCGAGTTCACGCTGGTGCGGCCGTTTGTCCCTGGTGGCAATTCAGCCCGTCGCAACATGACGGCGTGGATGGCTGGTCGGGCTGGTCCAGACGGGAGTCTGCAACTCTCGGTCTACCGTTTCCCGCGTCAAACCAGCGTTTTTGGTCCGCAGCAGATTGAGGCGAGGATCGATCAGGATCCGGTCATTTCCCAGCAAATCAGTCTCTGGAACCAGTCTGGGTCCGAAGTGCTGCAGGGAAGTCTGTCGATCATTCCTGTCGAGCAAACGGTGCTGTACATCCAGCCGCTGTATCTGCGGTCGACCAACGGTTCGAGCATTCCGGAACTGCGGACGGGTGATTGTCGCCACGGAACAGTCGGTCTACATGGGGACATCACTGCGGGAAGCGATTCTCGGTGCGTTGAACGAGTCCGCAATTCCGCTCGAACCGGGCGACGGCGGGACCATTGATCCCGGAGCCGAGACCGATATTGTGGTCCTGGTCGATCAGGCGAATGCGGCCTACGAGCGAGGGCAGGAAGCGTTGGTCCAGGGTGATTGGGTCGCGTATGGCGAGGCCCAGACCGAATTGCAATCGATTCTGGAGCAATTGGACGGTCTGACTGGGACGCCGACTGCGCCTGACACCGCTGCGACGCCGGAGCCTTGATCAAGGTCAGGACGTGACGATTGCCAGGATGAAGCCGTCGTAGTTCTTCGCGCCGACGGTTTGAAGGTGGGTCGCAGTCAGCCGTGGTTCATTGGCGAGCATCTCGGTGACCTTGTGGACGCCGATGACATTGGCATCCGTCGACGACTGATCGGTGACGGCGCCGTTGCGGACTACGTTGTCGATCAGGATGACGCTGCCGAGTCGGGTCAATTTGAGCGCGCGCTCAAGGTAATCCGCATTTCCGGGTTTGTCGGCGTCAATGAAGACAAAGTCGAAGGGTTCGACCCCTTCGGCGATGAGTCCGTCCATCAGGTCGGCTGCCCGGCCGACCCGAATCTCGACTTTGTCCTGCAGATTGGCGCGTTCGATGTTGGCCTGGGCGATCGCGGCGTTCTCGGGATTGATCTCGAACGAGAGCAGCGTGCCATCGTCCGGTAATGCGCGCGCGAGCCAGATCGTGCTGTACCCGCCGAGCGTGCCGAGCTCCAGAATTCGACGTGAACCATGCATCTTTGCGAGGAGATGCATGAACTTGCCCTGATTCGGCGCTACGTGAATTGGTGGCAGGCCTGCTTCAATGCTTGCATCGAGAGCGTGCCTGAAGTGCGGAGTCCTGGTGGAGCAGCGCGTCGTCAAAGTACGCGTCGACATCGGCCCAGATTTGTCGATCAGTCATGGTTCACCCTAGCCAAAGATGGCTCTACCGACGCGGATGTGGGTCGCGCCTTCCTGAATGGCGATCTGATAGTCGTTGGTCATCCCCATCGACAGCGTCGGGAGTGCCAGTCCGATTGAGTGCTGCAGTTCGTCGCGCAGCTCGCGAAGGGCCCGAAAGACCGGCCGAACGTCCTCGGGATCGTCGACCAACGGAGCGATCGTCATCAGCCCCTGAAGATCCAGTGCGCTCGAGGCAGCGATTGCCCTGGCGAGATCGGCCGACGAGGAGACGTCACAGCCTGCCTTTTGCTCTTCGCCGGCCACGTTTACCTGCAGCAGGACCGGGAGCGTGATTCCTCGTCGTACTGCTTGCTTCTCAAGCTCAGTGACCAGGGATGGACGGTCCACCGACTCGATGATCGAGAAGAGATCGACCGCGTGGCTGGCCTTGTTGGTCTGAAGCTGGCCGATCAGGTGCATGGTCATGTCAGTTGGGCGATCAGCCGGGAGCTTGTCCCGGGCATCGAGGACGCGATTCTCGCCGAAATGGCGGAGTCCGGCATCGTATGCGGTCTGCATCTCGAACCAGCCAACGGTTTTGGAGACGGCAACGATTGTGACCGACGGCCGGATCGCGATCGGCTGCGACGGCGGCCTGATCCAACCCGGCACGGACGGTAGCGATGCGGTTCAGCAATGCTTCGGCCTGAACTGTGCTCATTCGTGATCTCCAGCGATGGCGATGATGGCGGCGAAGCGACCTGTCAGTGGTCCCTGCCCCCGATGGGAGAACCAGTGATCGGGATCGCTGGCGGTGCAAACTGGAGAGACCTCGATGTTTTCGTCGCGCAATCCGACCGAGAGCAAAAGCGACCGATTTGCCCCCTTGAGATCGAAATAGAGACCGTCAGGCCTGGTTTTGATCGCATCAGAGTCAACCGGAGCAATCGCGTTCCAGGCATCAGCAACTTCGGTGCCGACCTGGTAGCGGTCGACGCCAATTGATGGTCCGACGTATGCAATCAACTTCGCTGGATCCGAACCGTATTCGGCGGTCATGCGGCGAACCGTAACACCGGCGATGTCGAGGACCGTCGAACGCCAGCCAGCATGAACTGCTGCGACCGCGCGATGTACCGGGTCGACGATGAGCATCGCAAGGCAATCGGCATGCAGCGTGGCCAGTGCGAGTCCAGGTCGATTGGTAATGACGGCGTCGGCGATTGGGGCTTCGGAGGCGTTTGGATGCGCGCCGCGGGTCAGATCGGCCTCGGTGGCGACGTGAACCGCGTTTCCGTGGACCTGACGAACCCTGACCAATGATTCCGGCGACATCCCCAATGCGCCAATCCAAAGCTGCCGCATCTGCCAGGCATCTTGTTCATCGCGGGGTGCGGTGTATCCGATATTGCCGTCGGCGAGGCCTAGCCCCGGAACGCGCGAGGTGATGCCATGCCGGAGCCAGGGAATCGCCTGAAGCTTCGAGGAGCGGTCGAAATGGGTAGCAAGTTCGGTTGGACTCAAGGTCGCGGACGAGGGTGCGGTCACGGGTCCTCCCGAACGGCTTCATCGATGATGATCTGGTCAATGATCCACTCGACAGGGGCAAGATCGTCAGTGAAGACCGTGCCATCGGTGGATGCCACGCGTATGTTGCCACGATCCAGCGACCAATCGGCAACTGAATTTACCAGCGGAATTCCAGCGGCACCCTGCAAGATGCTCGCGTGAACTGCTCGACGGAAACCTCGTCCATGGTGGCGAAGATCATGCTATTGTCATAACGATCTACGTCCACCACCAGGACCGTCGGAAACACTTCGGCCAGTGTCGCGGACAGTGAATCAACCAACCGGAAATCAGTGCCAGTTCGACCGGCATTGACGGCGACGACTCCGCCTGGATTCAGGTGACTCGCGACGAGTTCGAAGTACTCGACGGTAGCCAGATGAAATGGCACGTACGGTTGGCGGTAGGCATCGAGGCAGACCAGATCGTACGTGGCATCTGAGGTTTGCAGTGCATATCTGCCATCTCCGACGATTACGGTGGCGACGTCATCGGTCAGTGCGAAGTACTCACGGCCGACATCGACGATGGCCTGGTCGATCTCGATTCCATCCACATGAATGCCGGGATATGCCGCGTGTAACTGCCGCGCGGTGGTTCCCCCGGCCAGTCCGACGATCAGGGCATCCGTTGGCGCGACCGAAGCCGGATCGTTGGTGAGCAGTGGTCCGAGTGCGAAGTAGTCCCACGGGCCGCCGGTTTCGAGTTGATTGGGGTTGTAGATCGAGTGGACCGCATGACCGTCGTTCAGGGCGAGCATGGTTTCGTCGCCGTCCTGCAGCACCTGGATGTAATTGTTGTCGGATTCGATCTCGGCGAGGAGCGTTCCGCGGTACGGCGGCTTCAAATCTCCGCGAGATCCCAGCACCATGGCAGAAAACGCGGCAAGAAAGAGCAGAGAGACAAGCACGGCGCTCCGGCTGCGTCCCTCAACCACAAGTCCAACGATCGACATAACGATCATGATTCCCGCGAGGGTCGCGAAGGTGGCGCGAGTACCTATCTCTGGAAGGAGAATGATGACCGGAACGAAGCTGCCCAGAATCGAGCCTGCGGTCGAGAGCGCATACAACGAGCCCGCTGCCTTGCCGGCGTCCTCGATCGAACTCATGCGGAGGCGGATCGCGAACGGCGCCACCATTCCCAGCGCGAGCAATGTGGGGGCAAAGAGGAAAAGCGTGGCGAAAAGTGAACCGAGAAACGCACCGGCATTGCGATCGTCAAAGGCATCCAGAGAGGTCCGCAGGATCGGGTCGACTCAGCGGGATGACCAGGGTCAATGCGATACCGGCCAGTCCAATCAGGCCGTACAGGATGCGGGCGTCCGGATATCGATCGGCGAGACGTCCACCGACCCAATAGCCGATCGCCAGGAACAGCAGGGTGACGCCGATCAGATTGGCCCAGATGAAGGTGGAACTGCCGAAATACGGAGCGACCAGGCGGCTCGCGCTGATCTCGGTGGCGATGCTGCAGAACCCGGTAACGAACGCTGCGACGGGAATCAAACCCGGCACACGACAAACTGTTGCCGGAATTGCTTTCACGGTAGTTCGGATTTGCTCCGGGGAAATGGTGGTGGTCATTGCGAAAGTATACGGAGTGCTTCAGTTGCTACTTGTAGTTATGTCGCGTTCTTCCCGGCTTATGTCGTGCCGTCGTGCCCGATTGCGTCATTTGCGGGTAATCACGGTTATACGCAAACCGCATTTTGGACGGGCCAGACAACAGAACCGGGAATCGACCCCTCTCTGAATCCACGGTCGAGATCCTTCGTTTGGAGCCAGTCGGTCACGAAGACCAAAGCCCATGATTGCGGTCAGGCAAATTCGGCGATTTCATCAATTGGGATGCATTCACTGAGGAGATCCGCAGGGATCGATCTGGTGACACTCACTTCGGTCCGAGTCCAACTTGCAGCAAATCAGATCGACCGACGACGAATGGTCACGGCTCGCTGTGGTTTATCCGGCACGTGGTGCGCCCTTAATTCCGTCCGCACTCGCAGTGTCAGCCCAACCGTGTGAGCGCGGCGGCTGATGGATATGGCTCCCCTTCTGCCAGGTGCAAAAGAGGTTGAACACTTATGTGAACCGGCATGGAAGACTTCACCGCTGTCAGGAAACAAGTGAATGCGGACTGAATTCGCCCTCGTTTAGCATGCGAGTATTTCTCCACGCGGCGATTGCAAACACTCGTTCTAGTACACGTGTTCGGTTAGAATGGGCTGTGTCTGATCGTTTCGTGCCGGGAGATTGCCAGGATGCCGCAGCTGAAGTCTGATGTTGTGGAGGTCTATGTCATTCGCTGGCGAAATGGTCGAATCGAGACGCTACTTGGCAAGCGCAAGACGCAGCAACCATTTGGTTCGATCTGGCAACCGTTTGGGGCCAGGATCGACATCGGTGAAGCGACTGTTGATGCGGCCAAGCGAGCGGTGATTCAGAGGAACTGGGTTACCTGTGGCCGAGCTCTTCGCAAGTGATCGCACGCATCAGTTCTTCGATCATCAGCGCGACGCGATTGTGATTGCGCCAGTGCTGGTCGCGACGGTTCACGCATCGCAGACACGGGTGGGTCAGGATTTCGACGAGCTCCAGTGGTTCGAAACCGCCCAGGCGAATGCGAATCTGTTCATCGCCGGTCACCGTGATTCATTGCGCCGGATCGTGGAGATGATGGGTCCGGGTGGATCCGAGATCGAACTCTACCGATTGCTCTAGGCGGAACCAGTGGCCTGAGTTACGGGTTTCAGCAACAGGGCACCGATATACTTTCGCATTCGGCGATGGATTTCCGCGCCAGTCAGGATAGCCAAGATGCCCGATTTTCAGCTTGTCGCTGATATGAAACCAACCGGAGATCAACCCACGGCTATCGCCGAGTTGGTGACCGGTCTGAATGCCGGAGATCGGAACCAGACGCTCCTGGGTGTGACCGGTTCCGGCAAGACGTTCACCATGGCCAACATTGTTCAGGAGGTCCAACGACCGACGCTGGTGCTGGCGCACAACAAGACGCTCGCTGCGCAGCTCTATTCCGAGTTCAAGGAATTCTTCCCGCGCAATGCGGTCGAATACTTCGTTTCCTATTACGACTACTACCAGCCCGAGGCCTACGTCCCCCGGTCCGACACGTACATCGAGAAGACTGCGGACATCAACGAAGAGATCGACAAACTTCGCCACGCAGCCACCAGATCGCTGCTAACCCGGCGAGACGTGCTGATCGTTGCATCGGTGTCCTGCATCTACGGTCTCGGATCACCGGACGAGTACCAGAACACGGTCGTTCAGATCCGACGCGGTACCACAATGCGGCGCGACAAGGTGATGCGGCATCTGATCGACATTCAATACGACCGCAACGACATGAGCCTGGTCCGGGGCACGTTCCGGGCACGCGGCGACACGCTGGAGATTTTCCCGGCGTACGAGGAGATCGCAGTCCGGGTCGAGTTCTTCGGCGATGAGGTCGAGCGCATCGTTGAGGTCGATCCGCTGACTGGTGAGATTCTGGTCGAGCGGATGGAACTCGATGTCTATCCGGCCAAGCACTTCGTTACCAACTCCGACAAGCTCGGGCAGGCGATTGCCGATATCCGAGATGAACTGGACCAGCAGCTGGAGCGACTGGAGAGTCGCGGCAAGATTCTCGAAGCGGCCCGGCTCAAGCAGCGGACCATGTACGACCTGGAGATGTTGCAGGAGACCGGGTATTGCTCCGGAGTCGAGAACTACTCGATGCACCTTTCGCGGCGCCGACCAGGTGAGCAGCCGTCGACGCTGATGGACTACTTCGCCGAGGACTTCCTCTGCTTCATCGACGAATCGCACATCTCGATTCCGCAGGTGCGCGGAATGTATGCTGGTGACCGTTCCCGCAAGGAGACGCTGGTCGATTTCGGGTTCCGCTTGCCGTCGGCGATCGATAACCGACCGCTGCGCTTCGATGAATTCGATTCGATGCTCAAGCAAGTGATCTACGTCAGTGCGACACCTGGTCCGTACGAAATGGAGCACAGCCAGCGGGTGGTTGAGCAGGTGATCCGTCCGACCGGCCTGGTTGATCCGGCGATTTCGGTTCGACCGACCAAGGGGCAAATCGACGATCTGGTTGGCGAGATCAATACCCGGGTGGCAAAGGGCGAGCGCGTTCTGATCACGACGCTGACCAAGCGAATGGCCGAGGACCTGGCCGACTACCTCAAGGAGATGGGGATCCGCACGCACTACCTGCACAGCGAGATCGATACGTTCGAGCGAATCGAGATTCTGCGCGATCTCCGGCTGGGTATTCACGACGTGGTCGTCGGGATCAACTTGCTGCGGGAGGGTCTCGACCTGCCGGAAGTGTCGTTGGTGGCAATCCTCGATGCGGACAAGGAGGGGTATCTCCGATCCGAGGGTTCGCTGATCCAGACAATCGGTCGCGCCGCACGTCACGTCGATGGTCAGGTGATCATGTACGCGGACAACATGACGCGGTCGATGAAGGCAGCGATCGACGAAACGTATCGGCGTCGAGCGATTCAGACCGCGCACAATGTCGAGCACGGTATCGAACCGCGCGGCATCATCAAGGAGATCAAGGACCTCACCGATCGGGTTCGGGCGGCGGCTGAAGAATCGGTTGCCTACGACGCGAACGGACCGTCGACGGCTGGCGTGATTGCCGAGTTGCCGAAGGACGAGGTACTGCGAATTGTGAAGGACCTGGAGAGCCAGATGAAAACGGCTGCCCGGAGTCTGGAATTTGAGAAAGCGGCAATGCTTCGCGATCAGATCGTGGAATTGCGGCGAATGATGGAAGTCGACCCGATTGAAGCATCGGTGAAGCGTCCTTCCCTGGGAGCTCGATAACTCGTGAAGCGATTTTCAGTAATCGGATCAATCTGGCTGGTATTGGCGGTGCTGGTGCTCTCGCAATTTGCCGGTCCCGCACACACGTATGGAACGGTCGTGCCCGAGTCCCCTACTCCGGACGATTCTGGCGGAGATGGTGGATCCGATAGCGAATTGGCATCGGAATTGCCGCCTCCCGATTTTCCGACCGCGAACCTGGAGGGGTATACGTTCGATCTCCGGTACGCATTGAGTGCCGAGCTCGATGGAGTCCCGAAGGAGGCGGCGGTTTACGAGCTGCTTCGTGACGAGCCGACTCTGGAGAGCGTCCAGGAGATTGCCGACAATCTGGGAATCGATGGCGAAGTCGATGATCAGGGTGACGGTTCATTCACTGCGTCCGGAAATGGGGATCTCTTCGTAACCATCGACCTGGTTCAGTATTTCTCGACCGAGGCGGTAGCGGAAGGTGACTTGCCTTCGGATGACAAGGCAATCGCAACGGCCAAAGACTGGCTGCGAACGTCGTCACTGCTTCCGCCGGATATCGGTGAAGGTCGGGTGATTACGCGAATCGACGATTCCAACCGGATGATCGTGGGATTCGTCCCGGCGGAGCCGGTGCCGATTCTCTCCGGGTATCCGAGCATCACGATGACGATCGCCTCGGACGGGATGGTGATCGATGCGCAGATTCGCTGGGCAAACGTGGTTCGGGCTGACGTGTATCAGTTGATGTCGCCACAGGAAGCCTGGCAGCTGGTATCGAGCGGACAAGCCTATCTGGCCCCTGATCTGTCCGACGCGGGGATCGATCCCGGTACAGACGTGCAAGGGCGGGTAACATTCAGTTCGATCTCGATTGCATACGCAACGGCCGGACCACCGGGTGGCCGACAGTATCTGCAACCGATCTACGTATTTGAGGGGCGAGTTCGACCGGAAGGCGATGAACGGACCTACCCGATTACCGCGTATGTTTCGGCTCTCTCGAATTCGGGCGCACCGGTCGGATAGCCTCCAGCGAAAGCGACGTGAAATCAATGGCAGCGCGGGTCCTGATCATCAACGGTCCCAATTTGAACATGCTGGGCACACGCCAGCCGGAAATTTACGGAACAACGACCCTGGCCGATATCGAGGCATCCGTTCGTGCCCTGGGTAGCGAGATAGCGGCTGACCTTGAACTCGAATTTGTGCAGTCAAACCACGAGGGTGAGCTGATCGATTCCATCCAATCGAGCGGTCGCGAGTCGGTGGCGATCATCATTAATGCCGGCGGACTGACGCACACGAGTGTTGCGTTGCGCGATGCGTTGGCATCAGTTGATCGGCCAGTGATCGAAGTGCACCTGAGCAACATTCACGCCCGAGAGGAGTTTCGCCACCACTCGTTCATAGCGCCCATCGCTGTCGGCCAGATTGCGGGTTTCGGCTCGTTCGGGTACCTGGCGGCCCTTCGGTACGTGGTTGACGTGGTGATGGCCAAATGATGAGTGCCACACGACTTGAGCGCGTTCGCTCACTCATGACCAGTCACAGTGCCGATGCGATTGTCCTGACCAGTCCGGCAAGTCGTCGACACGCGACGGGCTTTACCTCGGCAGCGGGAACGGCGTACTCAACCGATATCGCAATCGTTACGTCAAGTACAGTCGAATTGCTGGTCTCCCCTATCCACGTCGAATGGGCGCGCGGGGAATCCAGCGGCGTTGACCTGATCACGCCGCTTGTCGGTGGCTTCGTGAAGAGCCTGGCGGGTCGTCTTTCAGCTTTGGGCGCCAAGTCGGTATTGATCGAGGCCGACTCCTTCCCGTATCCGGATGGACTGGCGCTTCAGCAACTCCTGCCGGAGGTTCAGTTCGAGTTCGGCACCAATTTCAAGGAGCCACTTCGGCAAGTGAAGGATTCGATCGAACTCGAATCGCTCAGGGCGGCCGCACTCCTGACTGACGCCGTTTTCGAGGAATTCGCCGGTTGGCTGACTGCTGGGGTTACCGAACGTGTTGCCGCTCGCTGGATTTCATCGCGCTTGATTGAGCGTGGCGATGGACTCGGGTTCGATGTGATTGTGGCCAGTGGCGAAAATGCGGCCAGACCGCATCATCGTCCGTCCGATCGCGTCATTCAGGAACGCGAACCAATCATTATCGATATGGGCGCCCGGATAGACGGGTACTGCGGTGATCTGACCAGAACGCTCTGGCTCGGCGAACCGGACGAGCAGTTTGCGAAGACATACAACGTAGTTCTCAAGGCGCAGGTTGATACCAAGGCGGTCATGACTGCCGGTCGACCTGTGGCCGACGTTGCGATTGCGGCGGACACCTCGCTGCAGGAATCTGGCTTCGGGGAGTACATTTTGCATAGCGTCGGGCACGGAGTCGGCCTGGAGATTCACGAATCTCCCGCAATCCGGCGCGATCTGGCGACATCATTGGTCGCAAACTCAGTTGTTACTGTTGAGCCGGGTGTTTATTTGCCTGGTTGGGGCGGAGTTCGGATCGAAGATGTCGTCATCATCACCGATGGCGAGCCACTGACCATTACCACCGCCTCCAAGTTGTCGTTTTCTTGAGACCCTACGCGGATGTAGAAGGAGTATCGTGCTGTGATTGATTCAGGTGGATTGCGCAAGGGAATAACGCTCGATTACGAAGGCCGACTGGTCAAAGTCCTCGAGTCCGCGCACAACAAGCAAGGCCGGGGATCTGCCCAGATTCGACTGACGCTGCGTGATATCCGGACCGGCTCGATCACCCAGCACTCCGTTCAGGCAGGAATGCGATTCCAGCCGGCCAGACTGGAGCGGGAACATGTCCAGTTCCTGTATGGGGATGGCGAGCACTTCCACTTCATGAATACGGAGACCTTCGAGCAGTTCGCACTGAATGAATCCACGGTCTCCGAGGCGATGAAGTATCTGAAGGAGAACGACATCTGCGATCTCCTGACCTATGAGGGCGATCCGATCGATATCGAATTGCCGATCTCGGTCACGCTTGCGGTCGCTGAGACTGATCCAGGGCTCAAGGGCGATACGGCAAGTGGCGGCACCAAGCCGGCCACCATGGAAACGGGTGTGGTCGTTTCGGTTCCGCTGTTCATCAATGTTGGCGACAAGCTGCGGATCGATACGCGCACCGGTGATTACATCGAGCGGTCAAACTAGAGGAGCGCGAGCATGTCTGACGAGCACGAGCAGGAACGCGCATCTTCGACCGATCTCAATGAACTCGCCGATTTTGTCGAGCGGATGGTTGCGGTGGCCCAGCGCGGGGGAATGTCTGCGCTGGAGATCAAGACCGACGACCTGAAGATCCGACTGCGGGCTGGCAAGGTGATCGAAGTCTCCGGTACGTCGTCCAGGCCAACGAGTGGACAGCCAGAGAGCACGTATCTGGATGAGTTCGAGCCAGAGCCAGTTGGGTACGCCGTGACCTCCCCGATGGTCGGCACGTTCTATCACGCAACCTCGCCGGCAGATCCGCCGCTGGTTGAAGTCGGCGATCGGGTGGAAGCGGGGCAACTGATTGGCATCATCGAAGCCATGAAGATCATGAACGAGATCACCACCGATCGCGGCGGGATCGTTATTGAGATCGTTGCGCCCAATGCAACTGCGGTTGAGTACGGGTCTCCCCTGATTCGCCTCGGACTCTAAGTGCTTTCCGAACCCAGAGTTGTTACGGTCAGCCAGGTTACCGATTACCTGCGGTTGCTGGTTGAGGGTGATGCGTTCCTGAGCAATCTGTGGGTGGAGGGCGATGTTTCCAATGTCTTCCTCTCCAGGGCGGGGCATCTCTACTTCACGCTTGGCGACGGCGAATCGTCGCTGAAGGCAGTCGCGTTCCGTGCATCGGCAATGCGGGTTCAGCATGCAGTGACCGAGGGGGCCCACCTGGTGGTTGGGGGCCGGGCATCGGTCTACGGTCGCGATGGCAACTGCCAGATTTATGTCGACTACGCAGATTCGAGCGGAATGGGCGCGCATGCTCTCGCCCTGGCGCGACTGCGGGCACTGCTCGAGGCTGAAGGTCTGTTTGACGTTGATCGGAAACGACCGCTCCCGGCATTTCCACGACGAATTGCAGTCGTTACCTCTCCTTCGGGTGCAGTGATCCACGACATACAGACTGTGCTTCGTCGACGGTTTCCGTTGGCGGAACTGTTGATCGCCCCTGCACAGGTTCAAGGCAATGGGGCTGTAGACAGTTTGCTGCAGGGACTGGATCTGGTGCTGGAGGACGGACGGGCCGATCTGGTCATCTTTGCGCGGGGCGGTGGTTCGGCCGAAGACCTTGCCGCATTCAATGACGAACGACTCGCTCGCGCGGTATTTGCTTGTCCGATTCCGGTGATCAGCGCCATCGGGCATGAGACGGACTTCTCGATTCTGGATGAGGTCGCCGATCTGCGAGCGCCGACTCCAACTGCCGCGGCCGAACTGGCGACTCCAGACATCGCGGACCTGGCCTTCGATCTGGTCGATGCGCGGGAGCGAGCGAGCAGAACCGTCCTGCATGCGTTGACCATGAAGCGGTTCGATATCGATCAGGCCGTTCAGCGACTGGACCGGTCCAGTCCGCTCAGCGTTCTCACCCGACATCGTGAGCGGCTGTCAACTGACCGACAGCGCCTGGCTTCGTCGCTCGGCAATCACGTTATCCAGGCAAGAGGTGATGCAAGGCTTGATCGCATCCGATTGTCGAACGCCCGATTGCGTGTGATTGACCGGCAGGTGGCGGATATCGGTCAGGTGCGGGAGCGGGTGAATTACCTCTTCGCGGGGCGAATGCAGCAAGCTCGGGCGTCGCTCGACGTCAACATGGCTCGACTGCATGAGATGAACCCGGTTGCCCTCCTGGGACGGGGGTTTGCGGTCGTGACCGATGGCGATGGACGAGTCATCGATTCGATTGCGTCTATCGGGCCAGGTCAGGCCATTCGCGCGGTAGTGCGAGATGGCACAATACGAGCGAACGTCACCGACGTTCAGCCCGGTATCGCATAGCAGGACAGAGATGACAGAGCATTCGACTACCGGAATCACGCTGGACAGACTGCATGGACTCGTCGCGTCCGATGATTACGAAGTAATCAGGGCCGGTTTGAGCGAGGTGATCGCGCTTCTGGAGCAGCCGGCACTTGGCCTGAACGATTCAGTGCGGGCGTATGAAGTCGGTCGGGTTTTGGCCGATAGATGTCAGCTGCTTCTCGATCAGGCCGAACTGCGGATTACCCAACTCGACACGGACACCGGTCCCTCCGGTTCTCTTTAAGCGAGACGAGTGACCGATCGTGACTACGCTGCAGCCAGGTAAATTGCCCGCAGACCTCCTGCATCGCCTGTTACAGGCCTACCCTGTTACCGACGAACGTGTCCTGATCGGTCCTGGTATTGGTCGAGATTCGGCGGCGATTTCCTTTGGCGACTCGGTACTGGTCGTCAAGTCTGATCCGATCACGTTTCCGACCGATCGACCGGCATTGCATTTGTTGCATGTCAATGCGAACGACATCGCCTGCCAGGGTGCGGTTCCGCGCTGGTTGCTCGTGACAGCGTTGCTGCCAGCCGGAGCGACAACCGAGGAGTCTGTTTCCCGCTTGTTCGCTGACCTGATGCGCGAGGCGGCGGCGATTGGTGTTTCGGTTGTTGGCGGTCACACGGAGATCACAGCGGGACTTGATCGACCGTTGCTGATTGGCACAATGATTGGCGAAACCACGGCAACGGGACTGATCGACCCGACCCTCGCTCAACCTGGCGACCGGCTGCTGGTGACGAAGACAGTTGGCATTGAAGGAACCGCCCTCCTGGCTGGTGCGTTTGCTGATCAGCTTGCTGAGGCGGGTTGGGAGAATGCGTCGATTCAGTCTACCCAATCGATGCTGGACGAGCCGGGGATTTCGGTTGTCGCCGAGGCTGCAGCTCTGAGTGCCGCCGCGGCTGTCACTGCGTTACATGATCCGACCGAGGGAGGGATCGCCTCGGCGGTGCGGGAGATCGCGATTGCCGCTGGCTGCGGAGTCGTGATCAGTCGAGATGCGATTCCGGTTGATCCGCGAACGACTGCGCTTTGCTCAGCGCTGGCAATTGACCCGCTCGGTTTGCTGGCATCCGGAAGTCTTCTCGCAGCCGTACCGAAAGACCGGATGGATGCAGCAGAGACTGCCTTGCAGTCGGCCGGAATCCCATTCAGCTGGATCGGCAAATTGACTCCAGAAGCGAGTGGTTTCCGGATGCGGACCGGAATGATCGACGGCGAACTGCCGGAATTTGCCACCGACGAAGTGGCTCGCATGTTCACAGGATGACAAACGAATGAGCTGGGTTCTGACGGGTAGTTCCAACGCTGACGTTGGGTTTGAGCAGGGTGTGCACGTTCTGAAGGGCGGTGGATCGGCTCTCGATGCTGTGGTCGCCACCATCCGGGAGGTGGAAGCCAATCCGGACGATCACAGCGTGGGATACTCCGGCCTGCCGAATCTCCTTGGCGATGTTGAACTCGATGCCAGTCTGATGGACGGACTCGGGTTGCGAGCCGGGTCAGTCGGTGCACTGAAGAACCATCAGGACGCAATAGATCTGGCACGGCGAGTGATGGATGAGCTTCCGCATGTTCTGATAGTCGATAGCGGCGCAGAGCGGTTTGCCGAAGAGCAGGGCATTGCCCGTGTGGAACTTTTGACACCGGAGTCGAAGGAGATCTGGCTCCAACGAGCCGACCCGGAGTTGTCGCGATCGAAGTATTACCAGCGGATGTCCGAGTTGGTGAAGGAAACGACGAGCGACCCTCAGTTTCCGGAGCCACCGCATGGCACGGTCAATGTGATTGCGCGGGACTCGGCGGGCAATATTGCCTGCGGCGTCAGCACGTCTGGCTGGGCGTGGAAGTACCCGGGCCGATTGGGCGACTCGCCGATCATTGGCGCCGGAAACTACGCTGACAATCGATTTGGAGCAGCTGCCTGCACCGGGCGGGGCGAAATGGCTCAGCGATGTCTGACCGCGCACAGTGTGGTCACGTTCATGCGGTTCGGCAATTCACTCGAGGATGCGTTGAAGATCGCGATGGACGACCTCAAGGCGTTGGACGATCCATATGCGAGTGAGATGAACATCGTGGCCATCGACGCGCAGGGTCGTCATGGTGGCGCATCAACAGCCGAAGGCAAGACCTATGTGTTCCAGACGGACGGTATGACCGCACACGAGTTCGGGATCAGGCAGCACGTACCGCTCTGATTGCAGAGGTCAGGTGGTGATTTCACCGTCGCTGGTTCGACGTGAGCGCATCTTGAACCAGATGAACCAGATCCCGAACACCACAACGCCAGCAATGACGATCTTCTGAAAGGTGTCGGCATATGGCTCGACCTTGTGCCAACGCTCGCCTAGCCAGTAGCCAGCCATCACGAAGACTGTGTTCCAGATCAGACTACCAACCAGCGTCAGGCCCAGGAACTCGAAGAAGGGCATCCGGTTTACGCCGGCCGGAATCGAAATCAGGCTGCGGAAAATCGGCATCATGCGTCCGAAGAAGACTGCCTTGTAGCCGTGCTTTGTGAACCAGGCAACGGTCTTGTCGACATCGGACGGCTCGATCAACGGCAGCCAATCGACAATCTTGCGTATTCGCGCGAGTCCGAACCAGACGCCAATCCAGTAGAGGATAATCGCTCCCACTACCGATCCGAGCGTCGTCCAGAAGAGTGCCGAATAGACAGAGAAACTGCCCTGACTGGCGGTAAAACCGGCAAGCGGAAGAACGATTTCACTTGGCAAAGGGGGGAAAAGGTTCTCGAGGGCAATCAGGAGTCCGGCGCCGGGAGCACCGAGTTTTTCCATGATGTCTACCGCGTATCCAGCGATGCCGGTCAACTCTTCATTGGTCGTGGTCTGCTGCAACAACAATTCGGATCCCCTGAACTCAATCAAAAGCTGGTGGTGATACCCCATCCGCCAGAAATGAAACCAGCCGCCAGCTTTGAGGCTTTGCGGCTGGATTTATCTTCGTTAGCCGTGTTTCTGCTAGACGTCCTTGTTGAGCGTCAGCAGGAATTCATGCGTTGCTGGCGGTCTTGGAGAGGCGTCCCAAGCAGCAGCTCGGTGCCTTCGGTTCCGCCAAGCATCGAGACCATGCGACGCATCGTCCAGACCTGGCGCAGGGTGTGCGTCGTCGAGCAGCAGCTCCTCGCGACGGGTGCCGGAGCGCTGGATGTCGATCGCCGGGTAGATGCGGCGCTCGGCCAGCTTGCGGTCGAGGTGCAGTTCCATGTTGCCGGTACCCTTGAACTCTTCGTAGATCACGTCGTCCATGCGGCTGCCGGTATCGACCAGACAGGTCGCGACGATCGTCAGGACTGCCGCCACCTTCGATGTTTCGGGCGGCGCCGAAGAATCGCTTGGGCGGGTAGAGGGCAACCGGGTCGATACCACCGGAGAGCGTTCGTCCACTCGGCGGCACGGCCAGGTTGTAGGCGCGGGCGAGTCGGGTGATCGAGTCGAGCAGGATCGTGACATCCCGACCGGCTTCGACCAGTCGCTTGGCTCGCTCGAGCGCCATCTCGGCGACCTTGGTGTGGTCCTCGACCGGCTCATCGAATGTCGACGAGATGACCTCGCCTTCGACCGACCGCCGCATATCGGTCACTTCTTCCGGTCGCTCGCCGATCAGGCAGACCATCAGGTGCATGTCCGGGTCAGTTGGTGGTGATGCCGTTGGCAATCGCCTTGAGCAGCAGCGTCTTGCCGGCCTTCGGCGGCGAAACGATCAAGTCCGCGCTGACCGCGGCCAATCGGCGCAACGAGATTCAGCAAGCGGGTCGAGAGGATGTTGGGCGTCGGTCTCGAGGTTGATCAGTTCGAGCGGGAAGATCGGCGTCAGGGTGTCGAAGCTCGGGCGGCGGCGCGCGGTTTCCGGATCGACACCGTTGACCGCCTCGACGCGCAGCAGGCTGAAGAACTTCTCGTTGTCCTTCGGCGGACGGACCTGGCCGGAGACGCGATCACCGGTGCGCAAGTCCGAATCGGCGAATCTGCGACTGCGAGACGTAGATGTCGTCCGGGCCCGGCAGCAAGCGCTGTCCGCGCAGGAAGCCAAAGCCGTCGTCGATGATTTCGAGCACGCCATCGCCGAAGATGTTGCCTTCCATCTCGGTCCGGGACTGCAGCAAGCTTGCTGATCAGGTCGGTGCGCTTCATTCGACTGAAGCCCTGAATCTCGAAGGTCCGGGCGAGTTCGATCATCGCCTCCGGCTCCATCAGGCCGAGTTCGGTAACCGTGAACCGGGGGATGTCCGGATTGAATCCGGCTGCCGGGGTTTCGAGTGGCTCGTGTTCGTGCGAGCGGACTTCGCGTGGTCCGTAATCCGGGCGCTCACCACGTTCGCCGCGATTTCCGCGTTCGATTCCGCCGCCACCGCCGCCGCTGCGATCATTACGATCCCGCCGACCACTGTTATTGCGATCGTTGCGGCCGCCGTTGCTGCGATTGTTTCGATTGCGGCTGAACTCGCGATCCCGGCTGTCGCCGCGGTCGGCTGAGGTATCGGTCATGTCCGCTGCGGGAGGTTCCATCACGGCCGTAGTCGCCTGAACCTCGGCAACAACTGGAGCGGACTCCTGTGTTACTTCCGGGGCTGGCTTACGGGCGCGCGTTTGTCTTTTCCTGGGTTCCTGGTTCTCGGCCGGGCCACCGTCGGCTGGCGTCGCAATCAGGTCATCGTGGTCAGACAATGGAGTTCCTCCTCAGGATGTCGAACAAGTTTTTCGTGACGTTTTGATGCATATGTGGGTAAACCGGTTTCCTGGTTAGTTTGGGGATTTGCACACCTGAAGTCTCAGGCTAATCTGGCTACTGGCACGCGTCGGTGGCAGTTCCTTGAATCAGAATCGCGCGCAGCTATCCACACAAGAGCAGTAACTGGTATTTGGCGCGATCACATTAGATCGGAAAACGAATGCCTGTATGGCAAGGGGTTTGAGTCGCCGTGTGGCTGTACCCAATAATACAGCCGCGTGCGAACAAGTGTCAATATTTGTGAGGCAGTACCTGAGTTCTGGTTACCTGCCAATTCCTCCACTAGTCAAACTGCAATCCGCTCAGCAGGCGAAGCTTGTCCAGCCGGTGGGTTGCGTCGATCCGGCGGATCGTGCCGGTTCGTGAGCGCATTACGAGCGATGAGGTAGTGGCGCCGTCGTTGAAGAACTGGACACCTTTGACCAGTTCGCCATCGGTGATTCCGGTCGCAGCAAAGAAGACATTGTCGCTGGATACCAGATCCGACGTATGGAGCACTTCGGTAAGCGAAATTTCCTGCTCCTGGGCGATCTTTCGCTCAGCTTCGTTTCGGGGATACCGGATGCACTGCATTTCGCCACCGACGCACTTGATCGCACAGGCTGCGACCACGGCTTCCGGTGCCCCGCCTATGCCGAAGAGTGCGTCGATTCCGGTGCCTGGGGTGACTGCCATCACTGCGCCAGCCACATCCCCATCGGGAATGATCTTGATACGGGCTCCGGCCGAGCGTATCTCTGAGATCAGCGTGTCGTGCCGTGGGCGATCAAGTACAACAATCGTCAGGTCGCCAATCGATACCCCTTTGGCCGCTGCAATCGCGGCAAGGTTGGTTGCGACCGGAGCGTTGATGTCGATCTTGCCGGCCGCCTCAATACCGACGGCAATCTTGTTCATGTAGCTGATGTCCGGCGACGAGAGCATTGTTCCCCGTTCGGCAACCGCCACCACGGCGATGGCGTTGGGCATTCCGAGGGAGAGCAATCGCGTGCCGTCAATTGGGTCCACGGCGATGTCGACGTGTGGTGCAGAGCCGGTTCCGACTTCCTCGCCAATGAACAGCATGGGAGCCTCATCCTTGGCTCCCTCACCGATCACCACAATTCCATCCATCTCGAGCGAGTTCAGGACCGAGCGCATGGCATCGACCGCGGCCTGGTCAGCGGCGATCTTGTCGCCACGGCCCATCCAACGGGCCGCCATGAGCGCGGCTGCTTCGGTAACCCGGGCAAGTTCGAGGGCGAGATTTCGATCTACATTGCGTTCGGACATGCTTATCCCTGCTGATTGAGGAACTGATCGACCGTCGGACCTATTTGCGAGATTGTGCAGTATTCGCGTCGAGCCGGGGGAAGCGATTCCAGGATTTGCGCGCCGTAGCGCTTGGAGATCAGTCGGCGGTCGAGGATCACGCAGACACCGCGATCGGTTTGCGTGCGGATAAGGCGACCGAAACCCTGCCGAACCTTGAGGATGGTCTGCGGCATGGTGTAGTCGTTCCAGCCGTTCTCGAAGGTTTCTGATCGCGCGGCGTAGACCGGATCGGTCGGGACCGGAAACGGCAACTTGGCAATGATCAGTGCGCTCAGAGCCGGGCCGGGGACGTCGACACCCTCCCAGAATGCGCCAGCGCCGAAGACGACCGTTCGATCAAACGTACGCAGGCGCTCGGCCAGTTGCTCGGCCGAGCCATCCTCATGCTGCGTGACGAGTTGCAATCCTGCGGCGGCGAACCGATCAGAAAGCGCCAACCGGGCCTGGTTCATCGCGTAAATGGATGTGAAGAGGACCAGCGTGCGACCGTGTGCAGCAAGCGCCGTTGCGAGTATCGAGTTGTGGGTGGCGACGTCGAAGCCTGGCTGGTTGGGTTCCGGCAAATCACTCGGGACCACGATCATGGCATTGGTTTCGTAGTCAAACGGAGAGGTAACGCGGAGTTCGTCAGCATCATCAAGCCCTAGTCGGCGGCGAATGAAGCGGGCATTGCCCCCGGTGGTCATCGTTGCACTGGTCAGGACAAGTGAGTCGAGACGCGAGTAGAGATGCCGCTTCAGGTATTCGCCGAGTTCGAGCGGGGCGGAATACAGGACCGCGTCACGCCGGTCACCAGGTCGACATTCCAGCCAGTACACCTGCTCCGGTTTGGGGTTGTGGATGGCGTCGTTCATCTCGAGCGCCATGCGGGTCAGCTCGTATCGGACTACTCCGAGGCGGTTTGTGATGTCATCAGTCCGCATGATCAGCTCTTCATCATGGAGCGTCTGATGTTGCAGAGATGGCGACGAAATCCGGAAACTCCGATTGCAGGGTGGCCAGCCTGGAGATGAGATTGGCAAAGGCGAGATTGAGCGTGTCCCAGCGCCGTTCGACGCTTTGCCAGCCGGGACCATGCCGAACTGCGGTGGTTACGCGGACGCGGGCCGAATAGTCACGGGATCGTTCGCCGCTCTGGTCGACGACATCGGCCAATTCTCCAAACAGCAGAGTCGCTGTGTTGCGGACTGTCTCCAGATTGGTCCCGACTTCCTGAATGGCAACCCTCATGTTTCCCAGCGCATCAGGATCCGGTTTCAGGGACTTGCGATTGTTGAGGACTGAATCGAGCTCGATCAGCAGACCGGGTTGATTGCGGCGCTGTTCACCGGAAAGCTGGTTCAGAGCAGCGGTCAGCAGTCGACTCGAGTTGGCGACCTGGAAGCTGTTGGTGGCTTGATCCTCAAGGTGATGCGCTTCGTCGATGATCAGGTGGCGAGCGTCCGGCAGCGCCTCACCCTCCTTGACCACATCGGTCAGCAAGAGCGCGTGATTGGTTATGACGACGTGTGCACTTTCGGCGGACCGTCGGGCACGATAGAGGAAGCACTGATTACGCTGCTGGAACTGGCATCTGCTGGCGTCGCAGGCTTCACCATCGGCGGAAATCTTGTTGAACAGTTGCGCGCCGGACCGATCCAGCGGCAACTCGGATTGCTCCCCCGTTTCGGTCAGGGTCAGCCAGATATTGGTGCGTGCGCGGAACTCGGCTTCGTCGTCTACCGCGGCCAACGGTTGCTGCTGGATGTCGGCAAACCATCTGCGCAGACACAAATAGTTCGAGCGACCCTTGAGCACCTGCACGATTGGCAGTTGATCCGGCTGATTTGCATTGGCCGCTGCGACGGCAACCGGAGCGTCTTTCTGGGCCAGCTGGTCCTGGAGCACGCGGGTATTTGTCGCGATGATGACCTGTTCGCCGGTCTGCATTGCGTGGGCAAGCGCGGGAACGAGGTAGGCCAGCGACTTTCCGGTTCCGGTCCCAGCTTCCGCGATCAGCTCGCCGCCGTCCCGCAGTCGTCGGGCAACTTCCGTGGCCATTTCCCGTTGCTGGGGTCGTGGTTCCCAAGCGGCGTAGCGGGCGGCAATTGCGCCGGATGGATCAAACGCATCGGAGATGGTTTCGGGATCGACCCCTTTGGCATCCTTGACCTTGCGCAGGCGTTCCGGGCGATCCCTGGGTTGCAGGAAGGCGAGTTCCGGTGGGATGTTGGAGCCGTTGCCGTGTCGTGCGCGACTGTGGGCCGTTGCCGATCTGATCAAGAGTTGGTCGCCGCTTCGTCGCCAGCCCAGATACTGATCGGATCGGTCCAACACCGATGGATCGAGGGCGGCAAGGCGGTCGAGAATGTCCGTCAAGCGATCAACAGCGTCGTCCACGCTGGACCCGCAGGAACGCGGCCGAATTCCGACCAGCGACGACCAATCGTCGAGCGCGACAAACGATGAAATCTCGAACACGGCGTCAGCAGGAAGTGACCTGGCCACGACGGCGAGACTTTGGACCGCAATGAATTCGGCCCCGTACTTTTTGAGTTTTGCCAGCGATTGCCAGATTTCAGGAACCTGCCCGGCATAGCGTTCGAGTTCATTGGCCTGGTCGTAGACGATGATTTCAAGGGCGCTTCCCTTGCCAGACCCAATGACTGCCCAGATTCCCACGGGCCAGGTTTTGTGCAGTTGATTAGCTGACATGGTTACTGGCCAAGGCGTCCCTGGGCCAGATCGGCGGAGACCGAAAGCGTCAGCAACAACAGTTGTGCCAATCCGGTTGCGATTGGCGGCAAGTCTATGAACTCATCCATGCGATGTGCGTTGCCGCCAGACGTCATCCCGATGCAGATCGCCGGGATACCTCTCGCAATTGCCGCGTTGGCATCGGTCGATGAAGCGTCCGCTGCCGGGGAGCAATTCAGCGAGCGCAGGATCTCCGCGGCCGACGTCACTATTCGGCTATTCACCGGTACCTGACCGGCAGGCCGACGCCCCAGGACCTCAATCTCAACACTGATCCGGTCGTCTCGTGGTGAAAGTGCCGCGTAGGCTCGATCAACTATTCGCTTCAGCGCGACCGGATCAGTCGAGCGCAGGTCGACGTCAAACGTTGTTGTCGGGGCAATGCTGTTGATCGAGATTCCACCCGAAATCATCCCGACATTGAGCGTGGTCTTTGGGGACTGGGTCAGCGGAATCCGATCCAGCGCTTCGATCAGTCGGGCTGCAGCGTGGATTGCACTTGGATTGCCGAAATCGCCCCAGCTATGGCCGCCCGGGCCGGTGACAGTCACGCGAAGGCGGACACTGCCGACGGCGATGTGGGTGATGCGACCGAGGTTCTGGCCCTCTACGGCAATAACTGCACCGATCTCCGAGTAATCGTCCAGCACCCGGGTGATGCCTCGGAGATTGCCAAGTCCTTCTTCACCGACATTGCCGGTGAGCAGCAAATCGGTCGGTGGCTGCAGGCCGAGCTCCTCGATCATCTGGGGGATCAGGACGACAGCTGCCACTCCTAGGGAGTTATCACCGAGGCCAGGCCCATAGCCCTTTTCAGCATCGCGGCGGATTGAGAGCGGCGTATCGCGATGGAATACCGTATCGATGTGAGCCGCGAGCAATACGGATTGCGTAGAGTCTTTACCAGGATGGCGAGCGATCACGTCGTGGATGGGGTCTATGGAAACGTTTGGAGCGCCCTGCGAACTAAAGAGCTCGGCAACGGCTTTGGCTCGATTGCCTTCCTCACCAGTTGGTGCTGCGATGCTGGCGATCTCGCTGGCGATGTTCAGGGCGCGATCGGCATGTCGTGTGCCAATGGTCATCGCCCGACCGACGAGCAGCGAGTCTTGCCAGATTGGCGATTCCGATTGCGTGCTGGGCATGCCTGGTCCGTTCAGCGGCGCATGTCTGATTCACGCGCGTTTCGATGGGGTTGAGATCGTTGACACGACGTCATTGAGTATACCCGAGGTGCCCTATCCCTTCCCGGCATTGCTTGACGATTTCTGGTCAGGTGGATACGTTACCGAGTGCGCACTCCGCATTGTTGGCGGTGCGCAGTACATGAGCCCGGCAAGACCGCTCAAGGAGTCCTGACAATGGCGTATCACCGTTTCGACGCGGTCATCGTCGGCGCTGGTGGCGCAGGACTGATGGCGGCGATCCAGATGGCCGGCAAAGCCAACGTCGCCGTCGTCTCGCAAGCTCTATCCGCCACGTTCCCACACCGGCGCGGCCCAGGGCGGCATCAGCGCGGCGCTCGGCAATACCGAGGAAGACCACTGGGAATGGCACATGTTCGACACCGTCAAGGGTGGCGACTACCTGGTCGATCAGGACGCCGCCGAAGTGCTGGCCCGCGAGGCGATCGACGCCGTGCTCGAACTCGAGCACATGGGGCTGCCGTTCAACCGCACGCCCGACGGCAAGATCGACCAGCGCCGCTTCGGCGGCCACACCCGGAACTTCGGCGAAGGTCCGGTCCGACGAGCCTGTTACGCCGCCGACCGCACCGGTCACATGATCATCCAGACGCTCTATCAGCAGGGCATCAAGCACCAGGTCAACTTCTTCGACGAGCACCACGTGCTGGACCTGCTGTTCACAGACGACGGGCAGTGCTGCGGCGTCGTGACCATGAGAACTGAAGACCGGCGAGATTCACTACATTCACGCCAAGGCGGTGCTGATCGCCACCGGTGGTTTCGGCCGCGTCTTCAAGATCACGTCCAACGCGCATGGCGGGCACCGGCGACGGCGTTTCGCCATCCCCTATCGCCGCGGCGTGCCGCTGATGGACATGGAGTTCTATCAGTTCCATCCGACCGGCCTCTACAAGCTCGGCATCCTGCTCTCCGAGGCGGCCCGCGGCGAGGGCGGCATCCTGCGCAACTGCGAGGGCGAGGCGTTCTGCCGCCCGCTACGCCCCGACCCTGAAGGATCTCGCGCCGCGCGACATGGTCTCCCGCTTCATCTATCAGGAGGTCAAGGAAGGGCGCGGCATCGACGGCAAGGATTATGTCCACCTCGACTCTACCCACCTGCCGCCGGAAGTGATCGACGCCAAGCTGCCGGACGTCACCGACTTCGCCCGCACCTACCTCGGCGTCGAGCCGAAGACCGAAGCCAGTGCCGATCCAGCCGACCGCGCACTACGCGATGGGCGGTATGCCGACCGACCTCGACGGTCAGGTCATGCGCGATGCACTGGCGACCGTGATCCCGGGTCTCTACTCGGCCGGTGAATCGGCCTGCGTCTCCGTCCACGGCGCAAACCGGCTGGGCACCAACTCGCTGGTCGACCTGGTCGTCTTCGGTCGCCGCGCCGGCAAGCACATGCTCGAGTACTTCGAAGACGGCGGATTTCCGCACCGCTGCCAGCCGATCCCGAATTCGCTGCGCGGGCCGAAGTCGCCGACATTGTCAGTCGGGCCAAAGGGCGAACGCATCGCCGACATCCGCGAAGAGATGCAGGTCGTGATGATGGACAAGGTGTCCGTCGTCCGCAACGCGGCACGGCATGACCGAGCGCCAGAACACGCTTGCCGAACTGCGCGACGCCTACAACCATGCCTCGATCGACGACAACGGCGCGATCTTCAACACCGACCTGACCGAAGCGCTGGAGCTCGGCTACATGCTCGATTGCGCCGAGACGATCGTGGTCGGTGCGCTGGCCCGCGAGGAGAGCCGCGGCGCGCACTACCGCGACGATTTCCAGGCGCGCGACGACGCCAACTGGCTGGCCCACACGATGGTCGCGCAAGACCTCCGGTGGACTGGCAGCTGACCAAGAAGCCGGTCACCATCACCGAGTTCGAGCCGAAAGAGCGCAAGTACTAGCGCGGCGCATCGAGTGCGCCGGCGGCCTGGAGACGGAGGACACGTCGTGGAGTTCACGTTTCGCATCAAGCGGTACGACCCGGATCAGGATGTCAAGCCCTACTTCAAGGAGTACTCAGGTCGAGCTCGAAGCCACCGACCGCGTGCTCGATGCGCTGAACCAGATCAAGTGGAATCAGGACGGCACCCTGACCTACCGCCGCTCCTGCGCCCACGGCGTCTGCGGATCCGACGCGATGCGGATCAACGGCCGCAACCACCTGGCCTGCAAGATCGCTGATGAAGGAGTTCGGCAAGCAAGATCACGATCGAGCCGCTGATCGGCTTCAAGGTCATCAAGGACCTGGTCGTCGACATGGACCGCTTCTTCGACGCGTACAAGTCGATCAAGCCGTACCTGATCGCAGACGATGCTCCGGTCGGCGCGAGACGCGATCGCAGAGCCAGGAGCGATCGCGACGTTCGAAGACACCACCAAGTGCATCCTCTGCGCCGCCTGCACGACCTCCTGCCCGATCACCTGGACCAACGAGAACTTCGTCGGTCCGGCGGCGATCGTCAACGCCGCACCGCTTCATCTTCGACAGCCGGGACAGGGCGCCGCTCAGCGCCTGCGGATCCTCAACAAGCATTCCGGCGTCTGGCGCTGCCGCACCGTCTTCAACTGCACGGAGGCCTGCCCGCGCGACATCAAGGTCACCAAGGCCATCGAAGACGTCAAGCGCACGCTGGTCTTCAATCAGGTCTGACCTGTTTTCGGGCTGTTATTCTTCCCGTCGCAGGTTCGACTTAACTGACGGAGCACGTTTTGGATAATCCGATATCCTGGGACTACCTATCGACGGTACCTGGACCGAATGAAGTATTTGGCCCGCTGGCGATCCTTTATCTGATCGTGTTTGTTGCCGGGTTCGTGGTCTCGCTCCTGATCTACAACAACCAGGGCAAGCAGCTTTTCCCGAATCCGGTCGCGTTTCGGATCGTCCGGCACTGGGCTGGATGGGCGCTGGTTGCCTTCGGAGCCGGCATTTTCTTTTTCCTGATCCGGGCACTGCAGATCAATCCGTTCACCTTTGCGATGCGGTTCTGGATGTGGGTGACGGTGCTGGCGGTTGGCGTGATCACAGTGCTGATCATGATTGACTTCAAGCGCAAGTACGCGGCCGACATGGTTGCCTGGAATGCCCGAAAGCAGCGCGAGGAGTATCTCCGACCGCTTTCGACCGCCGGAAACCGGCGCACGGCCAGCGCCGCGCTGGCGACCAGCCCCAGGCCGGTCAAGAAGAAGCGCAAGTAACGCGGATCAACGAAGAACGGCGGAGTGGCACTGCCACTCCGCCGTTCTTTGTTAGCGAGGGGGTAGGTCGTGCACCCCTTGTCGATACAGAAGCCCAGCTTGCCGCATCCACCGCATACTCCGGGTCGGCAACCTCGTTCACCCGAGAACTGACTGCTTAAGGCTGCTACCTTCCGGTCCTGACCTACTTCACAGGGTTCCGCCGCACAGGACCCACCATCAACATCGCGCATGGACCGCAGTCCTGAACCGACGAACCTCGAAGAGGAATTCAACCCTGCTGTAGCGGATTGCGGGTTCAGGGCACCGCTAGTTCCCCGTCTAGCACGACCAATTAACAGTGTACCCGCCGGGGTCACGCTCTATCCAGCACAAATGCGGTACTGAGGTTCAATCTTCCGGAGGCAAGGCGTGATCGGCCGGCCATTCGATCGGCCGTGGTCCCGAATCACCCAGTTCGGGATTCATCGAAAGACGCCGCAAGACACGAACGGTCAGATCCTCTCTGACCTGAACCTGGCAGGAAAGCCGGGTCGAGTCCTCACGGTCGGTAAGCCGGGCAAGCCGCAACTCTTCGGCTGGTGTGATTGGGCTCGGTGTGCCGGCAAGAACCTCCACCCGGCAGGTCGCGCAACGGGCGTTGCCTCCGCAGCGGTGGAGAATGTCGATGCCGCAATCCTCAATCGCGAGGACAAGCCTGCGACCATCTTCGGCGGTAACAACTGTGTCGATACCTTCAAGCGTGACGTTGTGCACTGTTGGCTCCCTTACGCGTGGTACCGAACATCCCCTCGAATGCGCAGTTGGTGACGATCGGCGAACTCTATCGCGTGCGGGCCCTGCAACAGCAACTGACCAACGTGCCCGTGCCGGAGCGAACCGGTCACGAACGGATAGCGAATGCCTTTTTCATCGAATCGGCGCTCTGCAAAAAAGATTTCCTCACTGAGACGGCCGAAGATGTCGTATGCGAGCTGATCGGCACCGAGCAAATCGTAAATCGGTTCATCAACCCAGACATTGAGCGTGATCTGGCCATCCTCGACATCGGCATCTCCGATGAGATGCACACCATCGAGATTGCCAAGCACATGCTCGGCCTCCAGGGAAAACCGGAGATTTGCTTCCTCGTCGCTGGTCCAGGTGTCCCCGTACCGGTCAACGAGCATTTTCACGACGTCATCTACCATGCGGCGGGACCTCTAATGAGCCTCAAACGATCGACCCTGCGCCAGTTCTCTTCAAGTACTTATACTAAACGTAGATCGCGGGATTTTGGATACGTTGTATCAGACATTGGAGCGCAAAGTGGTTGCACGGATTCTCGACACGGTTTTCCGACGAAATGTTGAGGCGCCAGCAATTCCGATTTGTCCGGACCACCATGTCGATATGCAACTGCGCGGCAAGATGGGTCGACCAGCCCGATTTGCCGACACGTCCGCCCAGAGCTACTCGCTGATCTACTTCTGCCCGGTGCCAGGCTGCGACCACTCGAAGGAAAAGACCGTCAGTCGCCAGCAGATTGCCGTACCGGGTGTACCGCCGAAACGGCCGACATTCTCTCGGCGCGGCGGCAACTAGCGAGCGATATTTTCGCCCTGGTAGATTCCTGAATATCCGCTCTCCGGCGGGTTACTCACCCCGAAGAAGACCAACTGCATAACGCGAGCGTCCTTCTGCAGCTGAATCCCGTGCGGGTTCATGACAGATAGCATTGAGGACGAACGCCCCTCGTACCCGGCGTCCCAGACCGCTGTGTGGATCGTCGCGCCAATCCGGCAGAGGGTAGATCGTGGACGACCGAGCGCCATCAGGTTGAGTGGCAAGGCGACGATCTCGTTGAATGTGATGTGGTAGATGCCCGGCTGGAGATCGATCCAACCCTCGGCATCAAACTCGAGCGGGATCAGATCCGGCAGGACCCGATCGGCATTGGATTGACCGACTACGCCTGCGCCCTGGTGCACGGAGAGCGATTCCAGGGTCAGGTCAAAGCCGTTCGGCTGCAATTGGGTGTCGAGATCCTGGAACGCACGCAGGAGCGGTTTTTCTGCGTCGATCAGGGCGCGGATGGATGTGTTTGAGAGTGCGCCGAGTGGCAATTGATCAGGATTGTTCACGGGGATTGTGGTGCTCCTCGATGGTGGCTCTTGTGCCGATTCGACCGACAATGCTACTCTAGGTCCATATAGTCAACTATTGGCTATACAGTAGTTGGGGGTCCTGCATGGTCGCTGCGACAGAAACCAAACCGATCACACTGTTCAAGCCAGGTCAGACCTCCGCCAAGGACGCCTACGGCCGTGAGATGACTTATCTGCGCATCTCGCTTACTGACCGGTGCAACTTTCGGTGCCTGTATTGCATGCCCGCCGTCGGAATGAAATTCCAGCCCCGCGACGAAATGCTGACCGACGAGGAACTGATCGACTGCATTGGCGCGTTTTCGGAAATTGGCTTCACCAAGTTCCGGTTGACCGGTGGCGAGCCGACCATTCGCCCGCATTTGGTCGAGATCGTCCGCGCAATCAAGCAATTCCCGAATGTCGAAGAGATCACCATGACGACCAACGCCCTGTTGCTGGGTCGAATGGCCGAGGATCTTGCCGCGGCGGGAATGAACCGGATCAATGTCTCGCTCGACACGTTGAACCCCGAGCGGTTCAAGATCATGACTCGGGGCGGTCGATTCGATATGGTCTGGGATGGCATCCAGGCGGCTGAGCGAGCCGGCATGACACCGATAAAGATCAACACCGTCGTCATTCGCGGTCAGAACGAGCACGACGTGGTCGATCTGGCGAAGATGACCCTCGATCGACCATGGCAGATGCGCTTCCTCGAAATCATGCCGATGGAAGGTGTTGGTCCGGTCTACGACGAGAGTCTGGTTACCTCCGAAGAGACGCAATTGCGGCTGGAGCACACGTTCGGTCCACTTGAGCACATTGCCTCACCACCAGGCGATCCGGCCCGTGTCTGGCGAATTCCAGGCTCACAGGGAACAATCGGGTTTATCTCACCGATCTCTGAGCCGTTTTGCAGCACCTGTAACCGGGTGCGACTCAGCGCCGATGGCAAGTTGCGGCTCTGTTTGCTGCGGTCCGACGAAGTCGATTTGCGCGACATCGTTCGCAACGGTGGAAGTCGTCCGGAGTTGATCAGTCGCATCCGGGCCGCGATTTGGCGCAAGCCCTGGGGCCACGGTATCGCCGAAGGCGATTTCAACATCGGCCGGGGCATGTCGCAAATCGGAGGCTGAACGAAGGTAGTTGGCAGTTTACCGTTTGTCAGATTGGCAGATTCACAGATCGAGAACGACTAGCCGACCGCAGTCCATCCTCTGTTTCTGACAACTGGAAACTGACAACGGTCAACTTTCCGTCAGACTTCCTGGGCTATTACCATCACTACTTCGCCTTGCTTTGTTTCGGCGCGGAATTTGCGGGCGAGAACCCAGCCGTCGTGATCGGCGGTGATGACAACTCCGGGTTCGTCCCACCGGTCGAAGTTGTGGATTACCGTTACCGGCTCGCCGGCTTTCACGAACTCACCGACGTTCTTGAGCGGTTCACTGATGCCGCTGACCGGGGCGGCGATCCAGCGATCGATGTCGGTATTGGCAACGACCCGCTGTCGATCCAGGCCCGCGGGTGTCAGGTCAACCAGAGGTTCGTCCAGCAATCCGAAGTGGCGCATGACGTTGAGCGTGCCTTCGTGGGTCCAGCGAACGCCGTCCTTGTCGGTTGAGGCGCCGTATCCGAGTTCGCTGCCGATGGTGATCTTGCCCATCTTCTCGGCCTCTTCTGTGAGCAGGCCGGTCCCCATGTCACTGGTGTAGATCATCACGAATGGCGTTCCGAAGAGCAGCGCGGTCTCCTTGAACTTCTCGTACATGACAGGGTCAGCAACGGCGTGGAACGACATCGTCCGGAAAACTTCCATGGTGGTACCGGCTGAGTGAATATCGATTACCACGTCGGCGCGATTCAGCACCTCGGTAGTCATGAAGTGCGCGATCCGGCTGCTGATCGTGCCGCGCGGATCGCCAGGAAAGGCCCGGTTCATGTTGACGCCGTCGAGCGGTGACCAGCGTTGTGCGGCCTGGAATGCGGGGACGTTCAGGACTGGAATGACGATCAAGCGACCTTCGACCAGGTTGGCGGGATCGAGCTGGGAGATGAGGTTCTTGTACCCGACCGGTCCCTCGTATTCGTCGCCGTGGGTTCCGCCGATTGCGACGATTGTCTTGCCGGGTTTCGCAGCACAGGCGATGTAGAGCGGGATCCGGACTCGACCCCAGGTGCCGTCCATGGTGAACGGAACACTGTATCGACGAGCTCCGGGTGTTTCCCAATCGATCTTGCCTACGGGTGTTATTTCACCAATCATCGTGTTCATTCCCCGGAATAGTGATTCGAATTCGTGCGACTTTTGGTCGGCACGGCATCGTACCGCAATGGCGGAACTTGCCGCTGAACCAGTTGACCCGAACGACTCAACGGACAATTACTTGACAATATGGCACGATCCGTACAGGATGTACGTACGCTGAGAATCAAATTTCAACTTCGGGGGAGGGATGAAATGGCATTGGAACGGATCGAGAAGATCTCAACTCATGCCCACCAGCGCCTCGCCCAACGAAATCTCAGCGACGCCGACATCCAATATGTGCTGACCCACGGGACGAGAATCCACAACGGCAGCGCAGTTTTTGTCCATCTGGGGCGCAAGGACATTCCCGAGGACGACTTACGGATCAGTCGATGGCGACGGCTCGAGGGAACGGTGCTGGTGCTCGATCCGCAATCAGGGCATCACCTGACGACTGCCTATCGCAACCGGCGAAACGGAATCAAGGAGATCAAGCGCAAGCGAAAATATCGAATCCGTGTCGCGCTTCGAATGCTGATCAGATGAACGGCTCGATCCGGACACCTTCGTCGAAGGCGCAGGCGATGACCGATTCGTTGGCAGTGGGTCCGGATTCGGCGGCGTAAAAGCGCGACTCAAGCTCGCTGATGATTTCAGCGCGCTCAGACTTCCGAATCAGGGCAAGAACCGAGCCGCCCTCTCCACCACCCATCATCCGTGCTCCCAGAACTCCAGGCAGCGATTGACAGATTTCGACGAGCCGCTCGACCGTCGGGTGGCTGATTTCGTACTGCTGGTTGGAAGATGCCCCGGCCTGATTCATGAGTTCGCCAAACGTTTGCCAATCGCTTGCGTGCAGTGCGGGTTCCGCTTTGGCGACGCGTTGGGTTTCCGAAACGACATGGTGCATGCGTTTGGCCAGATTCTCGTATCCTGCCGATTCAAGCGCCTGGGCAGCATTGGACCGATCCTGATCCGGAATCTCGGCCAGAAACGACAGTCCCGCCCAACCGTTGGACGCGAGCAACTCGACTGCCTGTTTAACTTCCTTGACCCGGACTGGATATGACGACGCGCCGAGTTCGCGGACGACATTCGAATTGGCAAGGATGAACTCGTAGTCGCCGAGGTCGGCGGTGATTTGGGCGACGGACAGATCCTTGCCATCGAACTTGATCACGTTGCCGAAAACGGACGCGGACTGATCCATTGCACCGCAGGGCGACCCGGTGCGGTTTTCTGCTTCCCGGGCGAGCCGGACGTGCTCCAGTGGGGCGAGCGGTTCGATAGCCAGCGATGCAATCAGGGAGACGCAGAGCGCGGCGGAACTGCTGATCCCGACTCCGTGCGGCAAATCTCCCGCGATGACCATTTCGAGTCCGGAGTGGCGAGCAAGACCGCTGGCATCAAGGGCTTCGAGCGCGCCGATCAGGTAGTTTTCCGGGTGGACGCCGTCGCTCATTGGTCGAATCTGGTTACCGACCGCGACCATGTTTGGCGTTTTCGAATCCAGGTCGAAGTCGGCAAACACCGCCGAAATCTGACTGGATCCCGAAACTCGTCTGGCAACCGAAATGCGTCGGTTGATCGCAGCGGCCAGAACTGGTCCACCGTTGTAATCGAGGTGATTGCCGATCAGTTCGATTCGACCTGGTGCCGAGACAACGTCATCCGGAACCCAGGATTTCCCATAAACACGGGCAGCGGCATCGCCTAGTCGGGACCGAACCTCGTCGTTCATCGGCGGATCTGCACGACTTTGAAGCACTCGGCGAACTCGAACGGGTGATCCTGGGCCAGTTCCCGCCCGCGATCGCGAACCCGGTCGAACACCTCATCCCGCTCCCCTACCTGGGAAAAGTGCGCCTTGAGTGACTCGATCTTGTCATCCATTGTCGCCGTTATGTCGACTATGAGGTCCGGGAACTCTGCGTTCGAATACCAGACTTCGGCTGTCTTGTGCGGGTGAAGACCTTCGGCGAGGTGTTCGGGAAAGGCATGCGGATCCCGGGCGGAGGGATAGGCCGAATCGTGGGCGGAAAGACCGACGGCCCGGTGATCAGGGTGGAAGGCGTACGGGCGAAATGGATCGTGGGTGATGATCACATCCGGGGTGTGGCGGCGGACTGAGCGGACGATTTCGCCGCGCAGCTTCAGGTCCGGCATGAGCTCGCCATCGGTCTGGCGGAGGAAATCGACCGAGGCAACGCCGAGACGCCTTGCCGCTTCGAGTTCCTCGCCTTCGCGAGTGGTAATCATGTGGGTCGTAGCAGTGCCTGGGTCGGATGTGCCTTTATCGCCGGAGGTCACCTGGCAAATGACCACGTGTTTGCCGGCTTTGGTCAGGTGCGCAATTGTCCCGGCCGCGGAGAACTCGGCATCGTCGGGGTGGGCAACGACAACCAGATAGCGATCGTACATATCCCAGTCTTCACCAGTAGGCATCTGAACCAATTACTCCCCGGCAAGTGCTGACTGAACACTGCGCAATGACTCATTCAAAACCGACCACGGTTCACCGTGTTCGCTTGCATAACGATACCGAATCTCGAGGGTGACTGACCCCGCGTACCCAACCGACTTGAGTTGCAAGAGTGCGTCTCGCCACGGAACGACGCCGGTGTCCAACGGCGCATGAACATACCCATCGAAACGATTGTCGTGGATATGGACGTGTCGTATCCACTTCAGCACATCGGTCGTGATCTCTGAGATCGTTTGGTCGCGTTCCCAGTCGTGGGCAACGTCCCAGCAGACCCCGACGCGATCTGATCCGATTGGCTCCAGAACCCGGATCAGCGAATCCAGGTGCCGATCGAACCGGTTGTCCGCTGGACTGTTGGGAGCGCGAAGCTCTACCGCAAGGATTGCCTTCGAGCCGGCTCTGTCGATTTGATTCAGGTGGTGATCGATGAATGCACCGGTAACGTCGGGGAGATTGTCCGCAGCATGCAGCACGTAGACCGGGGGCGAATCCTGCTGTGTCTCCAGATCCGCCAGCTGACGGGCGATCCGAGTGAAGTGCCTGTCGTATCCGATGGGATCTCGTAGCCACTCGACCATTCGGTACTCGGCCGGGAGCGGGGCGTGGATGTCGATATGGAATCCCCGGGCACACGCCTGATCGAATGCTCCGGTCCAGAGGGGTTCCAACAAGTGCACCCGTCCAAGTTCTTCCGACTGCTCGCCGGGCAGCAACACGAATTCGAGCTGGTTTGCTCCCGCTGCAGCGAGCAGATCAAGGTACTGGTCGAAGCGATCCAGATCCTGATTGAACCAGCGCGGTGCGGCCGCGGGACCAAAACGAATCACTGTGCGCTGCCGACCTATTTGTCTCGAAGGCGTGCGACGACATCCGGCACATCGGCCAGCGACTCGGTTGATTGATCACCGGTGGCGATGACTTTTATGTTTGCCGTCATCGCCTCGGCCTCGGCAGTCCCGGCAATCACCGCAACTGGAATGCCGCGTCGTTCGGCGTACTTCAGTTGTTCGCCAATGCCCTTGCGAACCAGTAACGAGAAATCAACATTCAAACCTCGATGCCGAAGTGATCGGGCGATTGACGTCGCGTAGTCGAAAGTGTCGTCCTGGTAGATCACGATTGCGTCACAGACCGATTGTGGTGTCGAGACCAGATTGAATTCCTCGGCAACCTCGAGAATGCGCTCCAGGCCGATCGAGATTCCCATCGCAGGAATCTCCCGGCCCGCGAACATGCCGACCAGGCCGTCGTAACGCCCGCCACCGGAGACCGAGCCAACCTTCGGCTCGTCGACTGATGCTTCATAGACGATGCCGGTGTAGTAATCGAGACCACGTGCAAGGGTAAGATCGAGGATGAAGCAGTCCTTCCCGGGGGCAAGTGATTCCAGAAGCTCGAACAGTTCGGCGAGATTTTCGACGGCAGCATTGAGCGCGTCGTCGTCTGTGCCGAGGCCGCGAACTGCAGCGAGAATTTCCTCGTTTGTGCCCTTGAGACTGATCAACTCCAGCAATCGGGTCGCGGCGAATGGGTCAGCCCCGGCCTCGATCAATTCGGCCTGAACTGCCGCTCCGCCGATCTTGTGGAGCTTGTCGACCGTGCGATAGACCGTCGGCGCGAGGTCGTCGGCAATTCCTGCGACTCGGGCAATTCCGGCGAGCAACTGACGATGACTGATGTTGACCGTGAATTGGGGCAGACCAGCGACTTCCAGGATTTCGCCGACCATCGAGATCGCTTCGGCATCGGCGCGGGCCGAGGCAACTCCAACGATATCGGCGTCGCACTGATAGAACTCGCGGAATCGACCCCTTTGCGCCTTCTCGGCCCGCCAGACTGGGGCGATGTGATAGCGCTTGAACGGCATCGGCAGGTCGTTTTGATGATTGGCAACGTATCGCGCCAAAGGAACAGTGAGGTCGTAGCGCAGGCCAATTTCCCGATCACCGTGATCGGTGAAGTGGTACATGAGCTTTTCGTTTTCACCAGCTTTGCCTGTCAGGACCTCAAGGTACTCCAGGGCAGGCGTGTCGATTGGCTCGAAGCCGTGCGCTTCGAAGACCGCGCGGAATCGCTCGATCAACGTACGCCGGAGGATCATCTGGGCAGGAAGTTGGTCGCGGAATCCAGAGAGAACCTGGGCCTTGACCCGGCGATTGGACGACTTCGCATCTGACATTGGTGGCGCGCACTCCGCTCTGGAATTGGACGAACTTTGGGTCGATGGTTTTGGAGGACTAGCCGAGAACTACGGCGTCCGGGATATGGCTAATGCGAGTAACCGCACCGCGACTGTCAATCGTAATCGCGACGAGGTCGATTCTCCATGGATCGTCGCCGATTTCCCCATGATCCGCCATATACCACTCGCCGGTGGCGAGCAATTTGCGGCCCTTTAACGCGGAGATTGCCTCCTCGGCTGAACCAGCCGCTTCTCCTCGGCGGACCTTGACCTCGACCATGACGATGAATTCACCGTCGCGCATTATCAGATCCAATTCGCCGCTCGCGCATCGCCAGTTCGACTCGATGTATGCAAACCCTTTGCGTTCCAGGATCAGGCGAGCGTGATGTTCACCAATCGATCCCAGTTTGGACCGCTCGGTGGTCACTGTTGCTCGTCCTGGCGCACGCCGCCGAAGGTATGGCGATGGTGCTCACACGGACCGTGTGCGCGTAGTGCGGCGAGGTGTACCGCCGTGCCGTATCCGACATGGCGATGGAATCCGTAGCAATCGTGTTGATGGTGCAATTCGTGCATGGTTCGGTCGCGCGCGGTTTTGGCAAGGATTGATGCGGCGGCGATCGAAACCGACAGCGCGTCTCCGTCGATCAGTCCAATCTGCGGAACTGGCGATTCACAGGTGATTGCGTCGATCAACACGATTTCCGGATCTACGCCCAGTGCGTCGAGTGCCCGCTCCATGCAGAGTCGGTTGGCCCGATTGATGCCGAGTGTGTCGATTTCGAGCGCTGACGCTTCGCAAACTGCCCAGGCCAGCGCCCGTTGCCGGATGTAGATGTCCAGCCGCTCCCGGGTTGCAGTCGAGAGGGTTTTGGAATCGTTGATGGCAGTCAGTTCGCCGACCAACCGTGAACCGGGTTTCAGGACGACGGCAGCGGCAACGATCGGTCCGGCGAGTGCACCGCGACCCGCTTCGTCGACCCCGGCCACGATCTGGTAGTGATCTGACCAGCAGCGTCGTTCCCAGAAAAGATCTGCCATCACATGTCCGAACATACAAACAAACCCGGAGAGACGAATCTCACCGGGTTCATTATCAGTTCAAACTGGATGCGAGGAGAAGGTTATGCCTTCTCTTCGGTCTCGGCCTCTGCAGACTCTTCGGATGCAGTCTCAGCGACTACCTCTTCTGTGGTCTCGACCTCGGCGACCTCGTCAATCTGATCGGCGGCCAACTCGTCGTCGGTCACCTGATCGTCCATGGCGAGCACGATCTCGTCCTCAACCGGAATTCCCGACGACCTTATTGGCAAGCGGTCGACGTCGCTCCTTGATTCGGGCGGCACGTCCGGTGAGGCCACGGAGGTAGTAGAGCTTGGCGCGGCGTACGCGACCATGGCGAAGGACTTCGATCTTCTCGATGCGCGGCGAGTGGATCAGGAACGTTCGCTCGACGCCGATGCCATGGGAGGCGATTCGGCGAACGGTGAAGTTCTCATTGATTCCACCGGCTCGACGGCGAATGACAACACCCTCGAACATCTGGATTCGCTCACGGGTGCCCTCGACGACGCGGGCATGGACCCGAACGTTGTCTCCAGCGCCGAACTGCGGGATGTTTTCCTTGAACTGCTCGGATTCGATGGAGCGAATCAGCTGTGCAACCATTGGTACGCGCCTCAGACTATGGATAGATACACGGAAGCGGCCCGCAAATCTGCGAGCCGACTATGGATTTTAGCACACGTTCGTACGCGTGTCAGCCTAAACCGCCGTAACGACGCCTTGAAGCACCTCGGCGGCCACCTCGTAACGGCCAAACGATGGCATCAGGTAGACGCCTTCCGCATGCGGCATCAAATCGAGCAGGAGTCTGCGAGCCATCTCAACGCCCTCTGCCCGTCCATTGGGACCGGCATCGCGCATCCGCTGGAGGGCGGTTTCGGTGAGCGTGATTCCTGGAACTTCGTTGTGCAGGAACTCGGCGTGGCGTGCACTCTGGAGCGGCAGAATACCGATCATGACAGGCACCGGAATCTTGCCACCGAAGACCTCGAGGAACCGCAACCAGACTTCCAGGTCGTAGATCGGTTGCGTCATGACGAAGTGGGCACCAGCGTCCAGTTTTTGGCGCAGGCGAGATGCCTCCAGCTCCAGATCATCCCGGGTCGGGTCCACTGCGCAGGCGATGGTGAACGATGCATTGCGACCCAACGGGGCTCCAGACCAGTCGGTGCCCTGATTCATCTTCGCTAGCACCTTGATCAAGCCGATGGAATCGATGTCGTAGACGGCGGACGAATCCGGGTAGTCACCAAGGCTCGGCGGGTCGCCGGTCAAGGCGAGGATGTTACGGACTCCAGCTGCGTGGGCTCCCAGCAGTTCACTCTGGATCGCCATCAATGAGCGATCGCGGGTCGTGAAATGCACGATCGACTCGACGCCGATTTCGTGCTGAATCAGGTGCGACATCATCAATGCGGACATGCGAACGCGTGCCATCGGTGAATCGGCAACATTGATCGCCGTCACACCTGCATTCTTGAGCAGACGTGCGCCATCGAGTGCCTTGCGCGGATTCAGACCTCGCGGCGGATCGATCTCGACGCAAATCACGAATTCCTTGCCGAGTTTGGTCATCAACTCAGTTGGGGCGTCTTCTTCGTCGGGTTCGTAGTCGTATGCAGCCGGAAGTTTTACGACCGCAACCGGCTTGACTGCGGCGCCACCGAACTCATCGATCGCCGCGCGCATGGCTTTGGTGTGATCCGGTGTTGTGCCGCAGCAACCGCCAATGATTCGCGCTCCGGCCAGGGCAGCCTCGCCAGCAAAGCGGCCGAGGTATTCGGGTGAGCTATTGAAGACGAATCGACCTTCCACTCTAGCCGGCCATCCTGCGTTTGGCATGGTGGCTACCGGAATTTCGCTGTGGTAGGTGCCCTGGACCAGACCGGTCATCGTCTGGATGATGGGCAGCATCTGGTTTGGGCCGACCGAGCAATTGGCGCCGATGATGTCGACGCCGAGCGCAAGTAGCGTCGCGACGACCTCGTTCACGGCATTACCGCCTGGAGTCGTCCCGTCCTCACCAAAGGCGAGTAGTGAAAGCACCGGCAAGTCCGACGTCGAACGAACCGCGTTGACGGCGATTGCCATCTCGCGAATGTCGGAGATTGTCTCGATGCAGATAGCATCGACACCGCCTTCGAGAAGCGCACTGATTTGTTCGGTGTAGACCGGGATCAGCGCTTCGATTTCGGCGTCCGTGAGCGGGTCCAGCGCCGTATGGGTTGGGCCGACGGAGCCAATGACGAATGTCTCGCGGCCCACGACTTCACGCGCATCGCGAGCGAGCTTGACGGCCTTGATGTTGATGTTGCGAACCTGTTCTTCAAGACCGTACTCGGCCAACTTGAGCCGGTTCGCGCCGTACGTGTTGGTTTCGATGATGTCCGCGCCCGCGCCAAGGTAGGCGCGATGGATCGAGCTGATCAGATCCGGATTGGACAGATTGAGCTGATCGAAGCACGTGCCCATCGGAACACCGGCTTCATGGATCAGGGTTCCCATTGCTCCATCAGCGAGAAGCGTTCGGGTGTGAAGTAGTTCAATTAAGGGGTGGGTCAAGTCTGTTGACTCCTGGCGAAAACCCGGCTGGCGTCTCTTACCAGAGTATTGAGCGGCCGATTGCCGCATGTGACCATCAAGAATACACCGCGTGTCACGCCGTAATAGTTTGACGGTTACGCCTGAGCGGTTAGGATTCCGACAACAACCTGAAGCGTGACTCTAGATAAGGCAGGCGTACCTCGTGAGGATTGAAAGGGCCGGTGAGACAACTGGTCCCGTGATGGCCATTGGCGGAGCAGAGGACAAGTTCCGCGAACGGGCGATTCTCTCGACGTTCCTGATGTTGGCAGGCGCTTCCGAAGCTCGGGTGTCGATCGTCCCGACTGCATCATCAATTGAGACTGCGGGCGAACGGTACAAGGCCATTTTCCTTGAACTGGGCGCGGCATCGGCCGAGATTGTCTATGTTCAGGATCGCGAGCATGCAAACGACCCTGAAATCGCTGAATGCGTGAGCGAAGCGACCGGGATATTCATGACTGGCGGCAACCAGCTTCGACTCTCTACCAAAATTGGCGGGACGCTGCTGGAACGGGCAATCAAGGAGCGCTGGAATGATGGCGCCGTTGTTGCAGGAACGAGCGCCGGAGCTTCAATTCTGTCGTCCCACATGGTTGCATTCGGCACTAGCGGGCCAAGTCCCCGACAACGTATGGCACAGATGGTCGCCGGGTTTGGTCTGGTTCAGGAGACCGTGATTGACCAGCACTTCCGGCAGCGCGACCGGACCGGGCGACTGCTGTCGCTGATATCCGGAAGTCCGGCTCTGCTGGGGGTCGGAATCGACGAAGACACCGCGGCGATTTTCGGCCCGTCGGGAAGCATCGACGTGATTGGGCGTCATTCCGTTACGATTATCGACGGAACATCGATGTTTACGGACTATCCGGAAGTCAAGGGGCACGGCGGCATTACTGTCAGTGGCGCTGTTGTGCATTCTCTGACGGCCGGGCGGCGTTTCGATTTTCATACGCGACGTATGGTGAAGTTCTGATCGATCCGATTTTGTGCGAGGCGGGGACCAATGATTGAGGTAAACAAGACAACCGTATATCGGGGTCCGAACATCTGGGCACGCATGCCTGTCATCCAGATGATCGTCAACATCGGTGAACTGGAAGAGCGCCCGACCAACAAGATTCCGGGGTTCTACGAGCATCTCACTGAGTTGCTTCCATCGCTGTATGACCACGGTTGCTCGCTTGGCCGACCGGGCGGATTCCTGCAGCGCATGCGCGAAGGCACCTGGATGGGGCACGTTCTGGAGCACGTCGCCCTCGAATTCCAGAATCTTTCCGGTGCCGAGGTAGCCCGGGGCAAGACCCGCAGCACCGGTGAACGCGGTGTCTATTCAGTTGTGTTCGAGCACCAGCAGGAAGATGTGGGACTTGCGGCGGGACGACTTGGTGTTCGCCTGCTCAACCACCTGATCTACGACACCGAGCCGGACTTCGCCTTCCAGACGGAACTCGAAGAAAACGTTATTCGGGTGGCCGAGCGACTGGCGTATGGTCCGTCGACTGGCTCGATCGTCTCCGAGGCGGAGCGACGGAACATACCAGTATTGCGGCTTGATCCGAAGCGTTCGCTGGTTCAGCTAGGTCACGGCGTCCATCAAAAGCGGGTCTGGGCGACGGTTACGTCCCGAACATCGAATATTTCAGTCGATGTTGCGGCGAACAAGGAATTGACCAATCGTCTGCTGCAGGAAGTCGGCATCCCGGTTCCCAAAAGCGGTGTTGTTCGCAATCAGGACGATGCTGTGCGGATGGCGAACCGAATCGGTTATCCGGTCGTGCTCAAGCCACTTGACGGCAATCACGGTCGGGGCGTTTGCATCAACCTGAAGAATGACGAGGAAGTCCGCGAGTTCTACCACGTTGCTGAAGACGAAAGTCGGAACGGCAGCGTGCAGGTTGAGAGCTTCGTGACTGGCAAGGACTACCGGATTCTGGTTGTGAATGGCCAGATCGTGGCGGTGGCTGAGCGCGTCCCGGCTCATGTCGTTGGCGATGGCAAGCACACAGTCCAGGAACTGATCGATATCACCAACACCGATCCCCGTCGTGGAGTCGGTCACGAGAAGATCCTGACCCGAATCTCGGTCGACGGGCAGACCATGGAAACGCTTGAGCGGCAGGGCATCGGACTTCACGATGTTCCAGAGGCCGAGCGGATGGTGATGCTCAAGCAAACCGGGAACATGAGCACCGGTGGCACATCGATCGACCGAACAGACGACATTCATCCGGACAACGTGGAGATCGCGCGCCAGGCCGCCATGGTGGTCGGGCTCGACATTGCCGGGATCGACTTCATGGCGCTGGACATTGCCGAGTCGGTCAGAACCGGCGGCGGCGCGATCATCGAGGTCAACGCCGGACCCGGTTTCCGGATGCACACCAATCCAACCGATGGTCACCCTCGGCACGTAGGTCGTGCGGTCGTTGACATGCTCTTCCCGCCGGGTTCCAAGTCGCGCGTGCCGATTGTGGCGGTGAGCGGAACCAACGGCAAAACGACGACGGTGCGGATGATTTCGCACATCATGAAGACAGCCGGCCGACGCGTGGGCATGACCACAACCGACGGCATCTACATCGACGGAACCCAGATTCTGGCCGGCGATATGAGCGGGCCAACCAGCGCCCAGATGGTGCTCAAGAATCCGACGATCGATTTTGCCGTGCTGGAAACGGCGCGGGGCGGAATTCTGCGGTCCGGGCTTGGCTTCGATCGCTGCGACATCGCGGTGGTCACCAACATCGCTTCGGACCACCTGGGTCTGGCCGGAGTTGAGACGCTGGACGATCTTGCCCGGGTCAAATCGGTGGTTCCGCAAGTCTGTTTTCCGGGATGGCACATCGGTGCTGAACGCCGACAACGAGTGGACCGTCGATATGGCCCGGACTGCGCGCGGCGAGATCATCTTCTTCAGCATGAACGAAGACAGCCCGGCCCTGCGCGAGCATCTTCGCCAGCGCGGTCGTGCCGTTGTTCTGCGTCCGACACGTCACGGCGAAATGATCACGATCATCGAGCATCGTCGCGAGACCAGCCTGATTCTGGCCAGTGAGATTCCGGCGACGTTTGGCGGTCGATTGCGCGTCAACATTGCCAATGCGATGGCGGCGGCGGCGGCGGCGGTCGGCGGTGACGTACAGCTTGAGTACATCCGGCAGGCGCTTCGCAGCTTCAACTCGAGTTACTTCCAGACGCCGGGACGGTTCAACTTCCTGGACGTCGATGGACGGCGGGTGGTCATGGACTACTGCCACAACGTTGCCGGTCTTGAATCGATGGCGGACTTCGTGCATCGACTGGGTGCACCGAACGCAATCGGCATGATCACCATGCCGGGCGATCGGCAGGACTCGGACATCCGCGCATTCGGCGAACTGGCCGCGAAGACATTTGATCGCCTTGTTATCCGAGAGGACGTCAATCGTCGCGGTCGGGCAGATGGTGAAATCGCCGCATTGCTCAAGCAGACGGCGCTCGACTCAGGAATGAGTGACGACCGGATTCAGATCGTGCTGGAGGAGATTCCAGCCGTGAATGCCGCAATCGAAGTGGCTGAGCGGGATGATCTGGTTGTTCTGTTGGTCGATAATCCCGCCGCTGCCTGGAAGGAACTCGAGACCCGGGTTTCGTTGCGCGGGCAGATGATCTAGACGGTACAGCGTTCCCGGAGTATTGCTTCGAGCTCCGGGATATGCTCATGCACCATCATCACAATCACATCGCCGTCCCGAGCTTCACCGAGCGCGTACTGCATGGCTGTGACTTCGTTCTCTGACTCGATGTACGGTGTTGAGGGGTGTGTCTGGGCGCCGGATCGATACCGCTCCATGATGCTTTCCAGGGTACGGCCGCGGAGGTACTTCGTGGTGCCCTTGCCGATCAGAATGTCGGATTCTTCTGCCCCGATTCGTCCAATCTCAAAGAGTGACTCATCGGTGCGGTCGCCGGCCGTGCCGATGATCGAAATCAGTCGCCCATCGGGACCGAGATCACCCTTGCCGAAATCGACCAGATACTTCAGGCCAGCTTCGTTGTGGGCGAAATCGAGCACTACGGTCACCCCGTCGCACTTGTAGACATTCAGACGGCCCGGATTGTGGACCGGGTCGTTCTGGAAGGTGCGGAGACCCTCACGAATCTGGGCAACTGTCAGCCCTGCGCCGAGCGTTGCCCCGATTGCGGCCATGGCGTTCTCGACCATGTGGCGGGCCCGGCCATTGTGGGTCATAGGGATTGCGACGAGCGGGAATTCGGCGACTCGTACGGTTCCCTGATACAAGGTGATCTTGTCCGCGGAGCCGACTATTGTCTTGTCGCCACGCGATTGATGTTGCTGGATTGCAGCGGCATCGAGCGACTGGGAAAACAACGTCAGTGGCGCGGCTACGTCGGCCAAGGCAGTCATCACATACGGGTCCTCACCGTTGGCGACGACTGCGCCATCTGGCTTCGTGACCCGGCAGACGACGGCCTTGGTTTCCGCGAGTGTTTCGAGTGTCTTTACGCCTTGCAAGTCGAGGTGATCCGGGCTGATGTTGGTGAACACGGAGACATCGTTGTGTTCGTACCCGAGGCCCCGGAGCAAGATTCCGCCACGGGCCGTTTCGAGGACAGCGACCTGGACCGATGGATCTTCCAGGATCCGGCGAGCACCGGAGGGGCCGGAGTAGTCCCCTGCTTCGATTTCCTCGCCCTCGACGTAGATTCCGGACGACGAGTTCCAGCCCGTACGGAAACCTGCACAGCGCATGATGTGCGCAATCAGACGAGTGGTGGATGTCTTGCCATTTGTGCCTGTGACGCTTATCGCCAGGGCAGACCGATCGACGTCACGGATCCAGGTTGGCAGGTCGTCCGTGCGTTCGTCATGCCAGTGATGATCGCAAATGTTCAATGATGTTGTCGTCAACAACTCCATGCAGTGTGTCGACGATATGTTGGCCAATAGCCATCGCGAAGCCACGTCTCTGCCAGGTGAATGCGATCGAAATCTGATCCGGATCATCCATTACGCGGGTAGCAATGCGAGGCTCAGGCTGGTCGTTGGCGATACAGAGGTCGGTGATCAGTTTCGTTGCTGAGGCAAGAAGAGACGGTCGATCCGGGTTCCAGGAGGGATGCAAGTGATGCCTCGGATTCTCCATCCTCGAGCTTCAGTTCGACCTTGATGGCGGGTTCCAGGAAGAACAGATTGGGGCCGTCCAGATCCCGGATTTCAACCAGTTGCATGTGCGTCCCGTGTTCGTCGGCGAATCAAGTTCAGGTAGAACGGGATTGTACTAGTCGACCAGTGTCGAAATGATGACTGCGGCCGTGTTGTAAATGGTGTGGGCGAGGATTGCGTGGGTGGTGCCATAGCGCTTGGCCACAATGCCAAACAAGCACCCGAGCAGGAATGTCCCGAACGTGATGAACGACAGGCCGTATTGGGCATGCAGCAAGGCAAAGAGCAGCGACGAGAGGATGATTCCGTATCTCGGCTGCAAGGCTCCACGGAAGAGTGTCTCCTCACCGATTCCTGCCGACAGTCCAATCAGAGGGGCGGCAATTAGTGAAGGATTTGACGTGGTCATCACTTCGAGCGAGCGGTCAATTGAGTTCGCGTAGTCGGAGTTCGTGAGGCGGGTCAATTGCGAGGAGATGCCGGCGACCACAAATCCGATCGCAGCGACACCGAACGCCACTCCTACTCCGGATGGCGTGAAGCGGACGATGCCAAGGCGCTTGAGCGAGGCCTGCCAGTCGCGGTCGATGTGATAGCCGACGGCAACCAGTGCGAGTGCAACAAAGAAGACGCTCTGGGCAATGATCGGACCGATCTCGAAGGATCCGACCTCGTCCGGAGCTGGCGCAGAGATAAGCTGACCGCCCAGGAAACCGATCGCGCCCAGCAGGATGCCTGTGCCGAGCATATGAACCGGGTCGTCCGGGCGGAAATCTCCGATCTTGGCCAGCAGCTTGCGAACCGAGGGAACGATTGGCAGGAGCAAGCCAAGCCCGCCGCAGAGCAATGTCGGACCCAGGCCATCGACGCCTCGGCGGGTGGTTACGGCAAGTCCTGCGATGAACAGCAGGAAGCCAGGGGCGCCGAGCATGAGATAGAGACCGACCATCGCGGATCGATCCCGTTCGGCTTCGTGCGCCCACCAGACCAGGAAAAAGGCAAACCCAATGATGAACAAAAAGATGACTGAAATTACGACCACGGCAGCGTTCAGCACCTTGATGAGATCAGGAATCCTCGCCAAGCCATGATGCCGGGCCGGCGAAAGTATAGGCCGCGACCAGTCTGCCGTCGCCGAGTGAATGAGCCGGGCTGCTAGACTTTGCGATCAGACATTCCTGTATCCCGAGGTGACTCCCGTGACCGATCCCACTGCTGCCGGAAACCAGTTGCGGCGTGGCGGACTGGGCCGTGGTCTCGCGTCCCTGATTCCTTCGACCGGCGACGGAGCAGGTGGCGATCCAACTACCGCACACATTGACACTATTCAGCCCAATCCCTATCAGCCGCGATCTGAGTGGAACGATGATCGACTCGCCGAACTGGCCGAATCGATCAGGACGCACGGTCTGATTCAACCGCTGATCGTTTCGCTTGGTCGCAAGCACGGCACGTACGTCCTGATCGCTGGCGAACGTCGATTGCGGGCGGCGCGCATGGCAGGGATGACCGACGTTCCGGTCGTGATCAAGGACGTTTCGCCGCAATCACTGCTTGAACTTGCGCTGGTCGAGAATCTGGTCCGGGCGGATCTGAATCCGCTTGAAGAGGCACATGCCTACTGGCAACTGACGAAAGATTTCGGCCTTACGCACGAAGGTGTTGCCGAGCGAGTTGGGCGATCGCGGGTCAGCATTACGAACAAATTGCGATTGCTCGAGTTGCCGAATTCGGTGCAGCAGGCTCTGACCAACGGGGAGATAACCGAGGGTCACGCGCGGTCATTGCTGGGATTGCCAACAGCGATAGATCAGGCCTCGGCGCTCAAACAGATAATCGAGAAGTCGCTGAGTGTTCGCCAAACCGAAGAGCTGGTCCGGAACTGGGTCAGCAAGAGCGAGACAACCGTGCGGCGGGTTCACGAAGATGATCGGTATTCATGGCGCGTGGCGGATAGATTGCAGCGTGCACTGGGGACCAAGGTTTCGGTCAAGCGTGATCAGACCACCGGACAGGGGTCAATCGCAATTCACTTCTTCGATGATGAGCAGTTAACCGCGCTCCTGGCCAAACTTGCGGGTGAAGACGATTTCTAGTCCTCGTCCTCTTCTTCGACGGGTTTGCAGGCATTCAGCGCATTCTCAACTTCGCCGATTTCGCCAGTTGCCCAGGAGACCCTGGTCGACATGTTGCTGTTGATTCCACCGTCGACCTCTTCGTATTCGATGAGCCAGTACCGTTCACCGGTCGCATCGTCGGTGTAGACGGTTGCCCAGCTCACGTACCGGCGGTCCATGCACTTTTCGCGCCAGGCCGCTCCGTACAACGTCTCGACTGCACTCATTGCGGTGAGCGATGCCACTTTTGCCTCGCTGTAATCGATTGGGTGGGCAAGGTAGCGTTCGCGGGAGTTTGCATCGAGCGGGACGACTCGAGTCTCAACGATCGTGCCGGAACCGCGATCCATCCGGATCGTCAGCAATTCATCGCCGCTGACATAGCCAAACATGATCCAGCCACCGCGCGGTAGCTGACCCAATGCATCCGGGTCGTCCTGCGGTTCTCTTGGCCAATCGACCTGCAAGTTGGACGAGACGAGTACGGCGTCGCTCTTCCAGGTTTGTGCCTGCTCGTTTGCGAACTTGTAGATGCCTTCGAACGCCAATGGAAAGAGCGGCTCTACTTCCGGCGAAATCGGTGGGATGGGTCGGGTATCGGTTTCGCCAGAAGCATACGCGTAACCAAGCAGCCCGATCTGGACCAGGATGATCAGCGAGAGAATGACGGTTGCTGTTCGTTTCATTTCAGGTCGTTCCATCCCAATACCGGAGACGAGAGGTTCCGCACGGTGTAAAGCGCGGAATGGGCAAGGCCGTCGTCAGAAAGGCGCTGTTGCGAGCGATCCTCTGCAAATGGCTCCCACCCTTCAAGTGCCAACTGGACCCCGATCGTTTCCTGCGTGTACTGGTCAACCTGCCAGCTCACGTCGGCTTCTGGTCCGAATGTGAGCCACGGCACTGTCTCATTGCGAACTACCGTAGCCGAATGACCCGTATCAAGCGTAACGGCAACCGAGACCATGGTCTCATTTTGCACCATCACTGTGGCGCCATGTCCCTGGACCCGACCAAATTTCACAGCGGAGCAGGTTCCGGAACTGAGTCGGCGGTTCGCGAATCGCGGCGGTGGAGGTCAAACATGGCGGCAGGCAATAGAGCGGAAAGGCCAGCCGCTGCGGCGGCCAGAAGCACCGAAATAGTGAGCGCGGTTGGGATGCTGGTTCTGTCGGCGAGTAGGCCAGTGATCGGCACCCCGAGGGAACCCGAAACGAATCCGAGACCGAGAATCACTCCGGAGGCGAGGCCTGTCCGGCCGGGGAGCAGTTTTTGGGCTGCCAGCAACGTGATGCTCAGGCTGGAGTCGGACAACAATCCAAACATGATCACGGCTGGCAATACCCACGCACTTTCTGTCTGGGCAGCCCAGATCGCCGGAACAATCGACATCAATTGGGAGACGATGATAATCCGACGTCCGGGTATCCCATCAGCCAGACGCCCGCCAATCAGTGTGCCGACCGCGCCAGCGAGGATCATGGCAGTCGGGATCGAGTTATAGAAGCCAAGCCGGAAGCCGAGTTCCTTGTAATGGATAGGCAGCAGGCTCAAAAGGGCCAGGAATGTCCACGACCGGAGCATGACGATGCCAATAATCGCCGTCAGCCTCCCCCACTCAACTTTAGGTTCTGGAGTTGCTGATGATTTCGCGGCGGGGCGCTCATGGGCATGCGGCGTGGTCATCCGGGAGCCGATCAAGATGGCGCCTACGATGCCGATTCCCAGGAATCCGATCGTGCCGTGCTTGCCAAAGAGCGCGATCAGAATCGTGGCGATGATCGGACCAATCGCCCAGCCACTGGTTCCGGCAACCGTGTAGAAGGAAAGCGAAGAGTTCATTGACCTCGGATCAGCCGAGTGGGCAGCTCCAGAGGCTCCGTACGGGTGGAAAGCGGCAGACCCAATGCCAAGCAGGGCGGCGCAGACCAGTAATTGGCGTTCGTCGCGGGCGAACCCGAACATGGAGACGCAGACCGAATCCCACAGAATGATTGCTGGAACGAACCAGCGGAGACGGATTTTGTCGGCGATCAGGCCAAAGACCGGCTGAAACAGCGAACCGGTGCCACTTTGAACCAGGGCGATCAGGCCGATTTGCGCGTTGCTCAGGCCATATTCAAATTTGAGGATTGGGAGCAGTGCCGTGAGAACGCCCATGAAGAGGTCATTGGTGAAATGGCCCATCATGAAGGCACTGAGCGCACGATTTTTGAAGACGACAAGCATCGTTGATTGGAGTCCCGGAAACCGGTTCGCGAAGTCCGCCCGCGTATACTGACACGAATTGTTGAATGATGGGAGCAGGTCTTTTGGACGCGTTACGAAGAGAGGTCGCTGCACAGCGCGAACGGGCTGATCTGCTCGGGGTGCGACTTTGACTACGCCAATAATGAGCGCGAATTAGCCGATCTTGAGATCCAGAGCGGCATCGACGGATTCTGGAACGACACGAATTCACGCACAGCAGGTAATGCGGAGGATCGGCGAACTTCGATCCCGCATCGAGCAGTGGCAGGATCTCGACCGATCGCTCAATGATCTCGGCGAACTGCTCCAGCTGGCCGAGGACGACAGTCTTGAGGCCGACTTCAAAGACGAGCTGGCACGCGTGGTGGCCATCGTCGATGACATCGAGCTGGCGGCAGCATTCTCGGGTCCACACGATAAATCCAACGCGCTCGTAGTGGTGCACTCCGGCGAAGGAGGCATCGACGCCCAGGACTGGGCCGAGATGATTCTGCGGATGTATGTGAAGTGGGCCGGTCAAAACGGATTCAAGTCCGAGATTCTCGATACCTCACCTGGTGAAGAGGCTGGCATCAAGAACGGGACGCTGGAGATCACCGGGCTCAACGCATATGGCTACGCCAAGGCCGAGGCGGGATCGCATCGACTGGTTCGGATTTCGCCATTTGATTCAGCACATCGACGACACACGGCCTTTGCACTGGTCGAAGTACTTCCCGAGATTGAGAGTGACAACGAGATCGATCTGAATCTGGATGACGTTCGGGTCGACACCTATCGCGCATCCGGTGCTGGTGGTCAGCACGTAAACAAGACATCGTCGGCAATCCGGTTGACCCACGAACCTACCGGGATCGTGGTGACATGCCAGAACGAACGCAGTCAACTGCAGAACAAGGAGACCGCGTTCAAGATCCTTCGTGCCAGGCTTCTGGAGCGAAAGATGAATGCCGAGGCGGACGAGCGCACCAAAATCAAGGGTGAGCACACCGCCGCCGGATTCGGGAACCGGATCCGGTCGTACGTCTTACACCCATACACAATGGTTACCGACCACCGCACTGATACCAGCGTTGGCGATACGCAAGCTGTTCTAAATGGCGAAATCGGGGTATTCATCGATGCGTTTCTCAAGAGTCAGATGGGCGAGCCTGCTGCTGCTGGTTAATCTGGCGATTCAGCTGCCAATCCAGCCGTCAGCAGTTGCCCAGGACGGACCGGTGACGGTGCTTTCAAGCACTGCGACTGCGGATTTTCCGGATTCCATTGCGTTCGACCTGGAGGCAACAGTTGACGGTGACGTGACCACTGTCGATCTCGTCTACCAGATGGCAGCGCTGGAGACGATGCAGCTATTGCCGGGATCGTTCGAGCAAAACGGTGATCAGTTGACGGTCACTGCCACCGCGGAAATGGAGATCGCCTTTGTACCGGTGGGGATCGACCTTACGTATCACTGGGTGATCGCGATTGACGACGAGACCATTGAGACTGAGGTGGCCGTCGTTACCTGGCTGGACGATCGATTTGATTGGGAACGGCGGGACGCGCCTGGTGTTGAGGTATTTGGATACGAAACGTCGGACGACTTCCTCGACCTGATTGTTGAGACAGCGGCAGAGGCGGTCGTGACACTGACCGATCTCTATCAACCAAGCTCTGTTTTGCCAATCCGGATCTGGGTTTACGAGACTGGCGAGGACTACGCGGGCACCCAGGCTGCGAACAGCCAGGAATGGTCGGCGGGCTCTGCGTATCCGGATTTACAAGTTATCCATGCAGTGATACCGGATGGCAGTGAGTCCGAGGTACTCCGGATCATTCCCCATGAGGTCAGTCACCAAATTCTCTACATGGCCACGCGAAATCCATACAACTCACCCGCGACATGGATCGACGAGGGTCTTGCCGTTCTCGCTCAGACTGGCGGCAAGGATTACTACGATGAGGTGGTCCAGAATGCATTCGAAGATGGTGCGTTGCTGACAATGCAGGGGCTGGTCTCGGTTTTTCCCTTCAATCCGTCAGAGGCACGGCTCGCGTATGGGCAGAGTTATTCGATGATGAGTTTTGTTATCGAGAACTTTGGTCAGGAAAGCATTCTGTCGATCATCAATGCCTACGCAGATGGCAACAGTCATGACGACGTGCTCCAGATCGCCCTGAACATGTCGCTCGATGAACTTGAGGCGGCGTGGCTGCAGTCACTCGGTTCAGCAGAACTACCGGTGGCCGCGTGATGCGCGTTGAAGATCGAATGTCCTTTGTGCTTCACCAGCCGCTCGCGGATTCATTTGCGGCAGCTGCGATGAAGTCCGGGATCGTACTGTCTATAAACGATCGTGATCTCTGCCTGCACTGCCGCAAACATCAATGCATTTCAGTGTGCGCCTTCGGGGCACTGTCGACGGCCGAAGATGGACGGATCAGCCTCAATCACGATGCGTGTACTGGCTGTGGCGCGTGCGTCGTGTCATGCCACGAGTTTCACAACCTGGCTCTTTCCCGATAGCAGGCCTTTCCGGGCCTGGAGGAACTGGATATGTACTGGACCAAGCGCCATGTTGTCATCTGCACCGCATCTCACTGTGTGTCACGAGGCGGACAAGATGTTGCGGGGCGTCTCCGACTCGAGATCATCCGCCGGAAGCTCGACTCGGAAATCCTGATCAATAACTGCGGCACGATCGATCTTTGCGATATTGGTCCGAACCTGGTGGTGTATCCCGACAATGTGATCCTGAGCAACGTGACGCTCAAGGACGTTGTTCGTGTTGCCGATTACCTGGCTGGCGGCGAGGTCCCTGCCGATCTGGTGCTTGATCGCAAGACACCGAAAGAAGAGCAGCGACGGGCTCTCTATCGTGATGCCGTTGCATCTGGATGCTCCTGATGAGGAGACATTTCGGGCGCTGGTCGGCGACCACGGTTTTGAGGAAAACTGGATTGGCGATCAGATGAAACGGGGCTTCATCGCGCGCAAACCGGACGCCGAAGGAGTGTTACGCATCAGTGTCACCAGCAAGGCACGCACCCGATATGGGGTGTAGGCTGTCACCGACATTTCGCGTTAACGGGCATCGGAGCAAATCACCTTTGTGAGTTCGCTAATCTCAAACCTGAAAGGCAAGAATCCCTGGACAACGCGGGGACTGATCATTCGAAGCGCGCTCGCCGCATCTATTGTGGTTGGTGCAGTGCTCACGAATCGGTCCTTCCTTGCGTGGGGTGTCTTCGCGTCGTTCGCCATACTCGTGGTACCGACTGGCCGAATTCGATCTGCCCTCTTTTCGTTCGGTCCCTACGCAGCGGTGTGGTTCGTCTTTACGGCGCTACGCTCGATAGCAGACGAAACGTCGGTTGCGCGCTCAATGAATCTTTACGCGGCCGATTTTGAACGCGAGCTCTTTCGTGGGCAACTTCCGACGATAACGCTGCAGGATCGTCTGTTCGATCCAAACAACATGCAGTGGTACGACTATGCAACCACGGCCATTCACTGGTCCTATTTCCTGGCTCCGCATGCAATGGCCATTTTTCTCTGGTACAAGCACCCCGAACTGTTTCGGAGAATGCTTGGCGCGATGATGCTTTTGCTGGGCATGGGTTTGGCCATCTACTTCCTGATTCCATCCAATCCACCATGGATGGCACCGGAACCAATCAACAGTCCATCGGCGCCGGTGGTGTATCGATCAATGGAAACGATTGGCAAGGCACTGGGTGGCGGACTCTATGAGGCCAGTTACAAGGTGATCGGCGAATCGAACCCTCGCGCCGCGATGCCTTCCATCCACACGGCGATCACGTTCCTGCTGTTGTTTCCAGCGTTTGCCGTAAGCAAGAGGTTTGGACTGATTATGTTGACCTATGCGGCGTTGATGGGCTATTCGCTGATCTACCTCGGCGAGCACTATTTCATCGACGTCCTGGCCGGATGCATGGTTGCCGCGTATGGCTGGTACGGGTTTCCTCACATCGTGCGACTGATTGACGCGGCCAGGCGGCCTGAGCGACCGCCTGATCCCGAGCCTGAGGTTGAGGCGCGCGCTTCTACGACAGTTTCAGTCTGAGCCAGTGGATTGGGCGTCGCGATTTGCTTGCGCTGCCTCCTCCAACACCCCCAGATAGGCTGTGAAGCGCTCTGGTGTCGGGAACGTCGCGACGGGATTGCATGGCTCTGGTCAGCCGCAAGGAACCGGCTTCGGGATCGTATTTCATCTCGAACCAACCCGGATAAGGCAGCAATCCGTTCAGTAGCGGGTAGATCGATTCCGAAAGTGCTTGTGGGTCACCTTCAAATGATCGCTCCCACTCCTCCGCCTCGGTCTTGGGTCGACGAACCACGGCCGTCCAGGCAGTTCCGCCAGCGGGCTCGACAAACGTCGTCTGGAAGAGTCGGCCCATGCCACCCGGACCAGAGACGATCTTGCCCACCGTAATTTGCCCGTGATGCCGACCTGAGACTGTTGCCTCTTCGACGTCTGAAGTGCCCTCGATCAGCGTCGCCAGAGGTTCCAGGGCATTTTTGAGGTCGTTCTTGGCCCGTTCATTGAAGGTGGCCGCGAGGTTGCCGGTCACGAGGAGCGAAAAAACCACCACCCCCAACATGACCAGGCCAAAGACTATGTACACCATGATGCGTGCCGTTTTCCTGCTGTTCGCTGAATCGAATACCTGATTGAACCATTATGTTCGTGAATACCGTACCAACATCGTACGGACTGCGGCGAATGGGTACAATTGCCGAAGCGTCGACGCCTTGACGCACCCGGTCCGAAACACGTTCAAAAGGGGTCCCACACATGGCGGTTGAACCGCTTATTTTCGAGATGAGCCGTAGTGGACGACGGGCGGTTCAGTTTCCTCCCGCAGACGTTCCCGATCACCCCGATTCCGGAGTCGATCCGGCGGACACATCTGGATTGGCCAGAGGTCAGCGAAATCGACGTGGTTCGGCACTACACCCGCGTCAGCCAGAAGAACCACGCAATCGATATCAACATGTACCCGCTGGGTTCATGCACCATGAAATACAACCCGAAGATCAACGAGGCTGTCGCCCGCTATGCCGGGTTTGCCAGCGCGCATCCGCTGCAGGACGAGGCAACCGTTCAGGGTTCCCTTGAGCTGATGTACGACCTGCAGGAAATGCTCGGCGGGATTTCCGGATTTTCATCGGTAACACTCCAGCCGGCCGCCGGTGCACACGGTGAATTCACCGGCGTGCTCGTCGCCCGTGCCTATCACCAGTCGCGCGGCGATGAGGGACGAACCACGATTCTGGTCCCGGACTCCGCGCACGGCACCAACCCGGCGACGGCGGCGATGGTCGGGTACAAGGTCGTCCAGGTGCCATCCGATTCGCGGGGCAACGTCGACATTGACGCGTTGCGGGCACTGGCCGGACCGGACACCGCCGCGATCATGATTACCAACCCGAACACGCTCGGCCTTTGGGACGAGAACATTCGCGAGGCGATCAAGATCGTTCACGCAGCCGGCGGGCTGGTCTACAACGATGGTGCCAACTTCAACGCGATTCTTGGGATGGTTCGACCGGGCGATCTTGAGATCGACGTCATGCACTTCAACCTGCACAAGACGTTCTCTACGCCACACGGTGGAGGCGGACCGGGATCCGGTCCTGTCGGCGTGCGCAAGGGTCTTGAGCAGTTCCTGCCGGGTCCGGTCGTGATCAAGGACGACGAGGGATACAAGTGGTCGCAGCCAGCCGAATCGGTTGGACGGCTGCACGGCTTCCACGGCAACCACGGCATGCACGTCCGCGCCTATTGCTACATCCGGTTGCACGGTGAAGACGGCCTGCGTCAGGTAAGCCTGGACGCGGTTCTGGCGGCCAATTACCTGCTCTCGAAACTGCGCGATCGCTACGAACTCGCCTACGACCGAACCTGCATGCACGAGTTCGTGTTGTCGGCCGTCCGCCAGAAGGCGCTCGGAGTCCGCACGCTCGACATCGCCAAGCGGTTGCTGGATTTCGGCGTTCACCCGCCGACCACGTACTTCCCGCTGATCGTTCCGGAAGCGCTGATGATCGAGCCGACCGAGACCGAATCGAAGGAGTCGCTGGACTACTTTATCGGCGCAATGTTGCAGATCGCCGATGAGGTTGAGAACAATCCGGAAATCGTCATCACCGCGCCGCACAACACGGAGTACAAGCGCCTCGATGACGTAACCGCAAACCGCAACCTGAATCTGCGCTGGTTGCCGGACGTTGCGCCAGGAACTGGTCGGCGCTGCAGCCGACTAGGTAATCTCAACCAATCGAACGAAATGCAGTGAGAGCCGGGAGTGTTTCTCCCGGCTCTCACTTTTGTACGGCTAGCCGACGATGTTGATCAGCCTGCCGGGGACGTAGATGATCTTCTTCGGCTCCCGGCCTTGCAGGTGCGCCTGAACACGTTCTGAGGCAAGGGCGGTGGCGGTTACCTCGGCCTCGGTCGTCTCAAGCCCCACGGTTATACGGTCTCTCGGTTTGCCATTGACCTGAATCGCGATTTCGACCTCAGCATCAACGGTTAGTGATTCGTCGAAGGTCGGCCACGGCTGCGTGTGGACTGAATACGGTTCACCAAGCATCTCCCACATCTCTTCGCCGAGGTGCGGTGCCGAAGGTGAGAGCAACGACACGATCGATGTGACCGCAAACCGCCATTCTGGCGTCCCGACGACTTCGGTGTCCTTGATCTTCATCAACTCGTTGGTCAGCTCGATCATGGCGGCAATCTGGGTGTTGAACTGGAACTCGTTGAGGTCTCTGGTTACCCGCTTGATTGTGCGATGGGTCAGCCGGACGATCGCGTCCCCTTCCGGCGATCCTTCGGGCCTGGCGGGCGTGTCTATCGTCAGCCGGACGAGCGCCATGACGCGGCGGAGGAATCGCTCCATGCCGTTGAGACCGCGATCATTCCACGGACCGCCCTGATCCCACGGACCCAGGAACATCAGGTGCAGGCGCAGCGTGTCGGACCCGTGTTCGGCGACGATGGAATCCGGGTTGACCTGCGTACCCCGGCTCTTGCTCATCTTGACGCCTTCGGCCGAGAGGATCATCCCCTGATTGCGCAGCCGGGCGAACGGTTCGGCGTGCTCGGTGAAGCCGAGGTCGCGCAGGACACGGGTGAAGAATCGCGCATAGAGCAGGTGCAGGATGGCGTGCTCAATACCGCCGGTGTAGAGATCGACCGGGCTCCAGCTCCTGAGCACTTCCGGGTCGAATGGCTGATCTGGGTTGCGCGGATCGAGATAGCGGAACCAATACCAGGACGAATCCATGAACGTGTCCATGGTGTCGGTTTCCCGCCGGGCCGGTGCACCACAGGTGGGGCACGGTACGTTCAGGAATTCCTCGTGGGAGACCAGCGGACTTTGACCAGTTGGAGTGAATTCGGCGTCCAGTGGCAGGATGACCGGCAGATCCTTGTCAGGAACCGGCACCACGCCACAAGAATCACAGTAGATGATCGGAAACGGTGTACCCCAATAGCGCTGTCGGGAGATCAACCAGTCCCGCAGACGCCAGGTGACCTCGCGTTTGCCTCGACCTTCGCTGTCCAGCCAGGCGATGACATCCGCAATGACTTCGGGAGTCTGTCGACCGGTGAACTGCCCGGAATCCAGCATCGTGCCCTCGCCGTGATAGGCGTGGGTCATCTCGTCGGGATTGTGGGGCGATCCATCGCTGGGCAAGACCACGGCGCGAATCGGCAAATCAAACTGACGAGCGAATTCGAAGTCGCGCTGATCGCCAAAGGGAACGGCCATGATCGCGCCGGTTCCGTACCCCATCAGGACGTAGTCAGCGATCCAGATTGGAATCCGCTCGTCGTTGACCGGATTGATCGCATACGAGCCCGTGAAGACTCCAGTGCGGACCTTCTCGGAATCGAGCGACATCCGCTCGATCTCGGTCTCGTCGCGCGCCTTGATTCGATAGGCGTCGACTTCTGCCCGCTGAGACTCGATCGGTCAGCGAATCGCACCAACGGGTGCTCGGGGGCGAGGACCATGAAGGTCGCGCCCCAGACGGTATCCGGTCGGGTGGTGAAGACCTCGAGCGCGTCGCCGGCTTCGGTCATGAAGCGCAGTCGGGCACCCTCGGATCGGCCGATCCAGTTGCGCTGCATCGTCTTGACCCGATCCGGCCAATCGACGGTGTCGAGTCCACTCAGCAGTTCTTCGGCGTAGTGGGTGATCCGGAAATACCACTGTTCGAGGTCGCGCTTGTAGACCTCGGCACCGCAACGCTCGCAAACATTGCCTTCCAGCACCTGTTCATTGGCGAGAACGGTTTGGTCGTTCGGGCACCACCAGACGAGTCCGTCCTTGCGGTAAGCCAGGCCGCTTTCCAGCATTCGCAGGAATATCCACTGGTTCCAGTGATAGAACTCGGGATCGCTGGTGATGACCTGGCGATCCCAATCGATCATCGCGCCCATACCGCGGTACTGATCGCGCATTTTGTCGATGTTTTCGTACGTCCACTTGGCCGGGTGGATGTTGTTGCGAATGGCAGCGTTTTCCGCCGGCAGGCCGAATGCGTCGAAGCCCATCGGGAAGAGGACGTTGAATCCCTGACGCCGCTTGAACCGGGCATACGAATCGGGCGGTGCTGACGCATACCAATGCCCGACGTGCAGGATTCCGGAGGGATAGGGATACATCGTGAGCGAGTACCAGTTCGGGAGATCCGATTCGTTCGGCGTGGTGTAGAGCCGATCAGCTTCCCAGCGGGCCTGCCACTTGGCATCGATCGCTGCGGCGTCGATGCGAGGATCGTCGTGGTCCCGGTTAGCCGTTGACACCATGATCTGGAAAATCCCTCGTTCGGTTACGTGAGCCAATCGACAGAAAAAGAAACAGCCTTCCCGGCTGGTGCCGAAGAAGGCTGATGGCCGAAGCCTGCGGTTATGGTGGAGCCGAGGGGGCTCGAACCCCTGACCTCAACACTGCCAGTGTTGCGCTCTCCCAGCTGAGCTACGGCCCCAACAACGTTGCATGGTTCGAATCCGCTGCCTCCAGCGTTTCGAGCCACGTAAGGCTAACAAGTGCCCCGTATCATGTCAATGAATCTGAACACCAATCCGCCGAAAGGGTACGCATTTGTCCGCCGATTATCACGAGATCACGTCCGGCATCGTCGATCGTTTGACCGCAACCAGCACAGTCCGGGACAAGGCCCTGGGTGAATGTCGGCAGATTGTCCGCTGGTCGGCGAATTCGATACGGGCGTCCCATCGCGGTCATTTCGACGAATCCGCCGCTGAACTGGATCACGCACGGTCGCTTGCCGCCCAGGTATTGGCCGAGACTCGATCCACGCCATCTGTGTACTGGGCCGGTTATGTGCAGGATGCGATGAAGGAGTTTGCGGAAGCGGCGATCACCAGCGCAATCATCCGGGATCAAGACATTCCGACTCCAGCAGACCTGGGAGTTGAAGATGCCGCCTACCTCAACGGACTTGCCGAGGCCGCATCGGAACTTCGTCGCGATGTGCTGGACCTGTTGCGATCCGACGACCTGGATCGGGCCGTTGAGATTCTGGCGATCATGGACGACATCTATGGGGTGCTCGTGTCCATCGATTTCCCGGATGCGATCACTGGTGGTCTTCGCAGAACCACGGATTCGCTACGGGCGGTTCTGGAGCGAACTCGTGGAGACCTGACGATGACCATAAATCAGCGTCGCCTGGAGCAGGCCGTACGAGCGGTTGAAGGTCAGCTCGGACTGTCATTGAGTTCAGTTACGGTTGAGGATCACCCGGAAGAATGACGTCGACGCTCGATCCAGCTGTCCACATTGTTTTCGACCATCCAGCCTGCCGGTACTTCCAGCACCATGTCCACAGGGACTCCGGATCGTACCGGGGCAGGTCTGCGTCGGCCAGCTCAGGCATTGGGCAGGCGTTCTCGGCTGCACCAGTGATGACGCCATCCTGAATCCAGATGATGTCCAGGCAAAAGCGCATGCCCTTCATCCAGAAACTGCGCTCGGATGGCTCCTGGAAGATAAAGATCATAGCTGTGCCGGGTAGAAGTCCGTCCCGATATCCTAGTCCCCTCGTCTGCAGGGCCGAGGTGTCGGCGATCTCTGCTTCCAGCTCGATGCCATCGACCGACCACCATGGCGACTTCGGTTGACCACGGGTGAAGGTCGCGCCATACCGGTACCGCTGGCTTGGCAACCACTGATGCGGATCCCGACAGAAGAATCACAATGGCAAGTGCGAGGCATCTGATGTTCACGTTTTGCTCCAGGCGCGAAGACGCTCATTCAATTCCTTCAGGACCGCTACCAATCCGGAGACTCCTTCCACCAGGAAGTCAGACTCCTGCAGTACCCGTTCCGGACTTTCTGACGCGACCACTCCGACCGTTGCTGATCCAAGGAGCTCGCCATCGGCTGTAAGTTGCTTCAGGGCCGAAAACCCGTCGAGATCTGTGACGTCATCTCCCAGAAACGCTGCGGTCCTGATGCTATGGAGGCGGACATCATTGGTTGTAAACACGCCCTTGTTGATCTCCAGCCTTGGCCTTATCTCGAAGACAAGCCGACCTTCTGTGATCATCAGACCGCGTCTTGCCGCGACTGACTCCAGTAGCGGTCTAAGGATTTGCGCGGAGATCAACGGATCGCTGGTCAATCGGTAGTGCACTGAACCCGTGTACGTCTTGTCCTCGATCAGCACGCCGGATGGCAGGTAATCAATCACATCCCGAACGTCCTGAAGCGCGGCGGATACTGATTTTGCGGCCAGCATCACGTCGTCTGCGACAAGTGGACCAAGTTGGGTAAGGAGCTCAAATCCATGGTTACCCGCGTAATCGAGCGATGGCAATCCCACCAGACCGCTGAGCGTCAACGGCGGCACGACCACTGATTGCCACGACCCGTATTCCACGTTCGCTCAGCGCGAGCAGTTCCTCTGCGGCACCGGGATATAGAACAGCCGCGTCTGGACTGTCGGCAATCGGCGATAGCGTGCCATCGATATCTGTATAGATCGCAAACTTGCCCATCACAGCAAGTTCCAGGAGTCGATCTTCTACCAGCATGGTGCCGCCCCTATTCGAACTGATAAATCTGTCCCTGAACCCCATCAATATAGAGTTCAAGAACCTCTCCGCGAGTCCGCAGGGAGAGATGATAGATTGCCGCTCCGGTTGGAACGCCCGGTGGACCGATCGGATTGGTTTCCGTGCTGACCCGAACATCAAGCGTAGAGATCGTCGCATCCGACCCGGTCAGGATCTCGTCGGCATTGTTCAGTGCTTCCAGCAGTTGATTGAAATTCACCTCGCGCTCGGGGAGCGGAATGATCGTATCCGGATCAAGATTGACCGGAATGACTTCCGCGGTGTCGGCCGTGTAATAGGCTTGGGCGTTTCGCGAGAAGAAGGTCGCTTGCCAGCGAAATCCCGATTCAAACAGCTCGCACGATATTCGCAACTCGATGAGAACCGCATCGTCCTGCCAGACGAGTGCCCGTGCTCGTGCTTCGGCCAACCCATCGCGCCAGCGCTTCTCGATTTCAGGGAGGTCCTGGAGCTTGAGCGTGCCCGATTCGCACGGGGCACCGGTGGTTGCGCCCACGGCCGCTGTTGGAGCCTCGACAATTTGAGTTGCTGTGGGAACAGGGGTGACTTCGTCTTCGGCAATCAGGCTCGGCCCACCGCATGCAGCCGAAAGTGCTATCAATGCCAGCATGACCAGCCAGGAACGAATCGAGGTATGCGTCATCGTGAAGTGTCTCAATCTGTCGCTGGTCTACCACTACGCCCGGTAATCATCGTCCGGGTCGGTATACTGCGCATAAGTGATCTGAACCCTGTGAGAGGGTAATCGAGAACGGTTGTCGACCGCACAATGCGGGTTGCACAAGCAGGAGACTGATGAATCTTTACAACTCGGCGAGTCAGACTGTCGAACCACTGACGATCAAGGATAACCATCTCGGTGTCTACGTTTGCGGTGTGACTCCCTACGACACCACGCATGCGGGACACGCATTCACCTTTCTTACGTTCGACATCCTCGTGCGGTACCTGCGGTTCCTGGGCCACGAAGTTACCTACGTCCAGAACGTCACCGATATCGACGACGACATCCTGCGCAAGGCGCGAGAACTGGGAACGACCTGGGACCAACTCGGGCGGGCTGAAACCGACAAATACCTGGGTGACATGGTTGCGCTGAATGCGCTTCCGTTTGATCACTACCTGCGCGCCACTGAAACCGTCCCGGAGATGGTCGCGCTGATCGAAAAACTGGTCGAGAACGGCCACGCGTATGTATCCAACGGATCGGTCTATTTTTCGGTTGCCTCCGATCCCGAATTCGGCAAGCTGTCGAGAATTCCGAAGGGTGAGATGCTTGCCGTCGCCAATGAGCGCGGTAACTTCCCTGACGACCCCAACAAGAAGGATCCGATCGACTTCCTGCTTTGGCAGGCGGCGAGTCCGGGAGAGCCGACCTGGGAATCGCCATGGGGACCAGGACGGCCTGGCTGGCACATCGAGTGCAGCGCGATGTCGATGAAGGTGCTCGGCAACACGGTCGATATTCACGGCGGTGGTGGCGATCTGATCTTCCCGCATCATGAATGTGAGATCGCGCAGAGCGAGAACGCGACCGGCGTCAAACCGTTCACCCGATACTGGATGCACGTTGGCATGGTCGAATATCAGGGCGAGAAGATGAGCAAATCGCTCGGAAATCTCGTTATTGCGAGCAAGGTGCTGGAGAGCTTCTCCGCGGACGCGTTCCGCCTCTATCTGTTCTCGCATCACTATCGAACGGCGTGGGAATACGTTGATTACGAGATCGAAGAGTGGGCCGATCTTGTGCGTGACATGCGCGAAGCTCTCGAAACCCCGTCGTACTCCATTGGCGAAATGATCGACTTCTCCGTTCACCGGGACCGGTTCCAGGCGGCCATGGATGACGATCTGGACATACCAGCGGCGATCGAGGCACTCCGCGCACTAACGGATGAGATATTGACCGCCGACGACACGGACACCTCGGATTGCCAGCGTGGATTGCGGCAATTGACCGGCATCCTGGGGCTGACTTTAGCCGACTAACTTCGTGATAGAATTGGGTATTGGCGAGCCACTGGGTTCGCCAATCATTGTGGGTTCAATACCTGAGCCTTTCTGTCCCCTTGGCACTGCACGCAGGCCGGGGACAACTCCAGAGGAAGGGGCCGCGTTACTTTTATGTCCAGCGAGTTCAAACGTTTTCGCGATTACGAGTTGATGGTTATCTTTCACCCGGAGCTTTCCGAGGAAGATCTGGTCACTCAAGTTGGCGCGATTGAAGGTCACATTACGGCAGGCGAAGCGACCATCACCCTGGTGAATCGCGAGAGTCCCTGGGGCCGTCGCCGCCTTGCATATCCAATTCGCCACGAAAGCCGGGACATCCGTGATGGTGTCTACGTGCTCTATTACTTCACTGCCGAGTCCACCAAGCTGACCGACCTTGAGCGCGAGATCAAGCTCAACGATCGTGTCCTGCGCTATTTGCTCACCCAGCAGATTGCTCCGATCATGGAGCCGGTCGTCGCTGAGGAAGAGGGCGCTGAAGCACCTGCAGCAGAGGGCGAAACAACGGCCCCAGTTGTCGAAGCTGCGGTCGAAGCAGAAGCCCCGGCAGCTGAAGAAGCCATCGTGGAGGATGCACCAGCTGCCGTCGAAGAGACGGTCGCTGAAGTCGTTGCCGAAGAGGCTGCGCCCGCTGCCGACGCTGAGACTGAAGCACCAGCAACGGATGACGAAACCGCCTAGAACAGCCAATCACTGACGGAAGGGTTGAACTATGTACGCTAAAGCAACTGTTTTGGGGAACCTCGGGCGCGATCCGGAGACTCGTTACACCCAGGGTGGGCGAATGAACGTGTCGTTCTCGATTGCCAGTTCCCGCCGTTATACCGACGCCAGTGGCACTCCACAGGAGAAGACCACGTGGTTCCGTGTAACAGCCTGGGGCAAGCTCGCTGAGACAGCCGACAAGCTCGCTCAGGATGGGTATCTCGCAAAAGGTCGGATGGTATTGGTGAGCGGTCGGGTCGAACTGAACGAATACACAAACCAGGCCGGCGAGGCCAAGGCGTCGATCGAGATTACGGCCGACGATATAACCCTGGCCGGCGGTCGAAGCGATGGCGGTGGCAGTGGTCAAGGGGGTGGGCAGCGTTCGGCGCAGCCTGCAGCCGTTGCTGAAGACATCGACGATCTGCCCTTCTAGAACTCGAACCTGAGCCCCGGTTGCTACCCGGGGCTTCCCCATTTCGGGCGCACTGCCTATCGCCTGCTATCCGGATCACCAGTTGGAGAGTCAAACCTCTATGTCGCAGCGCCGGCGGGACACACTTCCCAAGAACAAGAGCAATGTGGGTGGCGGCACCGCCAGTCAGCGCCGAATTTCCCGTCGAGAACGGGAGGACAAGCAGCGGCGACAGCTGTACATCGGCCTGGCCGTTGCCGCCCTACTCTCAGTAGCAATTCTTGGTGGTTTCGCACTGAACGAATACTTCATCAAGCCGCGAGCCGTTCTGGCTTCGGTCAATGGAGTAGATATTCGGCGGAGTGATTATTGGAAGGTCCGGCTCGGTTGACCTGGTCAATCAAGTCAACCAGTACAACCAGTTCTCGCAGATGGTCGATGCATCCCAGCAGGAGCAATACCTGACGCTTGCTCAACAGGCGGCTGACGAGCTCGACGGCGTCTGGGGATCGACCGAGATTGACGACGCCACCTTGACCAGAATGGTGGAAGATCAGGTTTATATCCAGAGTCTGGACGATCTCGGATTGGCAGTTACCGATCAGGACTTGCAGAACTACCTGAATTCGCAGTTCGAACCATCCAACGCCCCAATCTTCACGCCAACCCCATCACCAACACTGATTCCGCAGCGGGCCGAGTGGGCTACGCAAACTGAAGTTGCACTTCGCGCTGAGGAAGAAGAACCAACTGAGGTTGTGGCTTCTCCAAGTGCTTCTGAAGGCTCACCAGTATCAAATGCATCGCCTGTAGGCTCTCCAGAAGCGGCAGCGAGTCCGATTGCAGGATCTCCCGAATCCGTCGGAAGTCCGATTGGTTCGCCGGTAGTTGATACGAGTCCAGTTCTAGCGGCTAGCCCGGTAACGGGATCACCGGAATCGCCGGCGAGTCCCGTCAGTTCCCCAGTGGTCGAAACGAGTCCGGTGGCCGCATCTCCTGTAGTTGTCACGAGCCCTGTAGCCGGAGCCAGTCCCGTATCTGCTAGTCCTGAGTCGGTCGGTTCGCCGGCAGTTGACGCCAGCCCAGTTGGCTCGCCTGTTGCCGAGGCAACGTCGACCACGGTCGATGTACCGACTCCGAATCCGACCGAAGCGGTTCAAACGGCCGAGGCTGGATACGACGATTACAAGGACGTTGTATTTGACATCGCGCACATGTCCGATGGTGACTACATGCGTCTTGTCGTTCGTCCCGCCGTTGCCCGCCAAACAATTGACGATTACCTGTTGAAGGATGTCGGTCAATCAACGGCCCAGGTGCATGCGTCGCACATTCTGGTCGACACCAAAGATCTGGCCGACTCGATTTATGCCCAGATCCAGGGCGGTGCCGATTTCGCCCAGACTGCCAAGGATCAATCCAACGATACGGGAACGGCTGAGAACGGGGGTGACCTCGGTTGGTTTACCAAGGGGCAGATGGTAGAGCCGTTCGAAAATGTCGCGTTTGCCTTGCAGCCGGGACAGTACAGCGAGCCATTCCAGACGCAGTTTGGTTGGCACATTGTGCTTGTAACCGAGACTGACCCGAATCGCGCAATGACCGATCAACAGTTGACGCAGTATCGGGATAGCATCCTGAGTCGCTGGATGACGCAGCAGCAGGCAGCAATGGATATCTCATCCAAGGTCGAGCCGACTCCGACTCCGGCATTGAGTTCATTCATTCCGCCTCCTGACGCACCCGCACTTCCGACTCCGACAACCGAGCCAACCTTGCCGATATCTGATGGATCGCCGGTTGCCTCACCAATCGGATCTCCTGCCGCGAGCCCGGTTGGTTCGCCGGTTGCCAGTCCGGCAAGTTGAGACGCCGTGGGGACCTGGCAGCCGGGAACGACCGCTTAAATCCGATTTGGTATTCTGACCGTGTCAGACACAGATCAGTTCTAGCTGCGCGATGCCGGGAGGTTCGATGGACGACTATGATCGCGAACGGAGCAGTCGCTCCAACGATCCGTATGGTCGGAGTCGTAGCGCACGAGAGGAACAACCGGTGACCGGTCGACCTCCGCGTAACCAACCGATTGATGATTTTGACCAACCTGGGTCATATCCAGAGCCGCAACGAACGCCTACTCGGCGAGTTCGAGGCGATGACCAATACCGTTCTGACCCTGGTTCAGTCCTCGATCCTCAGGAACGCGTGAGCGATACATCTGAGCGATATTCAGACAGGTTTAGACGATCCCAACGGGCAAAGGTCGACGAGGGAGATCTGGATAGCCGGTCATATGGCTCTACGCGTGATCCCTACGACCGGCTTCGCACAACGGCAAGCAAGCCAGCAAAGCGAGTCGAGTTCGATCCGATCGACGACCTTGATCTTGACTACCTTGATGAAAATGACGACCCTCGCCCTTCGAAATCTTCCCGAGCAGGCCGGTCATCTAACCGGCGGCCGTCACAACGGGTCGATTCGCAAAAATTCCGCACGGTGGGAGCCTCGCTCGCGAACCCAGCGCCTGAAATTCGTCCGCTTGCCATCGGCGGGATCGTAGCAGTCGCGAGCCTTGTTCTCCTGAGTGTTCTGGTTCTCGTTCGATCCGGCTCCTTGCCCGCCTGGATTCCGATGCACCTCGATGCCGAGGGTGTCGCGACCGAATTTGGTACCACGGCAACTATCTGGCGACTTCCGTTTTTCGCGTTCATGAGTACTGTTGCGGCATTGGGCCTGGGCTGGTGGCTTCGTGCCCGCGAGGCGTATGCGACCCAATACCTGATTGTGGGTGCGTTGCTCGTCCACGGCCTGATCTGGGTCGGGACAATCAATTTGCTGTGGTAAGTCTGCTGAATCAATCCACGCGGCCTGTCCGGACGAGGCGAGGTTACAACCGTGGCTAACGTCATCACAATTGCACGCCTCCTGCTGCTCTTTGTCACTATCGGTATGATCTACTGGGGAAGCGCTGCGGTAATCCTGGTGGCTATTCCACTGGTCGCGATAGTGTTTGCTGGTGACGGCCTGGACGGGTACATCGCCCGCAAGCGAAAGTCCACGTCGCAATTCGGCGCGGTTTTTGACATCGCCGGCGACCGTATCGTGGAGAACTCGCTTTGGATCATCTTCGCTGAGCTTCAGCTGATTCCGGTCTGGATCCCACTTCTGGTCATCAGCCGAAGTTTCATTGTTGATGGAATCCGATCCGTGGGACTTTCTGAAGGCAAGACTCCCTTTGGCAAGAACAACATGATGCAGTCGGCGTTTACCGAGTGGTTAACCGCCGGTCGATTCATGCGCACGCTCTATGGGTATGCCAAGGCGATCGGCTTTGTCTTCCTGACTGGACTCGAGGCGTACGACCACCGAGACGCGCCAGATTCGTTGATTCATCAAGCCTATAGTTGGGATCCCCTGCGATGGGCCGGGTGGACGTGCGTGGTTATCGCCGTCGCTCTGACCGTCGTACGGGGATTGCCAGTCATCTATGATGCAAGTGCACTCTGGAGCAAACCGGCTCCAGCGGACCGGGATTCTCCGTCAGCAACGGCGTAGTGATTCCTTTTCAGGATCGAACAACCGGCGATGGCGACTCAGGCTGAGGCGAGTAAATCAATTCCACCGCATGTTGAAGGCGAGCCACCCGATGAGCGTGGCCTCCTTGTCCGGAGACGGGTAAGTGAGCGCTTCCGACGCGAAAATCGGCATTACTTTCGGCACAAGTTCAGCGTGTCGGTGGCGAAATCATGCTCGCTGCTCGCCCGATCGATTCCCACTCGAACGCGATACTGGATTGCTGACCGAATGGGTGACCTGCTTTACCTGCTGACACCGGGTTACCGACGGAATGTGCAATCCAACCTTGAGCATGTCTATCGCTCGATGGATCGCCCTCGCCCGACCGAGCGGGATGTGAAGAACGTTTTTCGCATCTCGTCGCGAAACTGGGCCGATCTCCTGGTTGTCCCTGGACGATCTCCCGATCAATTTAAGCGGGATGTCCATTCCTCACCTGAATCCCTCGCCAATCTTGACCGGGCACTTGCCCTTGGCAAAGGGTGCGTTCTTATCACCGCTCACGTGGGCGCATTTGACTATATGGGGCATTTTCTGCATGCATGTGGGTACAAGCTGACGATTGTCACAGGTCGGACCACCGCACGAATCGTGTTCGACGGAGTAACCCATTTGCGGCAATCGAACGGATTGTCGTTGGTGGAAGCGACCGCGTCCGGAGTACGCAAGGCGATCCAGACGGTGATGCAGGGGAATTGCTCAGTAATCGTGACCGATCGTGATTTCTTCCAGAATGGCATTCCGGCGACTGTTTTTCGGCGATCGAAACGACGCTGCCACCCGGAGCAATCAGAATCGCCAGAGATACCGGGGCGGCAATTGTCGCTGTCTTCGGGAAGCGACTCGAGACAGGACATGAACTCACTATTCTTGAGCCGATACTGATACCGCGCACCAGCGATGTACAGGCCGATATTGACCTTGGCATGCGTCAGGTCGTCGCGGCGATGGAAATCGGTCTACGCAAGGCTCCCGATCAGTGGGTCATGTTCCAGCGCGTGTGGCCATCGGAACAGGACGAGCCCGACGCCTGATCCTCGGTCGCGCTGCAGTTCGACTGCGATTCCCGCTGGTGATGACGCGCTCGACTGAAGGATCGCTCGCCCATAAATCGTACGGGCTTGCGTCATCGATCCGCACGTCAATCAGTTCGCCGATCTTGTGCGTACCAGGAATGAAGACCAATCCATCGACTTCGGGTGCGTGTCGCCGAGCTCGCCCGACGGCAAGTGGCTCGACCTGGCCGTGATCGTCCTCGACCTCTCCGGTGCCCTCTATCAACACCTGGAGCGTTGATCCGACGAGCGACTGGTTCTTGCGTAGCGAAATTCCCTGCTGGGCTTCCATGATCCGGCCGCGTCGTTCTTCAGCGACATGCGCCTCAACCGGGTTTCCGAGCGTGGCCGCCTTTGTCCCCTCTTCCGGGGAATAGGTAAAGACTCCAACGTGATCGAATTGCTCGGCCTCGACGAACCGGAGCAGGGTCTCAAACTGGGCATCAGTCTCGCCAGGGTAACCGACGATCAATGTGGTGCGCATCGTCAGGTCCGGCAACTTGTTTCGGGCATGATCGATCAGCCGTCGTGTCATGTCGGGATCACTCGGGCGGTTCATTGAGCGGAGGACGTCCCGATCGGCATGCTGGAGCGGCATGTCAAGATACGGGAGCAATGCGTCGTGCTCTGCCATCACATCGACCATTTTGAGTGTCAGGACCGTGGGATAAATGTAGAGCAGTCTCACCCAGGGCAAGTTTGGAACAGTCTCTGAGATGGATTCCAGAAGTGCTGGGAGGCCATTCTTGATGCCGAGATCTGCGCCATAACGGATGGTGTCCTGAGCCACCAGGACGACTTCCCGTGCACCGTGGGCGACGAGATCAACGATTTCCTGAAGCACATGCATGGGTGGCTTGCTGATCTGCCGTCCCTTGATCGTCGGGATCGTGCAGAAGGCGCAGTTGTGATCACAGCCATCGGCGATTTTCACGTATGCAGACGGACCAGTCTGGGTGCGGTGGAATGTCGTGAGCATGCCCTCACAACCAGCGACTTCTGGCGCAATCGGGATGTCAAAGAGGTTGCTGACGACATCACCGATCTTGAACCACTCCTGGGTAGTCAGGATGTGATCTACGCCCATCGGGATATCGTTCGAATAATCGCGGAGGGCAGGCATACAGCCGGCGGCGATTACCTTTTGCCCGTCCTGTCTCGTGGAAAGCACGTCGGAGATCACACCGACCGATTCTTCACGGGCAGCGCCGAGGAATCCACATGTGTTCACGATGATCACGTCGGCGGAATCGATGGCTCCGGTGGACTCCATCCCCCGCTGCCGGAGCAATGTGTCCATTCCATCGGAGTCAACACGATTCTTGGAGCAGCCAAGCGTGATGATGTGATAACTGGACGGAGCTTTAAGTTGTACTACCACGCGTTTTTCCGCCTAACGATAATTAACAAATTGAATGGCAACCGGTAGGTCATCCATTTCCTTTAGAGCCTGGATCACGGCTTGAAGGTCGTCCTTGCTTTTCGCCTGGACACGAATCAGATCACCCTGAATCTGGGGCGTAACCTTTTTGAACTCGTCGCGGATTTGCTTGTTCAGTTTCTTTGCGACTTCGTCGGTGAGACCCTCGCGCAGTTTGACATGCTGACGCATGCGACCGCCCGACGCTTGCTCTTCCTTCTCATAATCGAGAATCTTGAGTGACAGGCCGCGGCGAATCAATTTCGATTCAATCGTGTCGCGTACAGCCTGAAGGCTATACTCGGACTGAGTGTTGATTGTTATGTCTTTCTCAGTCAACTCGATCTCAGTGCCGGTGTCTTTGAGATCATATCGCTGCTGAATTTCTCGGTTGGCCTGATCGATCGCGTTCTTCAATTCCTGGTAATCGAACTTTGAAACGAGGTCGAACGAGAAGGTGGATGCCATGGGAAACTCCGTGCGCATAACGTGTAACCGGTCAATAGTACCTAACGGGTGCAACCTGCTGAAATGCAATGACGACTGAGACCGTTCAATCGTCATTTCCATTGCGTATCAAGGGAGCATTTCTGGCCAACTGGTCTGGTCGGGTTCCGCTTGTTCTATCGCGTACTGATCGCAAATGTCGCAATCATCACGCTGGGAGCTGTCGGCGGGACTGCGATAACTGCCGCGATTGGGCGCCGGGCATCAGACGACGCGCTGGTGCCCTTGATAGTGACGTTTGCGGCGATTGGTATCGGGCTCAGTCTTCTGGTCAACATTCTCGTCCTTCGGGCCGCATTCAGACCGATGGCGACTCTGAACATGACGGCCAAAGCCGTTCAGGAAGGCGATCGGGAAGCCAGAGCATATCTGGATGCGTCCAGCGACCCGGAAATGGCGCAACTTGCCGACGCACTGAATGCGACGCTTGATGAACTGGCCGAGGATCGCAATCAACTGCGTGATCTTGCATCGCAGGTAATCCGGGCGCAGGAAGACGAGCGACGCCGGGTCTCCCGTGAATTGCACGATGACACTGCCCAGATTCTCTTTGCCCAGATACTGCAGCTTGGGGCGCTCAAGTCCTTTGCTGATCCGGCGATCCAGCGAACGGCTGCCGAACTCGAACAGTCCACCGTCGAGGCATTGGAAGGCGTGCGACGTCTGGCGCTCGAACTCCGACCTCCCGCACTGGATGACCTCGGGCTTGCTGAGGCGATCGCCGAGTTGTGTCAGCGCTTCCGGGATCAGACGTCGATCAAGATTGAACTGGCGGTTCGCGGCATGCGCGGGCGGCTCGCTCCAGAACTGGAGCTGGTGTTGTACCGGATCGCACAAGAGGCAGTGACGAATGTAGTCAAGCACGGCAAAGCCCGGAACATTTGGGTCGAACTGGAGCGATCAGCAACCGATGTCGTGCTTTCGATCAAGGACAATGGGATTGGCTTTGATCGGAGCCGACTGATTCCTGGCGACGGAGTTGGCCTCGGACTTGGTCTGTTCGGTATGGAGGAGCGAGCGTCGCTTCTTGGCGGATCGATGGAGATCAGGTCTGAACCCGGAATTGGCACTGAAGTTTTTGCACTTGTACCGCTGAGAAACCGAGGAATCACTTGACCGACCTGGCTACAGATGAGTTGATCACGATTGTGCTGGCTGACGATCACGGTGTGGTTCGTGCTGGCCTTCGCGCGTTACTCGACTTGCAGGACGACATGAGCGTGATCGGTGAGGCGGAAGACGGTGAGGGAGCCGTCCGGCTCGCGAATGAACTACGGCCGAATGTGTTGGTCTCCGATCTCTCCATGCCGGGTGGCGGGCTTGAATCCATCCGCGAGATCACAAGTCAGAACATTCCGACCAAGGTGCTTGTCCTGACGGTGCACGCCGAGGAGCGATACCTGTTGCCCGTTCTGGATGCCGGTGGATCAGGTTATGTGCGCAAATCGAGCGCTCATACTGACCTCCTGACGGCGATCCGAACCGTTGCCCGCGGTGAGGTCTTTCTCGACCCGGCGGCCACAGAAAACGCTTCTCCAGGGTTACCTTGGCCGAGTGCGCGCCGGTGATGAACGGGATTTCCAGGAAGTGCTGTCCGACCGGGAGCGTCATGTGGTGCGGTTGACGGCAGAGGGATATTCGGCTCAGCAGGCGGCCGACCAGCTGTCCCTTTCAGTGAAAACGGTCGAAACCTACCGGCACCGGGCGATGCAGAAACTGGGGCTGACCAATCGAGCCGAGCTGGTCCAGTACGCGCTTCGAGCAGGATTGCTGGAGCCAGCCGACCGTTAAATCAAAGAATCCCTGACACAATGTCAGGGAAACTCCTCAGGCCATATTCACGAATTGCACAAGTTCACCTGTCCACACTGCATTGAACCTGTGGATACGATTGTGGCACGCGCAGCAAGTGATCTCCATTTGCTGAGGTACCTATTCTGGCAGCGATACCGGACTTCGGATGATTTAGAGGCCGGGAGAAACGGATTTTTCCACTAATGCTTACGTTAAGCCGTTCATCGAATCAACATGCCGTTACTGAATCCGCTGAGTCCCTGGTTCACCCAGGGTGGTTAACAGCTGAGCCCCGTCGATATGATGACGAAGAGGACCGTGCCGTAACTGAGTCCGCTCGATTCTCGGCGTTCGCCCAATTGATGCGAACCGCAGGTGCGCTGGATCGTGCCGCAACCGACATTCTTGGGAGTCTGGGAGTGACGGCTGGTGCGTTCTTTGCCCTTCTGGAACTTGAATCCGTAGGCCAGCAAGGAATTGCCCCGTCAGAACTTGCCCGTCGGCTGGCTGTCGCGCGAAGAACCGCGACCCTCTACGTTGATATTCTGGTCAAGCACGGCTGGGTTTCGCGCGAGGCGCATCCGGACGACAAGCGGATGATTCTCGCCCGCCTGACCGAGAGCGGCTATGAGGTCGTCCAGGGTGCCGCCCTTCAGTACAAGGCCCAGCTCGCCCGCCTTCTGTCATCGCTTGATGCGACACATGCCTTCCGGCTCCATGAACTCCTGGACCTCGTTCCACTGGAAGCAGACACCATGGCCTGTGGATTCCTTCAGGCCGAGGCAGCCGACCAGTACTAGGCTCGTCTGATTCGATAAATCGAGATTGAACCGGCCGGGGCGGCGAGCAACTCATGCTCGCCGTCTGCCGATGTCAGCACCAACTCGACACTTCCAGCACCCTCAGCGATGTCGATTGGCACTTCGAATTTGAGCATGTCTCCACCCGCATTAAAGAGAAGCGCCAACCAACTGGAGCCCTCGTCAACGGCCGAGTCAACCAGAATGCCGAATGATCGCCGCTCCGAGTCGTCCCACTCACCTTCCGAGAGCTGATTGCCAGATTCGTTGAACCAGATCCAGGGATCAACTTCCTCCAGTGAGTCATCGGGGAATCGTTCAATTCTAAGTGCGGGTTCCTGCTGGCGTAGGCGTGCGCAGGCCTGTACGAATTCGAGAATGTTGGCGTTCTCTTTGGCCAATGACCAGTCAATCCAGCTTATTGGGCTGTCCTGGCAGTACGCGTTGTTACTGCCCATCTGGGTACGGCCGATTTCGTCACCACCAAGGATCATCGGAATCCCGCGTGATACCAGAACTGTTCCCAGTAGGGTTCGCGCTCGAAATGCCCGTTCTGCCTTGATCTCAGGGTCGTTGGTGAGTCCATCCGGGCCAATGAACTGATTGACATCGTTCTCATGACCATCGTTGTTGTTGTCGCCGTTGCCATAGTTGCGCTTGTGCTGGAACGCGATCAGATCAGCGGTAGTCATTCCGTCATGTGCGGCGACGAAGTTGACGCTGGAACACGGGCCAAATGCGCGGGCGTGGTAGAAGTCAGCCGACCCGGTGAGGCGAAACCCCATCTCCTGCAGCTTGCCGTCGTCTGATCGCCAGAACGAGCGAACAATGTCCCGATATCGATCGTTCCACTCCGACCAGTTGTCCGGGAATCCACCGACCTGGTAGCCGCCGGGTCCAAGATCCCAGGGTTCGGCAATCATCTTCGCGGTTGAAAGCACCGGGTCCTGCTGGATCGTTTCAAATATCGGAGCATGGCGATCGAAATCGATTTCCGTTCGTCCGACGACCGGGGCAAGGTCGAATCGGAAGCCGTCGACCCCCATCTCCTCAACCCAGTACCGAAGCGAATCGGCAACAAACCGGGTTACGCCAGGGTGATCGACGTTCACCGTATTACCGGTACCAGTCAGATCGAAATTACGGGACTGGTCTTCCGGTGAGAGCCAGTAAAACTCCGCATTGTGCAGTCCCCGGAACGATAAGGTTGGGCCCTGGTGATTCGCTTCGGCGGTGTGGTTGTAAACCACGTCGAGGATAACCTCGATCCCAGCCTTGTGGAACTCCCGCACCATCTCCTTGAACTCTCGGACTTCCGCGCCTGGCTCTAGTGTTGAGGCGTAGCGATAGTCAGGCGAGAAGAACCCGAGCGTGTTGTATCCCCAGTAATTGGTCAGTCCTCGCTCAACCAGAAAACCGTCGTTGACATGGGTGTGAACCGGCAGGAACTCGATCGCGGTTACACCCAGGCTCTGCAGATGGGCGATTACTGCCGGATGGCAGGCACCGAGATAGGTGCCCCGGAGTTCGGGCGGAACGTCAGGGTGTGAGATGGTCAGTCCCTTGACGTGCACTTCATAGATGAACGATCGATCCAGCGGTGTCATCGGACGGGTGGTCGATTCCCAATCGAAGGATGTGTCGACAACAATTGACCGTGGCACGAACCGCGTACTGTCCGTGGCATCCGGAGTTGCAGAATCCTCATCGCCTATCGGATAGCCGAAAACTGCGCTCTGCCAGGTCACATCACGGTGGATCGCCTTTGCGTACGGATCGACCAGGAGTTTGGCTGGATTGAACCGGTGCCCATTCTTGGGATCATACGGTCCGTATGCCCGGAATCCGTAGCCAGTTCCTGGAGCGAGATCGGGAACTGAACAGGTCCAGTCCTCTCCAGATCTGGTCATCTCAACACGGGATATCTCCAGATCAAGGTCCTGAGGAGAGAACAGGCAGAGTTCCATTCGCTCGGCAGCGGGGGACCACACCCCAAAGTCTGTCGAGTCTGTCGACCAGGTAGCGCCGTATGTAATTGTCACCAACTATCTCCTGAATTTCGTCAAAGACTATGAATACAGTTGTTGGGCGATCGATTCACATGATTTGATCGCCGAGTCAAATTCGGTAACCGACACGGCGAGCGCATCCCAATCAAACGCGCGAATGGCGCTGATTGACTCATCAATCGCCTGGTCTGCGCGATCCAGTTCCGATCTGAGTAACTGAATATCCACGCTCAATGCATTGGGTACCACATTCGAGTCAATCAACGCTTCGAGTTCCGCCGAAGCGTCCTTGAAGCGGTCCATTCGAATCGAGAGCTCCAGTACGTTCCTGCTCCTGGACATGCCAAGTTCGGCGAGTTCTGTTCCTTCGCCGATCACCGTGTCAAGCGATGGGGAAATCAATTGCACGAATTCCTGCAGTTCCTGGTCAGACGGCGTCGAATCGCTACCGGGCGCCAATGTCACCGGCGGAGCGATTACATTTTCGATTCGCGACGGTGATTTGATCGTTCCCAATGCTACGACGGCGATCAGGATAACCCCGACAATTGTTGCGTTCCGGCGTCTTGTTCTCATTCAGGTACGTCAGTATGCTCACACTATGGAAACAGCCAATGGAGGATTCCAAAACGGTATGTCGAATTCTGTCGACCAATCCCGCTCAATGCCGGTCTTGCCGGCTGGACCGCATCCACCGACCAGCATACTCATTCTCGATGTATGGCCCCAGATTGAATGCGGGCGATACCCGGTAAAACGGGAAGTCGGTGACGTTTTTTCGGTCGAAGCCGACATTCTCAAAGACGGTCATGACAAGATCGCGGCGAGACTGGAGCTTTGGGCGGAGGGCGATTTGTCAATCCAGTCGGCAGAGATGTCATTTGTGGACAACGATCGCTGGAGCGGGTCGATCACGGTCACGCAACCAGGGCGATATCGCTATCGGATTGTTGCATACCCTGACTACCTGGCGACCAAGCGGGATGAAATCGTCAAGAAATTCGACGCTGGTATCGACGTCAAGCTTGAGATAGCAGAGTTTGATTTGCTTTTGCAGGAGGTCGGTCGACTTTATGCAGATGCCTCCGGGGTAGTTGACGACGTACGAAGCCAGATTGCCGACCGAATCACTCCAGGCGGCAAAGTCGCAGTGATTACCGGACTGGACGCAATTGATCGCTTGCGTCCGTTTCGGGAGATAGGTCAACGCGGGGAATCCGCCGAGTTCCCGCTAATGGTGGATCGCGTCCGGGCACGATACGCAAGCTGGTATGAGCTCTTTCCCCGGTCCGCCGGTACCACTGAGGGTGTTTCCGGCACGTTCGCCGACGTCGAGGGACGACTGAACGACATTGCGGCCATGGGTTTCGATGTTCTGTATTTCACGCCGATTCACCCCATCGGAGCGACCAACAAGAAGGGGAAGAACAATAGCCTGGCCTCGACGACGACTGATCCTGGCGTGCCGTACGCGATTGGTAACGCTGACGGTGGTCACGATGCAATTGAGCCTTCCCTCGGCACGATTGATGACTTCGACCAACTTGTTGCGGCGGCCGCATCATATGGGATGGAGATCTGCCTGGATCTTGCGCTGCAGGCTTCCCCAGACCACCCATGGGCATCGGAGCATCCCGACTGGTTCACCATCAGACCGGATGGATCGATCAAGTTCGCGGAGAATCCGCCCAAGAAGTATGAGGACATTTACCCGGTCAACTTTGAAAGTGCGGATTGGCAAGCACTTTGGCTGGAAACCTTGCGGATCGTGCAATTCTGGGTCTCGCACGGGGTCAAAACCTTCCGGGTGGACAATCCCCATACCAAGCCGACTGTATTCTGGCAGTGGTTGATTGGCGTCGTGCACGAGACCGACCCGGATGTGATTTTCCTGTCCGAAGCGTTCACCCGACCGAAAGTGATGAAGGCGTTGGCCAAGGCAGGGTTTGCCCAGTCATACACGTACTTCACCTGGCGGACTGGCAAAGCTGAATTGCAGGAGTACTTCACGGAGCTGACCAGCCGCGAGGTCAGTCAGTACATGCGCGGGAATCTCTTCCCGAACACGCACGACATCAATCCGTACCATCTGCAGACTGGTGGTCGGCCAATGTTCAAGATCCGGTTCGTGCTGGCGTCCACGCTCTCATCCGTGTACGGAATTTACAGCGGATTCGAGCTGTGCGAGGCAACCCCGGTTCCCGGCAAGGAGGAATACCTCAACTCGGAGAAGTACGAGTTCAAGGTATGGGACTGGGATCGGGACGGCAATATCAAGCCGCTCATCACTCAGGTCAACAAGATTCGCCGCGACTATCCGGCCCTGCAGGAGTACGACAATCTGCGATTTCACGCCGCTGACGATGATCGAGTGATGGTCTATTCAAAGCGGGTGGCGTCGGATGAGCATGCGATCGTCTGCATCGTCTCCCTTGATCCGGTTGAGGAGGTGAGCACCTGGATTCATTTGAATCTGGACGAACTTGGCCTGATCGATGGAATACCCTATACGGTGACAGAATTGATCACCGGTAACACCTGGTCGTGGACCGGGGAGCACCATCCTATACAGATCGATCCGTCGATAGAACCAGCCTGGATTCTGGCCGTCTCATCAGGTAGCTAGCAAAGGACGAACCCCTCAGTGGACGAATTGCAGGATCCGCTTTGGTACAAGGACGCCGTTTTCTACGAGCTTCACGCGCGATCGTTTTTCGATTCTGACAACAACGGCAAGGGTGACTTTGCCGGCATGGCGATGCATCTCGACTACGTCAAAGATCTAGGTATCGACTGTATCTGGGTCCAGCCGTTTTACCCGTCCCCACTCCTGGACGATGGGTATGACATCGCCGATTTCTGTGCCATCCACGAGGACTTCGGAACACTCGATGACTTCAAGCGTCTGATCGAGGAAGCCCACTCGCGCGGTCTGAAGATACTTGTCGACCTGATCATGAATCACACATCCGACCAGCACCAGTGGTTCCGGGACGCCCGGCACGACCGGAGCTAACCCCAAGCGGGATTACTTCGTCTGGTCAGACGACCCGACCAGATACAGCGAGGCCAGGGTGATCTTCCTGGACACCGAGCCATCCAACTGGACGTTTGACGAAGTTGCCCAGCAGTATTTCTGGCATCGCTTCTTCCACCATCAACCGGATTTGAATTATGACAACCCGGCCGTCTGGGACGAGATGTTCAAGATCGGACGATTCTGGCTCGATCTCGGAATCGATGGTTTCCGGTGCGATGCAATCCCCTACCTCTATGAGCGGGACGGAACGAACGGCGAGAACCTGGCCGAGACGCATGAGTTCCTCCGCGCGTTCCGGGCCATGGTGGATCGGGAATATCCCGGCAAGTTGTTGCTGGCAGAAGCCAACCAGTGGCCAGTCGACGTGGTGCACTACTTCGGAACCGAACATCAGCCTGAGTTCCAGATGGGCTTTCACTTTCCGGTCATGCCGAGGTTGTACCTGAGCCTTCATCGTGAGGAGCCATCGTCGATCATCGAGATCCTGCGCGCGACCCCGCCCATCCCGGATGATCGTCAATGGTGCGTGTTCCTGCGCAATCACGACGAGCTCACCCTGGAGATGGTGACCGAAGAAGAGCGTGAGGAAATGTGGCGTGTCTATGCGCCTGAACCACGCATGCGCAGTAACCTCGGAATCCGACGGCGGCTCGCTCCACTGCTGGACAACGATCGCGCCCAGATCGAGCTCATGAATGCATTGCTCTTCTCGATGCCTGGTTCGCCGATCATCTACTACGGTGACGAAATCGGGATGGGTGACAACATCTGGCTTCGAGACCGAAATGGCGTGCGCACGCCAATGCAGTGGTCATCCGAAGAAAATGCCGGTTTCTCGACTGCGCATCCGGGCGTGCTTTTTGCACCAGTGATTGATGAGGGCGAATTCAGCTACCGGACCGTCAATGTCGCAAACCAGGATCGCAATCCGACCTCGCTCTTGAACTGGACGCGCAAGGTAATCGCCGTTCGACGTGAGCACCGGACGTTTGGTCGTGGGTCGTTCACCATTCTCGATGTCGACAACCCACACATTTTTGCCTTCGAGCGGGAATATGAGGGCGAACGGATTGTTTGCGCATTCAACTTCTCCAAGGCAATGCAGTCAGTCCGGATTCCGGTACAAGTTGAAGACCGTACCGAGGTCTGGGACCTGATCGGCGGAAGTCAGCTACATGACGCAGGGCGAAGACAGAAGTATCAGTTGACCATGGCGCCGCGCGGATATGCGTGGTTGAAGCTCGGCGCGCCTTGATTTCTGCTGATCGAATCATCCAGATCTGCACCGGGAGTCGTTGGTTTGGCGACAAGGGCCGAGTAATCACGTCGGCATCGGTAGTGTGGTCGCATGTGTTGGCCGGTTCGGATACTGCCGCGCTGATCGTCGTGCACCTTGAATTTGCCGACGGAGAGCCGTCGCTCTATGCAATCCCGATCGATTTGGTCTCTGGTGAGGAGATTACTGCCGATTCGAGGTTCACGACCTGGCTGCACGATGCAACGACCCGTGGAATCGATATCGGAGGTGAACTCAGTTGGGAGAAGCTCGGCACAGCCCACATTCCGATGGCTTCACCACCGATCGGGCGGTTGCTGGGCGTCGAGCAATCAAACACATCCATTCGATATGGGGAGCGCTTGCTGATCAAGCTCAATCGCAAGCTGAGTTTTGGTCAATCGCCAGAAGTTGAACTCGCGGCAGTGATAGCGAAAACGCCAAACCAGGATTTTGCCCCCAATACATACTCGATGTTGACGTTGACTGGTGTGGGCTCCGAATCGATCTGCCTGGCCATTGCCTCGGAGTTTGTGCAGAACACCGGAGATGCGTGGGCCGGAATTCTGGAGCTCTTGAGCGGGACTGAGGGTTCGCGACAGTTAGCGCTTGAAGACGTGCGTGCGATAGCGGATGCGACCGGGAAGATGCATCTTGGGCTGCTCGGCGATCCCTGGCGAAAGGACGTCGCTGCAGAGCCGATTAGACCCGAGCACATCTCAGAATGGGAATCCGCAGCCAAACTCGCTCTGGAGAAGCTGGCAGGTAGCCTGGAGTCAAACGAGTCCGCCAGTGACGAACGTTCGGCGGAGCTCATACCGTTGCTCAACGCGAGTTTGCCCGTACTTCAGGACCAGCTGAGCGGATTTCAGGCACTGGCGGGAACCTATCGAATGCGAGTCCACGGTGATTACCACCTGGGACAAGTGATGAAAGCCGTCGACGGACGCTTCGTGATCGTTGATTTTGATGGGGAACCGCACAGGCCACTGTTAGAGCGACGGCAGAAGTATTCGGCGCTCAAGGACGTGGCTGGAATGCTTCGCTCCCTTGCGTATGCGCGGGGAACCGTTGAGCAGCGGTCTGGTCCACTCGAGAAGGCAGATTTGCGTAGCTGGGAGCAGGACGCCCGGACGGTATTCCTTACCAGTTATCTGGAGGCGATCCAGGGCGCTCCCGTGCCAATTGTGCCGGGAGCGTTTGATGATGTCCGGAGGGCGCTCACCGCCATCGAGATCGAGAAAGCGATCTACGAGTGCGGTTACGAATTGAGCAACCGACCTGCCTGGTTGTGGCTCCCGTTATCGCGCCTGGTAACAGCCCGCTAGTCTGCGATTCCCTGTCTGGCCGCGAAGTTTCGATAGTCGACCCGGGCGAACGGATTGTCCGTTTCCTGCAGATCGGCGAGCAGCTGCCGATCCGCTTCGCTCTCCGGGCCACCGGCTTCGGCAATGCTGGCGAGCGCGTTGAAGCGGTCGACGTGCTCATTGAAGCGCTTGGCGGCGTAATCGCTTGCCTGCCCAGTTGTGACCAGGAACGGCCAGTCGCTGGATTGCAGCAAGAGAAGCTCCCGCGTGGTCTGGTTCAGCACCGCTTCCAGTTCCCCGGTTGTGTCTGGATTGCCTGCAACCAGGGCTTCCATGCGCGTCTCGGCGGCGTGGATAATCGGCCACATCCATTCAGTCTCAGGATTGAGCCAGGTGAAGTGACCACCACCGGCGCCCCAGCTCGATTCAGGAAGAACCATTACCTTGGTGGGTCCATGCTGGTCAATGATGTCGCTGGCCGTGCTGAGCTCGACGACTTCGCTCTCGGCCAAATGGCGGAGCACGTGCTTCAACCAGTCGGCGCCCTCGAACCACCAGTGACCGAACAATTCGGTATCGTAGGCGGACGAGATGACGCCGAATTCGCCGGTCTCCGTTGCGTATTGGGTGAGCAACTCCTCGACCAGATCGGCAAAGTGTCTGGCGTGTCCGAGGACCTGCTGCTGGGCGACGGCTGGGGCGTACCACGGCTTGTGACCGAGATCGACTTCAGGGCCGCCAATGCGCCAGTACTGCAATCCGGACTCGACATCCTTGCGGTGGAACTCCCGATACGCAAAGTCGCCCGGATAGCCGTACGTGCCAGACCAGACCTGCTGGCCCGTTCGGTCATTCCGACCCAGTACGGCCACCTGGCCGGGCGCATCGCCGACCCAATATGGCCGGAACGTTGTTCCTGGTTCGACCTGGCTTTCCGGGGTGACCTCGACCTTGTACCGGCGAGTGATTTCGCCATAGAGACCGACGGCGTCGCCGGCTGCCTTGCCGACCGGGCGGCCACCCTCAACCGTGTGGGTTTCGCTGAAGAAGACGTGCAGACCCTGCGCCGCCAGAAATGATTCGATACCGGGGCGCATCGTGCCGTCATCGTCATACGCCGGTCGATAGGCACACTCTGGAAGCCAGATCGCCCTCGGCTCCTTGCCAAACCGACTGCGATAGACGTCGACGCCCGTCTTGATCTGGCCGTAGATCGACGAATCGCGGCTCAGCAGTGGGAGGTATCCATGAGTTGCGGCCGACGTTGCGATCTCGACATACCCGGCGTCCTGAAGCGCTTTGAAGGCTCCGAGGATATCGCTCTTGTACTTGTCCTGAAAGTTGGTGAGGTTTCTGGCGTACCAATGGTGATAGAACCTCGCGAGATCCCGCGCTTCGTCTTCACCCTCGTCCTCGAACCGCTTGACATCGGCCGATGCCCAGGCAGCGCGCTCGGCGGCGTACTGGACGAAGTTGGCAACGATCGAACTGTCGGCCAACTGCTCAGCAAGAATTGGCGTGATGCCGATGGTCAGCTTGAACGACACACCATCATCGACCAGTTCGTTAAGCGCATCGAGGATCGGGATGTAGGTGTCGGCGATTGCTTCGTGCACCCACTCCTCGCCGTGCGGCCATTTGCCAGCCATACGTGCATAGGGAAGGTGGCTGTGGAGTACGAATGTGAACGCTCCGCGAGGCGCCATAGGTCAGGTCCTTTCGTGGATAGGTTAGAGCGTGGCCTGTGCGACCAGTCTATATGACGGAGTGTTCGTGTACCGGGTGCGCGGCGCCGGGCACGGTGTAGTCGAACGGGTCAGAACCGACGCGAGGGCGAAGTTCTCCGGTTCGATTACTGAGATATGTCAGAAGTTGAAGACCTTCTGCGAGTCCAGCATCGATATCGGTCCACCGCATGCGCCATGTCCAGTTGCCATCAGGTCGACCCGGCGTATTCATCCTGGCCTCATCGCCCAGTCGAAGTACATCCTGCATCGGAGTGATCGCAATCAGTGCCTGCGAGTTTAGTGCGGTGCGAATGAAGTCCCAAGCAACATCGCTACCATCATGACCAAGATACGCCCGAACCTGGGCCTTGACATGATCTGGCTGCGAACTGAACCAACCGACCGTGGTTTGATTGTCGTGGGTTCCCGTGTACGCCACAGAGTTTCGGACGAGATTATGAGGCAGGTAAACGTTGGCCGGATCATCATCAAATGCGAACTGAAGAACAGACATACCTGGAAGATCCAGTTCGATGCGAAGGTTGATTACATCCTGTGTGATCAGACCCAGGTCTTCAACGATGATCGGAGTGTTATCGAGCTGTGCGAAGACTGCCTCGAAGAGTGACCGACCGGGACCACGTTCCCAGCGACCGCTGGCGGCGGTTTGCGCATCGGCCGGGACAGACCAGTTCGCCGCAAACCCCCGGAAGTGATCAATGCGGACCACGTCGACAAGGGCCAGGAGTGCCCGGAACCGATCAACCCACCATGCATAGCCATCCGCAGCCATGACAGCCCAGTTGTAGAGTGGATTACCCCAACGTTGACCATCTGCGGAAAAGTAATCTGGCGGAACTCCAGCGACCGCAGTCGGTGCCAACTGGTCGTCAAGTCTGAACAGGTGTGGCTTGGCCCAGACGTCGGCACTGTCAAACGCAACGAAGATCGGGATGTCTCCGATTATCTTGACATTGCGCGCGTTGGCATAGACGCGCAGGGCGTACCACTGCCGGCGAAAAAGCCACTGGCAGAAGCCATGAAAATCTATTTCGCCCTGAAGGCGATCTATCGATTGCACCATCGCCAGGGGTTCGCGGTGCTTGATCTCGTCCGGCCACGCCTCCCAGGAAACGCCACCATGCTCGTCCTTCAACGACGCAAACAGGCAGTAATCGTCCAGCCACCAGGATTCGTTCGTTCGGAACTGATCGAACTCGGCTTGCTGCTCCGGAGTGCCCCGCTCCTGGAATCGCTGAAATGCGGCATGGAGCGCCTTCGTCTTCTGGTGACGAGCACCTGTATAGGAGACGATCTGTTCCGGAAATGGGGTACTGCGAAAAGCATGGGGATCAAGCAGCCCATCGCCAATCAGGATATCGAGGGAAATCAGGAGCGGATTGCCAGCAAATGCCGAAAATGCGGCGTACGGGCTGTCGCCAAAACCGGTCGGCACCAGTGGCATGACCTGCCAATACTGCTGCTTGCCCTGCACGAGCCAGTCAACGAATCGATACGCCCCGTCACCGAGGTCGCCGATTCCATCTGGACCGGGGAGCGACGTCGGGTGGAGCAGAATTCCACTACCGCGGGTCAGTGGGCCTGAAACGGTCACGTTCTCTACGGCTCCTCGAGGCTATCCCGCAGAATGTCCATGTGCTCGAGTGCAAGTCCGGTTCCGATTGCGACGCAGGACAGCGGATCGTCGGCCACGTAGCACGGTACGCCGGTTACTTCAGTGAGCAGATCGGGGAGATGGCGCAACATCGAGCCGCCACCGGTGAGGATCATGCCTTTGTCGATGATGTCGGAGGAGAGCTCGGGTGGCGTGTCCTCGAGAACCGCACGAACCGCGCCGATGATCGCCTCCAGTGGCTCGGTGATAGCGTCGGTGATTTCGTCGGCGTGAATTTGAATCGTGCGCGGCAAACCGGCGACTTCGTCGCGACCGCGCACTTCCATCCACTCGTCTTCCTCGACCGGCATGGCGCTGCCGATCTGAATCTTGATCTCCTCTGCGGTGCGCTCGCCTACACGCAGGTTGTATTTGCGCTTGATGTAGTTGCCGATGGCTTCGTCGAACTTGTTGCCGCCAACGCGAAGCGAGCGGGCGACCACGATTCCGTTCAGCGAGATGACGGCGACCTCGGTCGTGCCGCCGCCGATGTCGATAATCATGTTGCCGGACGGATCGGCGACCGGAATTTGTGCGCCGATCGCGGCCGCCAGTGGTTCACTGATCAGAAAGCGCCTCGAGCACCGGCGTTGAGCGCGGCATCGCGAACCGCGCGACGCTCGACCCCGGTCACACCGGCCGGAACACAAATCATGACCTCCGGGCGAATCAGGGAAAATCGACCGACGGCCTTGCTGATGAAGTAGCGCAGCATCTCCTGGGTCACGACGTAGTCGGCAATAACGCCGTCACGCATCGGCCGAACGACTTCGATCGTTTCGCGCGGTTCGCGGCCGAGCATGTTGCGGGCTTCGAGTCCGACCGCCTTGACTTTTCCATCCCGGGCCGAAATAGCAACAACAGACGGCTCGTTGATCACGATTCCGCGGCCGCGAACAAAAACCAGCACGTTCGCCGTTCCGAGATCGATTCCTATCTGTTTCGCCAAAGGTTGAATCTCCGCCGGCTCAGGGTTCCGAACCTGGCGCATACCACTCGTTGGTGGGAGCGTCATCGCCCCGAATGCAGAAGCCAAGTGTACTATAGGGGTCACTCAATCGATGTATGTGGGCGAACTATTTCAGATGTCAGATTTCAATGAGCAGCAGGGTTCCGGAAGCGCCAGTGGCGATCAGGGACCGGGCAAACAGCAGACAACCAGCAAGAGGTTCGTGTTTACTCCCTGGCAAGACTCCCAGGATCACGAACTTTGCATTCACGCGCTCGTACTGCCACCGGAACGAGTTCCCTCGCTTGGACGAACCGGAACTGCAACTGCCAGGTGGCGCGTCGTTTCTCAGGGTGACGAAGCCCAGTTGATCTGCAATGGGCTGCATGAGGGCATCTGTGAATGGCCCTACACCGTCGGTTCCGCCTGAACCTTCGTCTCCCCCGACCAAAGCACACCGGATAGCACCAGCGTACCTGTCAATCTCAATGCGAATGCGGTGATCAGAATTGCTGGAACGCCTACGTGCGACACCAGTACGGCAGCAATCAGCGGCGAGATACTGGCCCCAGCCCCCTGCGCCAGATTCGTCCAGCCAAGCATCATCGGCCGGTCTGCGTCGCTTTCGCAGAGTTCAACGGCGCGCATCGTCAGGCCCAGCATGTGACCTGGCCAGACACAGTAGGCGATCGAGTCAACGCCGAATCCAAGCCAAAACACAGGCACAACCACCCAAATCAACGGGATTATGGATGAGCCAATTCCGCTGAAGAGGAGCACCTTTCGGGCACCTGACGCGTCCGAGAGGCGGCCCCAGCGAGGCTGCATGAATACGCTGATAACCGCCCCGATAATTCCGGAGACGGCGAAATACGCGGTCGGCGCATTTAGCTCAGTCGTGATGTACCGCGGAATGATTGGCCAGGTCAGGGCAGAGGCGAACCAGAACAGAAACACGCCGCCAAGGAATCGGCGAGCGGCAGTTGACTCAGGAACATGTGTCAGCGAGCGCTTGGGTGGCACGGGTTGAACTGCCGACATCCGAAACATTTGCCGGAGTGCAAACCAGCTGATCACCCCGGCTATTGCGGCAACGGAGTAGGCAATCGGGAGCGCTGTCTCCTTGGATGCGAAGAGCACCAGGAAGAGAATTGCGATCAGAACTGGAATCGTGGTGATGGTCGCCGCCTGCGCCCGCATGGCGACCCACCGGCCCCGCTCACTGGCACCGACCATACCGGCCAGGAAGCTCGTCCAGAGTGGCAGTGCCAGTCCCTCCCCGACTCCCCACATAAGAATCAAGGCAATCAGAATTTCCGGGCGGGCATCAGTGGCAAGAAGCAGGTAGGCCGTGAAGAGGAGGAAAATGAGGCGGCCAACACCAAGTGCGGTGAGCGCCGTTTTGGCGGTGTTTCCTACTTTGGTGGCCAGGGTTGGTCCGACCCAACCGGCGCCAAAATTGAACAGGCTGGATCCGGAGATGTAGAGACCGAGCGCAAGCTGGCTCGCTCCGCGGGAAATCAGGAGCGGTTGGACGAAAGCATCGTTGACGACGCGCATAACGCCCCAGGCGCCTGCCTCTGTCTGAACTGTTCGCCTCAGCGTGCTTCTCGGAGTCTTGCTCGTGGACAATGTCTCGGTCTCACGTCTGAGTTGCTGGCGGTTCATTTCTGAGCGGTTAGCTTACCCTATGATTGTGCCTGAGTTGACGCCTGGAAAGCCGGACGATGGAACAGACGATTTCCGCACAATCCAATGTTGGTCGCGGCATTTCGCCGACCTTGAATCTATCCCTTGAACGGGTGCTGATGTGCCTTGGGGTGATCCTTGCGGGCTTGGTTGCTGCCCTGCTCGTGTCAGCGGCCGCGATTTCGGTAATCAGCATGCTTCTCCTTGCGCTCTTTGCCGCGGGCATTGCAATGTGCGGGGTGCTGATCTCCTCCAAATCGGGGGAGTTTCAATCGATACCGTTGGCAGCGAGTTCAATTGCTGTCTCCTTGATGTGCGTGATAACTCTGCTTGCTGAAACGCCGGTTGAACTTGCTCTTGTCGGCGTAATGGCGCTCGCGTCTGTCGGTTTCCTTTGGACTGGGACCGTGCCTCACTCGACAATCCGACGCGGATTGGGGCCGCTTCTGCTTTTCACCCTGACATCAATCTCGGCGGTATTGATTGTTTTGGTCACCGGTTGGAATGGGCGAGTTTCGAGCGACGCGCAGGGCCTGGCCATTGCTGCTCTTGTGCCGGCCATTTGTATCGTCTTGACCCGGTCGGCCTCGCGATCAGCGTTGATCCCGGTGCTGCTCACTATCTCGATCGGCGTACTGGCGCTAGACGGACCGGAGCGTTTCGATCGCTGGATTCCGGTCATAGCGGCACTCACCCTCGCGGAGATAGTCCTGATCGTCAGGCGTGAGTCGGTTGTGGGACCCGCGTTTCCCTACAAGGACATCGTTCTCACCTTGCTGTTGGGTTCCGGTTTGTTTGCATGCGTATTGTTCAACCTGAATGAGCCGATCAGATCGTTGTTACTTGGCCTGACCGCCCTGGCCGTCCTCCAGGTCATCACTAGTCAGCGCCTCCTGATCCGGGATCGCGAGATGCGGGTTCAGGAACTGGCACGGATCAATGCCCGGGTGGAGCGGATTGCCAATCTGGATCACCTGACTGGACTGCCAAACCGCGCGGCACTTTCGAATCGGTTGAATGAAGAAGTTGAGCGGTCAGTCAGATATCGGCATCCGATGTCGGTTTGCTTTGTCGATATCGATCACTTCAAGCTGATTAACGACTCTCTGGGGCATGCAGTTGGCGATCAGGTACTGCAGCAGATCGCGTCCGTCATTCGATCAACGATTCGAACGCCAGACTTCGTCGCGCGGTTTGGCGGCGAGGAATTCGTCGTAATCGCTCCGGGAACGTGGTCTGCCGATGCGGTGATCCTCGGAGATCGCATCCAGCGGGCCATCGCTGACCAGGTCGAACAGCCACTCGGTCGACCGATTACCGTGTCGATCGGAATCGCGGGCGTACCCGAACATGGTACGGACTCGCTCGCGGTTCTTGAGCGTGCGGATCAAGCGTTGTATGCGGCCAAGTTCGGCGGGCGAAACCGGGTCGAAATCGCTACAGGCGATGACTCCCTAGACCCGGCGTGACATTTCCTGCACGACTTCAAGACAGACAATCGCATCGCCCAACGCGCGGTGCTCTGGTGGATCGATTCCGAGCGAGCGAGCGGCGTTCCCGAGGTTGATCCAGCGGAAGCCGCGACGGTGATGGGACATTTCACCGTTAAACGCAGCGAACGCTTCCATGGCGCAGTCCCATTGCAGTGGGCGAATGATTGGCAAGTCCCGGCGTGCTCCCGCGCCGAAGAGCATGCGCTGGTCAAACTCCGCGTTGTACGAGACGAGGATCTTGCCCTCAATCAGTTTCTGCAGGTCCGGCCAGAGTTCAGTGATTTGAGGAGCGAACTGCACGTCGCGGTTTGAGATTCCGTGGACGGCTTCTGCGTCAGCCGGGATTGGCACTATCGGACGCACTAGCTGATCCATGACGACGTTCCCGGATCCGTTGACGATCCCTATATCAATCACGTCATCCTGACCGTAGCGAACTCCGGTGGTCTCAGTGTCCAGGTACAGGACGTCAGTTCGAGACATCAGCATTCTGGCCCACTCAAGCGCGTGTTTTCGGCTGGAGAACGGACCCACTACTGAGCGACCTGCGGGGCAGCTTCATGGAGGATCTCAAGGTAGGCATCCAGTGACTCGGTCGCCGTTATCGCCCGGCAGACCACTTCGTCGATGGCCGGATCGTATTTTCCGTAGGTTGCTTCGATAGCGGCACGATCACCGAATGCGGTTGTATCAATCGCCTTGACTCCCATCCGAGCGAAGTGGCGCGCATAGGCAGGGTACCCGTCGTAGCGGGCTGATTCCTCCTCCAGTCGCAGGGTGGCGGCCTCGGCAACGGCTGTTCGCATGTACATGATCACGGCTGGTTCAGGACGACCTGCTGCCTTGGCCGCGTCTCGTGCAATACCAGCGAGATCCACCGCAGAAGAGGGAGTCAGCCAGCTAAGAACCGGACCGTCCGCGAGTTCTCCCGAGAGTGCGACCATTTTCGGTCCCAATGCCCCGACTAACACCCTGGCCGTGATACGCGACTTCAGATCAAGAATTGCGCTTCGAACGGCCTCAAGCGAACCGGTATGAAGCGCGCCGGCTCCGATACCCAGGTAAAGTCGCGCGGGATCGAGTTCGAGGCGTTCAACTTCGGAGATGATCAGATCGGTTGTCCAGCGATCAATCGGCATTACGCCTACGCCGAGTCTAATTGTCGATGTCACTTCCTGAGCTCTGGCCAATTGCTCAAGTCCGCTCTTGCCATCAACGTCGTTCACCCAAAAGGTGCTGAATCCGGCCTGCTCCGCGGCCAGGGCGAGTGGAGCGATGAAGTCGTTCTCAATTGATGCGGCGACGCCAAAACCACGATTCATACGGTTACTTCTCATCTCGTTTCGGGAAGCCAAGTCCCAGTCGTTTCATCGATACGTGTCGGCCATGACCAATGATCATGTGGTCCATGAGTTTGACATCAAGTGTCTGACCAGCGTCGTACAGCAATCTGGTCAACTCTATATCGGCGCTGGACGGCGTCGGATCACCTGACGGGTGATTATGAGCAACCACAATGGCAACTGCGTTCAATCTGATCGCCTCGCGAAAGACTTCGGCAATTCTGACATTCGCCTGGTTGGTTGTGCCCTGGTAGAGGGTTCGGATGTTGGTCACTTCATTACGCGTGTTGAGCATGACGACGCGCAGCTGTTCCTGCTCAAGCAGAGCCATCTCCAGACCGATCAGGTTCATGATGTCATCCGGCGTGACGATCCGGGGTCGCTGGGTCGGGACGGACGCCATTACCCGGTTCGCTATTTCCATGGAGGCTTTGAGCTTGGCTGCCTTGGCTGGACCCATTCCGTGCACGGTGCCCAGTTCCTGTGCCGACATGGTCATCAGACCAGGGAATCCACCAAATTCGCGCAGCAGTCGCTCGGCCACCATCATGACGGATTCCCCTTTTAGACCGGTATTGAGGAGGATCGCCAGCAGTTCTGCGTTTGTGAGGGCCGAGGCGCCATATTTGAGGAGCCGTTCGCGTGGCCGATCTTCGGCGGGCATCTCGGCGAGAACGCGATTTCGTTCGGACATCAGGCACCTTTTGACCATAAGCCAGCGTATCTGCCGATGATATACTGATCGACGGACCCGGCAACCGAACCGTTCCTCGCGCCGGCCAAATCGCTTAACAGAGGCATCTTATCGTGGTATTCAGTCGACTCTTTCGACGCCAAAGTGATCCCGATGCACAACTCAGCAAGGGGCTCGAGAAAACCCGTCGAGGCGTTTTCAGCGAAATCTCCCGCCTGTTCGATCGCGCGGCGTTCGACGACGACCTCTACGAAGAACTGGAAATGCTGCTCATCCAGGCCGATGTTGGCTGGGACGTCAGCCAGCAGCTGGTCGCTGAGCTTCGGGCTGAGGTGAGTGCACAGGGAATCTCCGATCCACTGGCGCGAAGATTCCCTGCGCAACAACATGGTCCGGCTGCTCGAAATGGCGACCCGCAACCGCAAGGTCAAGATTCTGCAGCGCGGCGTGCCATTCGTCATCATGGTGGTCGGCGTCAATGGCGTCGGCAAGACGACGTCGATTGCCAAGCTGGCCGCCTATCACCAGAGGTTCGGTCGTTCAGTGATGATGGCCGCTGGCGATACCTTCCGCGCCGCGGCGATCGATCAGCTCAAGGTCTGGGGCGAACGCCTGGACGTGCCGGTCATCGCCCACGAGCAGGGTGCGGATCCTGGCGCGGTCGTCTTCGACGCCATGCAGGCGGCCCACGATCGCGAACGTCGATGTCCTGATCGTCGATACCGCCGGCCGACTGCACACCAAGTCCAACCTGATGGCAGAGCTTGAGCAAGCTGCGCAAGATCATGCAGAAGACGGTCGAGGAAGCGCCGCAGGAAGTGCTGCTGGTGATCGACGCGACCACCGGCCAGAACGGACTTGTTGCAGGCGCAGGAGTTCGCCGAATCGGTCGAGATCACCGACATCATGATTGCCAAGCTCGACGGCACGGCCAAAGGCGGTATCGCCTTCTCGGTCGCCAAGGAACTCGGCACGCCGATCTCCTACATCGGCACCGGCGAAAAGGCGACCGACATGGCCGAATTCCACCCGGAGACCTACGTCGATTCGCTCTTCTTCGGCGACGGACGACTAGTCCTCTAATCAGGTAGCTCCGGCTATTTCAGGATAGGCACACATGTTCGAATCACTTTCCGATCGCCTTAACGAAACGCTGGGCAAGCTCTCCCGCAAGGGCCGCCTGACCGAGCGGATGTCGACGAGGCGATGCGAGAAGTCCGCCGCGCACTGCTCGAGGCGGACGTCAACTTCAAGGTCGTCAAGGACTTCGTTGCCGCCGTCCGCGAGCGCGCGGTCGGGCAGGATGTGCTGCAGTCGCTGACCCCTGCGCAGACCGTCATCGGCATCGTCAACGAAGAGCTGATCCGCATCCTCGGCACCGAGCGAGAGCCACTGCGCGCATCCGGAGCGGCCGCCGCAGATCCTCATGCTGGTCGGACTGCAGGGTTCCGGTAAGACGACCCACGCCGCCAAGCTCGCGGTGCACCTGCGCAAGCAGGGGCGCAATCCGCTGCTGGTCGCCGCCGATGTCTACCGACCGGCCGCCATCAACCAGCTGCAGACGTCTGGGCAAGCAGATCGACATTCCCGTCTACGAAGAAGGCACTCGACAGAATCCGGTCGATATCGCGCAAACGGCGTCCAGTTCGCCAAGAGCGCGGATACAACCCGGTCATCATCGACACCGCCGGTCGCCTGCAGATCGACGAGCGCCATGATGCAGGAACTGGTCAACGTCCGGGACAACGGTCAAGCCGACCGAAATCCTGCTCGTCGCCGACGCCATGACCGGTCAGGAAGCGGTGGCGTTGCCGCAGGCCTTCAACGAGCGCCTCGGCGTCAGCGGTCTGATCCTGACCAAGATGGACGGCGACGCCCGCGGTGGCGCGGCGCTCTCGATCCGGGCGGTCACCGGCGTTCCGATCAAGTTCATCGGCACCGGCGAGAAGATGGACGCGCTCGAGCCGTTCTATCCGGAGCGCCTGGCCAGCCGGATCCTCGGCATGGGCGATGTCCTGTCGCTCGATCGAGCGCGCGCAGGAGCAGACCGACGAGGACGATGCCAAGAAGCTGCAGGACGCGATGATGAAGGGACAGTTCAATCTCGAGGACTTCCTCGACCAGCTCCAGAAGATCAAGAAGATGGGTCCGCTCAACCAGCTGCTGGAGATGATCCCTGGTATCGGATCGCAGCTGCGAGCAGGCCAAGGCGCAGATTTCCGACGACGACTACAAGCGCATCGAGGCGATCATCCACTCGATGACACCGTATGAGCGTCGCACCCGGAGAAGATCGAGTTCAGTCGTCGGAAGCGGATCGCAGCTGGATCCGGTCGTACATCAGCTGATGTTGGGCAACTGTTGAAACAGTTCCAGGAAATGCAGCGAATGATGAAGCAATTCGGAAAGATGGCCAAGAAGGGCAAAATGCCGAAGGGCATGTTCTAGGCCAACAGGAGTTTCCCATGTCAGAGCAAGCATCGGTAATTGTCTACAGCACCGCGACCTGCCCATGGTGTGACCGAACCAAGGAATACCTCAAGACCAAGAACGTGCCGTTCATCGAAAAGCGCGTCGATGAGGATATGGACGCGGCCCGCGAAATGGTCGAGATATCCGGGCAGCAAGGTGTCCCGGTTGTTTCGACCGACCGGGAAGTCATTGTCGGGTTCGATCAGGTTCGGCTGGCCCGTATCGCCGACCGCTTTTCTGGGCCCAAGCGACCAGCGTTTGGGGTTCTCGGTGCTAACGCAGATGATTACTTTTCCCGCCACCCGGACAAGAGGCCATCCTCAGAGACTGATATCAAGGGCGTGTTTGTCGGACAGGTGAAACCGAACAGTGTTGCCCAGCGCGCTGGTGTTCAGGTTGGGGACGTGATTCAGGCCATGGCGAACAAACGCGTCCGGGATATGTACGCGATGGATCAGCTCATGGGATCGGTCAAGGCCGGGGATACGGTCAGCATCCGAGTTCTTCGAGGCAATGACGACGTCAACTTGACGCTGGACTTCGGTGTTCCGGGCCAGATTCCGCAGGCATGAGCGAATGGGACGCGTTACTCAGGGTTGGACTGGCGCTGCTGGCTGGAGCGATGCTCGGATTCGAACGCGAATGGCATGCCAAGCCAGCCGGGCTCAGGACGTATGCATTGGTCTGTCAGGGTGCATCGCTGTTCATGGTGCTAGGAATCCTCCTGGCTGAGCACAGTCAAGAAAATCGGCAATTTCACCGTTGATCCGACCCGAGTTGCTTCGACCGTCGTCCAGGGCATTGGATTCCTGGCAGCGGGCGTGATCTTCACGATCGGCGCAAAGGTAAAAGGCTTGACTACCGCGGCCGGAATCTGGGTTGCCGCAGCGGTCGGATTACTGATTGGTGGCGGGTTTTACATCGTGGGTTTCGGAGCCGTGGTCATGACGATCGTGGCATTGAAAGTTCTGTTGCAGGTGGGAGACCGGATCCCGTCAGACGAAGATCCCCATCAACTCTCGTCCTGATCAACGGGTTAGCCACTCGGCAGTTCTGCGCTCGATATCCGTCGGACTCAGCTGTGGCGACCGGTACATCCCGGCAACCGAACGCTGCCTGAGCGCCTCAAAAAGCGACACGGCGCACGCAACCGAGATGTTGAGACTCTCGACCATGCCCATCATTGGAATTGCCACCGTCTTGTCAGCCAGGGCGATCACGTCTTCGGATGCACCGCGTTGCTCATTACCGAAGACGATCGCGGTTGGGACCGTCAGGTCCAGCTCAAACAGGTCGACGGTGTCTTCCTGCAAGGCCGTCACCAGTATCTGGAATCCCCGGGAGCGAAGCGTAGTCGAAACAATCGAGGGCAGAGTCATGATGCTCGATGTCGATCCATTTGCTGGCGCTGCCGCTCGTCGAGCGTGCGTACGCTCTGGTCGGACGTTCCTCCACCGTGTAGATGGTGTGGACACCCAACGTTCCGACGGCATCGCAACTGCGGAGAACGGCACCAACATTGTGGGGATCGTGGACGTTTTCAAGAACAACGGTCAGATCTGGTTGGCGCAGGGCGAGGACATGTTCGATTCGCTCCTGTCGACGACTCGTGCGGGGGAAGCGCTCTGTTTTTGTCGGATCGGAGGGCAGCGATTGACGGTTGACCGGGCGCATCTGGATATGATCCGTTCAGATTTCAGCGACACAGGCAGGAGTATCTCGTGAGTGGCTTTCATCGCCCACACATTCTGATTGTGTCAGACGATCTCGATCTGAGCCAATTCCTGCAAGAGGGATTGATGTACGCCGGGTTTTTCACCACGGTGGTTGCCAGTGCACTGCAGACTCTTGAACTGTTTCGGCTACGCACATTCGATTTGATGATGATCGACGCGCTTCTCGAGGGCTTGGGGGCCGATCAAGTCAGTCACACGGCTTCGGGAGGTCGTTCCGGAAACCGGGCAACCGCGCACTGATGTGCCGATACTTGTGCTTGCTGGATCGGACCGGGAGATCACTCCGGACCTGGCGCACGCGATGGGTGCAAACGGGGTGATCTATCCGCCAATCGAGATTGAGGATCTGGCGGTGGATCTGTTTGGCCAGATCGGGCGCTGGCGGGAAGAACATCCCGGGCGCCCGTGGGCGGATCAACTGGCTCAAGCAAGGGACTAGTAGTTGTTTGTCTTGGCTCCCTCGAGTGAGCCTGTCACCACGAACAACACACGCTCGCAGATATTGGTGACCCGATCGCCAATCCGTTCGAGATTATGCGCCGCCCAAAGCAGGTGCGTTGCGCGATTGATTGTGCCTGGATCGGCCATCATGTACGTCAGCAATTCGCGGTAAATCTGGTTGTAGAGTTCATCCACCCGATCGTCCCGATCGATGATTTCCCGGGCCGATTCGGTGTCTGAGTTGATGAACGCCGTAATGCTGTCGCTCAACATTTCGCGGCAGTACTCACCCATGCGGGGAATATCGACCAACGGCTTGAGGAGTGGCTCCTCGGCCGTATTGAGCACGATCTTGGCATTGCCCGCGGCATGATCGGCCATGCGTTCGAGCTCAGTCGCGATATGGATCACAGACGAGATCATGCGAAGATCCCGGGCCATCGGAGCCTGGGTCGCGATGATCAGGAGGGCCAGTTCTTCGGTATCCCATCGCGACTGGTTTATCTGGGCATCATCCATCACGACTGTTCCGGCCAGATCGAAGTCCTGGCGCCGGAGTGCATCGACAGAGCGTGCGATTGCCTTGTCGACCATGCTGGCCATGCTGATGATGGATTCGCGAAGTTGCTGCAGTTGCTGGTCGTAATTCTCACGTGTCATTGGTTCGTGTCCCCAACTTCCTAGCCGAATCGGCCGGTGATGTAATCCTCAGTTCGCCGATCGCGTGGATTGGTAAATAGCTCGCTCGTCGGGCTTGCCTCGACAAGAATGCCCTGCCGATTCTCGTCGAGCGAGAAGAAGACCGTCTGGTCAGAAACGCGCGCCGCTTGCTGCATGTTGTGCGTCACGATGACGATCGTGTACTCGGCGATCAGCTCCCGCATCAGGTCTTCGATCTTGAGTGTCGAAATCGGATCGAGGGCCGAGCATGGCTCGTCCATCAGGATCACATCGGGATTGATCGCGAGCGCGCGGGCGATGCAGAGACGCTGCTGCTGACCACCGGAGAGCGCCAGTCCACTCTGCTTGAGCTTGTCCTTGACTTCGTCCCACAGCGCGGCCTGGCGGAGGCACTTTTCGACGTGCTCGTCCATATTGACCTTGATGCCGTTGATCCGAACGCCCCAGGCGACGTTGTCGTAGATGCTCTTCGGGAACGGATTCGGCTTCTGGAAGACCATTCCAATGCCGCCGGTCGAGACCTCGACTGGATCTACCGCAGCGATCATTGATGTTACTCCGTGATAGTTGATTTCCCCTTCGACTCGAGCGCCATGAACGAGATCGTTCATTCGGTTGATGCAGCGCAGCACGGTGCTCTTGCCGCATCCGGACGGACCGATCAGGGCGGTGATCTGCCGTTCTGGCAACGTCGAACTCAACGTCCGTCACCGCGTGAAACGAGACCGTAGAAGACGTTGAGATTCCTGAGCGAAATGACCGTCGGGTGTGCTGGATTCTCCAAAGTCTCAGTCCTTGATGAAACCGCAGTGCGCAATGTGCTAATCCGCGGACGTTCTGCCGTTACCATTCTCACTTGCTCCTTTTCGTGAATTTCTGGCGAAGGATGATCGCGATCGCGTTCATAAGGAGCAGAACGGCCAACAAGACGATGATTCCGGCCGGTGCCAGGCCATTCTTGAACTCATCCTGTGAGCGCTGAGTCCATCCGTAGATCTGCATGGGAAGAACGGTGTATCCGTCGAAGAACCCGATGGGTCTGGTCGCGATGTAAGCCGAAGCACCTACCACCAGCACTGGTGCTGTTTCTCCGATTGCACGGGAGACCGCAAGAATCGTTCCGGTCAGGATCGAGGAACGCCGACGGCAGGACGTGGTGGCGCGTCACTTGCCACTTGGTCGCGCCCACTCCGTATGCCGCCTGTCGAAGCGACAAGGGAACCGCGCGCAGCGCTTCCTGACTGGCAATAATGATGACCGGCAGGCTCAGAAGCGCCATGGTAAGCGCACCAGCAAGAACAACCCGTCCGAGTTGCATGAACTCGACGAATACGCCAAGTCCGAGGAGTCCGTAGACGACCGACGGCACTCCTGCCAGGTTCGAGATATTGACCTGGAGAATGGTGGTCCACCGGTTTCGGGGCGCGTACTCCTCGAGAAGATTGCCGCGCCGACCCCAATCGGGAATGCAATCAGCGATAGTCAGCGAAACAACCCAAAGGGTCCCGAAGAGCGCGGAATTCAAACCGGCGATTTCCGGTTTCCGGGACGGCATGGCGGTGATCGAGATGCCAACTCAGCCAGTCCCAGCCCGCGCTGAGAATCGTCCAGAGGAAGCGTGGCGAGCGCGACGAGGGAGAAGAGGGTCGCGGTCATGAAAAGCCAACGCGCAACTCCTGAAACGCGGCGCCGTTTGATTACCTGACTCGACGTTTGGGTTAGATCCCGATCAACCGGTTGCGGTTGCGATCGCGCTCATTGATATTCCTCCCGGAAGCGGGAAACAAACCACTGGCTGATGATGTTCATGAGCAGCGTCATGCAGAAGAGCAGCAGGCCGACGGCAAAGAGTGAGTAGTAGACGGTCGAACCACGAGCAACGTCGCCGGAAACGACCTGCACGATGTAGCCGGTCATTGCCTGCATCGGTTCGCGAGGATCCTTCACCATCTGAGCCTTCGATCCAGTGGCGAGTGCGACGATCATCGTCTCGCCAACTGCACGGGAAATAGCGAGGATGAACGACGCGACGATTCCGGAGAGCGCGGCCGGAACGACGACTCGGGTCGAAACCTCGAACTTGGTTGCGCCCACACCGTAGGCCGCCTCTCGCAGCGACTTCGGTACGGCGCGAATCGCGTCCTCAGAAAGCGATGCGACCATCGGCAGAATCATGATTCCTACCGCGATCGCTCCGGCCAGAACGTTGTAGAGCTCGTCTGGGCGGAGATTGGTTTGAGAATCTCCGGAGTAATGAACGTCAGGGCAAAATAGCCGTAAACGATCGTTGGGATGCCGGCAAGAAGTTCAAGAAATGGCTTCAGAATCGACGGATCCGGAACGAGGCATATTCGCTGAGGTAGATCGCGCCATCAGCCCGAGTGGAACGGCGATGAGCATCGCAAGCACCGAAATCATCATTGTTGCGGCAACCAGCGGAATCACCCCGAATTCGCCGTCCTTGAAGAGAGCCGTCCAGGTAGTACCGAACAGGAACTCGATCGGGACTGACATCCCGAAAGAACTGCAATGCTTCACCGACGAGAATCAGCACGATACCAACGGTCGTGAAGACGGAAAGAACCGCGCAGGCGGCAAGTACCCAACCAATGAAGCGTTCGCTCAGATGTGCGGTTCGCGGTACCGCGTAGAGCCCGGTCGAGTTCGAGCGATCTACTTCACGGGAAGCCATGTGTGCTTACCCTCCGGTCCACTGATTGTCAGAATCGAGCCTACTCCGCTCCACACTCGCCTCGATCGATTTGCACAACGTCAATCAGTTCTTCAATCAAGCGTAAAGGGGTGGTGCAGTGGAAGCCACCGCACCCACCCACAGGTTACAAAGAGACTAGGTGGCCGGAGTTGCTTCCGGAGCGACTGGTCCGTCTGGTGTGCCAGTTCCAGCGATCGCGGCTTCAAGCTTCGTCTGGTCGGCAACGTACACGTCGACCGGGGAGGCAACGTAGCCGACTTCCTCAGCGTAGCAGGTTGGCGCTGGCGACTGCGAAGCGCATGAACTCCTGCACCTCAGGTCGATCAAGGCTCGCGGCGTTCACGTAGACGAACAGCGGGCGAGAGAGCGGTGTGTACGAGAGGTCCTGCACCGTCTCGGCGATGGGGCGACGCAACCGGTGCCACCGTCGATTGCGACGAGCTTCAGGCGATCAGCATTCTGCTCGTAGTAGGCAAGTCCGAAGTAGCCGAGTGCATTCGTATCGCCGGCGACGCCTTCGACCAGCACGTTGTCGTCCTCGCTCGGGATGTAGTTGGTGGTCGAGACGCCTTCTTCACCGTTGATCGCGAGCGGTGAAGTAGTCGAACGTGCCGGAATCGGTGCCCGGGCCGTAGAGGCTGATGCTTCAGCCGGCCATGACTGGATCGATCTCGTTCCAGTTGCGTCTCAGTGGTATCCGGCTCCCACATCTGGCCGAGTTGCGCAGTTGTGAGGCAGTTGACGAAGTCATTCTCCGGGTTGACGACAACGGAGAGGCCGTCGTAGGCGACTTCGAACTCGTAGTAGTCGACGCCGTTCTCGGCGCAAAGTGCGATCTCCTCTTCCTTGATCGGGCGAGAAGCATTGGACAGGTCGGTCTCGCCGCGCAGAACCGCTCGAAACCGCCACCTGTGCCGGAGAAATCGACGTTACTTCGACGCCGACCAGCGACACAGCGACAAACTCCTCTGCCACGGCTTCCGTGATCGGGAACGACCGTCGACGATCCGTCAGCGGTGACCTTGCCACTCAACGAGGCCAGGTCTGTGCCCGGTGTGTAGGGTGCCGGGGTGGCATCCTGTGCAGATGCGATGCTCGGCAGCATGACTGACAACGCGATAGCGCCCGTCATTGCTACCTTCCCGATCGAACGGAAAATACTCACAAACATTTCTCCTTCGGTTACCCGATTACTAGCCGGGTCGCCTGACCCGACTGAACGTCGCCGCCTCCCTGGCGGAGAGATTCCGATTGGTTGGTGCGTGCCATCGTGTCGATGGTCACGAAGCGATATCCGGTGCCATAAGCGGTCTGAATGGGGTCATCCAGCATCCCGGCCCGGCGCAGCTTTCCGCGCAGCCAGGAAACATGAACGTCGACCGTGCGCTCGTCCACGATGATTTCCTGGCCCCAGACGGTATCGAGCAATTCCTGGCGCGAGAAGACTTTCCCGGCACCGACGGCGAGCGTCAGCAGCAGGCCGAATTCCTTGGGTCGCAGGACGAGCTCGGTTGACTCGCACCCAGGCACGTCGGTCCGGTGGTATCAATCCGGATTGGACCGCGCTCGACGATTGAACCGATCAGCTGGTTGCCGACGCTCCGTCGCAAGAGCGCACGGATTCGGGCGACCATTTCGCGGAGCGCGAACGGCTTGACGATATAGTCGTCGGCGCCCAGATCGAGACCGTCGATCTTGTCCTGTTCCTGTCCTCGTGCGGAAACAATCAGCACTGGCACCGAAGAGGAATTGCGGATGTTGCGGAGTACGTGAAGCCCGGGCATCCGCGGAAGCATCATGTCCAGGATTACGAGTTCGATTGACGCGCTGTGTTCCCGAAACGTGTTGAATCCGGCCTCGCCGTCAGTCGCTGAAAGGGGGAAGAACCCTTCGCGACGGAGGTTGTAGCAGAGGGTCGAATTCAGAGTCGGATCATCCTCGATCACGAGGATCACCGGTTCCGGCGTATTGGTCTCGGACTGCGCTGAAGTCGTCATGACACCAGCGTAGGACTCGATTGTTAACGCCGGGTAAGCGCTCTGTAAACGTTGCGCAAAGATATACTGCTCGTTTACTCGTCCTGTGGTGTGGCTGCGATCGGCGACGCGACAGGACTGGCTACTGGCGACGCTTCGGGAGTGCCACCAAGCGCGATTATGGCCGCGTTAAGCTGGAGATCCGGTCCGCCCGGCTCGGTCGAAGCCACGACTACCTGGTCCGGTGTAATTCCGGAGCCCTCGATCAATCGGCCTTCAGGTGTCAACCACTGGGCGAACGTGATCCGAACGCTGGATCCGTCCTCGAGATCGTGCACGCGTTGGACCGAGCCCTTGCCGAAACTCTGCTCGCCAATCAAGCTCGGCGCGGCCGTAATCCTGCAAGGCTCCCGCGACGATTTCGGAGGCGCTCGCGGAGCCGGCATTGATAAGAACGACCATCGGCAGATCGATTGGTCCATCGGGTGCGTTCAGGATTGGGATGTCGATTTCGTCATTGGGTTGGGACGACAAATCCTCGATCAAGGCTGGGCCTGAATCGCTTTCGACGAACCGGCCAAGCATTTCCTGGGCTGCACTGACCAAACCGCCGCCGTTGTTACGAAGATCGAGAATGACCGCCGTCGCACCAAGCTCGGGCAGTTGTGCAAGCACGGCATCGAGCTCCTGGATTGTCGAAGTTCCGAAAATGCTCACCTGAATCAAGGCGATTGATGTTCCCGGGATCATCCTGAAGAAGACCGAATAGTTCGGAATTTCCTTCCGCTCAACCGTCACATCAAACGGCGTGCCGCCATCCCGCGAAGATCGAGAGCGTGACGCTCGTGCCGGCGGGTCCACGAATCGCATCGACGGACGCCTCTACCCCGACATCAGCCACGGCAGTGCCGTTGACGGCGACGATCACATCCTCGGCCAGGATTCCGGCCTCCTCAGCGGGTGAGCCGGGCATAGGAATGACGACCAACTGATCGTCGATGACGTCACTCCAGACACCGATGCCTTCATACGTTCCACTGAGCTGATCGTTGATGTTTTCGGTGTCAACTGGCGGGAGGAATTGGCTGTGCACGTCCAGCACGCCCATCATCCCGGTGATTGCCGCGTCCTCCAGCTGCTGTTCGAAGAGCGCTGCTTCAGTCGGGTCTGCCGGCGCGGCGAAGTACTCGTCCTCGATCAGATCCCGCACTTCGTTGGCCTTGTCGAGGTCAGCGGCACCGTTGTCATTGAAATAGTTGCGCTCGGCCAGCATTCCGGCGGCAAACGAAGTCAACCCGATAAAGAGCGCTATGAATGTGACCAGGGCAATGAACCAACCACGCTGGTTCGTTTCTTCGGTTTGCATTGGGACTCCAGCGTACGAATCAATTGCTGAAGTCTAGATTGTCCGGGGCAATTGATTGTGCCGGACCTATACTCTCGTGACGATCTGCCTGATTCGTTCGTCCAGGTGCCACCATGCTGCTTGCCATTGATGTCGGAAATACAAACACGGTTTTTGGAATTGATGACGGGTCAGGCGGGTGGCTACACATCTGGCGGATTTCGACTGTCCGGAGCGGATTGGCAAGCGACTGGGCACCTGCGCTTCAGACGCTTGCCCAGCGAGACGGGCTGGATCTCAAGTCGATCAGCGCTTGTTGCATCTGCTCGGTTGTGCCTCTGGCAACGGCCGGTTTGACGGAGTACGCCAAGGATTGGCTTGGCCTCGACCCGCTGATTGTCCGATCGTCCCTGCGGCTCAATGTGCAGTTGGCGATGGAGCATTCCCAACGAGGTTGGTCCTGACCGGATTGCAAATGCGGTCGCGGCCCGGGCACGAACGCAGTCTGCGGTTATCGTCGTAGATCTTGGAACGGCGACTAAAGTGGAGGCGATTTCGGCCGATGGAACGTTCCTCGGTGGTGCGATCTCGATTGGTCTGGGTGCGTCCATGGATGCGCTGGCGTCTCGGGCGGCTCGACTCTTCAATACCGAGCTGGCGCTTCCTGCTTCACCAATTGGTGCAAACACGGGCGATGCGCTGCGATCCGGCATCGTGCTCGGCCATCGACATTTGATCTGCCGGACTTGTTTCGGACTTCAAAGCAGTCCTTGGCACTAATGCCGAGGTGCTTTTCACTGGTGGGCACGCCCAGCAACTCGGCGATGCGTTCGTATCGGGTTCAACCTTACTTCCGGAACTAACACTCGACGGAATCCGGCATATTTACCGCATGAACAGTTCTGATCCGCATTCCGCTTGACATCCTGCCCGCAGAATCAATAATTGCGCAAACCTTGCCGGAAATGGCGCTCGATTGACTATCACGTCAGACCGGTGAGGAAGAGTCGATTTCCTCGTACGGTGGCGTGCGGATGGAGCGGCTATTGCTACCCGGGCCGACGATCCTCCGTCTGCGCTGTCAGGGATGGCTTGACGTCAGGACGGATTCTCGTCGGCGTTCGACGCAGTGACGCGTCGGGACGAGGAAAACTGCCTTGAAACACTATGCCCCAGAAGACATTCGCAATGTGGCTGTCGTTGGACATGGAAGTTCCGGTAAGACGACGCTGGTCGAAGCGATGCTTTTCACAAGCAATGCAACAACTCGTATGGGCAAGCCAGAAGACGGAAACACTGTCTGTGATTACGATCCGGATGAAATAAAGCGGCGAATGTCGATTTCTGCTGCCGTGGCCCCACTGGAATGGAAAGACACAAAATTCAACCTTATTGATACGCCGGGCTATGCCGACTTCGTGGGCGAGGTGAAGGCGGCGATCCGGGTGGCCGAAGCGGCCCTGATTGTCGCTGATGCATCATCACCGATCGAGATTGGTACCGAGAACGGTTGGAAATTTGCAACCGAGGCCAATGTTGCCAGGATGATTTTCGTCAATCGGATGAGCCGGGAGAATGCCGACTTCGATCGCACGGTTGAGCAACTGCGATCCCAGTTCGGCGCTTGTGTGCTGCCGGTGCAATACCCAATCGGTCGAGAGAAGGATTTCCGGGGCCTGGTTGACCTGCTTCACCAGGAGGCCCATATCTACAAGGACGACACCACTGGCAAGAGCGACATCGTGCCGATCCCGGACGAAGTTGCTGAGCAAGCGGCGAAGTACCGACAAATGCTGGTAGAGACAGTGGCTGAGCAGGACGAGGAGCTGATGGTCCGGTACCTCGAGGATCAGGAGCTATCGATCGAAGATCTGCTCCCGACGCTGCGCAAAGCCGTTCGGAAAGGCATCCTCGTTCCGGTCTTTGCGGGTTCGTCTACCCAGAATCGCGGGATCGACCTCTTGCTCGACCAGATGATCGAAATGGCCCCGCACGCCTCGCCGCACGACAAGGGTTGGGTGAATGCCGATGCGGATGGCAAGGATCTCCAGGCGCTGATCTTCAAAACAGTCGCTGATCCGCATGTCGGTCGCGTGTCGTACTTCCGGGTATTCAGCGGATCACTGGCGGCTAACTCCCACATTCACAATTCGACCCAGGATCAAGGGGAACGGATTGGTCAGGTATTCCACATTCGCGGTAAGGACCACATCGCGACTGACTCGATAGGAACTGGTGATATCGGAGCCGTCGGCAAGCTGGCCAGCTCCTTTACGAACGACACGCTTTGTCAGGACGGTCAGAGCCTCCATGCCGACCCGATTGCATTCCCGCAGCCGGCTTACTCCGCCGCCGTGCATCCACGATCGAAGGGTGACCTCGACAAGCTGGGACAAGCACTCCATCGCCTGGTCGAGGAAGATCCGACGCTTCAGCTCAGTCGTGATCCGGTTACCGGTGAGTCGATCCTGTCCGGAATGGGCGAATCGCATGTCCAGATATCGCTTGACCGGATGAGCCGACGATTTGGTGTCAATGTCGACGTCGGTCTTCCCCGAGTTGCGTACCGCGAAACCATGACGACGCAAAACCAACGCCGAGTACAAGCATAAGAAGCAGACCGGAGGTGCGGGTCAGTACGGTCATGTCTTCCTTGAGATCGAGCCACTGGCCGATGCGGATTTCGAGTTCAGCGACCGGGTCGTTGGTGGCTCGGTGCCGCGCAACTTCTTCCCGGCGGTCGATAAGGGAGTTCGCGAGGCACTCGATGCAGGACCGATAGCAGGATATCCAGTCGTCAATGTGAAGGTCACGCTGTACGACGGCAGCTATCACGACGTCGACTCGAATGAAATGGCGTTCAAGATCGCTTCCAAGGAGGCGTTCAAGAAGGGCATCCTCCAGGCGAAGCCGACCCTTCTCGAGCCGGTCGTGATCCTGTAGGTCACGGTTCCCGATCAATACACCGGCGACGTCATGAGCGACCTGAACGGCAAGCGCGCGCACGTGAACGGCATGACTCCACAGGACAATGGATAGACCGTGATCGACGCGTCCGTCCCTGCTGCCGAAATTCAGCGGTACGCGACCGACCTGAAGTCGATCACCCAGGGTCGCGGCAGCTTCACCACCGAGTTCTCCCACTACCAACCCGTTCCGCCGAAGGTCGCCGAACAGATCAAGGCGGCCGCAGCACGGATCCAGGAAGGACAGGCCGCCTGATCAACACCTGCGACAATGTGAGACCGATCCTTCCGGGATCGGTCTCATTTGTGTCTGTGGTGGAATGTGATGCCTGAGCAATTGACGTTTGATACCCATCGCCCAACCTACAAGATAGTATTTGACGGCGGTTCGCTCGGCAATCCGGGCAAGGGATACGGAAGCTATCTGATAACTGGTCCGGGAGTCACTGCCGGCATCGTGGCACTCGATTTCAGCGCGAATGGTGAAGTGGTCTCCAATAACCAGGCTGAATATCGGACGCTGATCGAGGCAATCACGAAGCTACCGGATCTGGTCGGCCGACCAGCAAGTGAACTGGCCGTGCAGATCTTCGGTGACAGCAAACTCGTAATTGAGCAATTGTCGGGCCGGTGGAAGGTCAAGCATCCCGACATGAAGATCTGGCACGCACAAGCACGTGATCTACTGACCAGGTTCGGATCGTACAAGCTCACGTGGCACCCGCGGGAAGAATCTGTCAAGACATTGGGGCATTAGCAGTGGGAATCAGGCCGGCATCTGTTCTCCCCGGAGAATTTCTTCCTGAGGTGCTTACAGACAATCCCTCGGTCACTTTGGGTCGGGCCAATTTCGGCAAATCACAGTTGCTGCTTTTCGAGCGGGGGCATTGGTGCGCAGCGTGCCGACGGCACATGGCGCTGGTTTCCGAGCAGATCAGCGAATTTGATCGGCTGGGCATCAAGGTCGTGGCGATTGTTCATGAATCCGCTCTGGATGCTGGCTTGCGGCCGTATGACTTTCCCGTGATCGCCGACCCGGAACTTCAGATCGCGGCTGCGTTCGAAATGGTCCACGTAGACGAATATGGGAAGCAGACAATCCGGCCCGCTGTGATAGTTGTGAATGACGCCGGGAAGGTTCTTTTCAGCTATGCGGGTGATGATTCCAGGGACCGACCAACACTGCCAGCCCTGCTTCTGGCGCTGGAGTCAATCTAGTTCCCCGTCGGGCCAGTCTTCATCGTTGTTTCGCAATCTGGCCAGCAACCCGAGCACCAGCAACCAGACAACGAACGAAACGGCAATCAACGTCACTGGCGGCAGGTGAACCCAGCGCTTCAAAAGGACAATCAGGATCAGCATGATCACGAGGCTGGCCAGGCAACTTGGCCCGACTAAATGCCGGATTCGACTCACACCGGCATTGACCAACCGGTTTTCCATTGCCGCATCGAGCAGATCTGTATCAACTTGTGGTTCGTTTGGTCCTGCTGGCAATTGACACCCTCGGGCGCTAATCCGTATACTCGCGCCTGCACTTCGTTGCCCGGGCGATTAGCTCAGTTGGTTAGAGCGCTACGTTGACATCGTAGAGGTCACTGGTTCGAGTCCAGTATCGCCCACCACCCGGATTCAACGATTCGAATCGTCGGCCCTCAACATTGGAGGGCCGTTTTTTGTTGCTCAGTCCTTGCGATACCGCAGGTACCGCGGGCGAATACCGGATTCACTCAGTTGGGTGCGATTGACCGTGTTGTACGGAAGCTCCCCCTTGAGGATTGACTGAATCGACGCCGACACGCTCTGGGCTGTCGCTTCGGCAAAGTGATCAGTCCAACCAGCGGAATGCGGCGTCAGGATCACGTTATCGAGTTTGAGCAATGGATTGTCGTCATCGATCGGCTCCTTCTCGAATACGTCGAGGGCGGCTCCGGCGATTCTCTTGTTCTGCAACGCCTCAATCAGCGCGGCTTCGTCGACGATTGGCCCACGGGCAGTGTTGATCAGGTAAGCGGTTGGCTTCATGCTGGCGATCAGCTCGCGACTGATCAGGCCTTTGGTTTCCGGGGTCAGGGCGCACTGGACGATGATGTAGTCCGAGCGCTTGACCAGGTCATCCAGCTCAACCCGGGTGACGTTTCCTGCATCGAGCGCGGCGTACGGATCGTAGGCGAGCACTGTGCAGTCGAAGACGGAAGCCAGGCGAACAATTTCCCGACCGATGTTGCCGAGGCCGACCACACCGAGTGTTTTGCCCACCAGCCCCGAACCGATGAACTCGTGTTTGGTTGCCCAGGTGTTACCAGAGCGCATTGCACGGTCCTGATCGAAAATGCGGTGGGCCAGAGCAAGCACAAATGCCATGGCTGTCTGAGCCATCGCGAGCCGGACACCTTCAGGCGCATTGGCGACGACGACTCCGCTATCCGCACATGCCTGGAGATCCACCGTGTCATAGCCAACGCCCCAACGGCAGACGGCGGCAAACCGATCGTTGCCTTCCAGGCTCTCGGCTGTGAACTTGCCGCCGAGCATGACGAACGCATCGATTCCGCGCAGCTTTTCGGCCGTGAAGACACCCGATTCCGTCGGTACCGGTACGAGTTCGATCTCCTCGGGCAGGGCAAGGAAATTACCCTTCAGCGCCTTGAGTTTGGGATCACCATTCGAGTCATAAAAATCTGCTGCGACTCCGACCACAAAATTGCCCATAATTGCTGCCTCTCGATTGACTGCAAATTCCGCCTGAAAATCACTCAGCCGCTACCATTACGCCGACAAGTTCTTATGCTGCCAGTTCAGGCGGCGTCTCGTGAAATACAAGGCCCACACGTGCGTCATATTCGCGCATTTCTCCGACGGACGATGCCAGCGCTGCTTGCCCTGTTCCTCTTCGTCCCCCTATTTACTACCACGAGTGCCCAAACTGCTGATCCGTCCACGCTTGATCTGGTGAGCTCGACTCGCTATATCGTGATTGATGATGCCACCGGAGAGATTTTTGCCGAGAAGGATGCCGATATCCGCGGCGGAATGGCAAGTCTCACCAAAGTGTTCACCGCGCTGGTAGCGATTGAGCGTGCCTCGTCACTGGATCAGGTAATCGTCGCACAAGACTCGGACATGTTCGATTCGACTTCGACCACGATGACCGGGTTCTTCCCAGGGGTCGCATTCACGGTCGAGGACCTGCTCTACGGCATGATTCTGGAATCAGGCAATGACGCGGCCGAAGCCCTTGCAAGGGGAATTGCTGAGCAACCAGGAGACACGCCAGAGCAATCTGTTGAGCGGTTTGTCGGATGGATGAATGACAAGGTTGCTGAGCTCGGGTTGACCAATACCAACTTTGTGAATCCGCACGGCTTGAGCGATCCGGACCATTACTCGACGCCGCGCGAAATTGCCGCGTTCATGATGGTCGCGACCCAGAATCCGATTTTCTTCACGGTCATCACTACCCGATCATTCACGACCTCGACGGGCGCGGTAATCACCTCGGTCAACCGTGGACCGGAGTTCATGGCCAGCTACATTGGTGGCAAGACTGGGTTTGATGAGGAGACCGGATACTGCCTGATCGAGATTGCCCAACGGGATGATGTTCGACTCGTCTCGGTGACGATTGACGGCGTGGCGCCGGATGTCTGGTACGAAGATCACGCGATTCTGCTCGAGTACGGGTTCAACTCACTCAATGATCGGTTGGCAGCCGGTCAACCGCTCGGCGGCAACGTCATTCAAATCGCGCAGGCTCAGACAGACGATCCTCCAGACGATGTCGCAGAAGTAGAGCCAACTGCGGCGGTCGACGTTGCCATTGGCGAGGTAGCGGACGAAAGCGTTGGGCCGGTTCGGATTGATGGGACTCCGGTACCTGTCCCACAGGCAGAAACGGACGAAGGTGGCATGTTCGACAACTGGGCAATTGCTGTGTTGCTGGGGTTGGTGATTTTCGGATTACTGGTCATGCGATCCGGAGTGGTCTCTGGCCGCAAGAAACCAACTGACGAATCGACCGATTGACACATCTGGCCGTCGTTTCTATGCTTTAGGGCATTGGCGATGATCAGGACACCTGCTCAAGACCCCATCCGACAGAACAATCGTCACCTGCTGAGAGACGATCCTGATGGGAATGAGCCAGACCGCCTGTAAGCCGAGTGGTAGACGATTCATTTCCAAACCGCTCCGGGAGCCCCGATATCGGCGCTTGAGTGATTCGCCTCGTGCGGATCAGAATCAGGGTGGAACCACGTCAGCCCGGCGTCCCTTTTAAGGGAGCCGGGCTGCTTTTTGTCTCGAACTTCAGGAGTTTCCAATGTCCGCAGCTGATGTAAAAGAACCCGGTTCTGACGTCGTAGTTGAGATCACGAACGAACAGGATCTCGTCCTGGCGACGATGCGGCACTCAACCGCGCACCTGATGGCCGAAGCGATCCAGGAGCTCTATCCGGACGTCAAGTTCGCGATCGGTCCGGCGATCGAGCACGGCTTCTACTACGACATGGATCTCCCGCAGTCGCTCACGCCGGACGATCTCGCCGCGATCGAAGCAGTTATGACAACGCATCGCGATGCCGATGAGCCATTCGTGCGAACAGACGTTGGCAAGGCCGCAGCACTCGAAATCTTCGGGGACAATCCGTACAAGGTCGAGATTCTGCGGATTTGCCGGACGACGAGACGATCACGACCTATCAGCAGGGTGCGTTCCTCGATCTCTGCCGCGGACCGCATGTCGCGTCGACGGGCAGATCGGCCCATTCAAGCTGCAGTCGGTCGCCGGCGCCTACTGGCGTGGCGACGAAAAGCGGCCGATGCTGCAGCGCATCTACGGCACGGCCTGGCCCACGCAGGAAGAGCTCGACGAGTACCTGCACCGGCTCGAAGAAGCGCAGCGACGCGATCATCGCCAGCTCGGCAAGGAACTCGATCTCTTCTCGGTCAACGAGGAGATCGGACCGGGACTGATCCTCTGGCAGCCGAACGGCGCGATGGTCCGCTATCTGGTCGAGCAGTTCGAGCAGAAGGAGCAGCTCGCGCGCGGCTACCAGATCTCGTCTACACGCCGCACATCGCGTCCGAGAAGATCTACAAGACGTCGCGGGCACCTCGAAACGTACAGGGAGAACATGTACTCCCCGATGTCGATCGAGGAAGTCGACTACTACCTCAAGCCGATGAACTGCCCCGGCCACATCATGATCTACAAGAGCAAGGTGCGATCGTACCGCGAGCTGCCGGTGCGCTTCGCCGAGCTTGGCACGGTCTACCGCTACGAGCGCTCCGGCACGCTGCACGGCATGCTGCGGGTGCGCGGATTCACGCAGGACGACGCGCACATCTTCTGCACGCCCGAGCAGGTCGATCGACGAGGTCGCCGGAGTCATCGATCTGGCGATGCACATGGCCAATGTCTTCGGCTATGACTTCCAGGCGTACCTCGCAACGCGACCGGAGAAATGCGATTGGTGACGAGGAGGTCTGGGAGCGGGCGATCGAGCAACTTCGAAGCGGCGCTGGAGCAGCGCGGCCTCGACTACAAGATCGACGAGGGCGGCGGCGCGTTCTACGGCCCGAAGATCGACATCAAGTGGGTCGATGCGCTCGGTCGTGAATGGACGGGACCGACGATCCAGGTCGACTTCAATCTGCCCGAGCGATTCGATGTCAACTACATCGGCGAAGACGGCGAGCGGCACCGCGCGGTCATGATTCACCGCACGCTGCTCGGATCGATGGAGCGATTCGTCGGTGGACTGGTCGAGCACTACGCCGGCGCATTCCCGGTCTGGCTCGCGCCGATGCAGGTCGCGCTCATCCCGATCACCGACGATCAGGTTCCGTTCTGCCAGGACGTCAGGCACAGGCTGAAGAAGCTGGGTCTGCGGGTCGAGCTCGTTCGATCGGACGGACCGCATGCAGGCGAAGATCCGCAACGCCCAGCTGCAGAAGATTCCGTACATGCTGGTCATCGGCAAGCGGGAGGTCGAACAGGGCGCGGTCGCCGTTCGGCTGCGCACGGGCGATGATCTCGGCGCGATTCCGGTGGCCGACTTCCTGGCTTTGGCCGTGGCGAGGGTTGAGGACCGAAGCCTTGAACTGGTGGATGAACCAGCGCAGGCATAGTCAGTGATCAAGATCGACTCATCACCGGAAGCAATTCTGCTCGAGCTGCTGGGAAACGACCCGGCGGCTCGAGATGTGATTGCTAACCTCGGACCAGTGATCGTCCCCTTTGATTCGCTTGTTCATCAGGATGGATGGACGCTCGATCTCGCAGGTGACACGAATCACGATGCACTTGACGATCTGTCGCTCAGTCCCGAAGCCCGGACGATTCGCTGGCTGTTGATCGCCTGCGATTATGCCGTGCGGCGCGGAGCTTCTGACGCCGCTGGCGCGCGCACGGTTATCCATCGCGAGTCGCCGGTCATGTTTACCGACGTGCCGATAGTTGAGGCACCAGTTTCGGCGCTGGTGGCCGAACTTGGGCTGACCAGTGCGGACAATCGCTCCCTCCAGCGGCGGGCCCGTGCGCATCAAATGGCTGCTCCGGTTGAATGTGATCCTGTCCTGTCGTTTCAAGTCGAATCAGTCGATTTTGTCTGGGGCGATAACTCGTCTATCGTCGTTCGTGGTCCATACCGAGGGCGAACAGGACGGGGTTTCGATTGTCGGGGTGCCAAGCGAGCGATGGGGGGTCGAGGTTGGTCTTGGTCCAGACGTTTCCTACGACCGGCTTGCTGAAATAGAGGCCGAGATTGCACGGTTCCCGGCATTCATCGGTGGATGCGAGAGTGAGCTAAAGGACGAAGCGATCGTACTCGGCTGGTCCGGCGATGATCCGCCCGACGCTCAGGCGATCGGGACGGCGATCCACGCCTGGACCTCTGCGCTATTCGATCTCGACCTGGTCGATGTCCGGATCGTGTTTGCGCCGTCGCGAGGTCGGTCGGCCGTATTGACGGACATGCGGGCGCGGGCACGAGCGTTCCGGTTGTATCGTGACGCAGTTATAGCCGGTCATCCGGACCCGGAATCAGTCGTAGTTGAGTTCCAGAATCAGAATCGGGAGAGTGAATGAACCCTGGCGCAGATTTTCTCGATCGGATGCGATCGGCCCAAGGCTGGATTTTCGATATGGATGGTGTGCTGTATCGCGGAACTGAAACCTTGCCAGGCGTGCAGGAATTGTTCGACGAGCTGAATCATCGTCAGATCCCATTTCGACTCGCGACGAACAACTCGATGTCGACACCGGCAATGTACGTCGAAAAGCTGGCTGAGATGAACATCGCTGTTACGGCCGAAGCGATCCTGACGTCGGCAATGGCGACCCGACAGTATGTACTCGATACGATCGGAAACAATGCCCGAATACACGTACTCGGCATGCCGGCATTACAGAAGCAACTCTTCGCAGAGACTGGCTTCGAGATGATAGATCCTGACGAAAGCACGCCAGATGCCGTGGTGATCGGTCTTGATCGAGAGATCACCTACGACAAGCTTCGTAAGGCGCACAAGGCAATCATCAATGGCGCGAAATTCATCGCAACCAATGCAGACGTCACTTTGCCAACCGAACTCGGCCTTGTGCCGGGATGCGGTGCCCTTATCGCGGCGATTTCTGCATCAACCGGAGTCCAACCGGTCGTGATCGGCAAGCCTGAGGTGCATCTGCTCGACGCCGCAGCGACGCTGATGGGTGTCGGGCATCAGCAATGCGTCATGGTCGGGGATCGCCTGGACACCGATATTGCTGCTGGTCATAACTCGGGAATGTTGACAGTCATGGTTCTGACCGGAGTCTCGACCCGGGAGGAGATTCCCTCATCGCCCTACAAACCTGACCTGCTCTTCACCGATCTTCCGGCTGTACTGGACGCATTGCGAGAAGGAAATCAATCCAGATGAAGTTGAGCAATGATATTTCGGTCGTCGGCGGAGGGAATACCGGTTTCAACATTTCCGCTCCGCTCGATTGCCACATTTACCTTATCAACGGCGGGAATGGCGAACTGGCCCTGGTCGATGCCGGAATGGGCGGGACGTACGGCGAGACCGACAACATCATCGATCACATCAAACGAGACGGCTACGATCTTGAGCGCGTAACGACGCTCATCCTGACCCATTACCACGCGGATCATGCGGGAGGAACGTGGGACTGGGGAACTCGCTTACCCAATATGCGCGTGATCGGATCAGCACTAACTGCCGAGGTCATTTCATCCGGAAATGAACGGGCCATCTCGCTTCCGGAAGCGCGAGATGGCGGAATGTATCCGGCCGATTACGTGCTCAATCCCTGGCCGGTCGAGCCGGATCTGGTCGACTCAAAAACATTGAAGTTCGGTACCTTGTCGTTGACCGCATTCGACACTCCTGGTCATTGTGATGGGCATAGCTCGATTCTGATCGAAGGCGGCGAACTGACCTATCTGATCGGCGGGGATCTTGTCTTCTGGGGAGGTACTATCGTTGCCCAGAATATTCACGATTGCTCGATCCAGAACTATCAGGCGAGTGTGGCTCGCGTGTACAACGAGATCGAGTTCGATTCGCTGTTACCTGGCCATCTGACTATTTCAATGCGCGATGGAAAACGCCACGTGCAGAAAGCGCACGAGGTCTTCAGCAGGCTCGGTGTACCGAGAAACGCGGTCTAGGGGACAAGCTCGCCTTCTTCGATAAGGACCTCTCTGGCACGCGAATTTGCGTCGTCCAGCACGTGCTCAGTCTCTTTCGGGTTCTGCAGCGCTGTCGGTACCATCTGTCCCGTAATCTCCATCACGTACTGGAACGACCGGAGTCTGGGTATCGGTTGCATCGTGTCGAGCGCATCCAGAATTAATCGTTGCATCCGGTCAGACCCACTCGGCCAGGCACTGTTAATCGCCGGGCGGGTGGCTGGAAGTAGATTCGCTCCGCTCCAGAGCCGCTCCTGGACGCGGGTGCTTGTCAGCCATTGGACGGCGATCCGGGCCTCATCGAGGGCAGGTGCACCGGCCGGGACAGCGAGCATCCAGATTCGCCCACTTGTCCGTTGGCGGTCAACCCGACCCTGGGGCACCAATTGAACTGACCAATCGGGATTGGCAACCAGACCACCAAGATCCGACGCAAGTATCAACGGCAAGTGATCCACGTCGCCGGCTATTCCGAGCGCCGGCATCTGTGACCAGGTACGCTCCAGCGATGCTCCAATGTCGGCACGCGTGGCGAACTGAAAAAGCATCGCCATTGCCCGTTGTGATCCGTACCGGTTCAGCCCTGGCTCATGGTCGATCGGTTCTATGACATCCTGGCCATACGAGAGTGCCATCGCCCGAAATGCGTCCGCTGCATTCCCACCTGCTTGAGCGGGAATTGCGAGACGGGTATCCGGGGAGTCACTTAACGCTCGTGCATAGGCGATCCAATCTGGAAACACGACTCCGGATTTGAACGCTGAACAGGTGAAGTCAATCGTCCAGGGATGGGCTACCAGCGGTGTATCGTCGATGCCTGTTGCAGCCGTGAGCACTTTCACCGGGTAGGTTCGTGGCCCGCCGGTCTGCTCGGTCATCTGGACCTCGCTGAAGTAGCCGGCCCGCCCAAAGTACGGAATCCACGCGTCGCACATCGAAACCACATCGTAACGGCCTGTCTGCTGCAAGAGGTCGATTGTGAAGTTGGCGTAGAGTTGGTCGAACGTCAGCGCCTCAATCGACACGCGCCGACCGATTATCTCCTCGAGTTCTGGCAACATCGGAGCGAGACGACTGGCATGGCGGTCCAGCATGGCCATCAACAACGGATCGCGAGAGGCGGATTCCAGTCGAATCCGACCGAGGTTGGATCGATCGTTTGCACCATCCTGCAGTTGACCCGAGGCAATCGCTCCGAAAATTGCTCCTGACGCCGCGATACCCGCCGTCAGGATTGCCCGCCGCGTCATTCTCGAATTCATGGTGAGGCTGAAATCGCGTATCGGCGCACGCGCTGCAACCGGTTGATTGCCTCCATATCTGAATTGACGCGTCTTTCCACCACTGCGTATACTCGGTTCATTGCTTCGTTGCGGGGGCGTAGCTCAGTTGGGAGAGCGCTACAATCGCACTGTAGAGGTCGGGGGTTCGAGTCCCCCCGCCTCCACCAATTCGAGCAAGCAGCGTGCCCGGCCGGTAATTCGGTCGGGCACGTTTTGTTTCTAGTCTGCTGGCTGCGGAGTCAGTCGCCCGGTACCCGGAAAATCCCGGGCATCAGTCTCTCGCTGAACGTGAATAGCCGGTCGACCTGCTGGCGGGCCGACAAGGTTCGGCTTCGGTCGCGGGCCGTCGAACAACTCCTCGAGATCGTCGTATTCGATCGTTTCCTTCTCGACGAGCAAGAGTGCAATTGCCTCCAGCTTGCCGAAATTGTCAGCCACGATAACCCTGGCTCGCTCATGCGCCTTGTCGATCAGATAACGGATTTCCTGGTCGATCTGGAAAGCAATTTCGTCGGAATAATTTCGTTGTTCGCTGATTTCGCGACCGAGGAATACGAGTTCCTCCTTCTTCCCGAATGCACGTGGGCCAAGCGACTGGCTCATGCCGAACTCAGTAACCATTCGCCGAGCGATACCGGTTGCACGTTCGATGTCATTCGACGCACCAGTTGATTGCTCATCGAAAACCATGGACTCGGCAACCTGGCCGGCCATAAAGACCGCAAGCTCGTCCTCGAACTGATTCTTGGTTTTGAACAATCGATCTTCGTCCGGCACAACCCGGGTGTAACCGCCAGCCATACCGCGAGCGACGATCGAGACCTTGCGGACCGGGTCGGCGTTGGGCAGCATCCGGGCGACGAGCGCGTGCCCGGCCTCGTGATATGCGGTCATAAGGCGTTCCCGCTCCGAAATAACCCGGCTCTTGCGCTGGGGTCCAGCGAGTACACGATCGATTGCTTCGGTGATTTCGGATCGACCGACCATTCGCTTGTTTCGGCGTGCAGCCAGGATGGCTGCCTCGTTCACCAGATTTTCGAGGTCGGCTCCGCTGAATCCTGGCGTCTGGCGGGCGAGGTGGTCCATCTGCACATCGGGCTCGAACGGCTTGCCTCGCGCATGGACTTCCAGAATCGCGATCCGACCCTGAATATCGGGACGGTCGAGAATCACCTGGCGGTCGAAACGACCGGGGCGAAGGAGCGCCGGATCAAGGACGTCAGGACGGTTCGTAGCGGCGATGATGATGACGTTGGTGCTGCTGTCAAACCCGTCCATCTCGACCAGAATCTGGTTGAGTGTCTGTTCGCGCTCGTCGTGACTGCCACCGAGACCCGCACCACGTTGACGACCAACGGCATCAATCTCATCAACAAACACAATGCATGGGGCGGATTTCTTGGCCTGTTCGAAGAGGTCCCGTACCCGGCTGGCACCTACTCCGACGAACATTTCGACGAATTCACTACCCGAGATGCTGAAGAACGGAACGCCTGCCTCGCCTGCAACTGCACGAGAAAGCAATGTCTTGCCTGTGCCTGGAGGTCCCATCAGCAGAACGCCTCTGGGAATCCGCGCTCCCAGCGCCTGGAACTTCTCTGGATACTTCAGGAACTCGACGACCTCGGCCAGTTCCTCTTTTGGCTCCTCAACTCCGGCCACATCAGCGAACGTGACGGTCGGTCGATTGCTCGAGAAACAGGCGAGCTCGACTCTTGCCGAACTGCATTGCCTGGCTGTTGCTTCCCTGGGCCTGGCGCATCATGAAAATGATGAAGCCGGCGATCAGGATCAACGGGAGCAGGAACCCGAGAATACCGAAAATGCTCCCCCAGCTGCTAGCCTTCTTGATATCGATCTGAACCGTGGCCGGATCGACACCCGAATCGGATAGAAGGTCGAAAATGTTGGTGTCTTGCGGGAGTCGAGAGACACCCTCGACTCGTTCGGAATCGACGTATTTGATGGTCAGCTCGCGACTGTCTTCAACCTGGGTGATTTTGAGTACCTGCCCTTGACGGACATCCTCAACAACCTGGGTAATGGTCGTTGAGGTGGTGTCATTTCCGTTCCGGGCGAACGTAAACCAGATCAAGGAAAGGCCAACGAGCAGCCCGAGCCAGATGACACCTGGCCGATACCGTCGAAGATTTGTCATACGGGAAATCCTTCGGGGTCATGGCCGTACAAAACAGGCCACGACAGTACGCTCAAGCATGCATTCGAAGTATAGCAATCGCCTATCCGGCCATAATTGCTTCCGGCGACAACACGCCGATATAGGGGAGATTCCGGTAGAGCCCGGCGTAATCGAGTCCGTAACCTATGACGAACTCGTCCGGAATCTCAAATCCGACAAGATCAACAGCAACGTCGAGCGCATTGATCTTGACCTTCTGCAACAGTGCAACGACTCTGATGCTCTTCGGGTTTCGGCGACCGAGTACATCGAGCAGGTACTGAAGCGTCAAACCGCTGTCGACGATGTCCTCAACAACCAGAACATCCCGACCTTCAATCGACTCGCTCAGATCCTTGAGTATCTGAACCACGCCACTGGATTCAGTGCTGCTGCCGTAGCTCGAGACAGCCATAAAATCGACCTTGACCGGGATGGAAAGCTGCTGCATAAGTTCGGTGAGAAAAACCGCCGCACCATTCAGTACACCAACCAGAATTGGCGTGTCGTCTGGATACCAGGCGTCGACCTGCGCAGCCAGCTCGCTGACACGTTTAGCCAGATCTTCGGGGCCTACGAGGATTCGTTGAACGCCGCGTTCCTTACGAGTCAATATCATGCTCCCTGCTGCCAACATCGAATTGTTGAAGGGTAATCCGTCGTCGGCTTTGATGTGCGGTCCAGCCTTCTCCAATCTGGATCGAAACTCCGCCCTTTCCGGAAATTGCGAGCTGTCTGATCGCTTCGCTTCGGTCGAACGTGAGATCAATCCCCGTCAGATTCCTGGCCCAGGTCCTGATTGCACGTCGCTGGAGGGCGATATCCAGATTTGCCACGTGCGTTGCAAGCAGGATGTCGCCTTCGACCACGACGTCCATTACGACTTGAGTCATTTCATTCAGCAAGCGGGATTCGGCCCGGACAATTTCTGCCGCGTTGGCAATGTGGCCTTCGGCACCAGGGTTGATCGAGCGCAGTTCCGGGAGGGTGGCTTGCCGGAGTCGGTTGCGCGTAAACATCTGGTCGAGGTTGGAGGGGTCGACGACGATGGAGAGTCCGGACCCATCCAGCAGGCGACGAAGTTCATCCGGATCTTCCCGGAGAAACGGCCTCAGAATCCGGATCGGACCCGCGCTGGTCGGGAGCGTCTCATCGGGCGCCATCGCCGACAGACCCTCCGAACCCGAACCCCTGATCAGGTGAAGCAAGACCGTCTCAGCCTGGTCACGTGCATGATGGGCCGTCATGACTCCCGCGAGGCCGAGTTTTTCAGCCAATACTGCGAGAGCACCGTACCGTCCCTCACGCATCGCCGCCTCGCTCGACCCAGGTTGCAGTGCGAGCGCCGCGATTTCACAGGGCAGCCCAGCGGCGGTGGCCGATTCGCGAGCGACCTGTGCGTCTTTTGCGCTATCAATCCGAACTCCGTGATCGACATGGAGCGCTACGAATTTCGCCTTGTCGGCTCGGTTGGCTTCAGCCGCAGCAAGTAGCAGCGAGGTCGAATCCGCACCGGCCGAGAGCGCAATTCCTATCTGATGGTTGGTCAATTGAAACGAATCGAGAAATGTAAAGAACCGCTGAACGATGCCGCGGGATTGCTTATTCGCACTCATGGCATCGATTGTAGTCTTGCAGGCGCAGGCGAACGGTAGCCCGGGAGCGCAGAGACATGACTTGGGCCATGCAGAGGCGGCTCACGAATTGAACAATGGTGCTGCCGGAATCGGATCAGTGACTTCGGTGTGGGGAGTGATTGCCACAAGCTTCACCATTTGGATCCGAGTGTGAATCGATCCATAGACCATGCAGGTCGGGAGCAAGTGGTGTGACTGGATTGGACCAGGATCGCATGTTGTGGGAGGGTGCCGACGGGTGGAATCGAACCACCGGCCAAAGGCTTATGAGTCCTTTGCTCTGCCGCTGAGCTACGTCGGCCCACAACAGCCCTAGAGATTACCAACCGAACCCGGCATCGTCAATGCGACGCTGTTCCAATCGGCGATACATGCCCCATTCGCGGTGGCGACCCAAAGCAGTCAGGTCCCGGGTGGTAAACTCGATGCCCGAAACAGGTGTTCGTTCCCCACAGAGTTTTCCAGCAATGCCACTAGATCTCCTTGAAGGGCTCAATCCGGATCAACAGGAGGCCGTCCTTGCCACACAGGGGCCCGTTCTTGTGGTGGCCGGACCCGGGTCAGGCAAGACACGCGTCCTGACCCACCGGATTGCTCACGTAATCCAGGACCTGGGACACCATGCTGACGAGATACTGGCCGTCACATTCACGAACAAGGCCGCCCGGGAAATGCGGGAGCGGATTGACGATCTGCTCGGCTCGCCCGACGCGACGTCCGGTATATGGATGGGGACCTTTCACTCGATCGGCGCGCGGATCATGCGGGCACATCCCGGTATGGTGGCGGACCGACTCGGAGTTCTCCCTAATTTCGTGATCTACGACGATGCTGATCAGCAAGGCATCGTCAAACAATCGATCATCGCGATCGGCCAGGATCCGAAGAAGCAGGCACCGCGGCGAATGCTCTCCCGGATTTCCGCTGCGAAGAGTCAACTCATGTCTCCAGAGGACTTTCGGGCAACAGAAATTCGCACGTATGACGACGAAATTGTGGCGAGAGTCTTCGAGGAGTACGAGCGGCGATTGCGGCAGAACAATGCACTCGATTTTGACGACCTGCTCGGCATGCCGATCCGCCTCTTCGATGCCGCGCCCTCCGTGCTCGATTATTACCAGGACAAGTTCACCTACATCCTGGTTGACGAGTATCAGGACACCAACCGGGTTCAGTACGTGATGGTTTCGGCGCTGGCCGGCAAGTCGCGAAATCTGTTCGTGGTTGGTGATCCAGATCAGTCGATCTACGCGTGGCGTCAGGCCGACATCCGGAACATCCTCGACTTCGAGCGGGATTACCCGGATGCGCGTCGGGTTGACCTCGAAATCAATTACAGATCGACGGCCCGAATAGTCGCGGCGGCGGACAGCGTCATCCAGCAGAACAAGCAGCGGCTGGACCGGAAACTGCGGACGGAAAATCCGGACGGCGAAATGATTTCTGTGCGAGAACTCTCGGATCAGAATCATGAAGCGCGTTTCATCGTCGATGAGATTCGGCGCCTCGTTTCCGGGGGAACCAAGTCAAGCAACATCGCGATCATGTATCGAACAACCGCCCAGAGTCGTGTGCTGGAAGAGGCGTTCAGGACCAGTGACGTCCCCTACCGGATCGTAGGAGGCGTACGGTTTTACGACCGGGCCGAAGTCAAGAACGCGATGGCGGCACTCCGGTTGCTGTACAACCCGGCCGATTCTGTGAGTCTTCAACGAGTGATCGACAATCTGCCACTTGGTCGCGGTTTGGGTCCCAAGGCCGTGGAGACCGTGCGTGAATGGTCTCAGGCGAAGGGCTTGCCGACGCTTGAGGGTTTTGTCGCATCTGAACGGTGACGGTGACGCTCCGAGCCTCTCTGGCGCGTCCAGGGCGGCTGGAGCACGGCTGGGGATGGTTTTTGCATCGCTCAGGAAGCGACAAGATGAGTTGTCACTTCTGGATCTCTTCGATCGGATGTTGGAGGAGTCTGGCTACGGTGGGTCGTTCCGGCCGGATATCGAAGAGGACATGGACCGGATGGCGAACGTCCTAGAATTGCGCTCGGATATTTCCCGGTACAACGAGATGGCGGCGAGTGCCTCGCTTCCCGCGTACCTCGAACAGGTTGCACTTGTGGCCGATGTCGACTCGCTGGATCGCAATCGCACGGAAGCAGTGACCATGATCACCCTTCATTCAGCGAAAGGCCTCGAGTATCCGGTTGTATTCATTGCCGGTGTCGAAGAGGGCCTATTACCGATCTCGCGGGCGATTGAGGCTGAATACGACGATCCGAACCAGGTTGAAGAAGAACGTCGCTTGTTTTACGTCGGGATCACGCGAGCCAAACGACTGCTTTACCTGACGTACACCGGTATGCGAATGAGCTACGGGCGAACTGACTCTCAGCGTCCCGTCCCGATTCCTGGATTCGCTGCCTGCCGAGCACACTCGCGTGGTGGCGGCACGGCACCGAGGCGCAGGGCACAGTCGGCGCGCGCCTTGTCGACCGTGCCCGCGCTTCAGATCGGTCGTACTTCTCGTCATCCCATTCGATGCCGGTGGTCGCGAAACTGACCCCGACCTATGAACTGGGCAATCGCGTTTTTCATGCCCAGTTCGGAGAGGGAGTGGTCGCTGAGGTTGTTGCGCGCAACAATGACCAGGAGATCGCTGTCGAATTTCACCCGTCACGGGCGCAAGCGTCTCCTGGCCAGTCTTGCCCCGCTTGATCTGGTCACCTAGCGCTATGCTCAACATCAGTAATTGCGATTTGCACGGGTAACTGCCATGGCCAGGGATGCGGTAGCTGAAATCAAGGACCGGACCGACATGGTTGGTCTGGTTTCGAGCTACGTCCACTGAAAAAAGCGGGCCGCAATTTCAAGGGACTTTGCCCGTTCCATCAGGAAAAGTCCCCATCGTTCATCGTTTTTCCTGAATCCGGCACCTTCAAGTGTTTTGGATGCGGCAAGGGCGGCGATGTCCTGACGTTCTACAAGGATGTCGAGCGAATCGAATTCCGGGAGGCGCTGGAGGAACTGGCCAGGCGAGCCGGTATCGAACTTGCCGCGACTCCGCCACCATCACCGGAACGAGATGCCCATCGCAACCGGCTGCTTGAAATCAACGAGATCGCGGCAACGTTCTTCGCCATCGCAGCTTCGTACCGGTCAGGCAGGCGAGGCAGGTCGGGCCCTGATCGAGAAACGCGGACTCTCTGACGCAACATCGTGGAACAGTTCCAGATTGGCGTCGCTCCTGAGGGCTGGGACACCCTAACGTCTTTCCTGGCCGCGCGAGGAATTGACCCGCAATCGGCGCTGGAAGTTGGATTGCTTTCAGAGCGTGATTCGGGCGGCTACTACGACCGATTCCGTAACCGACTTATCTTTCCGATTCGCGATCGGGAAGGATCGGTCGTCGGTTTTGGCGCGCGCGCGTTTGGCGATGAGCAGCCAAAGTACCTGAACTCGCCGCAAACGTCTGTCTTCGACAAAAGCCACCTGCTCTACGGCCTCGACCGCGGTCGCGACGAAATTCGCCGTATGGATCAGGTCGTGATCGTCGAGGGGTACATGGACGTACTGGCCGCGCACCAGTTTGGCTACCGGAATGTCGTGGCTTCAATGGGAACCGCAGTTACCGAGTCCCAGCTTGGTCTGGTCAAAGCGGCTGACGAAAAATGTGGTTCTGGCGCTTGATGCCGACAGTGCTGGTCAAAACGCCATGATCCGAACGCTAGAGTCCCTGCCCTCCACGGAATCAGAGGATGTGCCAGTTCTTGGCGCAGGCAGGTTGGTTCAGTTCGAGCGACGGCTGAGTGTCAACATCAAGGTGCTCGCCGTACCGGACGGGAAAGATCCGGACGATTTCATCCGATCTCATCCTGAGGCATGGCCAGAGACGGTATCGACCGCATCACCGTATCTGCAGTTCTACATTCAGCAAATCACGAGCGGTGTAGACCTTACCGACCCCAGGGCGAAAGAGGCAGCTGTTCAGCGAGCTGCAACTCTCCTCTCGCTTCTGCCCGATGGCGTGGAGATGCGCCATTATGTCGACTTGCTTGCAACCAAACTCAGAATTGCGGACCGGGATCCGATCCTTGAGGCCATCCGATTGGCTCGGCGAGGACGAAGCAACAATGCGACGCCGGTCACGCCCGTTGTTCGATCAGCGCAGAGAGCGGCTGTTGAAGACTATCTGGTTGGACTAATCCTGACCTATCCCGACGTGCTCTCGGAATTCATGAAGTCAATTGACCCGGACGACATCGTTGACTCGGTAAATCGCGAGATTCTGACCGAACAGGTGTTGAAGGAGATCCCGCGACCCGGTCGGCCTGTTTATCTGACTGAACGGGAAGCCGCACTCAAGGCGCTTCTGAACGACCGGGTGCCGATGAACCGCATGGAAGTGATCACCGAGGCAACTCGCGCGCTTGAGAAAACGAGGCGAGATCGGATTGAATACCTGGTTCGGGAGCTGCGTCTCAACATTGCTGATGCCGAGCGAGATGCGGATCAAGAGATGCTCCTCATGAGCTTGACCGCGCTCCGTGACCTCAATATTCAGCAGACGAAGATGTATCCGCGCAAGAGCCCTGTATTCAAGGATTCCCGGGACCAAAAAGCCGCCAAGCCAAATTTGCCGGCGGCCCGCGATTGATTTTCGGGTGGTTTGGTGTGGATGCACCATGACAGTCGGGGAGAGAGGATTCGAACCTCCGGCCTCAGCGACCCGAACGCTGCGCGCTACCGGGCTGCGCTACTCCCCGTCGGCAGAAGAATCTAACACAGGCAGTGACTTGCGGCAACACGAATACAGTCAAATCATGTGCTAGCATCGGTGGGTATGCCCGTGTAGCTCAGGGGATAGAGCGCCGCCGTCCTAAGGCGGGCGTCGGGGGTTCGAATCCCTCCGCGGGTACCACGCTTCAATCCAACCGTCGATTTTGCCAGTTCAGTGTCACCACGAAAGTGCCATGATCGATTTCCCCTCCGCCCAACCCGACCTGCTTCGCCGGATCGCCATGATATCCGTGCATACCTCACCGTTGGCGACCCTGGGAGGCAAGGATGCAGGCGGCATGAACGTCTACGTTCGCGACCTGGCGATTCATATCGGGCGGGCAGGCGTACCGGTTGACGTGTTCACGAGACGCACCGATCCGAATCGACCAATGATTCAGGAAATCTCCCCTGGTGTTCGGATCATCAATCTCGATGTTGGACCGATCGCGCCAGTCGACAAGAACGATCTCTTCGAGCTTGTTCCGCAATTTGCCGAAGCGTGCGTACTACACGCGATCAATGAGGGAGTCCGGTACGACGTTGTTCACGCGCACTACTGGTTGTCCGGTCTGGTTGCCGAGAAGCTGCGGACGTACTGGGAAGCTCCGTTTGTTCTGATGTTCCACACCACAGCCGACATGAAGAATGCGGTTCTCGGCGGCGGCGATCAGGAAACGGACATTCGGCGCGATTCTGAACATGCATTGATCCATTCGGCCGACAGTGTGATTGCTGCGAATCCGGACGAGCGGGCTGATCTGATCTGGCGACAGGGGGCGCAAGAGGATCGTGTCTGTACGATTCCGCCGGGTGTAGACCTCTCCTTGTTTCACCCCATGGATTACCACGAGAGCCGGCGTGAACTTGGTTGGTCGATCAAGGAACGCGTCGTTATCTACGTGGGGCGAATCGACCCGATCAAGGGAATAGACACCCTGATCGATACGATGCCGTTGGTGCAGGAGCCAGAACTTCATTACGTCCTGATCGGTGGCGATCTCGACGACGACGGAAATCCGGTTGGCCCGTTGAAAGAAATCGAAGCTCGGGTGGCTGGTCTGGGTATGTCACGTCGCTGCCGGTTTCTCGGGGCGCAACCGCAGAACATGTTGCCGCTCTATTACAGCGCGGCGGACGTCGTGGCCGTACCGTCCCGATACGAATCGTTTGGCCTGGTCGCGGTCGAAGCAATGGCCACCGGAACGCCAGTAATTGCGTCGAGCGTGGGTGGACTCACTTTTACGGTCGAAGACGGTCGCAATGGCCTTCTCGTTCCATACGGCAACCCTCGGGCACTGGCAAAGGCAATCGATCGATTACTTGAGGACGACGATTTCCGGGAAGCGATGAGTGTTCAGGCGGCCAAGGATGCACAGCGTTTCTCATGGTACGCGGTCGCCCAGCAGGTTCTGCATGTGTACCAGCGCCTGGCCGAAGGGTATAGGGCCGATCTCTGCTGTGAAGAGGAAATTTACGCCTGATCAATTCACCTCAGACGGACTAACGCAAAACCGGCCCTGGACATGCTCCAGGACCGGTTTGTCATTCGATGACTAGATCTTTGCGACCGAGTCCTCGAAGACATTCAGGAAGTCGTTGATCTGATCGCTGGTAACGACCAGCGGTGGAATGACCCGGATCGCCTGATCCCAGGTCCCGCAGTTGAGCAGCAGCATCTTGTTGTCCTGAGCGCGCTTGATCACAGACGCGACGGCCTCAGGATTCGGTTTTCCGTCGGGCTTGACGAACTCGGTGGCAATCATCAGTCCCTTGCCGCGGATGTCTCCGATGACGGGGTACTTGGCCTGAATTTCTTCGAGGCCGGCGACGAGCTGAATACCGCGCGCAGCAGCGTTCTCGACGAGTCCTTCGTCCTTGATCACTTCCAGCGTTGCGTGGACTGCGGCAGTGGCAACGGCATTACCGCCGTAGGTCCCGCCGTGGGCGCCCGGTGCCCAGTTATCCATGATTTCCTTGCTGGACACGATCGCGCTCACCGGCATCCCCGATCCAAGCCCCTTGGCGACGGTCATGATGTCCGGCTCGATTCCGTAATGCTCGAAGCCCCACATCTTGCCAGTTCGACCAACGCCGGTCTGGATTTCGTCTACGATCAGCATGATTCCGTGGCGGCTGCAGATCTCGCGTACCCCCTGGAACCAACGCTCAGTTGGTACGAGGTAGCCGCCTTCACCAGCGATTGTCTCGACCAGGATGGCGGCGACGTCATCCGGCATGACCATCGTTTCGAACAGGTGCTCAATCTCGTTCAGGTAATGCAGGTCGGCATCAGCTTGCTCGCCCTTAAACGGACTACGGAACATGTACGGGTAGTTCGCGTAGTAGATTCCCGGCAGGAGTGGTTCGTAATGGCCCCGAACCTTGGCTCGGGATGACGTAACGGACATTGCCCCATGCGTACGTCCGTGGAACGCGCCCCGGAAGGCAATCACGGCTGATCTATGTGTCGCGACCTTGGCCAGTTTCAGCGCGCCTTCAATTGCTTCCGCGCCACTGTTCGCCCAGAACACCTGGTTGAGTCGTTCCGGCAAGGTCTCGATCAGCGACGAGGCCGCCCGCATGACTGGTTCGTGGACGAAAATATTCTGCTGGGCATGAATGATCTTGGCAGCCTGCTCCTGAATCGCGGAGACGACTCGAGGGTGGCAATGACCGGTATTGGTGACCGCAATCCCGGAACTGAAATCAGTCCAGCGCGTCCCATCCAGGTCCCAAACATAGATGCCCTCACCCCGGTCTACCGTGACTGGAGAGTAGCGACCGACTACGCGGGGAATGAGTGTTGCCGGATCAAGCACTGTCTGAACCACTGGTGATTCCTCTCACGCAATCGACAAGACGGATGTACGCCTATTCGCCTTTTTTCTCTTTCAGGTCCTTGTAGTACTTCTTGGTCTTGGGAATCGGCTTGGAGGCCTCCGCAGCGGCACGGGCAGCAGCTGAGACCGCATTGGTCTCGAGTTGCTCCTCCAGCAAGGCCAGATCGTTGTAGACAAATGAATTGGTGGACGCAGTTGGATGTCGCATCAGCATCCGGGTCAATTGCAAAAGTGACTGAGCTGAAGCTCCGCCCGCCGATGGTGAAGAGGCACGCTTGAGAATCTGATCGACATGGGCAAGGGTATCGTCGGCCGCTCCGTTCTCATCGAGACGCTGGCGGATGATCTTGAGACCTTCGGTGACATTCATTCTGGGCAATCCTTGGTAAGCGTTTCAGGCACGCACCGGCCATTCTAACGTACGGGCAGCGGTGCATTTTCTGTTGCCAGTGAACAACGGTGGCATCGCCCGGGTGCTAAAATATCAGCGTGCCAGGGGTGCGCTATGGGCGCTGAGAGTGCGGAAGGTACCGCCAACCCTAGGAACCTGATCCGGCTAGTACCGGCGTAGGAAGGCGCTCCCATGATTCAACCAAGCCTCCAGATACCAAACCGGTCAATGTCCCATGAATGACATCGGCATCGAATTCCCGCGTGCCATGACGATCGCTGGCTCAGATTCCGGTGGTGGTGCCGGCATTCAGGCGGATATCAAGACGTTCGCCGCTCACGGCGTGTATGGCACGTCGGTCATCACGGCCGTCACTGCGCAAAACACAACATCGGTACTGGCAATTGCCGAAGTCCCCGAGGAAGTCATCGTCCATCAGATAGACGGCGTGATCGACGACATCGGGACAGACGCGGTCAAAACAGGAATGCTTTCGTCGCAATCGATCATCGAGGTGGTTGCGGATCGCATCGACGCCTGGGGGATCACCAACGTTGTGGTCGACCCGGTCATGGTGGCCAAGAGTGGTGATGCGCTCTTGCAACCAAACGCGGTCCGAACCCTTGTCAAGCATCTACTTCCGCTCGCACTCGTGATTACGCCCAACATTCCCGAGGCGGAAGTCCTGAGCGGCAAACACATCACCGACCAGGCAAGTGAGGAAGAGGCGGCGCGAATCATCTCATCACTTGGCGCACGATATGTCGTGATCAAGGGCGGTCACCGGGAATCAGCGATGGCGACCGATTTGATCTTCGACGGAACGATCCTTCGAACGAATCGAGTCTGAACGCATCGATTCGCAGGAACACCCATGGGACGGGATGCACCTTTTCCGCGGCAATTACCGCGAACCTCGCGCTCGGTCACGTTCCGATGATCGCAATTGTGCTGGCCAAGGACTACCTGACCAACGCGATCCGCGAATCGTTCGCGATTGGCGAGGGCCACTCGCCGGTGAATCATTTCCACGCAATTTCTGCAGCAGATCCTCGAATGCATGCCGCGCAAAGGAGCACGTAATGGCACGAATAGATACTCCACTGATCATCAACGGCGAAACCCTCTCGTCTCGACTGTTTGTCGGCACTGGCAAGTACCGCAATTCGCTGGAGATGAACGCCGCATTTTCCGCTTCAGGCACGAATCTGATCACCGTCGCCCTGCGTCGGATTGATTTCGATGATCCCGCCAGTCGTTCGGTTCTTGACGATGTCGATTGGAAGCGATATCGAATCCTGCCCAATACCGCTGGGTGCCAGACCGCTGAGGAAGCAATCCGGATCGCCCGGATGGCCAGGGCAATGGAACTCTCGGACTGGATCAAGCTCGAAGTGATTCCGGACCCGAAATACCTGCTGCCAGACCCAATCGGGACGCTGGAAGCCGCACGTGTCCTGATCGACGAAGGATTTGTCGTTTTGCCGTACATCGGAGCCGATCCAGTGCTGGCCAAGCGGTTGCAGGAAATGGGAACCGCGACGGTCATGCCGCTTGGTTCACCAATTGGATCCGGTCAGGGCATCATCAATCTGGAGGCAATCAAGATCATCATCGAGCAGGCAACGGTACCGGTGGTCGTAGACGCGGGAATCGGGACGCCGAGTGATGCGGCAATCGCAATGGAGGCAGGAGCCGACGCCGTTCTGATCAATACCGCAATTGCTCTGGCGGATGATCCTGGCTTGATGGGCGAGGCGATGGCCGAGGCGGTCTCTGCTGGTCGAAAGGCGTTCCTGTCGGGACGAATTCCGGTTAAGCCGTACGCATCAGCCAGTAGCCCAACCACAAATCTCGTTGCCTAACCAGGATCTGGACCACCTCCCAGACAAACTGCGGCTCTATCTGGTTGCCGACCCGGATCACATCGACGGCGATCCGGTTGCCGTCGTCCGATCGGCAATCAGTGGAGGCGTCACCGCCGTTCAGCTGCGGTGCAAGGGTCGATCGGATCGGGAACATATCGAACTTGCAACATCGATGAACGCCGTCTGCTCGGCGCACGCAGTGCTCTTCATCGTCAATGACCGGGTCGATATCGCGTTGGCATCGGGTGCGGGTGGGGTGCACCTAGGTGTGGACGACTTTCCGATTTCAGCCGCGAGAACCCTGGGTGGCCAGCGTTTCGTCATTGGATATTCGCCTGAAACGGACGCACAGGTCAGCGTTGCACGATCTGAGGGAGCGAGTTACCTCGGTGTGGGTCCAGTTTTCGGCACAACGACCAAGGGCGACGCCGGTGAGGCAATTGGACTGGAGACGATTGCACGGCGGGCAGAACTTGCCGGAATTCCGATCATCGGGATTGGCGGCGTAACGTCATCAAACGCACGATCTGTCGTTGAGGCTGGGGCAGTTGGAGTCGCCGTCGTTTCGGCAATCACACGCGCGGCCGATCCCGAACTGGCCAGTCGTCAACTCCTTGAGTCTATTCGGTGATCGTCAACAAGTCGATTCCAGGACTGGTAGTGGTGGTAGATGCGGTCGGCTGCCTCTTGCCCATTCATGATGTCGTGAACGGCGCTCTTGCAGGAGGAGCGGATCAGGTCCAGATTCGCGAGCCTGGCAAGACCCGCGACGAGATTGCGTTGCTCGTGCAGCAGTTGCTGTCCACCGGGATCGATCCTGCCAGGTTGACGATCAATGGACAGCCAGAGCTTGCCGTCCAATTCAACACGAATCTTCACCTGCCAGAGCGAATGTCCGACGTTGCCCGCCCTGCTGAATTCACGTCCAGACTGGTCAGCCGCTCAATTCATGAGCCGATTGACCCTTCGAATGAACCTGACGCGGATTACCTGGTTGCTGGGAATGCGTTGGAGACCTCCAGCAAGGAGGGCAAGACAGGATTTGGCGTCGAGGGTGCACGATCGATCGTCGCATCCACGTTGCGTCCGATCGTTCTGATCGGAGGGATTACTCCGGAAACCGTTGAACAGTTCTCCGGCATCGGCGTGGCGGGATTCGCTGTCCGGTCCTATGTCATTGGAAGCCGGGATCCCGAACTGGCCACACATCAATTGGTAGAGGTAATCAGGCAGCATGGAACTGAATTCTGGGCAGACTGACGATCAGATTGTGATTCAGGTCAATGGCAAGCAACGTTCCGTTGCGAGCGGGGCAACCATTCTGGACGTTCTGGGAGATCTCGGACTGCACGAAAAGCTCGTCGTAGTCGAACACAACGGGCAGATTCTCAAACGCGGCACCTTCGCTGAGGTTCAAATCTCAGTCGGTGACGTCATCGAGATAGCCCATTTCGTCGGCGGCGGCTGACGGGTCCCAGAAGTGCCTGGCGATGTCGACCTGGTACTCGTCGACAAACGTCACGCCCTCTCCCATCAGGATCGCCCGCATGACATCAGGGTGACCAAAGTGGACGCCACCGGTCAGGACACCGGACTTGTTGACCACCCGCTGGCATGGCAGTTCGAGTTCAGCGGGCGGATCATGAACCGCCCAACCTACCATCCGGGCATTACGTGGGTTTCCAAGCGCCCGGGCAATTGCCCCGTATGTGGTGACGGAACCGGACGGTATCCGTGCAACGATCTGGTGGACCAGATCGGAGAATCGAGGTTTGGGACTGGGGTCCGATTGCGTCGATTGCTCGTGATCCATGTTCATGCGTAGATGCCTCTGGAGGCTATACTCGACAGGTGACGGAGTTGAATCAACCCGTTCTCCTGTTTCGCAACCCATTCGAAAGGTCATTCAAAGTATGCGCGCCCTGTTGACCAAAGTCTTCGGCGACGCCAACGTCAAGACCGTTAAAGGCGTCCAACCATTGGTCGAAGAAATCAATGCGTTGGAGCCGGAAATGCTGGAGCTCTCCAACGAAGAACTCTATGCGCTCGGTGACGAGTTCCGGGAACGACTGAACGACGACGAGACGCTGGACGATCTGCTTCCGGAAGTATTCGCCGCCATTCGCGAGATCACCCGCCGATACAACGGTCAACGTCACTATGACGTTCAGTTGATCGGTGGAATCGTGCTCCATCAAGGCAAGATCGCCGAGATGAAAACCGGTGAAGGCAAGACCCAGACCGCAACGCTTGCCGTTGCCCTGAATGCGCTTATCAGGTAAGGGCGTCCATCTGGTTACGGTGAACGATTACCTGGCCAAGCGCGACACCCAGTGGATGGGCCCAATCTATAACGGGTCTGGGGCTTTCGGTCGCCTCCATTCAGCATGACGAGGCCTTTATCTTCGATCCGGAATGGGAATCCGAAGACGAGCGGCTGGCCCATCTGCGCCCGATTACCCGAAAAGAAGCCTACGCGGCCGATATCACGTACGGCACCAACAATGAGTTCGGGTTTGATTACCTTCGCGACAACATGGTGGTCAACGCCGAACAGTGCGTCCAGCGCGAACTGAACTACGCGATGGTGGACGAAGTCGACAACATCCTGATCGACGAAGCGCGAACTCCGCTCATCATTTCCGGTCAGGCCGAACGTGCGACCGACCGCTATTACCAATTCGCCCAGATCGTCAAGCAACTTCGACCAGGTCGGCACTACGAGGTCGATGTCAAGCACAAGAGCGTGACACTCACGGACGAAGGTGTTGACAAAGTCGAGCAACTTGCCGAAATTCCATCCGGCGATAGCATCTACGACGATCGTTACGCTGAACTGACGCATTACCTCGAACAAGCACTCAAAGCCCACGCCACCTTCCATCGGGACAAGGATTACATGGTTCGCGGCGAGGAAGTAATCATCGTGGACGAGTTCACCGGCCGCGCGATGGAAGGGCGTCGCTATAGCGAGGGTCTGCATCAGGCGATCGAGGCCAAAGAAGGTGTTCGCGTCCGTCGACAGAGCGTGACGATGGCAACGATCACGTTCCAGAACTATTTCCGCATGTACAGCAAACTGGCCGGTATGACTGGTACGGCGAAAACCGAAGATGAGGAATTCCACCGCATCTACAGCCTCGAAGTAGTTCAGATTCCGACCAACAAGGACATGATCAGGGCCGACATGCCGGACTACGTCTTCAAGAACGAGGATGGCAAGTTCCGGGCCGTTATCCGCGATATCGAAGAAAATACCGCAAAGGGTCGACCGGTTCTTGTCGGTACAACCTCAGTCGAAACCTCGGAACGGCTGTCCGGCGCGCTCAAGGGCCGGGGGATAGAGCACTCGGTGCTCAATGCCAAATATCACGAGCGTGAGGCCGAAATAATCCAGTTCGCCGGTCAACCCGGCGCGGTCACGATTGCCACGAACATGGCCGGTCGTGGAACGGACATCAAGCTCGGTGACGGAGTTGCCGAGGCGGGTGGACTGCACATCATTGGCACTGAACGCCACGAGTCTCGCCGAATCGACAATCAGCTCCGCGGTCGCGCTGGACGGCAAGGCGATCCAGGTTCTTCGCGGTTCTACGTCTCACTCGATGACGAATTGATGCGTCGGTTCGGTGGAGAGCGGATTATCGGTTTGATGGAACGACTTGGCATGGAAGATGACGTGCCGATCGAACATCGGGTCATCAGCAAGTCGATCGAGAGCGCGCAAACCAAGGTCGAAGGGCATAACTTCGATATCCGCCGACACGTGGTTCAGTACGACGACGTCATGAACCGTCACCGCGAAGTGATTTACGCCGACCGACGCGCAATCGTCAACGGCGAGGACATGACGGAGAAGATCCACGATTTCATCCAGGCTGAAATCGAGGCAATCGTTGAGCGGAGCGTCACCGAAAAGTCAGGTGACATCGATGACAACGCGATCGTTGAAGCGTACCGGGCGCTCGTTCCCAACGGAAACGTTGAAGCGGATTCACTGGTCGGACTCGATAGCGAAGCAATTGCGGATGAGCTGCTCGATGACGCCGATCGCGCCTATCTCGAAGTCGAAGCCCGGTTCGGGCCAGAGATCATGCGCAAGGTCGAACGTCAGATCATGCTTGCTGTGATCGACCGTTTGTGGATAGAGCACCTGACCGAGATGGACGACCTTCGAGAAGGTGTCGGACTCCAGGCATATGGGCAGCGTGACCCATTGGTCGTTTACAAGACCGAGGGTTACCGCATGTTCCAGCGGCTTCTCGACAACATTCAGCACGACGTCGTGCAGACGATGTACCGGGTTCAGCCGGCTGTTGCCGAACAGCCAGTTCGAACCAAGATGTCGGAAGAAGTCACGACAAACCGGGAATCAGAGGGACCCAATACGCCGGCGCGAGCTCGCAAAATTGGTCCGAACGACAAATGCTATTGCGGCAGCGGCAAGAAGTACAAGTTCTGCCACGGAGCACCGGCGGCCAAGAATCGTATCGCCTAATTGAATTCGCCGTCCTGACCTCGCAAGTCAGTCAGGACGGATCGCCCTTCATCGATGGCGCGCATGGCAAACGTCTTGACCTGGTTTCGACGTTCCTCGTCCAGGAATGCGAAATAGGCAATCGTTCCGGCAGCTCCAGCCCAGAACACCAGGCTAAGTGTATTTCGACCAGCACGGGCACTTGCCACAGCCGCAGATTTACTTGTGTCCGCCGCCTTGTGGGCGGAGTCTCCTACTGCTGAAGTGACGGATCTGGCAGACTCTCCGACGGCCGAAGTCACTGTCCGAGCCGCATCTACCGCTTCGCCCTTGATGCCATGTGCGCTCGACTTGAGCTCTGATGCCGAATCAACAACGGTCGACTGGACGGTCTCAAGGGTTCCTTCTGCACGGTCGCGTGCTGCTTGCCACAATTCGATCGCTCCGCTGGCAGCATTAAGGGCAATGTCACGTGCAGACGGCGTTGACTGTCGTGTGGCAGATCGAACGAGCCGTGAGGTTCGATTCCTGGTTGATTTGGTTTCCGTAAGCGCTTTATTGGTGGCCTGTTCGACCACCTCATGGAGTAGTTGAGCAGCCTGTTCCTTGAGCGAACCGATGGTTTCGGCACTTTTTGAGGTCATTGGATATTCCTGTCGTTCACGTCGAAGCTAGTTCGTTACCGTGACAGTAAATGAATCTGACCGGCCCCGACAACAGCGCACGTAACAAAGTGAGTGCCCGTACGTGACTATCCGCACACAGTACCTGTCCGATATGGTCCTTGATGGACGTACAATGGCAATCCGAATGAGGTGACTCAACGCGAAGGTCTATGACTCCTACCGCAATTCATTCCGCAGAATTTGATGTGATTGTGATCGGTGCCGGACATGCCGGCTGCGAGGCTGCTCTGGCGGCTGCTCGCGTGGGCGCCACTGTACTTTGCGTTACCCCAAACGCCGATCGAATCGGGTTCATGCCGTGCAACCCGAGTATTGGTGGTCCCGGCAAGAGCCACATCGTTGCGGAAGTCGATGCACTCGGTGGGGCCATGGCCGAAGTGGCTGACGAAACAGCACTTCAGGCTCGCAAACTGAATACAAGCAAAGGCCCAGCGGTTCAGGCGATTCGACTGCAGGTCGACAAGAATCTGTATGCCATGGCAATGAAGCGTCGATTAGAGGAACAACCGGGTTTGACCATCGCCCAGGACGAAGCAATCGGTATCGAGATGGGACCGAACGGCCCTGTTTCGGTGGAATTGCGGGGTCGCGGCAAGATTCGCTGTCGGTCGATCGTTGTGACGGCTGGGACATTTTTGCGAGCGGCGATGGTTGCAGGAGAAGGCCGGGTTTCCGGTGGCCGGGCTGGCGATGGGGCCGACCAGCAACTGGCATCGTCACTCACAGACCTGGGAATCCGCACACGGCGTTTCAAGACCGGAACTCCCCCTCGGATCGACGGTCTCACCGTCGACGTTTCGCGAATGGAAATGCAGCCGGGAGACGAGACCGCAATCTGGATGTCGAGGAAAGGCAAGACCGGCGGCATCTCGCCAATGGCATTGCCTGCCTCGGAATTTCATGCACCATTCGTTCGACCTGGCTGGCGAACGCAGATCGCCTGTCACCGCGTAGGGACAAATGCGGCGGTCCACGATCTGATCCGGTCAAATCTGCACCGGGCGCCGATGTTCAACGGGTCGATCGACGGAGTTGGTCCGCGGTATTGCCCCTCGATCGAGGACAAGGTCGCGCGTTTCACAGGCAAGGACGAACATCCGATATTTCTTGAACCGGAGGGTTGGCAGACCAACGAGCTCTACGTTCAGGGGATGAGCACAAGCCTGCCGGCCGATGTGCAATTGGCCGCGTTACGACTGATTCCGGGTTTGGAGCGGGTAGAAATCACCCGCTTCGGTTATGCCGTGGAGTACGACGCAATCGACGCGAACGAATTGCTTCCGACCCTGGAATCGCGAACCATTCCCGGACTCTTTCTGGCAGGACAGGTGAACGGAACATCCGGTTACGAGGAGGCAGCGGGTCAGGGACTGCTCGCCGGGTTGAACGCCGCCAGACATGCACAGGATCAGGAGAAGGTGACAATACCGAGGACGTCTGCGTACATCGGCGTGATGGTAGATGATCTGGTCACCCTTCCCTTTGCCGAGCCGTACCGAATGCTGACCGCACGGGCCGAGTATCGACTGCTTCTCCGTCCGGATACCGCTGAATATCGACTGAGTCGACTGGCGAGCGAGCTTGGCCTGGTAGATTCCACCCGGGCTGATGCGGTGGCATCCGAGTTGCTGTTGCTCGAGAGTGCCCGCCGGCGGTTCGCCGAGACGTCGGTCAAACCCAATAGCGAAACTGACCTGGCACTTCAGGCAAACGGTCAGGTCCCGGTCGTCAAGCCAATGCCGCTTAGCTGACTTGATGCGGCGACCTTCGCTGCGGCTGAGTGATGTCGTCACCGCAGATCCGGCGATTGCTGGTTCGGCGGTTGCAACACTACCTGATCATTTGGTGGATCAGTTTGAATCCGATCTCAAGTACGCGGCATTTGTTGAACGCGAACAGCGCGAGGTCAACCGTCTGCGTTCGCTTGAACGACAAATGTTACCGGAGTTGCAGGGCCTCCCGGTTCCCGGAATGCGGACTGAGGCCCGACAGCAGCTGGAGCGATTCAAACCGAAAACCTATGGTGATGCGCAACGGATTGCGGGAATTACCGCTGCCGATCTGGCGGCTTTGCTTATTCATGCCACGAGAATGGACCACGCCCAACCGTGAAGATTTTGCTTCTTTCCGATATTCACGCCAATTTGGTCGCGCTCGATGCTGTGCTGGCCGATGCTGGCGATGTTGATGGAGTCTGGAACCTTGGAGATACCGTTGGCTATGGTCCCAAGCCGCGCGAGAGCCTGGACAAGATGGTGGACCTCTTCGCAAACCCGGTTCTCGTTGGAAATCACGATCTCGCCTGCATTGGTGAAGTTGATATCAGCGAGTTCAACCCTGTCGCCCAGATGGCCGCCCGATGGACCTCGTTACAGCTGGGCATGGACCACCGAGCCTATCTGAACGCATTGCCTGCTGTGACTATTTCGGGTGCATACACGCTTGCTCATGGCAGTCCGCGATCGCCAGTTTGGGAATATGTCACGACACCGCAAAATGCGACCGAGAACTTCGAATTCTTCGACACAGATGTCTGCTTTATCGGTCACACGCACATCGCAATGTATGCGTTGTTGACTGAGGATGCGAGCGTGGCAGAGGTCTACCCGCTGAAGGACGGCCAGGAGCTGGACTTGTTAGCGGGCAGATTCCTGATCAATCCGGGATCCGTCGGGCAGCCTCGCGATCGAGACCCTAGAGCAGCGTATGCAATTCTCGACACGGATGTGGGATCACTGATCGCGAAACGGGTTGAATACGATATACCGACAACCCAGAAGCAGATGGCGATGGCTAATCTGCCGGAGGTTTTGATCACGAGACTAGCGCACGGTATGTAGCCGCTGACAGGTTGCAATCATGGGATCAGATGGTCATAATTCCATGTTGGCTTGATTGGCCGAACAGGAGATTCAACCAGCGATATTATGGGCAAACATGTAGCTGAATTTCAGCGAGTACTCATCCCGGTCAACGGTGCCCCCGCAGACGCTCACGCACTGAAGATCGTAAGCAAACTGATCGAACCGAAACACGCGGAAGTGACTGCGGTCTACGTCATTGAAGTCGCCCAGACGCTCCCTCTCGATGCTGAACTACCGGATGAAATTGATCGCGGCGAGAAGGCACTTGAGCATGCCGAGGATTACGCCCGGCAGATCTGCGGAACGCGGGCCGATTTCATTTCAACAGATCTGCTTCAGGCACGGTCGGCAGGTGCGGCGATCGTCGATGAAGCGGTCGAGCGACATTGCGACCTGATCGTTATGTCGACTTCGTGTCATCACGTGCACGGCAAGGTCCATGTCAGCGAAACCGTGAGCTACGTGCTCAAGAACGCGCCTTGTGAAGTGATGCTTCTTAGCCTTCCCCACGTTCCCCAAAACTCCGACACATGAAAGCCGTAATTGTCGGCTGCAGCCGACTGGGATCTCGTCTTGCGGTGGAACTTTCGTCTCAGGGTTATTCCGTCACCGTGGTGGATGTTGATTCTGCGTCGTTCCGGCGATTGCCCGATGATTTCAATGGTTCGACGGTCATCGGTACTGGAATCGACGAGGACATACTGATTTCGGCAGGCATAATCCGGGCCGACATTTTCATTGCCGCAACGAATGGCGACAACCGGAACATCATGTCGGCGCAACTGGCTAGACATGCGTTCGGGGTTCGCCACGTCCTGTGCCGAATCTACGACCCTGTCCGGGCAGAGTCGTATCGAAGCCTTGGAATTGACACGATTTGTCCGACAGTTGAGATTTCAAATCTGTTCCTGGCAGCAATCAGTGCGGGACCGGGAAAGGCTGAATAGCAGATGTACGTAATCGTCGTCGGCGGCGGTAAAGTCGGCTACTACCTGACCAAGACACTTCTCTCGGAAGGTCACGAAGTCCTGCTGGTTGAGCGAAGTCAGAGCAAGGTCGACTACTTCAACGAACAACTTGGGGCCGTAGCGGTCCGTGGCGATGGAGCGGAATCCTCAGTACTTGCCCGGGCTGGTGCTGCTCGGGCAGACGTTGTCATTGCCGTGACAGGCGAGGACGAGGACAACCTTGTCGTTTGTCAGATGGCGAAGTTGGCATTCCAGGTCGGCAAGACAATTGCCCGAGTCAACAACCCGAAAAATGAGCCACTCTTCAAGATGCTTGGAATTGATGTAACGGTCAGCCACACGGCGCACATCATGAACATCATTGAACAGGCTATTCCGGAAGCACCCATCATTCACTTGATGAATCTGCAACATCCTGATTTGGCAATCATTGATTTGAAGGTAGGATCGGATTCCCCGGTTCACGGCATCCCGCTCGGTGATATCGAGATGCCGCAGGATTGCATCATTGCTGCGGTGTTGCGCGGTCCGGATTTGATTATTCCGTCCGGTGAAACCGAGCTGCTGGAGGGCGATGACGTTATCGCCATCGCCCACATTGATCAGGAAGACGCCCTCCGCCGGTTGATTGTCTAGTGGGCTTTACCCCTGACTATGGGTAGATTCCGCGCAACTGGGTGAACTCGGCAACGCGCTGCACGGCGTACACCATCGCTCCGGTTCGCATGTTGACTCGATGCTTGCGAGAGGTCTCGTACACCGAGTTGAACGAATCGGTCATGATCTGCTTTGAGCCGCTCGTTGACCTGCTTGCTCGGTCCACGGGAACGCCTGCAACGCCTGAACCCACTCAAAGTACGACACCGTCACGCCACCGGCATTGGCGAAAATGTCCGGCAAGCAACGTGATGCCCCGGTCGTAGATGATGTCGTCGGCTTCGGGGGAAGTCGGGCCGTTCGCCCCTTCGACAATCATGCGAGCCTTGATCCTCGGCGCGTTGCTGGCGTCGATCTGGTTCTCCATTGCGGCCGGCAAGAGAATGTCACACGGAAGCTCGAGTAACTCTCCATTGGTGACTGGTTCGGTATTCGCAAAACCATCGATATGTCCGGTCCGCTCCTTCTGAAGGATCAGTGCAGGAATATCGATGCCGGCCGGATTGTAGATTCCGCCGCCTACCTCCCCGATGCCAACGACCTTGACGCCCATCTCATGCAGCAATTTCGCAGCAACTGAGCCGACGTTGCCGAAGCCCTGGACCACAGCGGTCGCATTAGAAAGATCGAGGCCAATCTTCGGAGCTGCTTCCTGGATCGCGAAAACGCACCCGCGACCGGTCGCTTCGGTACGCCCCTGGGACCCACCGAGGGCGATGGGCTTGCCTGTTACGACACCCGGAACCGAATAGCCGACGTTCATGGAATAGGTGTCCATGATCCAGGCCATGATCTGCGAATTTGTGTTGACATCCGGGGCGGGAATATCCTGGTTCGGGCCGATCATGAACTGGATTTCAGTGGTGTACCGGCGGGTGAGATTCTGGAGCTCAGCCTTCGAAAGCAGCTTCGGATTGACGGTTACGCCGCCTTTGGCACCACCGTATGGCAGACCGACCACGGCGCACTTCCAGGTCATCCACATGGCCAGTGCTTTCACTTCGGCCAGGGTCACGGATTCGTGATAGCGGATTCCACCCTTGGTCGGGCCTGGGCCGGTGTTGTGCTGAACCCGGTGGCCAGTGAAGACCTGAACCGAGCCATCGTCCATCTCGACCGGAAAACTGACCGTGACCTCACGCTGGCAGACGCTGAGGATACGACGCATGGAATCCGGCAGTCCGACGACGTCGGCAGCGCGGCTGAATTGTTCAACTGCAGTGGAAAACAGATCCCGTTCGTGGTGATCGATGGGTTGGACGATCGGACGGTCTGCAACAGCAACCATGGACTTTTTGCCTCCTTTGGCAAGTTTCGGCACGCAACATCGCGCACCAGAACGCACAGACTAAACGGACAACTCTTCTATCAGGATGGCGCGAACTACGTCCGGATTCGCTCGGCCACCGGTCAACTTGATCGTCTCACCGATCAGGCGACCTATCGCAGCGGTCTTACCGCCCCGAAAGTCCTCAACTGCGGCCGGGAATGCGGCAATCGTCGTGCGCGCTGCGTCCCGAACTGCGTCCTGATCGTCAATTGAAAGCAACGACAGTCGTTCCGCCGCCGCTGTTACGGATTCGCCCGGCACCAATTTGGGGCAGAAGCTCCTTTGCAGCTCGACCGGTGATCTTGCCTGTCTCAACCAGCGCGATCAAATCGCGAAGCTGGTCTGGAGAGATCGGAAAGACGTGGGACGGCAGCGACTGTGCCTTCTGCAAGCCCAGCACGTCGTTCAGTATCCAGTTGCTGGCGACTTTGGCTGTGTGTGCGGTTGGCGAATCACCGATGGTTGAATCGAAATAGGCTGCGATGTCAACATCACCAGCCAGGAGACTGGCTTCGCTATGGCTGAGCGCAAATTCGCGTTCGTAGCGATCCCGCCGGGCAATCGGCAATTCTCCGATTGTCTGGCGAATCTCGTCTAATCTGGATTCGTTCATCGTCAGCGGCGGAAGATCGGGTTCCGGGAAATAGCGGTAATCGTGGGCCTGTTCCTTGGTTCGCTGGGAAACTGTTACCCCGGTTGCATCGGACCAGCCCCGGGTTTCCTGAACCAGTGAACCGCCCGAAGCCAAAACGTCGCGCTGTCGAATCTCCTCGAACTTGAGGGCCCGCACAACCGACCGGAAGCTATTCATGTTCTTGATTTCGACTTTGGGTCCCCAAAACGAACCGTCCACCGCCCGCACCGAGACATTGGCATCGCAGCGAAACGCGCCTTCTTCCATGTTTGCCAGTCGACGCGCCGATGTAACGAAGAATCTGACGCAGGGCGACCAGATAGTCACCCGCCTGCTGCGGCGTGCGCAGATCTGGATCGCCAACGATTTCCATGAGTGGCACGCCGGAACGATTCAGATCGACGAGGCTGATCTCGTCGCCCAGTTCATCGACCGCATGTACCAGGCGTCCGGTGTCCTCTTCGATATGAACCCGGGTGATACCGGCAGTGACCATTTCGCCTTCGGACTCGAAAGGTCAGATGGCCGCTGAACACAAGTGGCAGATCGTATTGGGAGATCTGATACCCCTTGGGAAGGTCCGGGTAGCCGTAGTTTTTGCGATCGAGCTTGGAGAACTCGGGGATCATCGCAATTAAGAGCGAGCCCGGTCTTCACGCATGCCTCGATTGCCGCGCCGTTGATGACTGGCATGCGCGCCCGGAAGACCCAGGCAGACTGGACAGGTGTGGGTGTTCGGCGAGGCGCTGGAGTATTCGGCGGAGCAGGAACAGTACATCTTGCTTTGCGTCAGGACCTGAGCGTGCACCTCGAGGCCAATGACTGTTTCGAGTTCCACGTTTTCCCCTGCAAGTCGCCACCGGCGCGAGACTCAACCCGAGGTTTCAATACCGGTAATGGTACGTCATCATGCCCTGAAATGGGATTGCCAAACGGTCATCACAGGCAGCCTCTCTGTGGTACCATCAGCCCGGGTTGCAAAGCCGATTTAAGGCTGCGCCCGATGATTTGACAGTTTCGATGCGATACGCATAGAAGGCAGCGAATTCCGGTAATGGCGACGCGCGCTGACGTCAAAATGGTCACCGGCAAGATCAACGGGCAGGATGTGACCGTTCCCGCCGGGACCACCATCCTCGAAGCCGCCCGCATGGCCGGCATCGAGGTTCCCAACCTCTGCTATCAGCCGTTGATGCGCCCCTGGGGATCGTGCCGTATTTGCACGGTCGAGATCCTCGGCAAGCGCGGCGGCTTGATCGAGTCCTGCGCCACTCCGCTCGGCGAAGGCATGGAAGTCCTGACGCACTCCGAACCGGTGTGGATGCGCGTCAGTTCGTCCTGCAGATGTATCTGATCGATCACGCGCTGGACTGCCCGACCTGCGACAAATCCGGCGAGTGCTACCTGCAGGACAACACCTACCTGCACAACGTCAATACCAACCCGTACCGGCGGCCGAAGTTCGCGCAGCCGTATGTCCACTTCAGCGACCTGATCGACTACAAGTGGGACCGCTGCATCATGTGCAACCGCTGCACACGCGTCTGCGACGAAGTCATCGGCGTCACCGCGATCGAATCAACCTATCGCAGCATCGAAGCGACGATCAGCCCGGCCTACGGTCAGGATCTGAGCGACACGCTTGCACGAACTGCGGCATGTGCATCGCCGTCTGCCCGGTCGGCGCGCTGACTGACCGCCACTTCGCCCATCACCCGTGGGAGCTGGACAGCACTGAAACGATCTGTGGATTCTGCGATGTCGGTTGCACGATCAACGTGGAATCGAACAAGGGTATCGTGCGCCGCGTGACCAATCTCTGGGAGCGTGGCGTCAACCACGGATACCTCTGCGAGAAAGGGAAATGGGGTCACGAGAAGATGCAGAGCCCGGATCGCATCTTCTACCCGTTCGTGAAGGACGACGATGGCGGTCGGTACGAAGTCACCTGGGACGATGCGATCGACGCGGTCGCGGACAACCTGCTCACTACCAGGGCGATCAGTTCGCGGCGCTGGCCTCGCCGGACACCACGAACGAAGAGATCTATGCGCTGCAGCTGTTCACCCGCGCGGTCATGGGCACCAATAACATCGATCGTCTGCTAGTCCGGCGCAGCGAGCCGTCGGCGAGGCGTTCGGGCAGACTTGGGCGCGGACATCTGCAACACCAACAACATGCAGGAACTGTTCACCGATGTGAAGGCCGCCATGGTCGTCGGCCCGACCTCGGCAAGACCGCGCGATCGCCTCGTACTGGTTCTATCACTCCGAACCTACCGCGAAGCCAAGACCGTCGTCATCAGCCTGGACGACTACCCGCTGGCACGGCGGGGTGAGTTCTGGCTCAAGCCGAATCCGGGAACTACTGCCACCTTGCTGAACGGTATGGCGAAGGTCATCGTCGATAGCGGCCTTGGTGGTTCCGGATCGACTGTAGACGGATACCAGGCGTGGTTGAATAGCCTCGACCAGTACTCGCTCGATCCGTTTCCGCAAATCACAGGGGTCGATGCTGGCAAGATCAGCGAGGCCGCAATTCTTTGGGCCACCGGATGGGCGGAGTCTCGCGCGACGCTGCAAGTTATCCGCCCGCGCTGATCTACCAGACCGTCGCGCATCAGGCTTCAGAATCCGGCGATGGGGTACGGTGATCCGGCAGAAATTGCCGCCGCCTGCACCAACCTCTCGATTCTGACCGGCAACGTGGGCCGAGCTGGTGGTGGGGTTGCGGCCCTGCGCGGTTCGGCGAACTACCAGGGCGCCGTCATGATGGGTGCCAATCCGGGCGAACTGCCCGGTGGTGGCGACGTCGAATCGGCGGCGGATCGTGACGTCTTCGCAGCGACCTGGTTGAGCAAGTGGGGCGAGAAGGCGAAGACCAGCAATGGCTTCGTTCCTGTGCGAACCCTGCCCACCAGTCGCGGTCTGGATCGGTCAGCACTGATTGCTGCGATCAATAGCGGGACGGTCAAGGCGATGGTGATCGATGGCTCAATTGCCGGTCGCGATGCGTTCGTTGACGCTGAGCTTGGCGCAGCACTCGAAAAGCTTGAGTTCCTCGCCGTGATCGATTCCTATACATCTCCATTGGTCGAACTGGCTGATGTCGTGCTTCCCAAGGCAGTTGCCCTGGAGAAGGACGGCACGTTCACCAGTTTCGATCGCACCGTCCAGCGCGTGCGGGCGGCGGTTCCGGCGATGGGCGAAAGCAAGCCGGTTCACGAAGCAATCTCGCTTCTTGTCGGAGCGGATGGGCTACGGCTTGCCGGTATCAGCCGCATCACAGTGGATGTCGGAAATCGGGGCATTGGTCCCGTTCTTTGGTGGCGTGACCTATGCCCGGCTGGAGCGAGGCGGAGTCAGCGTTCCGGCAACCGGGTATTCGGATCCGGGTACACCGATTCTTACGGCAAGTTCAGACGGTACGGCGCAGCTATCGCTCGCCTTCGCTGGTCGATAGGTCAGGAGAGCGCCCTCATGTTCAATGAAGTCAAGGGTTTCGCCGTAACGTTCAAGCGCCTGTTCGCGCCGACGATCACGATCGAATATCCGGATGAGAAACGCGAAATGGCTCCACGGTTCCGGGGTCTGCCGTCGCTTCGGTCCGATCCGGAAAGCGGCGAGGCGCTCTGTGTGGCTTGCGGTCTGTGTGCACGCATCTGCCCGACCTCCTGCCTCGAAATGCACGTCATTCCGTCCGAAGAGGGCGACCGTGAACTCGGTGAGTTCATCCTGCGCGCTGGCCGATGCATGTTCTGCGGTCTCTGCTCGCAGGTCTGCCCGGTCGATGCGATCGCCATGAGTGGCGAGTACGAACTCTCGGTCATGGATCGCGACGGTATGGTCTACACCAAGACCGAGCTGGCCACGATCGGGGCCAATGCGCCGATCTGGTGGGAATCCGGAGTCGACGACGCGACTCCCCGAATCCGCTAGGACGCTTCCACGACAAGTACAAACAGGGAGGCCAGTACTAACTGGACCTCCCTGTTTCGTTTGTTGCAGCGTTTAGCTGACGATCAGGGACTTCAACGTCTCCAGATTCCTCAGGTCCTCTTCAAACTTGGGAGCTTCCTTCGGAGTTTCCAGGATTCCCGGAAGACCGAAGAGCCGCTTGTCATTGACTATATTCGTGAAACCGGCAAGGCCAATTTCACCTTCACCGATATGGGCGTGCCGGTCGACATGCATCCCGAGTTCCTTTTTCGAGTCGTTCAGATGCAGGCACTTGAGATACTCGAACCCAACCTGGTCAGCAAACGCCTTCATGGTGGCGGCATAGGATTCAGCATCGCGAATGTCATAGCCAGCTGCAAAAATGTGGCAGGTATCCATGCAGACGCCAATTCGTGACTTGTCCTCGATTCCGTCGATCATGGCGCCGATTTCCTCGAACGAGCGGCCAAGTGCCGATCCCTGACCGGCAGTCGTCTCGATCAGGATGATGCTTTTCCCATCTGGCATCTCGGCATGAATCTGGTTGATCGCCTTCGAGACGAGGGCGACTCCAGCATCCACACCGTCACCCATGTGCGCACCAGGGTGGGAGACGAGGTACGGAATGCCCAGGTCATCGCATCGCTCGAGCTCATGCATCAGAGCGAGTCGAGACTTTTCCCAACTCTCAGGGTTGGGTGAGGCGATATTGATCAGATACGAGTCATGGGCGACGAGAAACTTGAGGCCGTATTCAGCCTGATTGGCATGAAAACGCTCGACCACCGCCGGATCCAGGGGTTTCGCCGCCCATTGCCGCTCGCTCTTGGTAAAGAGTTGGCATGAGGTCATGGCGAAATCGTGTGCGCGTGTCAGAGCGAGATCGACTCCACCTGCGGCAGAAACATGTGCTCCGAATTCCAGTGACATCCACTTGCTCCTATTACAATCCGGCAATCAGTTCATCTACGGCGTTCTTGTTGAACCCAACCAGATGCTTTTCACCGGCAATGATGATTGGTCTCTTCAGCAATCCAGGATGCTCCGACATAAGTTCGATCAACTCGGTTTCAGAAACGGTTCGATTGGCGAGATCCAGCTCCCGATACGGAGTGCTCCGCGTGGAAAGAACGTCAAACGCTGATGAGCCAATTCGAGTGAGCACATCCGATATCTCGGCCGCCGATAGCTTCTCCTTGAAAATGTCTCGTCGATCAAACTGGACGTTTGCATCCTTGAGTGCGGATTCAGCCTTTTTGCACGATGAGCAATTCGAATACAGATAAATCTCTACAGACGACATACAACTCTCCTGACATCGGCATTAGCCGGGACTATTGGTGTATCGATCCTGTACAAAAGCGGGACAAAGGAATCTTGTCTCACATGGCATACCAACTAGGCTACACTCGGTGGCATTGTGTGTGCCACGCCAACATGCTTTCAAGAGAACGGACATCGCGGTGGTGGCAGCCGAGATTCATCGAATAGACCGCGTGGAGCCAGTCCTGGAAACTGTACCGCGACCAAAGCTCTCTTTGGTCATCCCTGCCTTCAACGAACAGGCACGGATAGCGAACACACTCAGCGCGACGATCGGCTTTCTCGAGAAGCAGCCGTTCGATTACGAGTTGATCGTTGCGGATGACGGAAGCACCGACAACACACGGGCCATCTCCGAACGATTCGAGTCTGACTCCACCCGAGTATTGAGCATCAGGCATGGCGGCAAGGCGGTTGCGCTCCGCGCAGGCATGAAAGCCTGCCGAGGTGAGATCGTTGCGTTCACAGATGCCGATCTTGCAACTCCGATCGAGTATCTGGTCCCGTTCATTGCAGCGATAGATGCCGGCGCCGATGTCGTTATCGGCAGCCGAGAAGGAGCTGGGTCGCATCGGGTTGATGAGCCTGCCTACCGACATTTCATGGGTCGCGTTTTCAACCGAATGGTGCAAACGCTCGTGCTGCCCGGGATCAACGACACGCAGTGCGGATTCAAGGCATTTACACGGTTTGCCAGCATGGAGATCACGCGTCGTGCGCGACTCTACGTGGATCAGCAGGAAATCACTGGAGCACGGGTGACCGCCTTTGATGTCGAAATGCTGGTGATTGCCCGAAACCTCGGACTGAAAATCGTCGAGGTCCCTGTCAACTGGACGTATGGTGCGCAAAGCAAGGTCAACCCGATTCAGGACACGCTAACCAACCTGAAGGACATCGCAACCATCAAGCTCAACCACACCCGAAATCGGTACGACTGATCCCCAGGTGGACCCGTCCGCAATTGTACTTCACATCGTCAAACTGACCAGGTCGGTCAGCCACAGTAAGCGGAATCAGTTTGTCATGGGCATTGCGCCCAAAAACTGGCCCATTCCGTCGTGCAGAGAAGACTCTCACACCTCCCTGACACTTGTTTACACAATCGAAAATGTTCGGTAGTCTTCCGTCACACCAAAACCAGGGTGTTCCGCGCTACGAAGCGACGGACGTTCCCGACCACATCTGTGGCCGGAAATAGAGCATGAGGAGATCACGTGATGTCAGGATCCCGGATCAATCGTCGACACATCCTCAAAACCGGCGCGTCGGCCGGATTCCTCTCTGCAGCCATGGCTGCGCCAGGACCGGTGCGAAGCTACCTGCTTTCCTCCGTCGCTGCTCAGGACGCCCTGCCCGTCTCAGACCCAGCCAACGTCGTTGTCTGGACGTACCGGCCTGACATCGTTCAGGACAACCTCAAAATCTGGGCAACGGAGAACGGTCAGCCGGAGCCGAATTTCGCGGACATCCCCGGCATCTACGACTACGCGAACGTGATCGCCGCCAAGTTCCTTGGTGGCGAGAAGCTCGACATGGCGTATTGCCACACAGACCAGCTCAACCGCTGGTACAAGGCCGGCTGGCTGCGTGACGATATCGACGGCCTCGACTGGGTGACGGAGCTCAAGACGCACCTGCAGCCGTGGGGCATCGACAACATGTCGACGTTCGAAGGCAAGATGATCGGTCTCCCGTACTGGGCCGGCACCAAGTACCTCGTTTACAACGAGCAGCACTTCGAACTCGCCAAGATCGACGCGCCGCCCACCACCTGGGAAGAGTTCGAAGAGCAGTGCAAGATGCTGCAGGCGGCAGGCATTGCGAACCCGTACATTCCGTACTGGCGGAAAGACTTCTGGGCGCTCGGCTGGTCGCTCTTCGTCGAGTCGTACTCCGATGGCGACTACATCTTCGATGCCGATTACAACCTGACGGTCACAGGTGGCGACACGCCGTTCGCGAAAATGCTCGAGCGCTGGAAGCGGTTCTACGACACCGGCATTGTTCCGCCGGATGCCTTCGACATCGGTGACCCGACCGTGCGCTTCAACACCGGCGATCACTCGTTCTGCATGAACGACGACTACTCGCACAAGCGGAACAACGATCCTGAGCTCTCGAAGATCGCTGGTAGTGTCAAGAACATGCTCAACCCGGGCATTACGCACGAGACGACGGCCATCTCGCCGATGTACGTCTTCGGCAAGAACAGCAACCTCGATCCGCTGGTTCAGAACGACCTTGCCCAGTTCTACGGCGCGCAATACAAGGACGGTCAGTACCACGTTGCCATGCGCTGGGTGCTCGAAGAGGGTCTCGGCACCATCGATACCAACGTCATGAACGCGCCGGACGTCGTCGCCGAGTTCTCCAAGTGGCGCGACGTCGACGTCTACAACCAGCAGCTCGCGCTGGCGAAGCCGCGCCAGGTCCAGAAGCAGCTCTGGTACCCGGAGTGGGAGTTCAAGACGATCGCCCTGGTAACTGAGTTCGTCCTCGGTTCCAAGGACCTCGGCACGGTGCTCGGCGAAATGCAGGACAACCTGGACGGCGCCAAGCAGCTCTACCCGACCTTCTAGACTCGACACGGACTTCGAGCCGGGCTATCCTCGCCCGGCTCGATAATCCCATTGCACGCATGGAACTCCGTTGAACCGCAACCTATCTTGTGGAGTGATTCATGACCACCCGGGCAGGCGAGTCCCCAATCGTACCGGTTGAAACCAGTCGGCGTTCACGAAGCATTAGTCGGGACCGGTGGTTTGCCTTTTGGTTGATCCTGCCGACCATTCTGGTGGTCATCGGCGTATCGATCTATCCGGTTGGATACGCCATTCGGACATCCCTGAGGATGGTCAATCCCTCGTTCGGGATGGATCACTATGTTGGTCTGGATAACTACCGCAACATCCTGCCAGGATGAGCAATTTCACAAAGCGATGCTGGTTACCGCTCGCTTTGCGATCGCATCTACTGTGCTATCCATGGCCCTTGGTCTAGGCATGGCGCTGGTTCTGAATCAGGCCTTCCGCGGCCGAGGAATTCTTCGAAGCGCAATTCTGGTTCCATGGGCGATGTCCGGCACAGTTGTTGGTGTGCTCTGGGCATGGATTTACGACGGTGGCTACGGCACGCTCAATGGTGTGCTGTTTCGCCTGGGAATCATTGACGAGTACAAGGCCTGGATCAGCACACTCGACTTCGGGATTCTGGGTCCCGGGTCGCTCTATCTGGTTGTAATCGCATTTGTCTGGAACAGTGCGCCGATGGCCGCTTTGTTCCTCCTGGCGGCGCTTCAATCAGTTCCAAACAATCTGTACAGTGCGGCAAAGATGGACGGAGCGAATGCGTGGCAGCGATTCCGGTACATCACGCTTCCCTGGCTGAAGTCCATGATGTTGCTTGTCCTCATCCTGTGCTCAATCAACGGCATCATGGCCTTCGATCTCATCTACTTCCTTACCAAGGGCGGACCCGGAACTGATACGACAGTCTTTTCGTGGCTCGGGTACAACACTACCTTTACCTTTTTCCAGTTTGGACAGGGCACCGCGATTCTCTTGACGCTGACCATAGTTTGCCTGATTCTCGCATTCGTTTACATGATGTTGCTTGATCGCAAACCGAGCGAACGCCGATCAAACCTGCATGGAACAAAAGAAGCCTCGGTCCAGGATTTGCAGGAAGACCTCGAACGGGCATCCTCACGGCATGCTGTTGCGCTCGCTGATCTCAGCAAATCGATGGGCAACGAGGCCTTCACTCTGCCGAAGCCAGGATTCGGTAACTCACGACCAGTCAAGGTGCTCAAGAGCAAACTCATCTATGTGCCAGCCGTGCTGATTGGTGTCTGGTCGCTGGCTCCGGTCGTCTGGCTATTCATCTGCAGCGTCTCGCAATTTACCGATCTGCTGAGCAAACCACCTGTTTTCTGGCCCGATGCATCACTCGACAATTACAAACGGATATTCACTGGTGCAACTGCTGCCGATACCGCCGGAGTGCCGCTCGTTGCGCAACGCGTTCCGGATGCGCTCATCAACAGTTTCATCGTCGCCACGCTGGTGACCATTATCTGCCTGACGGTTGGATCGCTTTCCGGGTACGCCTATGCTCGACTTGGTCACGTGAAGTTCATGCAACCCACGTTGATCGCGTTGATGATGACCAGGATGATTCCTGGCCTGGCGATCCTGGTTCCGTGGTTCATGCTGTTCAGCAAGGAGTTACCGTTTACCGATTACCGTCTGGCGAACACGAAGTGGGCGCTGGTCATAAGTTATGCCAGTTTCAGTGTTCCGCTGGTCCTGTGGATCATGAAAACATACTTCGAGACTGTTCCGTCCAACCTCGAACGGGCAGCAGCGATTGATGGGTGCAATCGATTCCAGACGCTCTACAAGGTAGTCCTTCCGCTGGCCGTGCCAGGTCTGATTGCCGCTGGGCTGTTCTCGTTCATTGCAGCATGGAATGAGTTCATCTTCGCCCTGAATCTTGCTCAGGACGCTGATTCCATGACGATCACGTATGTGATTGCGCAGTTATTCGGCGTGGTCCTGTACGGTCCTCAAAACTATGGAACGCTGTTTGCTGCCGGGGTGCTCGCCATTCTGCCTCCGGTCGCGCTCGCGTTCATTTTCCAGCGTTATCTGGTTCAGGGTCTGACCGCCGGTTCGGTCAAGGGTTAAGCGGGTCGTCGGATCGGATTATTGGGAGAATCAGTCAATGGCTCGGGTATCGCTGGTCAATCTCTCAAAGCACTTTCGAGATGTGAAGGCGGTGGACAGTCTGTCGCTGGAAATTCCGGAGGGCAGCTTCATCACGCTACTCGGTCCGTCGGGCTGTGGAAAGAGCACGACGCTGTACTGCATCGCCGGGCTCGACGAAGCTACATCAGGAGAGATCCTGTTTGACGGCAAGCCGGTGCGAGACCTCTCCCCCAAGGAGCGTGATGCCGCACTCGTGTTTCAGGACTATGCCCTCTATCCCCACATGACGGTTTATGACAACCTTGGGTTTGCGCTCAAGATGCGGAAGACTTCGAAGGGCGAAACCAAGACACGAATCAATCAGGTCGCGGAGCTACTCGGAATCGGCAAACTACTGGATCGTCGACCGGCCCAGCTTTCAGGCGGTCAGCGCCAGCGCGTTGCACTGGGCCGCGCAATGATCCGCAATGCCAGCGTGTTTTTGATGGATGAGCCGCTTAGCAATCTCGATGCCCTGCTCCGGGTAAACACGCGTACGGAGATCAAGCGATTGCAGCGAGAGCTGGGCAAAACCACAATCTTCGTCACGCACGACCAGGAGGAGGCCATGGTGCTCTCTGATCGAATTGCGATCATGCGGGACGGTGTACTGCAGCAATACGGCACTCCGGAGGAAACGTACAACGCCCCGGTCAATACCTTCGTGGCAGGATTCATTGGCAATCCCAGGATGAACTTCATGACCGGCGTATTGTCGACTGATGATGGATCGGCGTCGATAACTTCGGAAAACGTGCGCTTGCCCGTACCGGGAACCCGCGCGCTCGAACTCGGTAACGAACGTCGGCGGCTATCAGTCGGTTTCCGGCCTGAACATGTGCACGTTGGACCGGTGCAAGATGGATCAGCCGTCGCTTCCATCGAACTGATTGAACCGGTCGGACCGGTCACGTATCTGGATCTGCAAATGGGCGGACGGTCGTTTCGGGCGAGTGTTGCGGGCAATCTCCGCTACCAGATTGGCGAGAAGGTCAGCATTGCTCTCGACCCGGAGGCTGTGCACTTTTTTGAACCTGACAACGGTCTGCGTATTCACGCCTGAACATCGGCCAAACCACCCTTCAACCGTGTGACCAACGGGTTATGGATGCTGGCTGGCCTCTTTCGTAGCATGAAGTTCACTGGTTCAGGCCAGACTGATTTGCAACAAATTCAATGCTGGGATGTGGTTCGTGGAAGGTGACATGCGGGAGTTCCCGCTTGCAGAGATATTGCAGTTCATCTCACTCGGTTCGCGATCCGGTGTGCTCGAAATCGTGCGCCGGGACGGTGTCTACGGCATCATCTTCACGTCCGGCACGATAACCGGTTTGACCTCCGATGGCTGGACACTCGCAAATGAACTCCGCGAGTCGCAGTTGCTTCCTGATAACGTTCTGACAGGTCTGCTGGCCGTCAACAGCAATATCCAGGATCTTCGGGCAGCCATCCTCACCGGCGGGTACATGACCGCCGATGAATGGACGGCCTTTGTTTCACGGCAGGTTGAGCGCCTGCTCTATTCCCTCTTCGACGTCAGGGATGGAAAATTCCGGTTCCGTCAATCCGCACCTCCGGAAGGTCAATGGTTGCCGGTTCGCGTTTCTGCAGATCGAGCAGTCCTTGAGGGCACCCGTTGGAGCGAGGCCTGGGGACGGGCAGCGGAAGCAATCCCGTCACGACAAAGTCGCTTCTCGCGCACCGGACGAGTACCCAGATCCAACATTCGGGTCTCCCCGACACAGTGGCGCGTCTTTGTCTCGACCGCCGATCCCGGCACACTGACCCAGATAGCCGCCCGCTCGATACTCTCCGAAGTAGATGTCATCGAATCGCTCCAGTACCTCCTTGACCTGAATCTGGTCAGCCGGCTGGACACCACTGCGATTTCAGGTGCGGCTCGCGCATAACTCTGGACAAATCTAGACACAGGTAGTACTGTACGTACACCTTGTTCGTACGACTTACGAACATATGAACCGGGACTTTTGGGTTACTCGATGCCGTGAACCGGCGCGGGGCCGAAGGTACCGTTTCGTTGTACCTGCGACTGCGGTCCTCCCGAAGGCTCCGCTCGACTCTTCGACATCGTCCGTGGGGACACGCCAAAGCGTGACTGCAACCGACCGACAGCCGATCGACCAACAACTTCGGGAGCTCGTGGCCAAAGCAGCCATGGTTTCCTCTGATGCTCTTGACCGTGCCACCGATCTTCTCTACACCGCGGAGCGGATACAACGAGAGACGGCGACTGTTCGTGAGGAACTCGAACAATTCCTGGATCAGTTTTCCCTTGAGTCGGGCCTCGCATCGGGATCACTGAGCAAGGCGACGTTTGCGGGTGGACTGATAGACCTCGATGCTATGCGAAGCGATGTCGCCAAGATGGCGCTCGACGCATCCAAGGCTGAGATGGTCGCGAAGAGCCTCCAGGCGCTTGTAACCATTCTCGATACCACCAACCAGCACTTCACCGATCCTGCGGCACTCTCAAAGACCCTGGACGCCACTGCTGATCATTTCCAGGCTGCAATCAACGACGCGCGAGAAGACGAACGCAACAAGTTGGCCCGGGAAATTCACGACGGTCCAGCTCAGGTTCTCGCCAACGCGATTTACCACGTCCAGTACGTCGAGCAGGTTGCCAAGCGAGCACCCGAAACAGTTCCGGAGGAACTTGAGCGACTCAGGGAGTTACTCAAGGAAGGTGTAACCGAAATTCGCCGATTCATGTTCGATCTTCGTCCAGCCACGCTTCAGCACTATGGCCTTGGACCAACGATCCAGCGTTACGTCGAGGATTACGGGAAATTTTTCGGGCGTCGGTCGACGGCGATCATCGGCGCTGATCTGCCGCTGCTGACTCCCGACCAGGACCTTTGCGTGTTCAGAATCGTCCAGCAGTCACTCCAGAATGCACACCAACATGCCGGTAACGATGCTGAGGTCGACGTGACGATGGAGTTTGTCGGCGGCTGTCTCGTGGTGACAATTCACGATAACGGGAATGGGTTTGATCCCGCCCTTGTATCCCCCAAGCTGACCTCTGGTGCAGGGCTAATGGGTATGCGTGATCGGGCAGCACTGGCGAACGCTCAATTGATCATAGAAAGTCAGTTGGGAAAGGGAACTACTGTGACGTTGATTCTACCGATCGACAACCAGCCGCCTGAGGCTGGTTCATTGGCCCTCGTCTAGAGGAGCAAAGGAGCACACCGTGAATCGCATTCAGGTATTGATCGTCGATGACCACCCGTTGTTCCGTCGCGGCGTTCGCTGGGGGCTGGAAGCCGAGCCAGATATCCTGGTTGTCGGCGAGGCGACTGACGGACAGATGGCTGTCCAGCAGGCTGATTTGCTGGTACCGGACGTCGTGCTGATCGACATCAACATGCCGCAGATGAACGGGCTCGAAGTGACGCGGATCATCCGTCGTCGCCATCCACAGACCGGCGTCGTCGTGCTGACAATGCACGAGGATGACGAGCAGTTGTTCCACGCGATTCGTGTCGGCGCAGCTGCCTATTGCACCAAGGACGCCCAGCAGGACGAGATCGTCAAACTGATTCGTCGGGTTGCGCGCGGTGAGTACCTGATCAACGAAAATGTGCTTCAGCGCCCTTTTGTTGCGTCGCGTGTACTGGACCAGTTCCGGGAGCTTTCGCAGATGGAGTCTGGTGCGGAAGGTGTCTTCTCACCGCTTACGCCACGTGAAGTTGAGATTCTCGATTGCGTCGCCCAGGGCAACAGCAACAAGGAAATCGCGCGGATCCTGAACATTTCGGATCAGACGGTCAAGAACCACATTACGTCGATCCTGCGGAAGCTGGCCGTCAACGACCGCACCCAGGCCGTGATCTACGCCCTGCGCCATGGCTGGATCCGGTTGACTGATGAGACTCCGGCGCTAACCACCGTCTAAATTCAAACCGTCACAACACAGAGCGAGGTCGGGTGTACTACCCGGCCTCGTATTTTTGCTATCGTCGCGAAAATTGCTTCTCCAGATCGATCTGACTCATCCGCAACATGGTCGGTCGTCCATGGCCACACGCACGCGGATGCTCTGTTTGCTCCAGTTGGTTGACCAACTCACGCATCTCGGCGATTGAGAGCAATTGACCGGCGCGGATTGACGTATGGCAGGCCGCACTGATCGCAACCGAGTCCAGCCACGATTCCCCGACTCCGCCCTCAGCCAACTCCTGCACGATCAATCGCAAGCGATCGCGGATATCGACCGAGGTCATCATTGCTGGCACCGCTCGAATCGTGAAGGCGGAGGGGCCGAACTGCTCGATCTCAAACCCGATCTGGTTCAGCTCCAGCAGTGAGCGTTCAAGGACTGCGGCCTCGTGCGGGTCCATTTCAACCACCATCGGATCGAGGAGATGCTGGATGTCGAGCGAGCGGTCGGAGATCTGTGCCCGCAACTTCTCGTACATCACTCGCTCGTGGGCGGCGTGCTGATCGATCAGGTAGAGACCGTCCGGGCCCTCTGCGATGATGTATGTGCCGCTCACCTGCCCGAGTACCCGCAACATCGGAACCGCCCTGGATGCAGCGGTCGAAGCGGCGGGTTCCTCCTCGTCAATTGGTACGTGCGAGACCGGGCGACTCATTTGCGTCAGAAGCGCTGGCTGGGACGGGGTAACCGGAAATGGAGCGGACGGGATCGAAAACGAAACACTCGGCAGATCTTCGGCTGGCGCTGCGGAGAGCGCACCATGAACGGCGCGTTGAACTGCTCTGGCTACTGATCGCTCATCGACGAACCGGACTTCCGCCTTGGTCGGGTGAACATTTACATCGACCAGTGCTGGTTCGATTTCGATCGAGATCATAGTCAACGGATGCCTGCCGACCATAAGTAACGAGTGGTAGCACTCCTCCGTGATGAATGAGAGCGACCGGTGCTGGATGAGGCGACCATTGACGAAGAAGAACATCTGCTGACGGTGAGACCTGGTTACGTTCGGAGCGGTAACCCAACCGGACGCGGTCACATCCGGAACACGGGCCGATTCGTCGAGCACAGTCAGTTCGAGGACTGCGGCGCCCACATCCTTACCGAAAACCGCCGTAGCCGCAGCGACGAGTGATCCGCTGCCATCAGTCGAGAAGGAAGGACGAGAATCGGTGACCAGTCGGAATGCGATATCCGGGCGGTTGGCTGCGTACGCGCTGACGACTCGCCCGATTGCCGTTGTTTCGGTCGATGGCTGCTTCAGGAACTTGAGCCTCGCCGGGACGTTCTGAAACAGTTCGCGAACATCTACGGTCGTTCCGCGAGAGCCGCTGGTGCGCGTGACAGCGATTGCTCCACCGAAATCCGATGACAGCGTGGACGCGCCTGACTGATCGTTGGTGGCCGAGCGAATCCGCAATGACGAAACTGCTGCGACGCTGGCCAGTGCCTCTCCGCGGAAGCCCAGGGTTCGGATCGATTCCAGATCGCCAAACTCGCCAAGCTTGGACGTTGCGTGTCGCTGGATTGCCAAGGTCAATTCGGATTCGGCAATTCCTGAACCGTTGTCGGTAATCCTGATTCCATCCAGGCCGCCACGCTCGATTTCGATGTCAATGCTTGTCGCGCCAGAATCCAGCGCGTTCTCGAGCAGTTCCTTGACGATGGAAGCCGGACGCTCAATAACTTCGCCGGCAGCGATCTTTCCGATTGTGGATTCGCTCAGGAGTTTGATAGCCATGCGGGGATGCTAACACTGAGGGCAGATCAACTGCGGAGGTTTCGTGGCAGTGTCGAAACAATCTCGGAATCCGAATCAAAGAATCGCCAAAGTCGCTCAGTATCTCGCGTGATTCCAATGCGTTTCGACCGCTGCACACGTGCCGGTTGCAATCGATTCAGAATTACGATGCTGTTGCTTGCAACAACGTCCATTCCATCAACAGAACGATCCACGTGCAGCAATTTCGTCAGCCGCCCCGGACCTATGCCGGCCATCAACGGAGGCACATCAAATCCGTCCTCCGGCTCGATCGCACGAATCAGTACAGCTCCGGCTCCATCAGGCTCGTGCGCTACGACATTCAGACAATGGTGGATGCCGTAGCTCAAGTAGACGTAGAGACTGCCCGGTGCCCGGCGCATGGATTCTCCCCGAGCCAGACGATACACCGCAGCATGTGAGGCAAGATCGGTCTCATCGCCGTACGCTTCGGTCTCGGTGATCCGTGCTATCAGAGTGGCATCTCCGAGAACACGAACCAGACGGCAACCGATCAATTCAGCCGCGACCGTTACCGGATCGCGACTGAAAAAGGATCGGTCCAGACGATCAGTCAACGGCGTCCATGTCCCGCAAGCGAGTCTCGAGAACAGCGACCTGCTCCTGGACCAGGGCGAGACGGGAACGAAGATCGTTCACCAGCTTTTCGGGCGCTCGCTCCACGAAGTTCGAGTTGGAGAGCTGGTTACCCAATCGCTGGACCTCTCCATTCGCACTCCCAAGTTCCTTTTCAATTCGCGCGCGTTCTGCCTCGTGGTCCACCAACCCAGTCAGTGGCAGGATCGCAACGAGATCGCCGACCGCAATCACAGCGTCTGACTTGCTGGGTGCCAGAGTGTCGGCAGTGATTGTCAGTTGATCATCAGCGATTCTCGCCAATGCACCGATTTCACCACGGATCGACTCGAGTGCCACGGAATCCGTCGAGGACGAAATCTGGGCAGCTATCCAGCGTCCGGGTTCGACATTCGACTCGCTCCGGGCATTGCGAATCTTGGTGACCAGCTCGATCACGATCCCGAAAACCCGCTCGGCGTCCTGATCGCGTTCCGTAGCAACCGGCCAATCGCTGATGATCAATGGCTTGCCGGCGTTCGGAACCTGCTGCCAGAGGGCTTCAGTGACGAACGGTGTGAACGGGTGCAGCAGTCGCAGCGATCGATTGATCACATAGGCAAGGGTCTGCGCGACTACCTGCGCCTCAGCATCTGTACCCCTCAATCGGACCTTGGCTGCTTCGATGTACCAGTCGCAGAACTCCGACCAGACGAATTCGCGAATCTGCCGTCCTGCCTCGCCGTACTGATGGCTTTCGAGCAGCCGGGTGGTTTCGATCGTCACCTGATCGACGCGGCTCAGAATCCAGCGATCGACCAGATCGTGCCGCCATCCGGGCGAACTGGGCCATCCGAGTCTTGAACAATCTCGAATCGATTGATGGCACCCAGCGAGAACCGGGTCGCGTTCCAGAGCTTGTTGACGAAATTCCGGCTGCTCTCGACCAGACTCAGGCTCAGCCGCGAATCGACGCCGGCTGAACCCTGGGTCACAAGGGCGAATCGCAGGGCGTCAGCGCCGTACTCGGCCGTGATCTCGGTCGGATCGAGCACGTTGCCCTTGGTCTTGCTCATCTTGGCGCCTTCGGCGTCGCGGACCGTGCCGTGCAGGTAGACGGTGTGGAACGGAGGCTCGCCCATCATCTCGATGCCGAAGAAGACCATTCGAGCGACCCAGAAGAAGAGAATCTCGTATCCGGTCTCCATCACTGAGGACGGGTAGAACCGCTTCAGATCCTCAGTTTCTTCCGGCCAGCCCAGCGTCGAGAACGGCCAGAGTCCCGAGCTGAACCAGGTGTCGAGCACGTCCGGATCCTGCTACGACCGGTTCGCCGCGTCTCCGGGCAGACATCAGATATCCTCCTCGCTGACGATCAGGTGTCCGTCGCTGACCCGGCAATACCAGACCGGAATCCGATGGCCCCACCAGAGCTGGCGCGAGATACACCAGTCGTGGATGTTCTCCATCCAGTTCAGATAGACGCCCTTGAACCGGTCGGGCACGAAGGTAGACTGAACCGTCATTCGCGGCAGTCGATCGCCGGCGCGGCCAGCTCGTTCATCTTGACGAACCACTGCTTGCTGATCAGCGGCTCGACGACCGTTCCGCAGCGATCGCAGTGTCCGACGGAATGTTCATGATTTTCGGTCTTGACGAGCGCGCCGTCCTGCTCCAGACGCGCGACAACCGCCGCGCGAGCATCCGCAATCGTCATCCCATCGAACGGACCGGCTTCTGCGTTCATCGTGCCGTCGAGATTCATGACGGTGATGAACGGCAGGTTGTGGCGCTTGCCGATCTCGAAGTCATTGGGATCGTGTGCCGGCGTCACCTTCACCGCGCCGGATCCGAACGCAGAATCGACCGCATCGTCGGCCACGATCGGGAATCAGGCGGCCCAGAATTGGCAAGACCAGCGTTTTTGCCGATCAGATGGCGGTAGCGATCGTCGTCCGGGATGAACCGCGACTGCCGTATCGCCCAGCATCGTTTCCGGGCGGGTCGTGGCCACGACGATTTCCTCGTCCGACCCTTCGACCGGATACGCGATGTGCCAAAGGTGACCCTGGACGTCCTTATGGACAACTTCCAGATCGGAGAGTGCGGTCATGCAGCGCGGACACCAGGAAATCAGTCGCTCACCGCGATAGATCAGCCCCTTGTCATAGAGGTGCTTGAAGGTACGCGAACGGCTGCAGACGGACCGGGATCCATGGTGAACGCAAACCTCGACCAGTCGCACGACGCACCGAGGATCCGCATCTGCTCGCGAATACGACCACGGTACTGGTCCATGTATTCCCAGACGCGCTCGACGAACTTCTCGCGCCCGAGATCGTGGCGAGTCAGATCACCGCGAGCGAGCAGCTTCTCGACCACCCACTGTCCGGCAATACCGGCATGATCGGCGCCAGGCAACCAGAGGGTCGGATCGCCCAGCATGCGGTGACACCGGATCATGATGTCCTGGATAGTCACGAACAGCGCATGGCCGATGTGCAGTTCACCGGTGACGTTCGGTGGCGGCATGATGACGACGAATGGGTCGCGGTCGGTGCGGTCGTTCGGCTTGAAGTAGCCGGCACCGTCCCAGAATTCGTAGAGTCCCTGCTCCACATCACCCGGGCTGAATGCCGAAGCCAAACCTGAGTTGTCATCCCGAACTGTCAATGTAATTCCTTGTTCGAACGTAGCACCACAGTCGGCGCAGAAGCGTGTTCCCTAATTGTATTGATGGCGTCGAATCAGGACACGTTTCGGCTCGACACCCATGGTAAACTTCGTACATGTGTTCGCAACCAATTGGTTCGCGACCAGCTGCGCAATGAAGGACACCCACGCCCATGCCCCAGAACGACCGGATCATTGTCCGCGGCGCTCGCGAACACAACCTCAAGAACATTGATGTCGAGATTCCGCGAGACCAGCTGGTGGTTTTCACCGGCCTGTCCGGGTCCGGCAAATCCTCGCTTGCCTTCGACACGATCTTCGCCGAAGGTCAGCGTCGGTATGTCGAGTCGCTCTCGGCCTATGCGCGACAGTTCCTCGGGCAGATGGAAAAGCCGGACATCGATCACATCGACGGCCTTTCTCCGGCGATTTCCATCGATCAGAAGGGCACGAGTCGCAATCCGCGGTCGACCGTCGGCACAGTCACCGAAATCTACGACTACCTGCGTCTGCTGTTCGCCCGGGTCGGTCATCCTCATTGTCCCAATTGCGGTCTGCCGATCAGCCAGCAGTCTGTTCAGCAAATGGCCAGCACGATGCTTGCCCTGCCGGACGGTACCCGACTGATGATCCTGGCACCGGTCATTCGTGACCGCAAGGGCGAGTACAACGCGGTCTTCGACGAGATTCGTCGACAGGGCTTCGTGCGCGTCCGCGTCGACGGCGAAGTTCGCGATCTGGACGAAACCATAACCCTGGCCAAGACCAAGAAACATTCGATTGAGGTCGTTGTCGATCGCGTAGTTGTCCGCCACGAAGACGGAATCGCGTCCGACGATCACCCGGATCGAGTGCGCCTCATCGACTCGCTGGAAACCGCATTACGAATTGGCGGCGGCGGCGCGATCGTCCAGATCATCGATGGCGAAGAGCTGCTGTTTTCGGAGAAGTTCGCCTGCGCAGATTGCGGAATGAGTTTCGGCGAACTCGAGCCGCGCAACTTCTCGTTCAACTCGCCACACGGCGCCTGCCCGACCTGCACCGGACTGGGAACACGTCTTGAATTCGCGCCAGACCTGATCGTGCCAAACCGCAATCTCGCTCTTGGCGAGGGAGCGATCGTTCCGTGGATGCGGGCCGGCGGCGACAACAGCACCTGGTACTACGCATTGCTGAACGCGATGTGCGAGATGTACGAGCAGTCGATGAAAGTTCCCTTCCATCAGCTGCCAGACGACTTCGTCGACATGATCATGAATGGCACCAAGCAGAAGCTGACGGTCAAATACAAGTCCGGAAGTGGTCGATGGCGTTCGTATGAAGTGCCGTACGAGGGCGTCATCCCCAATCTGGAGCGCAGACTCGAGAACACCACGTCCGACTACATTCGCGAAGAGATGGGCAGATACATGGCGGCCAGCAATTGCCCGACCTGCAAGGGAGCTCGTCTCAAGCCAGAGGCCCGCTCCGTGCTGGTCGATGGCAAAGGGATCGTCGATGTGACAACCATGTCATGCCGGGAGAGTCGTGACTTTTTCCTGGCCCTGTCAGTCGATCCCACCGAAGACAAAAAAGCACCATTCACCGAGCGCGAGTATTTGATCGCCCGCCAGATTCTCAAGGAAATCCGCGAACGACTCGGCTTCCTGGTCGATGTCGGGCTGGACTACCTGACGCTGGATCGCTCGGCCACAACGCTTTCCGGCGGCGAGGCGCAGCGAATTCGCCTGGCCACCCAGATCGGCTCGAGCCTGATGGGTGTGCTCTACATCCTCGACGAACCGAGCATCGGCTTGCATCAACGCGACAACGAACGCCTGATCAAGACGCTGGAGCGGCTTGCGCGATCTCGGAAACACGCTGATCGTCGTCGAACACGACGAAGACATGATGCGGGCGGCCGACTGGATCGTTGACATCGGTCCGGGCGCGGGAGTTCATGGTGGCCACGTGGTAGCGGCGGGAACGATGGACGACATCGCCAATTCGCCTGAGTCCATCACCGGTCAATACCTGACTGGTCAGCGGCGGATTGAGATTCCGGAGAAGCGACGCAAGGGCAACGGCAAGACGCTTTCACTGCGTGGTGCGACGGCGAACAACCTGAAGAACGTCACGGTCGAAGTTCCGCTGGGCATGTTTGTCGCGGTGACCGGCGTTTCCGGTTCAGGCAAGAGCTCGCTGATCACCGATACGCTGCAAAAGCGGCTGGCAGTTGAACTTCACGGTGCGCGCGAGCGAGCCGGCGCACATGATGCGCTTGAAGGTATCGAGTTTCTGGACAAGGTCATCGAGATCGACCAGAGTCCGATCGGTCGGACTCCACGATCAAACCCGGCGACCTACACCGGTGTGTTCACTCCGATTCGTGAACTGTTCGCATGCATGCCGGAAGCGAAATCGCGTGGATACAAGCCTGGTCGGTTCTCATTCAACGTCAAAGGTGGTCGCTGTGAAGCGTGTTCCGGCGAAGGCATGATCCAGATCGAGATGAACTTCCTGCCCGATGTCTATGTGCCGTGCGAGGTTTGCCACGGGCGTCGGTACAACCGGGAAGCGCTCGAGATTCACTACAAGGGCAAGTCGATTGCCGATGTGCTCGAGATGACGGTCAGCGAAGGGGTCGACTTCTTCGAGAACATTCCCCAGGTCAGGAACAAACTTGCAAACGCTCGAGGATGTTGGACTCGGGTACATCACGCTCGGCCAACCGGCGACCCAGCTTTCCGGTGGCGAGGCGCAGCGGGTCAAGCTCGCATCCGAACTCTCTCGACGGGCAACCGGCAAGACGATCTACATCCTCGACGAACCGACAACCGGTCTGCACTTCGCGGACATCCGAAGCTGCTGGAAGTGCTGCAACGGCTCACGGATGGCGGCAACACCGTCATGGTCATCGAACACAACCTGGATGTGATCAAATCCGCCGACTGGATCATCGACCTCGGACCTGAGGGTGGAAACGGCGGCGGCGAGGTCGTTGCTGTGGGGACACCCGAAGACGTGATCGACAATCCACGCTCGTTCACCGGCGCTTATCTCCGTCATGTGTTGCCGGCTGTGTCGGTGGCTGCAGATTAACGAACCCCTAACAGTTGAGGTGGTACACGCTTGCGTGCTACCATCTGTTGTGGTGCGAACTATCTGGAATAGCCTGACGACCGCGTGCGAGGGTCACCTTCTGGCTGGGGAGCTAGGTGACGAACACCGTGAGTGGAACAGTTCTCGTTCTGAATCAGAACTACGAGCCGCTCAATATTTGTAACGTGCGGCGGGCCATTGTCCTCGTGATTGATGGCAAAGCCGAAGTGCTCGAGGAGTACAATCTCGCGCTTCGTTCCGCTTGTGCCGAGTTCGCCTCTCCCTCAGTGATTCGCCTTGTCTACATGATCAAACGACCACGTCCGAAGGTGAAGCTGACCCGCAAGGAGATCTTTATTCGGGACGATCACACGTGTCAGTACTGCGGCAAGCGAACCGGTGACCTGACGCTCGATCATATCCATCCCAGATCAAAGGGCGGTCAGCATACGTGGTTGAACCTGGTGTCGGCCTGTCGCTTCTGCAATCATCGGAAGGGCGGGAAATCGCTTGCCGAGGCGCGTATGCAACTTGCGCCGGGAACCGTTCGAGCCGAAGCCGGGTGCGTACTACACCATCGAACGTCGAGTAGAATCCGGCATACATCCCGATTGGGAGAAGTTTTTGCCAGGATACTCACGCATGGATCACTTCGCCGGCGCATTCTCTAGTTAATCCAGGGCCGTTTGCATGTGCATGCGGCCACTTGAACACGTCCCGCGCTTTGCCGGGGCGTTGATTTTTGTCCTGAAGGAGTTCAGACCATGATCGACATTCGCCTGATTCGCGAGCAACCTGAAGAAGTGAAGCGATTGATCGGCACACTGTATGCCGACGCACCGATCGACCGGATCATTGAACTCGACACCGAACGACGCCGACTGATCACCGAGGTCGACGTTCTCAAAGCGGCCCGCAATGACGGGTCGAAGGCGGTTTCGCAGGCCAAGGACCCGGACGAACGACAGAAACTGATTGCCGAAATGAAGGCGATCGGGGATCGCATCACTGAATACGACCATCAGATCATCGCAGTGGACGCAGAGTTCAACGATCTCCAGCTGCATGTTCCGAATCTGCCATTGCCTGAGGTGCCGGTGGGCAAGGACGAGAATGAGAACATCGTCGTACGCCAGGTTGGTGAACCTCGGCGGACTGAGTTCACTGTTCGACCGCACTGGGAAATTGCTGAGCAACTTGGGATCATCGACTTCGAGCGAGGCGTCAAAATCGCTGGTTCGCGTGCATACGTGCTTCGCGGAACCGGTGCCCGTCTACAACGTGCCCTGATCACCTGGATGCTTGATCTGCACATCGGCAAGCACGGATACGAGGAGGTCTATCCCCCGTATATGGTCCACGAGCAGATGCTGGTCGGTACCGGAAATCTGCCCAAGTTCGGCGACAACCTCTTTCACGACCACCTCGAAGACCGCTGGCTGATTCCGACCGCAGAGGTGCCGGTAACCAACCTCTATCGGGACGAGATTCTGGATGAATCACTGCTGCCGATCTACCACGTCGCCTACACCCCCTGCTTCCGACGCGAGCAGATGTCGGCCGGTCGGGATGTTCGCGGAATCAAGCGCGGTTACCAGTTCGACAAGGTCGAGATGGTCAAGTTCGTTCACCCGGACAAGTCAACTGAGGAACACGCCCGGTTGACCCAGGAAGCGGCCGACGTACTTGAGGCACTTGGGCTGCCGTACCGTGTACTACAGATGTGCACCGGAGACCTGTCGTTTACGGCCGCCAACAAGGTCGATCTCGAGGTCTGGGCACCGGGTTCGGAAGAATGGCTCGAGGTCTCATCGTGCTCGAACTTCCGCGATTTCCAGGCGCGTCGGGCAAATCTTCGCTTCCGTCCTGAAGGCGGCGGTCGACCTCAATATCTGCACACCCTGAACGGCTCAGGTTTGGCGTTGCCACGGACGGTCATCGCGATCATGGAGAACTACCAGAATGCCGATGGTTCGTTCGACATTCCAGATGTTCTCTTGCCGTACATGAACGGAATTTCGCGGATTTCGGGAATCTAGGCCCGGACCTTCTCGCGATCGGGATCGTAGGCCGCCTTGAGGTTGACGGTACCGGTTGCGTTGTCTCCGGAAGCAAGCGTGACCGTTACCTGCGCGCCAGAAACGGCGGCCTCCGGTTTGACGTAGGCAAGCGCAATCGTCTTGCCGACAAAGTAGCCACGATCTGCCGAGGTGACGGTGCCGATCAGGTCGTCGCCGGATGTCACCTTGTCACCTGGTACCGGCAGCAGTGACAGGTCGGCGAACTCGATTGCAACCAGGTGCCGGGTTGTTCCCGCTTCCTTTTGCCTGAGCAGCGCATCCCGTCCGTTAAATGCGGGCTTGGCGAATCGAACGGTCCAGCCGAGATTGGCTTCGATTGGTGTCGTTGTCTCGTTGAGATCCAGTCCGTAGAGCGGGTAGCGCTTTTCCATCCGGACTGATCGAAGCGCGCCGAGTCCACACGGGACCAGACCGTGATCCTGGCCTGCATCGAAAACGGTGTTCCAGACGTGCATTCCATACTCAACCGGGTAGAAGAACTCAAAACCGAGCTCTCCCGAGTAGCCGGTTCGGGCCACGTATCCGGGCACTTCAGCGACCGTTGCGGTTGTGAATGTGTAGTACGGCAATGATGCGGTCGACAGATCGGTGTCGGTCAGCTTCGCCATGATCTCGCGCGAGTTCGGTCCCTGGACTGAAATGAATCCCGTGCCCGAGACCATGTTGGTCACGTAGGCATTCATGCCGCGCGCCTGCTCGGTCATGTGGGCAACGATTGCATCGACCCGAGACGGCGTCGGACTCAGAAAGAAGTGATCTCCTGCGACCCGGTAGATCGTCAGGTCGTCGATCATGCCTCCCGCTTCGTTGCAGACGGATGAGTAAAGCACCTCACCGTCGCTGATCCGGGACAGGTCATTGACGCAGGTCTGCTGGAGCAACTTCTCGGCGTCGCCACCTTTGATGTCAACCATGCCCTGGTGATAGACGTCATATAGGCCGGCGGTGGTGCGGGTTGCAATGTGTTCTGCTTCGGTGGTTGAGAATCGATACGGCGCGTCGTAGCCAACCCGGTCGACCAGTTCGGCACCGAGTTCGATGTACTTCGCATGGTAGGGGGATCGTCTGCGCGGCATTGAGCGTTCCATTCCTGTCTGGTCACGCCGAACGGAGACCCGGAGTCGGCATGGCGAATCATTACTGTTGTCGAACAGGAATCATACGCGAGGAGATTGCGACGGTAATCGAACGTCCATATACTGAGTGGGCTGGAGAGATGGCCGAGTGGTTTAAGGCGACTGTCTTGAAAACAGTTGAGTGATGAGCTCCGGGGGTTCGAATCCCTCTCTCTCCGCCCCCCATAGAGATGTGCCTCCTGCCAGGCCCTATCTCGCAACGTCTTGCCAGCGAGCCGCAACACAAACACCCACTGCACTCGGGCCTCGGCTACGACGATCATTTAAGAAACAGAGCAATTTTCGAGAAGTCCAACTCCAAGTGGCTTGCTACGCTGTGAGAGATTACCGATCAAGACAGATCTGAGGTATCTCAAACCATGAGCGACAACAAGACCAAAGCCGAAACAGCCGATCCCCGTGCATTTGTTGATGCCGTCACGCACCCACAAAGACGCATGGACGGACTGGCTCTACTCGAATTGATGCAGACCGAATCCGGACAGGCTCCTGTGATGTGGGGACCGTCGATGATCGGTTATGGGACCTACCACTACAAATACGATTCCGGTCGGGAGGGCGATATGTTCATCGCCGGTTTTTCCCCGCGCGCGACCGCGATTTCTCTGTATATGTTCGGTGGAGCGGACGCGCACGAGGACCTGCTGGCCAGACTCGGCAAGCACAAGACCGGCAAGTCCTGCATCTATGTCAACAAGCTCGCAGATATCGATCTGGAGGTCCTTCGCGAAATGGTCCGTCGGTCGTTCCAGTTAGCGGACGCTGAGCAAGCAGTAGGAGGCACTGCAGATGGGCAAGCGGGACAATCTGGTCGATGAGTACATCGCGGCAGCACCAGAGAACCAACAACCGGTCCTCAGCTACGTGCGAGATTTGATTCACGAGCTTGTCCCAGACGCAGAGGAGACGATCAAATGGAGCACGCCCTTTTACGACTACATGGGCCACTTCATCTCGACAGCTTCATTCAAGGAGCACGCCTCTGTTCGATTTGCCAGGGGGAGCGAAATCCCGGACGTCAAGGATGCCCTGGGTTCAGGCGGAGCCGGTCAGTTTTACCGGGTCACCTCCCGTGACGATCTTCCTTCTGACGAGGTGATGCGCTCCATCATCAAGCAGGCGAAGTACCTGAATGAATCCGTCCCGTGGCCCGTTCACGAAACCGTCGAACGTGAGGTCCCGGATGACCTGCAGGCAGCACTGGAACAACATCCAGATGCGCAGGAGATTTGGGTGAATTGGACCGCCGCCAAGCGCAAGGATTACATCGTCTGGATCACCAGTGCGAAAAGGGACGAAACACGCGCCAATCGAATCGACACTGCAATGGAATGGATTGCTGCAAACAAGATTCAGAACTGGCAGTCGGTAGAGAAGATGAAAGCGAAGGCGAAAGCCAAGGGCGCTTGACGTTGACGTGCATCCTGCTATATCTCAGCGATTTGATTCTCATGCCTGATCCGGACCAGAGATCCAGCCAAACCGGAATCCGGATGCATTACAATGTGCGCCGACCTGGCTCCACAACTCGGGGAGGTGCCAGAGTGGTCGATCGGGGCCGCCTGCTAAGCGGTTGATGCGCCTTCAAAGCGTATCCGAGGGTTCGAATCCCTCCCTCCCCGCCCTCCTGGAGTTCCTGGCAATTGGATTTTCCGCCAGTTGCCACACGACATCGCACTGCTTATCCATCGCAATTCTTCCCCGATCGCGATACGCTTTTGAGCGATGTCCATGTTGCGATATGAGGGGTTCAGCTTGTGCCGAAATCCCAGATCACTATTCACACTGCAGATGGCGTTTGTTCGGCTGGACTGTTCATTCCTGACGGCGGTAGCGACAAAGGCGTCATCTTGTACATGGATGCGTTTGGACCTCGTCCTGCGCTGGATTCGATGGCGCAGCGACTGGAATCCGCGGGGTACACGGTTCTGGTCCCGGATCTGTTCTATCGGCACGCTCCGTACGGACCGTTCGATGCCCAGACTGCGTTCGCGAACGAGGAAAGCGCTAACGCGATCCGCAGCATGATGGGCGCAACCTCGCAGGCAATGACGATGGCGGACAGTGGTGCCATTTCTTGATGCACTGGAGTCGGCCGGGGCGCAGCGAATCGGCACCGTTGGGTACTGCATGGGCGGCGCACGAGCACTGAACGCGGCTGCAGCGTATCCCGACCGCATTCGTGCGGCGGCCAGCTTCCATGGCGGCAACCTCGCGTCCGATGCGGACGACAGCCCGCACCGCAACGCGGCGGCAATCAAGGCTCGTGTCTATGTCGGAGTCGCCGGTGTGGACCGCAGCTTCCCACCAGAACAATCCGCTCGACTGGCGCAGGCACTGCGTGAGGCCGAGGTCGACCACGCCATCGAGAATTACGTTGGAATGGCACACGGATGGGCGGTGCCGGATCATTCGGTGTTTGATGCAGTTGGGGCCGATCGGCATTGGAAACGACTGCTCACGCTCTTTGAAGAAACGCTTTCCTAGGTACTCTCGACAGACCGGAGCAAATTGACTTGCCACGAGTTGAGGTCAGGTATCGACTTCGTCACTGTCGAGTGTCGCTTCAACCAGATCAGGTTTTGCACGGCCGAAGATATCGTCCGCGAGATTGAAATCGTGGAACCGGGCATACGGCGTTGTGCCCACCCGCATCATTCCCGAGGGCCAATGCCTCAGAACCGTCAATCAGATCCGGATCCTCAATCAGCTCGGCAAACATCGCGAGGCTGTCGAACTCGATTCGCGCCAACATCCCCGAGTACTTGTACCAGGACTCCCGGATCCGGGTGAGTCGCTTCAGCCGATCTGACGCACGCTCGTACCATGCCTCCCCAACCGGACAGCGGCACGTTGATGAATCCGCCCACGGTCCAGACGCCGTCGATAACTCGTTCCGAGAAGAGCATCATCTCGATCCACTGGATGCTCATGCACGAGAGTCGCCGGTAGCCGCGCCGCTTACCGGTAGCGGGAACTGACGTAACCACCCACCAGTCCCGCTCGGTTATCAGCGGTTCAAAGATGACCGCGTCAATGTATTGCCGGAGCAACTCGACCATTCTGTTGTATTCAGAGTGAGCGCTGAGAGCCGCGTATTGGCGTTGAGTCTGCAGCGTTGGCGATTGTTCCGCAGGGTTCGGTCCGCAGTCGAACCGGAGACCCGTCTCCTCGAGCCAGGCGTTTGCCTCGAATGGCGAGTAGTCGAATTCACGGAAGATATGGGGACCGGAGTAATTCTCATCGCGTGGAAGCGGCATTCCGGAGTCTGCATCCTTCGATCAATTCGCGTGCTTGGCTTCAAGTATCGGACAAACCAGCGGACCGTTCCGGTCCTGAAATGCCAAACGGTTGCGTAGATGGTAGAATCTCTTGCGCGCAAACAGCATGCGCCTGTAGCTCAGGGGATAGAGCGTTGGGTTGCGGACCCAAAGGCCGCAGGTTCGAATCCTGCCAGGCGTACCACCGCTGGTAATGCCCGATTCCAGACCTTTTCACACTGAGGTTCTATGGCCCGGGTAACGCCGGTTTGCTACACTCGCGCATGGAGAGATGTCCGAGTGGTTGAAGGTGCCGCTCTCGAAAAGCGGTGTAGTGTTGAGCTACCGTGGGTTCGAATCCCACTCTCTCCGCCGGCCCGTCGGTTGCGATACGGCCATCACCTTGGAAGGGTCGCATAGTCTGGCCTAGTGCGCACGCCTGGAAAGTGTGTAGACGGAAACGTCTCGCGGGTTCGAATCCCGCCCCTTCCGCCACCAACTCCACAATCTGAAAGAAGCAACTGTCGCCCAGCCCGGTACGCTGGGCTTCATTGTGTTTTCGTAGCGAGGAGAACTGACGGTGCCTAATCCTGCTGATGCGGTCCAAACGCAGCTCAACAACATTCTTGCGAAAACAGGAAGATCGCTCGACGAACTTGCAGCCATCGCTTCAGACAGCGGGCTCCAGAAGCACGGTCAGCTTCGAACATTGTTCCAGGACAAACTGGGGCTTGGTTACGGGGATGCCAACGCTCTGGTCCACGCGATCCAGCTATCCGATGGTGAGCGAGCGGCCCAGGCAAAGGGATTATCAGGGGATGCAGTACTCGATGAGATTTATTCTGGCCCCAAGGCGGCGCTTCGACCGATCCATGACAACCTGATGGTGGCGATCAGCGAATTTGGAGAGTTCGAGGTATCACCCAAGAAGGGATACGTCAGCCTGCGGACGACCAGACAATTCGCGATGATCGGCCCGGCCACGACCAAGTCGGTCGAACTTGGGATAAACACAAAGTCAGCTGTTTCCTGGCCAGGCTGGACGGAACTCGCCGCCGGGAACATGTGCAACTTCAAAGTCAGGTTGACATCGCCGGACGAAATCACCCCGGAACTGATTCAGGACATCCGGACCGCGTTCAGCGGTTAAGCGAGGATCGCCTCAATCTGCGAACGAGTCGGTTGGGATCGTTGCGCACCGGCAATCGTGCAGGCCAGTGATCCGGCCGCCACACCATACCGGAGTGCCTCGGCAGGAGTGTCGCCAGCGGCTAATGCGGAGGCAAACGATCCGCAAACGGCATCACCTGCTCCGGTTGTGTCCACAACTGTGACGGGTGGAACCGGAACATCTACGCGAGTTCCATTGAAGCTGGCCACGGCGCCCTTGTCACCCAGCGTCACGATGACGCTGCCGGGCCCCTTGGATCGCAATTGTTCGGCTACGGCGAACCAGTCCTGATCACCCCCGTCCGAGCCGGAAAGAGCCGTTGCCTCGGGCTCGTTGACAATCAGGATGTCGATGAGATCCAGAAACGGCAGTGCCCCGAGTGGCTCCGGCGTCGCGTTCATGATCACTGTTCCGCCATGTTTGCGGCAGGCGGCGATTGCGGCTTTAATCGACTCGGGCGGCAATTCCAGTGTGGTCAGGAGAATGCGGGGCCTGAGTGTGTTGACCGCGACTGACGCCTCGTCAGGGGTGATCGTCAATGTGGCACCGGGGATGTAGGCAATCCGGTTTTGGCCGGTTGCTTCCTCGACCGTGATCAGTGCCACTCCGGACGGTGCGTCGTGGCGATGAAGCACTGCGGTGACGTTCACCTCATCTGCCTGGAGATCGACCAAACGTTGGCGGCCGAAGTCGTCCTCCCCTACTGCTCCGAGGATCGCGGTTATTGCTCCGGACCGTGCCGATGCAAGCGTCTGGTTGGCACCCTTGCCGCCACCGAATACGTCGAATGACGATCCCGTGACCGTTTCGCCAGATTCAGGGGCATGCGTTACGCGAGCAACGAGATCAGTGTTTATTGCTCCGGCGACCAGTACATCAACCATGGGGTGAATTGCTCCGATGCTTAGGGTGATTTCGGTTTTCGTAGTCGCCATCGTAGTAGATTCCGGCGCAACTGGTTCCATCCCTCGCTTGCCCGGGTCAATGCGACTTTGCCCTGGGCGGACGGGTCGAATCGTTCCTGGTAGTAGGCCTCGGTGATGGAACGAACCGGTCCCTCCGAACCGGGGAAGACTCGGCTCAACGATCGACCGTATTCGCCTGGGGTCGTGGATACCGCCGGTTCGACTCCGAACCAGCCCCCGATCTTCACCATTCGCGCATAGAGGCCCGCTGCTGGTGCAAGGCCACCCAATCCGCGTCGCCAGGTCAAGGTCAGGAATCCAAGTACCCCGACGATCAGAACCAGACCGATCGCCAGCAAATAGAGATGCGAATTGTCCGAACTGCGCCGCCGTCGCCTGAGGAATCATCAACTGCCAGCTGTGGCGGAATCGGAGACGCTTCCGATTCTGGTGAAGGTAGCTGGTCTGGTTCAGGCGTAGCTTCAGGAGTCTCGATTGCCTCTGGAGACGCATCCAGCGGCGTATCAGTTGGTGCTTCGTCCGCGTATGAAAACGACGAGAGGTTTGCCGTCGGCTCAAACGGGACCCAGCCGTAACCTGGAAAAAAGACCTCAACCCAGGTGTGCGCCTGATACTCCCGATAGAGGTATGCGCCCGTTTCGTCCTGCTCGCCCTGGACGTTGTAACCACTCACCAGTCGGCTAGGGACACCAAGAGAGCGCATCAGCACGACCATCGACGTGGCATATTGTTCGCATCGCCCGGACTGGTAATCGAAAAGGAAATAGTCAACCCAATCCTGTTCATCTGGTGGGCCAGGACTGTTCTCCTCGTACGTGTAGTTGGAGCGCAGGTAGGACTCGACAGCAAGCGACATGGCGAACGGGTTGGTCGCATCTGCATCAGCGGCAATCTGCTGGGCCAGCTGCACGGTTCGGTTGGTGACCGTTGCGGATGATTGAAGATACCGATCGACAATCCAGTCCGGGTACGTGGTAGATGCATTGCTCAGCTCATCGACCGTTGCAACGCTGGTATCGCCTTCTAGTGCATAGAGCAACCCACCAGCTGAATCGTCTGCCGAAAAAACCGATTCAATATCGTCATAGTTTGGAAGTCGCCCGTCAAAAATGGCAACGAGCTGGCCATCTTCACCTTGCTCGAGGCGTACCGTGATTGGATACGCTGCCAGCCGATTGACCTCACGAAGGAACTCCCGATTTACGGCAGGGTCGTCAAACGTGATTCCGTCCGCATCCGCACTGAATTCTTGCTGCTTTGCCGTTGAGACGAGCCCCTGCAAATCGATGGGGACATCAGCAATGTCCACAGCATCAACATCGATTTCAATGGCATCGAGCAGGGTCCAGCTCATGACAGCTTGCACATCGGTTGTTGCGCCCGTGAACGACTCAATTGTGAAGAGCAGGTCTCCTTTAGGCCGTTCCACGTCGACTGTTGCGATTTCTGATGCCCGCTGGCCCGTCATCTGGGAGGACAGCGGCACCCGGGTCCCCTGCTTGAAGGTCACATGCGTAACCGAGTCCTCAGAAGATTCACCTGGCAGCGTGAACGTGGTCTGGACGTCCGATTGCCAACCATTGCCGGTGTACACGTTGTACCGACGCAGGGCAAGGTAGTGCGGGTCAGTCGACGAAACCCTGGCGACTATTTCGTCGGTTGGATTCAGCTCGCCGCCAATTTCCCATTCAGATGGAAATGTCGTGTAGTTGCCGGATCCTGGCGTCTGCATTCCCAGACGTCCCAGAACGTCATCGCTGACATCGTTCCATAGTTCTTCGATCTTTTCCGTGGACGTGTCTGATACGATATTTTCAATTATCGGAGCCAGCAATTGAGCCGTAAGTACGGAGACGACGGCGATAGGGATTCCTGCAAACAGGAAGGCACGGGCCATCCCACTTGCCGCCGGCATGCGACGAATCGACCAATGCCGGACCTTCCCGGCATACGAATCCCTGGCACCGAGCCCGATGGCTCCGATCAGGAAGAACGCGAGCGGCCAGCCACCATTGCGATCGTCGACCCGAAGTGAGGTCAGCAAAATCGCGGCCGGTACTCCGATCCCCGCTGCGTACCACCGTCGGCGATAGACAACCCAGGCAGACGAGTACGCCAAAAGCCAGGAGGTCAAGCCGAGAACGGCCAGAAGTTGACGGTCTTCAACCGGGCCGACCTGGTTTCCAATGAGCGATTCGCCTATGCCGGTGACCAGATCACGATACGACTGTCCTCGGTTGGAAATGACCTCGCCCAGCGAGGTCGATTGCGATCCAACAAGAACCAGGGCACTCAGTGCGCCGAACCAAACGGCGACCGAATGGGCCATCAGATCCTGAATGTCTGTTTTCGCGAGCCAGAATCCAAGCAACAATCCTGATGTGGCCAGCGGCCCGAGGATCAACAAGCGGTCGCTGGAATCTACCCGACTCATCGCAGCGATAACGCTCCAAAGCATGAGCAAATGCATACACAAGGAAATGAGCTCGGCACCAAGTCCCAGTTGTCCGGCATTCCGTTGACCCCGGTCACTTCCAGGTTTTGTGATCGGTTGGCTCATATGGTGCGTCTCGAAATCGATTGAGGCAGGCCGCCACTTCTCAGCACAGCTGATGGGTGATCGAAACGGGAAAGTTCCTGAACTGGTATCTGGCTCGCCATCAGACGTTCACTCATACCCGAATCAGAGTCGATTTCATCCATACCACTCTCTACGAGGAATACCTCAGAAGAGATGCGGCGGCGGCGTAGTGACGCAAGTACGCCCGCCAGATGTGGATCGTGCGCAGAGGTTATGACCAGCAGTGCGGTGTTGGGCCGAAACCTTGGCGAGGCGACAGTAATCAGCTCCGCGACACTCTGCACTGACGTTGACTGGACTACCGCCAGCAACTCCTGAATGCGAACGTATTGTCGATCGCTTCGTTCGGGTGGAAGAAGCGTCAAGGATTCTGTATTGGTGAGAAACCCGACCGAGCGACCCAGCTCCAGCACCCGCTTCGTAAGCGAGTTGGCCAACATCACCCGGTACTCAAGCTCGTTCCCCAGCCAATCCAGTGGATTGTCACTGCCGTATCGGGCGTTATCTGCCTGCCCTGGACCTGCGGAGGTGTCCAGCACGATCCAGGCGTCCGATGTGGGATCGATCTCGAATTCCTTGACCATCAACCGACCCGCTCGTGCAGTCGACGTCCAACTGATGACGTTGATGGAATCGCCGGTCATGTATTCGCGTACTCCTCCAACGGCTGCAGTCGGGACTTGCGATCGACGGTGGATCGTTCCGCCACCAGATTGCAGAACTGAGGCAGGGGTGTATCCGGGTAGCGCGACCGAGAGCGGGTAGATCAATACATCCAGAACGCTTGGCACGCGTAGCTCGCGCCGAAAGAATCCGAGTGGATCTCCCGAACGGAGCGTCACCGGGCCCAGCACGTGGTGACCCCGCTGGCGCGCTATTGAGGTGACCTGCCACTGCCTGGCCGTTCGCGGACCCATTGCCACCACCCGATTGGCAAGGTGACCGGCCAGTGTCGAGCGGTCTTCGATCTCGATGAACAATTTGCCCAACAAGCTTCGGTTTCGCAGCAAGATGCGTTCGGAAATCTCTTCGCCGACCTGGGACCGAGAGGGCATTTCCCGTACGAATGAGAGACCCGTCAGCGCGAACCGGCTCCAGATGAAGAGCAACAAGGTCAGCGCAATCATTGCCGTGGAAATGACGGTCAACGCTGGCCAGTCGTCGATCAGCGCAAAGACAAAGCCTGCGATAGCGACGATCAGAATCCGCAGCCAAACCATTTAGCGTGCTGGTTGTCCGCGGCCAGCGACTGCCGTTGGTCGTGAGCCGGGAACCGGAAGTGATCGCACGATGTCCTGAATGATCGCCCGGCTATCGACATTGCGGACCCGAGCGGACGGGGAGACGATCAATCGATGAGCCAGCGTTGAAACTGCGAGCGCCTTGACGTCATCCGGAATTACGAATGCCCGCCCATTGAGCGCGGCGAGTGCGCGACTGGCGTTGTACAGCGCCAGACTTCCCCGCGGGCTTGCGCCAAGCTGCACTTCAGGATGATTTCGCGTGGTCTCGACAATCGATACGACGTAATCGGCGATCGAAGGATCAACCAGGACCTCATGAATGTCCGATTGTGCCGCAATCAGTTCAGCCACTTCGATCACCTTGCCGATGCGATCCAGCGGATGCTGATGTTGTTGTCGCTCCAGCATCTCGATCTCGCCGGAACGCCCCGGATATCCCATTGAAAGGCGCATCAGGAAGCGATCAAGTTGCGCTTCAGGAAGCGGGAACGTGCCTTCGTAATCGATCGGATTCTCAGTGGCCAAAACCACGAACGGATCGGGGAGGCGATGGGTAACGCCGTCGACCGTAACCTGCGCTTCCTCCATGGCTTCGAGGAGTGCGGACTGCGTTTTTGGCGTGGCACGGTTGATCTCATCCGCCAGCACCAGTTGGGCGAAGATCGGTCCAGGTCGAAACTCGAACCGGACGTGCTGTGGATCGAAAACCGAAACTCCTGTGACATCTCCAGGCAACAGATCCGGGGTGAATTGCAGGCGCTTGAACGAGGCACCGATGCTCTTCGCGATGGCTTTGGCGAGGACCGTTTTGCCAACGCCCGGCACGTCCTCAATGAGTACATGACCGCGACAAAGCAGCGCAACGAGAACGAGTTCGACTTCCCGGCGCTTGCCGACGACCACTCGCTCGACATTCCCGGTCACTCGCGCGGCGAGATCCTGCGTTCGTTGGACCTGCATTGACTCGGTGATCTCATTTCGCGAAAACAAGGGTAGCGCTCCAGCGAGTATAGCAATGCTCCTGTCGAACAAATGACCTAGCGCGTATACTTTTGCTCAGGATTCACCGCACGCAAGGAACATCGAGTGGCCGCAAATTCGACCAAAACCATCATGTTGATCGATGGATACGGACTCATTTTCCGTGCCTACCATGCCATCAATACGAGCATGTCTACCTCGACTGGCGAGCAGACCAACGCGGTGTATGGGTTCACGGCAATGCTGCTTGACGTACTCGCTACACAGAAGCCTGATTACGCGATTGTCGCCCTGGAGGGTGGCAAAACGTTCCGCCACGAAAAGTTCGAGGAATACAAAGGCACGCGGGCCGAAATGCCGGCCGATCTCCGGTCCCAGATTGGCCGGGTTCGCGAAATCATCGAGGTAATGAACATTCCAATTCTCGAGCGTCCCGGGTTTGAGGCCGACGATGTCATTGGCAGCCTCAGCCACAAGCTCGCCGATGACCACGGATTGCGGGTCCTGATCATCACTGGTGACTCCGACCTGCTTCAACTCGTCCAACCGAATGTTCAGGCCGTCCTGCCGGGGCGTCCACGATTTTCCGATCTGCGCGTTTTCGACGAAGCGGCAGTTCAAAACCGGTATGGGTTCGCTCCTGCGTTGATCCCGGATTACAAGGGACTGGTCGGCGACACATCTGACAACATCCCGGGCGTTCCGGGGATTGGTGAGAAGACGGCCACCTCGCTGATTACGACCTATGGCGACGTCGAATCGATCATCGCCCATATCGAGGACGTGGCGCCTGCACGTGCCAAGAACGCACTGGCGGAAAACATCGAGCGCTTGCGCTTGTCCAAGTGGCTGGCAACGATTGTCCGGGATGTCGATGTCGAGGCTGATCTCGATCACAGCGCAGTCGATAACTACGACCGCGAAAAGGTGATTGCGCTCTTCCGGGAGCTGGAATTCCGGACGCTGGTCACCAAGCTGCCGGAATCTCGGGCCGTCGAACAATCACCGGCTCCGCTCGTGGAGCGGGCCGCAACCAAACGATCAACGGTAACTACGCGAGGCGGACTCGAAGACATCGCGGCGCGAATCCGTGAAACGGGTGCGTATGCCTTTGATGTCGAAACCACATCGGTTGACCCGATCACGGCTGAACTGGTCGGGCTTGCGCTGGCCTCATCTTCCGACGAAAGCTGGTACATCCCGGTACAACACGGAGATGTCTCAATAGAGCCATCGCTCATCGCGGAAGTCCTCTTGCCTGTGTTCCAGGACAGCTCAATCAAGGGCTACGCTCATCACGGCAAGTACGATCAGCACGTGCTCCATCGGTATGGAATCGATGTCACCAATCTCGAGTTCGACACCATGATCGCCGCGTACTTGCTGGGCGAGAACTCGGTCGGTCTCAAGGATCTGGCGTTCTCCCGACTTGGCATAGAAATGACCGAGATCGGCGCGCTGATCGGGTCCGGGCGGACCCAGTTATCGATGAACATGGTTCCGCTTGAGCAGGTCTCCCAATACGCCTGCGGTGATGTGGAGGCGACGTTTGAACTTGCCGACTATTACCGACCACTGATTGAGGAAAACGATCAGGTAGCGTTGTTTCGTGAGATCGAACTGCCGCTGATTGCCGTGCTCGAAGACATGGAGCGAACGGGAATCGCGATCGATCGCGAGTATTTGCGTTCGTTCGACAAGGAAATTCGCCAGCGAATTTCTGAGCTTGAGCACGAGATAGTCGAACTGGCCGGAAAAGCCATCAATGTCAATTCACCGAAACAACTCGGGGCATTGCTCTTTGACGAACTCAAGCTTCCAAGCGGTCGAAAGACCAAGACTGGCTATTCGGTTGATCAGGACTTGCTCGAGACGCTGCGCGATCAGCATCCGATTATTGGCGTGATCCTTGAGTACAAGACGCTCGTCAAGCTCTCCTCAACCTACGTTTCAGCACTGCCGGATCAGATCAACCCCAAGACCGGCCGAATCCACACCTCGTACAACCAGACCGTTGCCGCGACCGGGCGCCTCTCGTCCAATTCACCCAACCTGCAGAACATCCCGATCCGCACTGAAGTAGGGCGACGGGTACGGCGTGCATTTGTGGCTGACCACTCTGAACGCAAGATCTTCGACGATGCGGTCCTGATCTCGGCTGACTACTCGCAGATCGAACTCCGGCTAATGGCGCACATGAGTGGCGAGCCGTTCTCTGGTCGACGCGTTCAAGGCGGGAGCCGACATTCACCGGGCGACCGCATCGCTGGTCTACGGTGTAGTTCCGGGCGATGTGACGTCGGACATGCGTCGGGTTGCCAAAACCGTCAACTTCGGTCTGCTCTATGGCATGCAAGCCTACGGACTCTCGCGCGACACCGGACTCAGTCGCTCCGAGGCGCAGGCCTTCATCGATCAGTACTGGTCTCGACTGCCAGGGGTGAAGGCATTCTTCGAGGAGACGATCAAAGTGGGAACCGAGAAGGGCTACGTGGAGACGCTCTACGGCCGGAGACGCGCTGTGCCAGATCTGCAATCCGGAAATGGCCAGCGCCGAGGCTCGGCCGAACGGGTAGCAATCAACATGCCCGTGCAGGGAACCGCTGCCGACATCATGAAGATTGCAATGATAAATCTGCACAATGCACTGGCATCGCATCGTGACTCCACTCGCATGTTGCTTCAGGTTCACGACGAACTGGTTCTGGAAGTTGAGCGAAGCAGCCTGGAAGAGATCGCAACGCTGGTCAAGCAGACCATGGAGCACGCGGCAGAGCTAACCGTGCCGATAGTGGTCGATGTTTCGAGCGGACCCAACTGGGAAGACCTGACCGATCTCGACCTGCCGGAATGACACCCTATTGAGTAGCCGCACCGACCCCACTAGAATAGGTACATTGCGGTTATTCGCGTCCAATTGGAGTTCAATTCAGAATGCCCACCTATCAATACGAATGCCGCGATTGCGGTAAGTCTTTCGAGCAGTATCAGAAGTTCAGCGAAGACCCACTGACTGTCTGCCCAACTTGCTCCGGAACCATCCAGCGCGTCATCCAGAATGTCGGCGTCGTGTTCAAGGGATCGGGCTGGTACATCAACGATAGTCGCAAGTCTGGCGATGCGAAGCCCGAAACCAAAAATGTCGAGAAGGCCAAACCGGCATCTGACTGCCTCAAAATCAACCGATAGTCCAAAGACGACAGAATCGTCCGAGAAGTCTTCCGACGCTCCAAAGAAAGAGTCGCCAAAGCCAGCAGCTACCGCTGCGGCCGACTGAGGTATCACATGACGTTTGCCGGAATGCCGCTTAATCAAATGTGCTGGTTCCACCCTGAGCGATGCGGTGCAGCAGTCGGAGGCCCTTGCTCCTGTCGCAACTGCTTCTAGGCAGTTACCGGGGAACGAGCGTGTGATCGAAACACGCACGCAGCAAGGGAAACACACCATGTGGCTACGTGAGCAAATCTCAACCGTCAAGCAGCGCGATCCAGCGGCCAGATCCACCATCGAGGTTGCACTTACCTATCCTGGCCTGCACGCACTGATTGTCCATCGGCTTTCTTCGTCGCTCCGCAAACGAGGATTGCACCTGCCGGCCCGCCTGGTTTCTCACCTGGGACGATTTCTGACCGGGATCGAGATTCACCCCGGCGCGACGATCGGCGAGCGGTTCTTTATCGACCACGGCATGGGTGTCGTCATCGGTGAAACGGCCGTTGTCGGCGACGACTGTCACCATCTACCAGGGCGTGACCCTGGGTGGTACGGGCAAGCAAAATGGCAAGCGGCATCCTACCGTTGGGGCCGGAGTGTCATCGGAGGCGTGGCGCGAAAATCCTCGGCGATGTGACGATCGGGGAAGGCGCCAAGATCGGTGGTGGCGCGGTGGTTCTCAAGGATGTGCCAGCCCTACACGACCGCGGTCGGCGTTCCGGCGCGGGCAGTTGCGTGGACGCATCCCGATTCCGGGGAGACTCGCCGACTAGAGACAATGCCAGATCCGCAGTGCGATTCGCTTGCTTGCCATGATGCAGCGAATCGAAGAGCTGGAAGAAAAGATCCGTAAGCTTCAGGGCGACATCGAAGAGCGGGAGCAATCCATGGCAGGATCCTGGCAGATATGAGCATGCAGATTTACAACACGCAGATCGCGAGCGATCGAGCCGTTCGAAACGATCGAGCCGGGCGTGGTGCGCATGTATGTCTGCGGCGTCACGCCGTATGACAAGCGCACATTGGCCACGCAATGTCGGCGATCGTCTTCGACATGATCCGCGCTACCTCGAACATCGCTGGCTACACGGTCCGGCACGTCGTCAACTTCACCGACATCGACGACAAGATCATCGTCCGGGCGCAACGCGAAGGGCATTCCGACCAACGAGCTGACTGAAAAGTATGATTGCCGATTGGCACTGTCCAGATGCGAGAAGCGCTTGAACGTCCTGCCAGCAACGTCTATCCGCAGGCAACGCTGGAAATTCCGACAATCGTCACCATGATCGAAGGGTCTGATTGAAAAAGGTCACGCCTATGAGGCGATGGCGATGTCTACTTCCGGGTGCGCATCGTTTGACGGATACGGAAAGCTTTCCGGGCGCAACATCGACGATCATGCTATCCGGTGCGCGGATCGAGATCGACGAACGCAAGGAAGATCCGCTCGATTTCGCACTCTGGAAGTCCGCAAACCGGGTGAACCATGGTGGCCGAGTCCCGTGGAGTGATGGGAGGCCCGGCTGGCACATCGAATGCTCGGCCATGTGCTCACATCATCTCGATGGACAGGTCGACATCCACGGCGGTGGCACCGATCTGATCTTCCCGCACCATGAAAACGAAATCGCTCAGTCGGAGGCCTTCCTGGGCGTCGCCGTTCTCTCGCTACTGGGTCCACAACGGCATGCTCCAGCTCGGTGGCGACAAGATGTCGAAGTCGATCGGCAACCTGGTCAGCATCACGGAACTGATCGACCAGAATCGGACCGCGGCGTTCCGATTGCTGGTCTTGCAGTCCCATTACCGCGCACCGTTGACCTATTTGCCGGAGGGACTCGAGGCGGCGAATCGAGGACTGGACCGAATTCGAGCCGCTCTCAGAGGGTCCGAATCGAACTCCGGGCAATCCGAGCCGTTCGAGGCGGCACTGATCGACGAGACGGTGTCGGCATTTCAGGCAGCGATGGATGACGATTTCGACACGCCCAAAGCGGTGGCGGCCCTGTTTGGACTGGCACGCGCAATCAATCGAAGCACCGGCGGAGCCAGCTCAGCGGATCTCGATCGGGCGCGAGCGACTCTGCGGGAACTACTGACCGTACTCGGGATTGACCCCGATCAGGATGTCGAAGATGGCGCTGGCGACGCTGCTCCGTTCATCGAACTGCTACTCACCATCCGGGAACGGTTACGATCAGCTAAACAATGGAACGAAGCGGATGCGATTCGCATCGGCCTGAGCGAATTAGGAATAAGCATTGCGGACGGTCCCGAAGGCACAAGCTGGCGCAAAGAAACCTGACAATCGGCGCAACTACAAGGAGCGCGACGAGAGCAAGGACCGTATTTATGGTCGCAATGCTGTCCTTGCCGTTCTGCGCGGTAAGCGGCATGTCCACGCAATCATCATTGCCGAGGGTGCGAACAAGGACGCCCGAATCGACGAGATTCGCGAAATTGCGGAACAACGACGGATTCCGGTTTCGACCGGGCCAATCCAGAGCATTGAGAACGTGGTCGGCAAGGTCAATCATCAGAGCATTCTGGCGACCTGTGAGCGATTTGCCTACACACCACTGCCTCGCATCCTCGAGCGTCCAGGGACGGTGCTGATTCTGGATCACGTGAACGATCCGCAGAATCTGGGCACGTTGTTGCGCGCCGGTCTTGCATTCGACATCGCCGGGGTTGTCATTCCGTCCGATCGGACAGCATCGGTCAGTCCTGCGGTGGTCAATGCCTCGGCGGGTGCCGTCGAGAGTCTGCCAGTTGCCCAGGTGGTCAACATCAACCGCGCGATAGCCGAAATTCGGGAGCACGGTCGATGGGTCGCGGCGCTGGATACTGGTGAGGGCAGTCAGTCGATCTACGGCGTGGATCTACCGTTGCCCCTGGCGCTGGTGCTCGGGTCAGAAGGCAAGGGCGTATCCAGGCAGGTACGTGCTTCGTGCGACCTGGTTGTTTCGATTCCAATATCGAAGCAGGTGGAATCGCTGAACGTAGCAACGGCAGGGTCGATCATCCTGTTCGAGCTGGCCCGGCGGACATTTGTCGAACACGCGGAAACTGATTGAAAATGCGGGCCTGACCCCATAGAATTGTTTGGCCGGACTACGGTCCGTTTTGCTGTGTCCTTATTCTGGTGTGTCTGAATCACCAATGCCAGCCAAATTCACTGGAAGGTTTCGTTCATGTTGAAGGTTATTCTGCGAAAAGACGTTGAGAAACTCGGTGAGGCTGGCAGCCTGGCGACCGTCAAGAACGGATATGCTCGCAACTTCCTGATTCCACAGGGTTTGGCAATTTCGGCCACCCCGGGTGAGTTGAAATTGTGGGAGCACAATCAGGCGGTCAAAAATCGAAAGATTGAGCGACAGGAGCGCGAGCTTCAGTCACTGGCCGACAAGATCAGTGCGGTCACCCTCAATTTTGAGGCACGCGCTGGTGATCAGGGCCGACTCTTCGGCTCGGTGACATCCACTGATATCGCTGAGAAGCTCTCCGCCGCCATCGGTGAAGAGATCGACCGCCGCAAGGTTGTCCTGAGCGATCCGATCCGCACCACTGGTGAGCACAAGGTCACGGTCAACGTAATCGGGAAGCTTCGCCCGCAGATCACCGTCATCGTTAACGGTGTGGTCGACGAAGACGAGACCGACGAGACCACTGAGACGGCAGACACCGACGCAGCGTAACGATCAGGAGCCGGTCCCGCCTGGCGGTCGTGCAATCAGGCACGATCCTGAGCTTCGAGCGACACGCTCTCAGGTTGGGGACAGATGGTAGACAGGCTTCCACCACAGAATCTCGACGCCGAGCAATCCGTGCTCGGCAGTCTTATGATCGATCGGGACGCGATCATTCAGATCGCGCCCATCCTCAAGCCTGAAGATTTCTACCAGGCGTCTCATGGCGTCATCTACGGCGCCATTTCAGAGCTCTACGAACGTTCAGAACCGACCGACGTTGTTACCCTCACCGATGAGTTGACCCGCCGCGACAAGCTCGAGTCGGTCGGCGGAGTCTCGTACCTCTCCTCCCTCGTTTCGGCTGTGCCTACTGCCGTCCACATCGAGTACTACGCCCGAATAGTCGAGCGAACGGCCACGCTCAGGCGTCTGATTGATGCTGGCACGAAAGTGGTCGGAATCGCCTTCAAGGACGGTATCGACACCGACGAGGCCATCGACGAAGCTGAGCAGGCGATTTTCGAGGTCTCTGAAAACCGCGTTCCGCGTGGATTCCAGCCAATCGGGACCCTACTCGAAGACCTGTTTGACCAACTTCTGGAAGGCGGTGGTCGGGTTTCCGGTGTGCCGACCGGATTCACAATGCTCGACCGCGTGCTTGGTGGTTTCCAGAAATCTGACCTGGTGATCATTGCCGCTCGCCCAAGCGTCGGAAAGACCGCCCTGGCACTCTCCATGGCCTATAACGCGGCCGTTCAGCACAAGCGCAGCGTCGGGTTCATCTCGCTCGAAATGTCCGCTCTTCAGATTGTCCAGCGCATGATTTCCGCGGACACGGGTGTCAATTCGCACAAGTTGCGGATGGGCCAGATGAATGATGATGATCGCGAAAAGGTCGTCCGGGCATTTGGTCGCCTTGGCAACGCGAAGATGTACATCGATGATGGCGGCAGCTCAACGGTGACGGACGTCCGATCCAAGGCGCGCCGGTTACAGGCCGAGCATGGCCTGGACTTGCTGTTTATTGATTACCTGCAATTGATGCAGTCCCGACGCACCGATAACCGAGTTCAGGAGATTTCAGAAATTTCCCGGGGACTCAAGCAACTAGCCCGCGAGTTAAACATTCCGGTCGTGGCACTCTCGCAACTTTCCCGCGCAGTAGAGAACAGAGCCGAGCATCGTCCCCTGCTCTCCGACCTCCGCGAGTCCGGATCGATCGAGCAAGATGCCGATGTTGTTATGTTAATTTACCGCGAAGACCGGTACGATCCGGATACAGACCGTAAGGGTATCGCCGAGATCAACATCGCCAAGCATCGAAACGGCAGCACAGAGACCGTGCAATTGCGGTTCTTCGATTCGTCGACGCGATTCGCTGATCTTGAGCCGTATCGGGACGAGCCGCTCTAGCTATGGACTCGTTTCAGGTACCGAGTAGTGCATTCCCTTCAGAACCGTCAGTCGCAGTTCCAGCAGAACTCTTGCGGCGATTGGCGTCGACGCGAGTTGACGACCGGGAGTTTCAGATTGTCCTTATCCTGGCCGCTATCACCCTGCGGTCCAGCGGACCCGATGCCGCAGTTTCCTACGATGCTCTGATTCGGCACGACCTGATTGCTTCGGCGGGGTCAATTGAAGGCACCTCTGTTCGCGACGACGAATGGTTTGTGCAACCGCTCGAACAAGCGCTATCCCATGGCTTCCTGTTGCGATTTACCACGTCATCGGACGACGTACTCGTGACCTGGTACCTGCTCAATACGCTTGAAAATGCAGCCTTTGTCAGTCGCTTTGCCGCCGGGTCAGAGGCCGTTCCGGAATCCTTCTGGATCTCGAACATACCTCCACGGATCGAACTGGATCGTCCGACTGTGTTCCGCTTGTACGAGCAAAATATCGGTCCGTTGACTCCATTGATTGCCGAGCGGTTGATCAAGGCCGTAGAGTTGTATTCAGTCGACTGGATCGAGGCGGCCATTGCCGAAGCGGTTACCTACAATCGACGCAACTGGCGCTATATCGCGCGAATCCTCGAAAACTGGGCGACCGATGGTTTGCCATCATCAACGAGGTCACTATGAGATCACTGAACGAACTACTGGCGGCGCTGCCCTCGATACAAGATGATTCGACGGAGTATTACGAAGCTCCGGAAGCTGAGGTATGCCCACGGTGCAAGGGAGCAGGTTGGCTTCGGCTCGATGTTCCGCTCGGGCATCCCAGTTTTGGGCGCCTGTTCAAATGCGAATGCAGCCAACGGAATGACGATCGAACACGACAGAGCAATTTGCGACGGCTGTCACAACTGGACGGCCTCGAAGACAAGACGTTCGAAACCTTTGAGGCTGATACGCCCGAGCTTGAACGCGCTCTCGAAGGGGTTCGCGCGTACTCCGAGAGCCTGAGTGGCTGGTTGGTTTTGGTTGGACCGTGCGGGACGGGCAAGACCCATCTGGCCGCCGCTGTTGCAAATGCCACTCTCGCCCAGCGACGCCAGACCGTGATGTTCGCGGTCGTTCCGGATCTACTCGACCATCTCCGGGCGACGTTTGACCCAAGTCGCGGCGTCAATTATGACGAGCGATTCCAGTCGATCCGGGACACGTTTCTCCTGGTGCTGGACGATCTGGGAACCGAAAACGCAACGCCATGGGCGAAAGAAAAGCTCTACCAGATCATCAATCATCGATATAACGAAAAGTTGCCAACGGTTATCTCCACCAACAACGGTGCTGACGCCATTGATGAGCGCATTCTTTCGCGAATGATGGACACGGTGCTCTCCAAGCGAATCGTGTTGAACTCGGAAGATTTCCGACGACGAGGGGATCCGACGTATACGCGGGGCCGACGGCGCAAGTAGGTCAGTGCCTTAGTCCTATTCACCTGACCACCCCTCCACTCCTACACTCGAATAAGCCGATCTGACCGTCCGACACGGTCGACCATGGCTGTGTACGGAGGTATTCGGTGAGTCAGAACGTTCCACTGTCCCAGACTGCTCCGATGGTCGATGCACCATCGTCTGAAGCGGAGTCCAACATCCGGCGACGACTCGGCAACTGGACATCGACTCCAGCTGGTGTCACCGCCAATATCAGTGAATCTGCGCCGTTCGTCTCATCACCAGATTCGACTGTTCCTCTGGGTCAGTCTTCGGTGGATACCGTCGAGTTGATGACAGGCTCTCCCGCCCGGTCCGACCAGATGATGACCATGGACCTGCAGCAGGCCGTGCCAGTCCTCTCGGCTGACCCATTGCAATCACCGCATACCCAGCCATTTCAGGATATGAACCCTGCCATCCGCGCTCGCCTGGATGAGCAGGCAGCACGAACCGTTTCATATCACACCGCAGAGTTGCAAGAGGAAGTTGCCGTAACGGCGCCAATGGCAACTGCGACAACGAACTTTCAGAGCGGCACCTTGACCGCTCCGTTTGGCATACAGACCGCACCCATGCCTTCATCACCCGGAATGACGGCTGCAATGCCGGCAGCACTTCCGGACACCGGGCACTTTCCTGAAACCGTTCGCATGAACGATTACCCGGCAGTCACAGCACCAATGGCGACTGACGGCATGACAGCCGCCATGACCGATGGACTTGGCGCCACAGCTCCGATGACACAAGTCGGTGATTCGACCATTCCTCTGAATGGACAGACGAAGACGGTCAATCTCGCATCCGATGACGAAGTCGAGATGCTTCGTCGGAAAATTGAAGCCGACCCGGATGACACTGATCTGGTTCTTGAGCTTGCACTTGCGCTCAACGAGATAGGTGAGCGTGCGGAAGCCCACGAGATTCTGACCACGCTGAGTGCCCTGTTTGAAGCCCAGGGCGAACACGAGCAAGCCAATCGGATCCGGACGATGTTGGGCGATGCTGGAACTGCGCCAATGGTTCATGACTCCAATGCAACGCAACCAATGCCTCGCCAGACGACGGACTCATTGCGACCTCGTACGGGCACACTATCGTTGCGCTCAATGCCGGCCGCTCGGGACGGGCGAATCACTGCTCGCCAAAAGTCAGATGAACGAGAACGCCCGGTATTTCCGGCGCGGGACGTCACGTTCACGGAAGAGCTACCTCAAATTGAGCGCTTGTCGGCCGAAGCCTCAGTATTTTTTGCAGCAGCAGAGCAGGACCGACTGGTCGGCAAGTACCGATCGGCTCTGGATAACCTTCAAATGGCCGTTACGTCGGATCCAAGCGTGCCGTCAGCGTTTCTGCGAATGGCCGAAGTACAACTCAAGCTTGGCTATCGCCGCAAGGCGCTAACAACTATCGAAGATCTCCAGCAATTCGAGACGTTGTTTCGATCGGGAATCCAGGATTGGTCCTTTGCCCGGCTTCGATTGCATGCCGAGCCGTTTGAACTGACCAAGGTTCAACGACTCGTAGACACAATGATTGAAAATGGGCATGCCGCAATCGCTGCGCCCTACGCCGCCAGGTTGATTGAGCACCTTTTGCTGGCCGACCGTCTTACCGAGGCTGAGGAGTACGCAGATCGCATCTGCGGCATGGCTCCCGGTGAGACGAGGTCAACCTTGGAAGCGGCAATCCTCGCTATCAAGGTGAATGACCGTGGACGGGCAATTGACCGTTGGGAGTTTGCACTCCGAAACGGAGCGGATCCAATCGTCGGCAAAGCGTCAATGGCGGCATTGGTCGCGGAAACCAATGAGTCTGACCACTGGCGCTTGATCTGCGACGTGATGCCGGTGTACCGGTCTACCGGCAATGAATTGCTGGCCAGTGCCTATCGCCGAACTGCCGAGGCTGCCGGTTCATCTGCCCTGCACAAGAGTACGGTTGCACTCTTCTTCCTCGGCAAGCCTTCTGCGGCCAACCGGACTGCACTCGCGAATGCGGCGGGAGATCGTGCGGGATCGCCGATTGGAAGAGCGGCAGCGGCGGCAGCACTCGCCCGCGTTTTGCAAGGCTCTGATCGGGGCGACGAGTATCTCGCGTCAATCCGCACGACGCTCTCACTGTTCAGCGATGAGCGTATTCCAGTCGACACAAACTGGCAGGCAATTCTTGGGTTCACACCAAGCGTCGATGAAATGAGTTTTGAGCTCGGCCAGGAGCTGATGAAAGCCGGTGATGCGGCTGGTGCCGTTGAAGTCCTCAAACAGGGCTATGCACTCAACAAGGCCCACACCCTGCTCACGCAAGCGTTAGCCGACGCATTTGCCAAAACGAGCCAGCTGGGATCTGCACTCACCATCCTTGACGAACTTGCCATGTCACATCGCAAGGCTGGGCGATTGGACGAAATGGCCGCAGTGCTTCGGCAGATGTCGCAGCTTGCTCCGGCGAACATCAAGGTCAAGTCCAGACTGGTTGATGCGTACCTCCAACGCGGGTTCGTCGCCGAGGCTCGCGCAGAGTTGATCCAGCGCGCTGATCTCGAAGAGCGGGCAGGAATGACCAAAGAGGCAATCATCAGCTTGCAACGTGCGGCTGACTTGAGCTGGAACCTGGGATTCCCACAGGAATCATTCAATCTTTACGACCGCATACTGGTGCTTGATCCTGAAGATGTTGCGAATCGATCGGCGTTGGTGAATCTCTACCTGCAGGTCGGCCGATTGAGCGATGCGGCCGAACATCAGCGGGCAGTTGTGGACCTTGCACTGACTCACGGTCGGAAGCACGAGGCAATCGCCGCCTTGCACCAGGTTATTGGACTTACTCCTGACGACATGACCGCCTATTACCAGCTTGGAGAAGCACTCTCCTCGATGGCCGAATACGCGCAAGCGGAAAAGGTCTATCGTCGTATTGTGTTGATGAATCCGGATGATGCTATCGCCCAGGCAAAGGCAACAGCCATGGCCGCCCTCAAGGAACAACACCCGCGGGAATAGCCCCTTCAGGGCGGGAAGATCGTGGTACCATCGGTCTATCGATCCGACCGCCCCTTCGCCTCATACATGTGATACATAGACGCCGATGTCCGAGCTGACCTGGCTACTTTCACGACTTGGAGAGCCTCGGTCACTTGTCGACATCGCGGTTGTCACTGGCCTGCTCTTCTGGCTGCTTTGGGTTGCTCAAGGAACTCGTGCCACCCAGCTGTTGCGAGGAGCGGCAATTTTCCTGATTGCGGCCGTTCTTCTTGCCCGTACGCTCGACCTGCGAACCCTTTCCTGGGTGATCGATCGCATGTGGCCAGCGCTGATTGTCGCCATTCCTATCCTCTTTCAACCTGAACTTCGGCGAGCGCTGGAACAACTTGGACACACAGGTTCATGGTTGCGTACATCGCTCCCTGCGGGAGAGCAACCTGAACTTTCTGAGGCAATCGACGAGATTGTCCGCGCCGCCGCACAACTTTCCCGCCTTCGATATGGCGCTCTTATGGTCATCGAACGAGAAACGGGTTTGCAGGATTACGCAGATCGTGGAGTCGCCCTGGATGCCAAAGTCTCCCGGCAGCTTCTCGTGACCATCTTCTTCCCGAACTCACCACTGCACGACGCTGCTGTGCTGATTCGGGGTTTGCGTATTGTTGCTGGCAGCGTTGTTCTTCCGTTGACTGACAACATCTCAGCAATGAGCAATTTGGGCACCCGCCACAGGGCTGCTATCGGCGTTACGGAAGATTCCGATGCACTGGCCGTCGTAGTGTCCGAAGAGACCGGGCAGATATCCGTTGCGCATCATGGTCGGCTGATCAGAAATCTTGATCAGGACCGTTTGCGTCGCGTTCTTCGCACGCTCTCCCGAATTGATCGCGTTGACCGTACTGCGGAGCTCACCGGCGTACGCAAGGTCATTTCAGACAAGACCGGGCTTTCCTTTAGCGGGTCGAAAGAAGCCGCCAGCAAAGACACGCGTCCACCCTCTTCGAAAGCGCAGTCGGGTTAACTGATGGAGGAGCAACGCAGGTCATCCATAGGTTCCGATTGGGCGGGGAGACTGCTGCTTTCACTGGGGCTAGCAATTGCGTTGTGGGCGTGGGTAACCACTACTCGCGATCCTGAGACGACGAAAGTCTTCACGAACATTGCACTTTCATCGGCTCAACTTCAGGATGGCCTGGTAATCGTAGGCGACCTGAACCCAGTCAATGTCTCGGTTACGGGGCCCCGCTCAGTAGTGAATGCGCTCGTCTCTACCGACGTCACTGCAGAGCTCGAACTCGGAAACATCAGTGAACCTGGTTCGTATCCAGTACAAATTCTGGTTGCGAAGCCTGAGGACATCTGGTCGACGTCATCACTCCCCCGCTCTGTAAGCGTCGTGATTGAGCAGCAGGTTACCCGCGGGTTCCCCGTCTCTCCGGTGCAAACCGGGAGCTTGAACTCCAATCAGCAAGTCGAAGCGATCATACCGAATGCGTCTGAGGTTACCGTGTCCGGTCCGGCATCGCTGGTCAACAGAGTGGTTCGTGTCGAGCTGCCAGTGGACATTGAGAACAAGACAACTGACTTCGCAGGAGTGTTCACTCCCGAACCTGTAGATGAAACGGGTCAGATCATCGCGGGCCTCACGATCAATCCCGAATCAATTGCAGCGACGGTAGAGATAACCGCGCGCGGGAAGCGGGTTGCCGTAATTGCCCAAATCACCGGTGACCCATTAAGTGGGTTTGAGGTCGTCGATCGCCTGATAAACCCGGGGACAGTCCTGGTGGACGGTCCCGCAGACGTAATCGCAGACCTTATAACCGTAAGTACGGACATTGTGGACATCCAGGGTGCTCAGGGCGATGTGGCGCAACGTGTGGACATTGTCGGGCTGCCCGACGGTGTCTCACTCCTCGATCCACAGAACGGCCAGGTCGATGTGGTCGTCCAGATCAGACAGCGCGGTGTTCAGCAGCCGCTGCCGAGTCAGCAGGTCACCGTCGTGAACCTTGGACCGGGATTGACGGCAACGGTTGAGCCAGACTCGGTACTGGTTACGGTCATAGGAAGCGAAAGTGAACTGGAGACGCTTTCACCCTCCAGCCTGATTGTTCAGGTGGACGCCTCCGGACTGACGCCCGGGACGTATCAACTGAGTCCCACCGTGATACTTCCACGAAACATGGAATGGACGAGCGTCGAGCCCAATATGGTCACAATCACTATTGTGGAAACGGGAACGGCGCCGGACTCTGCTACCCCCGAGGGCAGCCCAGCCGCGACGCCGTCGCCAGAATAGTTTGGGATTCGGTTTAGCTTCCCGACTCGGCCTCAGTGCCTTTGCCGACCATCTCCATCTGATGCGTGAGCATGATCGCCTCGGCGACTTCCTTCATCGATTTGCGCGAGTCCATACTGGCCTTACGAATGCGATGGAATGCCTCTGATTCTCGAAGCCCGTAGGACTCCATGAGTACACCCTTGGCTCGCTCGACGACCTTCCGTGATTCCAGCGCTTCGTTGAGATTTCCGATTTCTTTCTCGAGGGATCGGAACTCCTCAAACCGGGCAAACGAAAGCTCGATAACCGGCATGAGTTCGGCTTCACGGAACGGCTTGACAACGTAGCCAACAACACCGGCGTCGCGTGCCTGCTCGACAAGTTGAGAATCGGAAAAGGCCGTCAACAAAACTACTGGAGCGATCCGTTCGGCGGTGAGTGTGCCAGCCGCCTGAATGCCATCAACTTCCGGCATGCGGATGTCCATGACAACGAGGTCTGGTCGGAGCTTTCGTGCCAATTCAATCGCCTGTCGCCCGTCGCCAGCTTCGGCGACAACCTCGTAACCGAGATGCGTCAACATCTCGCGGAGGTCAAGGCGAATCAGAGACTCATCGTCGGCGATGAGAATGCGGTGAGGAGCACGCGACTGCGTATTGCTCTGCATCACATTATCTTTCTAGTGAGAAATCATCCTGGTCAGTCGGGGCGAGAGGATTTGAACCTCCGACCACCGGTACCCCATACCGGTGCGCTACCGGGCTGCGCTACGCCCCGATTTTCCGATTATACCATTCGCTCATTTGGCATCTGGCACAACTTCGGGCCGGTCAGTTTGTGACAAATGCAGAACGACCGCATGAGCAGCAGTGCTGCCCGTGCGGTCGTTGCTGAAAGAGGTCAGATTTACTTGACTTCGACCTTGGCGCCAGCCTCTTCGAGCTTGGCCTTGGCTGCAGCAGCATCGTCCTTGGAGACGGCTTCCTTGACGGCCTTCGGGGCGGCCTCGACCAGATCCTTGGCTTCTTTGAGGCCGAGGCTGGTGAGTTCGCGGACGGCCTTGATCACCTGGATCTTGTTGGCGCCTGCATCGGTGAGGACGACGTCGAACTCAGTCTTCTCTTCCTCAACGGCGGCAGCGGCTCCACCACCAGCGCCCGGCGGCGAAGCCCATGGCGACTGGAGCAGCGGCAGAAACGCCCCACTTCTCCTCAAGTGACTTAACAAGGGTGTTGAGCTCGAGAACAGACATCTTCTCAAGCGACTCGATCAATTTTTCCTGGTCCATTTGTTCCTCCGAATTCGCTCACTGCGAATCCATCTAAGACGCCAATACGTGAAATCTGACTACGCTGCCTCTGCTGAACCGCCACCCTGCTTCTCTGCATATGCATTGAGCACCTGCACGAACGAGCGAGACGGACCGCTGAGAACGGTGACGAGTCCCTGGATCGGCGAGTTGAGCGTTCCGAGCAGTTTGCTCAGGAGTTCGTCGCGCGATGGGAGTGTCGCCAGCTCTTCAATCCCTGCTGCCGAGACGATCTGATTGTCGAGCACGCCTCCCTTGATCGTAAGGATCCGGGATGTGCGCGCGAAATCTGCAATCGCCTTGGACGGCGCTACGACGTCGTCGTAGGCCAGAACGAGGGCTAGTGGACCGTCGAGCATTGGCAGCAATCCTTCGATTCCTGCTTTCTCAGCGGCGATCCGAGTCAATGTGTTCTTGGCGACCCGGAAATCCGCGTTGAGCGGACGCAGGGTTGCACGCAGCGTTTGCAACCCAGTTACGCTGAGACCGCGGTAATCCGTAAGGATTGCGAGTTTCGCTTTGCTGAGTTGCTCGGCCAGTTCATCAATGACTTGAGCTTTTTCTTGCGTTGGCATGTGTTATCACCTCCTCCTATTGCCTGTTAAACCAATTTGCCAATATGGTCAAAACGAAAACCGCTCTGGATGGGAGGTCCAGAGCGGCACGATCTATGATCGATTCGTCTGGCCTCGGCCGGAAATTAAGCGCCTTGTGAGCTGCACCGACTGTCTTAAGCCATCTTCGGTTTTCGAGAACCAACTACTTTTGTGAGGGGCTAACTGCCCCAGAACTACGCCGTTACGGAATCCGCAGCGGCCGATGTATCTGCAATATTGAGACGAAACGCCAGGTCCCATCGCGGTCGAGACCGAGAGAGACTTGAAGTAGACACCCTTAAGTGCAGCCAGGCTTCGATCGGTTGATGGCGTCCACGAACGCATACAGATTGTCGCGAAGCTGGTCGACTGTGAAGCTCTTCTTGCCGATCACGGAATGGACATTTCCAGTCCGGTCGTTTCGGAATTCAACCCGGCCGCCCTTGAGTTCCTTGATCACTCCTGGAAGCTCATCTGCAGTTCGGACCACTGTTCCCGACTTCGGATTTGGCATGAGTCCCCGGCGGCCAAGAATCTTGCCGAGTCCACCGACCTTGCCCATCTGATCAGCCATGGCGATAGCGGCATCGAACTCCAGCCAACCGCCATTGATCTTCTGGACAATGTCATCGCTACCTGCGTAATCAGCACCAGCGTCGAGGGCGATTCGCTCCCCTTCACCAGCCGCAAAAACGAGAACCCGCACAACCTTGCCCGTACCGTGCGGCAGGGTAACGGTTGAGCGAACGGCCTGTTCCGCCTGGCGTGGGTCAATGCCGAGTCGAGCGTGAACCTCGACGGTTTCGTCGAACGTTGCGAAGGCAACTTCCTTGATCAATGCGAGTGCATCGTCTGCGGAATACTCCTTACCTTCTTCGACCTTCTTGAGTGCCTCGAGATACTTTTTACCGTGCTGTGCCAACGTGATTCTCCTCGTGGTGCATCCGGCGCAAACGCGCCTCCCACACTAAAAACAAACGCTATCCGACTACTTCAATGCCCATGCTCTTGGCCGTGCCTTCAATCTGCTTGACTGCACCAGCGAGATCAATTGCATTGAGGTCCTTCATCTTGATCTCGGCAATCTCCCGAATCTGATCGGACGAAACCTTGCCGACCTTGGTCGTGCGGTTTGATGACGAGCCCTTGTCAATTCCTGCCGCGCGACGGAGCAAGTCCGGCGCTGGGGGAGTCTTCAGGACGAACGTGAACGACCGATCCTCATAGACCGTGATTGCAACCGGAATGATCTGACCGGCCTGAGCAGCTGTGCGCTCGTTGTAGGCCTTGCAGAACTCCATGAGGGCAATACCGTGGGGACCAAGTGCGGTACCAACTGGCGGGGCCGGAGTGGCCTTTCCTGCCGGTAACTGAATCTTGACTACTGCTCGTACTCGCTTGGCCAACGAAATGCCTCCTAAAACAACGCGACTATCGACTCACCTTGAGCCAGATGTCGAAACTACGTCTCTCGCTCTGCCTGCAAAAAGTCCAGCTCGACCGGTGTTTCCCGACCGAAGAATGAAACCAGTACCCGAATCTTGCCCTTCTCCTGGTTGATCTCATCGATCTCACCACGGAAGTCGGCAAACGGACCGTCATTGATTCGCACAGTATCTCCAAGGGCAAACGTGACCTTGACCTTCGGAGCCTCAGCGACCATGCCCTTCATGATGGACTGGACACGATTCTCTTCAAGTTGAACTGGCTTGTTGTCGACGTTTACGAATCCGGTAACGCCAGGCGTGTTGCGCAGTGCGTACCAGGTCTCATCATCCAGTTCCATGCGAACCAGCACGTACCCTGGGAAGACTTTCTTGAGAACCGTCTGGCGTTGGCCGTTCTTGATCTCAATCTCTTCCTGGGTCGGAACAACGATCTCATAGACCCGATCCCCAATGTCGAGCGAATCGACGCGAGTTTCGATTGTCTTCTTGACCTTGTTCTCGTAACCAGAGTATGTGTGCAGTACGTACCACTTGCCTTCGAGTTCAGAAACTTCCTGTCCCTGTTCGGCTTGTCGGCGAGCAGCCAGCTTTTCCTTCAGGCTCAGGCGCTTGCCTGGCACCACCGGTTCGGCAGCGATCTCTACATCATCTGACTCATCTGAATCTGCGATCAGATCCTCGATATCAGCAAGTGGTTCGTCGGTGACTGATTCCGGAGCATCGTCGACAGCCGCATCGTCCTCAAGAACGGCTGATTCCTCAACCGCCTCATCGAGTTCGATCACGTCCTGATCGTCTTCCAGGATGTTTGATTCAGCACTCATCACTGTCTAACTTTGCCGTTTCTAGAAGAGACCAAGAAGTTGCACAAGCAGGTAATCGACGCCGCCCAGCAAGATTCCAAGGAAAATCGAAATTCCGATGACTACGATGGTCAGGTTTCTCGTCGTTTCCTGATCAGGCCAGTTGATCTTCTTCATTTCAGAGAGCGTATCTTGATACGTCCCTCGCAGCCGCTCAATTCGAGCGGAAATTGCGCTCTGCTTTGGCGCCTCGGAGCCTTTCGGCTTACCGGGGCGTGTCTTCTTCTCCGCCTTGTCAGGATTCGCTGTCGCAACAGCTTCACCACTTGCGCTGGACCGACGCTGGGCGCTCATGGTTTCAGTCCTTCCACTCTCATTGCCCGGCCCCACATCCATTCTGCGGAGAAGCGGCAAATGGGAGGCGCGTGAAAAACAAACAATAGACGCGACAAAACAGGGTTATCCTCTTTCAAGGCGTCAACCCTGTCACTCAAGGTCGCGTTCTGGCAGGGCCGGCAGGAATCGAACCCGCAACCTGCGGTTTTGGAGACCGCTGCTCTACCAATTGAGCTACGACCCTATCTAACGCGCGACAGTGTACCAGAAACGGACAGTACCGCGAGCCAATTGCCCGGCTCGCGGCTGTCCAGCTTGACGCTAATTACTCGACGATCGAGGTAACGACACCGGCTCCCACCGTGCGTCCACCTTCGCGGATGGCGAACCGCAAGCCGTCTTCGATCGCAACAGGCGTGATCAACTCAACACCCATCTCCACGTTGTCCCCAGGCATGACCATCTCTACGCCCTCAGGCAAGGTGATCGACCCGGTCACGTCGGTCGTCCGGATGTAGAACTGCGGCCGGTATCCGTTGAAGAACGGGGTGTGCCGTCCGCCCTCTTCCTTGCTCAACACGTACACCTCAGCCTTGACCTTGGTGTGCGGGTTCATCGAGCCCGGCTTGCAGAGCACCTGGCCCCGCTGAATGTCTTCCCGCTCAACACCACGCAGCAAGCAGCCAACATTGTCGCCCGCTTCGCCCTGGTCAAGGGTCTTCTGGAACATCTCGACGCCGGTGACAATCACCTTGCGGCGCTCACCCAATCCAACAATCTCGATCTCGTCACCAGTCTTGACCAGGCCACGCTCGATCCGGCCGGTCACCACGGTGCCACGACCCTTGATGCCGAAGACGTCTTCGATCGGCATCAGGAACGGGCGATCAATCTCGCGCTCCGGGGTCGGAACATAATCGTCAACGGCCTGCATCAGCTCGAGGATCGGAGCGTACTCCGGCGAGGTGTGATCCTTGCTGGCGCTCTCAAGAGCGGCCAATGCCGATCCCCGTACGATCGGGACTTCGTCGCCCGGGAAGTTGTAGGTGTTCAGCAGTTCGCGAACTTCCAGCTCAACCAGCTCGAGCAGTTCCGGGTCGTCCATCATGTCGACCTTGTTCAGGAAGACAACGATGCTCGGCACTTCCACCTGACGGGCAAGCAGGATGTGCTCACGGGTCTGGGGCATGGGGCCGTCCGGCGCACTGACGACGAGGATGGCGCCGTCCATCTGGGCGGCTCCGGTGATCATGTTCTTGATGTAGTCGGCATGGCCCGGGCAATCGACGTGGGCATAGTGCCGCTTATCGGTTTCGTACTCGACGTGGGCGATGGCGATGGTGATACCACGAGCCCGCTCTTCCGGCGCATTGTCGATCGAATCGAAGGATCGATACGATGCGTCACCCTTCAAGGCCAGGGTCTTGGTGATGGCGGCGGTCAGGCTGGTCTTGCCGTGGTCGACGTGCCCGATCGTGCCAATGTTCAAATGCGGCTTGTTCCGCTCGAATTTCGCTTTACCCATGTGACTGAGAAACTCCTTTCTGACCTGGATGTTGCTGGTCAGATAGCTTGCCGACGATTCGGCACCGACTGGCGCAAAGAAAGGCTCCCCTACGGAGCCTTTTGCTCGAAGACTCTGGAGCCCACAATCGGACTTGAACCGATGACCTCTTTCTTACCAAGAAAGTGCTCTACCAACTGAGCTATGTGGGCTCGATCACGCGGTAGGTGACCGCGCTGGCGCAAACTATTTGAGTGGGCAGTGGCGGATTCGAACCACCGAAGCTCGCGCACCTGATTTACAGTCAGGCCCAATTGTCCACTCTGGCAACTGCCCTCGAACCGATTGCACGCGTAAGCGCGAGCTGAGCCGACGATGGGACTCGAACCCGCAACCTGCTGTTTACAAAACAGCTGCTCTGCCAATTGAGCTACGTCGGCAAATCGGACACGGCCAACTAGCTGCGCCGCGGGTGAGTATACGAACGCGGTGCACTTGAGTCAACGCAAATCAGCAGCCATGATGTCCCAATCTTGAACAAACCGCGACAGAGTGGACTTTTTAACTGCATCCGGTAATATATGAATAGTTACTCATGCGTGTGTATGCGAGGACTGGGCTGACAATGGCAAGACCGACCAGAGCGAATCAAATCCAGGTAGTCTCGGACGAGGTCTGCCTCGACAAGGTCGTGCATCTGCACGCAGTCCAGACTGCCTGGTCCAGTCAACCCACCCCGCGAGAACTGCAGTCCCTTTCCGAATTGTTCTCCGTGATCTCGGATCCCACTCGACTCCGGATTGTCTCGGCTCTCGCCACCGGACCACTTTGCGTTTGCGACCTGAGCGCAACAGTCGGAACAAGTGAATCGGCGACCTCGCACCATCTCCGGCTAATGCGGGACCGAGGAATCGTGCGTGCGGAGAAAGAGGGGCGGCTGGTCTACTACTCGCTTGACGACGATCACGTGCGTTCGATCTTCCAGCAGGGACGAGATCACGTGGCTCACGCAGAACCGAACCAAACATGACCACCAGGGAACTCCAGTCAACCCGGCTGGACGTGATTGGACTGGATTGCGCGGACTGTGCTCGGACGCTTGAGTCCGCTGTGGCTGCCATGCCAGGAGTCGGCAAATGTGAGGTTCAGTTTGGGACTGGACGGATTGCGGTCGATCACGACGCGCAATCATCGACTGGGCAGATCCGGGATCAAATTCATCGCATGGGCTACCGGGTTGCGTCACCTGACTCACGGCAAATCACATTTGACGTGGCCGGTATGGATTGTGTTGATTGCGCCATGACCCTCGAGAAGGCGATTGCGCAAGTGTCCGGAGTGGGCACAGCTCGGGTTGACTTTGCTTCGGCTCGACTGGTTATTGATCCAGTTCAAGCCGGTGCAGAAACAGGAGCGATTAGAGACGTTGGCAATCGCCTTGGATTCAAGCTAACGCCGGTAACGCAGGATCAACCGACCCGTGAATCCGGATTGCACCTGGGCAGACGGAACCTTGAGCTGGTTCTGGCTGCCGCACTAAGTTCGTCAGCAATTGCAATTTCTGCATTTGACGGTCCACAGAACCTGTCCATTGGTATGCATGTCGTTTCGGCGGTCCTCGCCGGTTATCCGATTGCCCGAGCGGCAGTGATCTCGATTCGGGTTCGCCGGGCTGATATGAACCTATTGATGACCATTGCGGCGATCGGCGCCTTGCTGCTGCGGGATTGGGCGGAAGCAAGCACGCTGATGGTCTTGTTCGGTGCTGGGCTGGCGCTTCAGGCCGCGTCGATCGATCGCACTCGTGGAGCGATTCGGGCGTTACTGTCCGTAGCCCCCAGTTCTGCGCGAATCAAGACTCAGACCGGCTACGAGTCAGTCGCAATTGACCTCGTCGCAATCGGTGATGACGTCGATGTGCAACCAGGCGAGCAGATTCCCGTTGATGGCATCGTCCTTGAGGGCATGTCCACCGTTAATCAGGCGGCACTGACGGGCGAATCGATTCCTCTCGTCGTTCAAACAGAGAGCAGGGTTCTGGCCGGATCAATAAACGGTGACTCGCGATTACTGGTACGGGCCACCGCTCCCGGGAACGATTCGACGGTCAGCAAGATCATCAGTCTGGTTGAGGACGCACACGCCTCAAAAGCTCCCTCCCAGACGTTGGTCGAGCGATTTGCAGCGATTTACACCCCGGTCGTGATCGTCGGTGCGATCGCGATGGCGGTCGGTGGCCTGATTGCTTCAGGTGGGGACACAGACTGGATCTACCGGGCGCTGGTACTGCTGGTAGTGGCATGCCCTTGTGCGCTCGTGATTTCGACTCCCGTTGCCTTCGTCTCCGCATTGGGCAGGGCATCGCGCATGGGCGTCTTGTTCAAGGGCGGTTCAGCGGTCGAAGCACTGGCGACTGTTCGGCAGGTTTCGTTCGACAAGACCGGAACGATTACCCATGGTCGCCCCGATGTGACCTCGGTCTTCGCGACGCCCGGTATCGAGTCTGACCTGGTACTGGCAACTGCTGCCGCGTTGGAAGCTGGAACTGGTCACCCGATAGGGCGGGGCATTGTTCGGGCTGCGGTTTCACTGCCGGTGCCGGTTGCGACAGATATTACGGTTGTTCCTGGTCGTGGTATCCGTGGCGATATTGGGGGCAAACCGGCAGCTGCAGGATCCATTTCCATGTTCGACTACGTGCCAGAGGCCGTTCGACTGGAAGCTGAACAGATTGATGCTCGAGGCGAAACGGCTGTGGTTGTTTCGCTCGGAGGTCAGGTAATCGGGGGCATCGCAGTTGCTGACACGATTCGACCGGTCTCCTCGTCAGTTGTTGCCCGGTTACGCGACCTTGGTATCCAGTCTCAGCTTCTGACTGGCGACTCCCAGGCCGTTGCGTTGCGTATCGGCGGCGACGCTGGTTTCGCCGATATTCGTTCTGGCTTGCTTCCAGCTGACAAGGTCGATGCAGTCAGGAAGTCCCAGGCGTTGCGACCGACCGCGATGATCGGTGATGGCGTAAATGATGCTCCGGCGCTGGCGGCGGCGCATGTAGGTATCGCAATGGGTGCCGGCGGTTCGGCGGTGGCGATCGAGGCGGCTGATGTTGCCCTGATGAGCGACGACCTGACCCAGTTGCCCCGCGCGATCAAGTTGGCTCGATCAACCCGACGGATTGTGTTGCAGAACATTGCCTTTGCCCTCGCCTCCAAGGTCGCGTTCGTTGGCCTCACAGCAACTGGCTACACCAGCTTGTGGCTGGCTGTAGTGGCCGATGTTGGCGCCTCGTTGATCGTGACGTTCAATGCATTGCGACTGTTGAAGGTAGATCTGGACTAGGACTTGCGCCTCACTCCGCGTCCCTCCTCTTAGTAGTAATTGTGAGACGGCGGCTGGATCAGGCTGGTGTCGTTCTCGGCATCGGGCGGATCGATGAGTTGGCGAGCGGCGGGCATCGACATCTTCTCGAATGTGATGTCTCCGTAATGCTTGCGAGCCTGATCGAGCGGAATGATGTCGCTGGCAACAACATTTATCGCACCGCCCTGGTGCTGCAGTTCTCCCGTGATCACCAGGAACGGCTCGCCCCTCACAGTCATCTTGCGCTGCTCATATAACCACGGCTGCACGACAACATTGACCAACCCGACCTCGTCCTCCAGCAACAGGAACTGGACACCCTTGGCCGTGCCTGGACGTTGCCGACAGACAATCAAACCAGCGATCTGGATGATCTGACCATTCGGGCGATTATTGATTTCCAGCGACGAAACGTAATGACGCGGCAACATGCTCCGTAGCAGACCAAGTGGGTGGTACTTCGGTGAGAGTCCGAGCACGGCGTAATCCGCCTCCATCTGCTCCCACGCGCGCATTGGTTTGAGATCAGCCATGTCCTGCTCGACCGGCAATGGCAAGGCAATCTGTCGCCCTTTCTGATCCGCCGGAGTGCGCTTGCCAACGCCGAATCGCTTCGAGGAAATGAACAAGCCCAACCTGCCAGAGCGCTTCCCGGCGACCGAGTCCGAATCGATCGAACGCTCCAACCGCGATCAGATTCTCGATCGCATCCGGACTTTGCGGGCAGCGGCGAATGAAATCGGCCAGGGAGAGGTACGGTCCGTTGTCGGCGCGCTCCAGCACGATCCGGCGAGCAGCGTCTCCGCCCAGCGACTTGATGTAGGCGAGTCCGATCCGGATTCCGTTGCGGTCCTCAACATCGCATCGCACACCGCTGAGATTGATATCGGGGGCAAAGACACGCACTCCATGCCGCTTGGCGTCGTTGACCAGCACGTGGGACGGGTAGAACCCCATCGGCTGGTTGTTGAGCAATGCGCAGAGAAACTCGGTCGGGTAGTAGTACTTCAGCCAGCACGATTGATAGGCCAGAATCGCGAAGGCAGCCGCGTGAGCTTTCGGGAATCCGTATGACGCAAAACCGAGCAGCTTCTTGAAGACGGTTCGGGCGATCTCAGCACTGATTCCCTTCTGCTCCGCCCCCTCCCGGAACTGCGTCCAGAGCCCGATCATCGCATCCCGGGATCGCTTGCGGGTCATCGAGCGGCGCAATGAATCGGCCTGACCGGCGGTAAACCCGGAGAGGGCCATCGCGACCTCGATCACCTGCTCCTGATAGAGGATGACGCCGTGCGTTTCGGCCAGCACCGGTTCGAGGCACTCGATGATCGTAATGCGGTTCGATGGGCAAAAAGCTGGTCCGCGCGCGTTGACGATGGGCAACGTACGGCTTGACCGCGCCACCAACGATCGGACCAGGGCGAACAATCGCCACTTCGACAATCAGGTCCTCCAGGCGGCGAGGTTGGGTTCGCGGCAACATCTGAATCTGGGCGCGGCTTTCGATCTGGAAGGTGCCGATCGTATCGCCAATGCAGATCATGTCGTAGATGTTGGTGTCGTCGAACTCGATCCGGCTCAGATCGACCGGTGCCTTGTCGTTGTAGACGATCAGATCGAGACATTCCTCAACCAGCGAGAGCATGCCCAGGGCCAGGAAGTCGATCTTGACCATCCGGGCGTCGTCGCAGGAATCCTTGTCCCAATGGCAGAGCAAATCGACCTTCCATCGAGGCTGGCTGGATCGGCACCAGTTCGTTGAGCGGAGTCGACGAGATGATCATGCCGCCGACGTGCTGGGTCAGGTGGCGCGGGAAATGGGCGAGTTGGCTGGCCAGATCGATCAGGTGCGACCAGGGCGGATCGTCTATCCGGTCGGCGTACTCGGGCATGTGGGCCAGCTCATCGGCCAGTCGCTCAACCCCGTGGCGATCGCTGAGTTTGGCGATCTTGTCCAGATCGGTGAGCGGGATGCCGAGCGTTTTGCCGATATCGCGAACGGCACTGCGTAACTTGTAGGTCGAGAAGGCGCAGACCAGCGCGGCCCGATCATGCCCGTACCGCTCGTAAACCCGCTCGATCAGGATTTCGCGGATTTCGCGGGGGAAGTCGAGATCGATATCGGGAATCGAGTGCAATTCGTCGTTCAGGAAGCGACCGAAGAGCAGGTTGTGCTTGAGTGGATCGACGTGGGAAAGACCGATCAGATAGCAGACGATCGAGCTGACCGATGATCCCCGCCCCGACCCGGTGGCAGGTTGCCGAACTTGCGGCCGGGTCCATCGCCGCGGACCTCGATTGCTACCTCACGAGCCATTTCGAGCAGATCCCGATAGAGCAGAAAGAAGCCGGCCAGCTTGTGATTGGTGATGATTCGCAGTTCTTCATCCAGGCGATGCTCGGCGATCTCGAACTCGTGCGGCTGATACCGATGCTGGATGGCAGTGATGCACACCTGGCGGAGGACATCATCCGGCGTCTCGTCGGTGCCGGTCGGGTAATCCGGGAAGCGATAGTCGAGGTCCTTGCCGAGGTTGAAGGCAGCGCAGCGTTCAGAAATGAACTGGGTGTTCTCCAGGGCAGCCGGGTAATTGGCGAACCGCTCCCCCATCTCGCGAGCGGACCGGAGATAGAACTGATCGTTCGGACGGCGCTCACGATGACAGCCATCCAGCGTTTTGGTGTGGTGAATGGCGACCATGACATCGTTCAGTCGATGGCGCTCGGCCACGTGATAGTGGACATTGCCAGTCGCGACATAGGGCACCCCGACGTGATCAGCCAGCTTGACCAGATGCTCGACCCGGCGGGTATCGCCGATCACCAGGTTGTGCTGCAGCTCGACAAAGACCTGATCCCGCCCCAGCAAATCGATGTACTGGCGCAGCACCTGTTCGGCATCCTTGAACTGGCCGACATCGATCAACTGACTGATTCGCCCTTCACGACAACCGGTGAGCAGAATAATTCCCTCACCAAAAACACCGAGCAGCTCTGGTTCGAGGCGTGGATCCGGCCCCTCGGAGCGTTGGGCCGGTCGGGATACCCCGACGGTCCGGAGCGGAAACGGGATGGCAAGGCGACCGGAGGGTGGATTGGGATCCCGTAACTGATGCGCCTCGGTCAGAATCCGGCAGAGATTGGCGTACCCGGTTTTGGTCTCGGCCAGCAGGGTTATGTGCGATCCATCGAGCAGCGTGACTTCCGCGCCGGTGATCGGGCGGACTCCGGCATCGTTGGCGAGCTGGGCGAATTCCATTGCACCGTAGAGACCGTTGTGATCGGTCACGGCGAGGGCATCCATCCCGAGATCGACGGCTCGCCCGATCAGTTCCTCTGGTTGGGATGCGCCGTCCAGGAAGGAGAAGGATGTGTGCAGGTGGAGCTCGGTATAGGCGCTCATCCCTGCTGCTCGAACCACTGATTGTGGACACGATCGTGATAAATGGTGCGGATCCGGCCATCACCCATCACCAGTTCGAAGTAGTGCCGCTCGATCGGGGAACGCCACCACTCATCGTTGATTTGCCAGCGATCCTGAACACGCTCAACGGGGTAATGGCGATTGCCTTCGACAATTTCGGTCGGGACACCGCGTTCGGTTGTCACCCGGCATTGCCGGGGCTGGTTCAGGGGTCGTAACTGATCAGGGCGAATCGGCGTTCCGGAATGCGCGACCATGGCTCTACCTCCACAACGTGGGCAAGCGGGGATTCCCCATAACGCTGTTTCAATTGACGAGCGGCTTCGATAAGCGGGCGATCCTGCTTTGGACGGAGCAGCGGGATCATCTCCTGGGTGGCAATTTCGCTGACGATCCCGATCAGATCGAGGTGGATGATTTCAGCCGGACCGGGCAATTCGATCGCCTGCAACCGGCTGCGCAGGGTTTCGATCAGACGCGGTGCCCCAACCGGTTCGCTGAAGGTCATCTCCCGCTCCCACGATTGGCCTCCTTCGATCATGATCCGGATGCGGGCTTGCCGGATCTGGCGATTTTTGAGGGCGGGGCGATTGAAGGCACGGATGACGATCTGGCGAATGGCAAGCATCAGCATGTCCCGGCTGGCCATGGGAGCAGGCAGGCGGAACTCCTCCCGCACCGCTTCGACGATGGCGCGGGGATAGACCGTTGCCTCATCGGTGGCCGAGGCAAACGCATGGGCATCCCGACCGGCTGGACCGAACCGGGCCTGCATGGCGGATGCGGGAATGGCGCGAATCTCGGCCAGGCTGCGTAAACCCAAGGCGATCCAGCTTGACGAGCATCTTCGGATCGAGCGGCAACCAGGAGGATGGCAGCGGCCCGAGCGTATCCAGGGCATCCTCAGCGCGTATCTCCAGCACTGTACCGGGATTGGCCATCCGGGCAGCGACCCAGGCGGTGAACCGGGTGTGACCAAGACCAGCGCGAGGCCGGAGAATCGGCGAGACGGCGCGCAGCAGGGCTTCGGCAATGGCCTGTGCATCCTGATAGTGACGTTCCAGACCACTGATATCGACATAGCAACGACCCGGCTCAACCGGTTCCAGGGCCGGGCTGACCGATTCGAGCCCAGTCAGGATTTGTTCGAAGGCGAGCGAATCACGAACCGGGTTGGATGGGACGAAGACGGCTTGTGGGCAAAGGGCATTGACCTCGCGGAGGGGCATACCGACCCGAATGCCGCGTTCCTGGGCTTCCGGGGAGGCATCGGCGACGAGCGGCCGGGTCATGGACGGAGCAGTCAGGACAAGGGGTAAGCCATCGAGGGCGGGATTATCGAGCACGGCAAGGCGGAGGGCGAAGTGTGGGATAAGCAGGCAAGCGAGTGGCATAGGGCCTCCCGGTGGTGTGACAATTCGGAACACTTGTTCTATCAAATGGCAACAGGTATGCTGCTGGTATTCCCCCGAGCAAACACACCTGTTACTTCAGAAGAGTATAGAACACTTGTTCTATTTTGGGAAGCAGAGAAACGTCCTGATCAGTTGGGGGCAATCACGGCAAGACCGTGCAGCGCACACGCGTCTGCAAACCGGTGGTCATATGTCACCACCACTGTTATTCTCACCGGAACTCAAACGAAGTGCTGTAGCAAGGTGAATAGCATCCAACGAGCGCAATGTGGCCGGGATCCAGCGAGCTGGCCAGCCTCAAAACGCTATCTGAAAGATCCAAAACTCGACATGACTCCAGAAGCGCATCAACCTGACACTCAGTAGCCATGCCCGCACGTTTGAAAGCGCGAATCAATTCCAGCCGAGTCAAGGCACTGGTAACTAAATCACTCGACCGTTCGGTGATCCAATCAACGAAAGCAACGGATTCGGCTCAGGACCAGTAACTTGACGAGCGCCGAGGAATCAACAATAGATTGCCAACTCAGAAGCGATCTTCGTCACGTGCACGACGGAGTTCATCCGAAAGCCGAGTTGACACTGGACCTTCCGGAGTAATCCAATCACGAATCGACCGAGTCGCCGGAGTAACCAATCCAGCATCTACCAACGAATCATGCTACCTTTCGCCGACTCGCGGTCCAATCTGAACCACAGGTCGACCGTCAACGACGATCGTAATAACCTCCCCTGCCTTGGCACGAGCCACGATCTCGTCGGTATTCTCATGTAATGTGCTGACTGCGATCTTTTCCATGTTTCCCATCCTATCACCCAAACAAAATCGTGAAAACGGGCCAGGTTGGGATCGACCGTTACGCCTTGAACGTCGTGAAGAACTTGCGCATGGGGGTGGGCATTTCCCAGATCCCCGTCCAGCCTGGCTTGAAGGTGTAGATGTCGCCTTCGCCCAGTTCGGTCACTTCGCCGTCATCAGTGGTCGCAATGATTCTGCCCTTGACGACATGGACCATCTCGCCTTCACCATCAAACGCGCATGAGAAGCGACCGGCATCGACTTCCCAGAGTCCGCAATGCACGCTCTCGTCTGCACTCGCGAAGAAAATCGTTCCGCGGTGACTCATCGGACCATCGAGCGCGGTACCGATGCTGGCACTGATCGGACCGTACTCGTCCAGGGTCATGGCGTAGTCGTATCCAGTAATCGTCTTCGTGGCATCCATGCGAAACGTCCCTTCGTTATAGAGTTGAGGTCAATAAACAGACCCAGTCTTTCATATCCCGGGTTACCATGCATACAGTTTACGACCGTACGCAGTCCCCGGAAGAGGCAAGGAGAAACAATGCTTCTCTTCAAGTCCGACAAGACCAAGATGATCACACCCGAGGATGCGCTCCCAGGTCGAGAGCGGCCCGGATACGCAATTGGGAATCGCCATGCCGTGCTTGGCACGCCAATACAGCCCCCATTCCCTGCCGGAATCGAAACGGCCGTTTTCGGCCTGGGCTGTTTCTGGGGAGCCGAGCGGCTCTTCTGGGAACTGGAGGGGGTCTATTCGACAGCCGTAGGATACGCTGGCGGATTCACGCCGAACCCGACGTACGAGGAAGTGTGCAGCGGCAAGACTGGCCACACTGAGGCAGTGCTGGTCGCGTTCGACCCAGCCAGGATTTCGTACGAGGCGCTGCTGAAGGTCTTCTACGAAGCGCACGATCCGACCCAGGGTATGCGGCAGCAGAATGATGTCGGCACGCAGTACAGGTCAGCGATCTATGTTTCTGGTGACCAGGATGAGGTTGCTCGTACGGTGACGTCCACCTACCAGGACGCACTCTCAGCTCGAGGCAAGGGTGAGATCACGACCGAGATTGCCCCGGTTCCGATCTTCTACTTTGCTGAGGACTACCACCAGCAGTATCTGCACAAGGTTCCGAACGGTTATTGTGGACTGAAGGGTACCGGCGTCTCCTGCGCGATCGATTTTTCGAGTCGAGTGGCCCAGTAGTCGATTAGTCAAGCCGTCGAGATTCGTAACAATGGGCCGAAGGAAATTCCTTCGGCCCAATTCGCTTCTATTGATGCAGTGTTTTCCTCAGCTTCGATGGCTGGACTACGCGTGACTACGGCGAGCGCGTACTGCGGCGGCCAGCTGGTGGAGTACCGGCACAGTCATGTCCCAACCCATGCATGAATCGGTGATGCTCTGTCCGCGAACCAGCGTCTCCCGTGTAGAGAACTTCTGGGCACCGTCGACGACGAAGCTTTCGAGCATCACTCCAATGATCCCGCGTTGGCCGGCCGCAACCTGCTCCGCTACTGATGCAACTACGTCGGGTTGCTTGCGGTAATCCTTGTGGCTGTTGCCGTGACTGGCGTCGATCATGATTCGCCGTGGCATGTTGCTCTTGTCGAGATCAAGCAACACCTTGTGGACACTGTCTGCGTCGTAATTGGGACCAGTGACGCCCCCACGAAGAATGACATGCGTGTCCAGATTTCCTCGAGTCACAACAATTGCCGCGACGCCTTGCTCCATGACACTCATGAACTGATGAGGATGAGCAGCAGCGTTCATCGCATCGACCGCGATCTGAATGTCTCCGCCAGTGCCGTTCTTGAAGCCAACCGGCATCGACAGGCCAGACGTCAGGTTTCGGTGCACCTGGCTTTCAGTTGTTCTGGCACCGATCGCACCCCATGTCACCAGATCAGCAATAAATTGAGGGGTGATCGGATCGAGGAATTCGCAACCGGCCGGTAATCCTAGTGCAATGACGTCGAGCAGAAGCTTTCTCGCTTGCGCCAGTCCTTCATTGACAGCATACGAGCCGTTGAGATGTGGATCGTTGATGAGGCCCTTCCAGCCGACCGTTGTCCTGGGCTTCTCGAAGTAGACTCGCATTACGAACTGAAGGTCGTCGGAAAGCTCATCCGCTAGCGGTTTCAGCAAGCTTGCGTACTCAAGTCCCTGTTCAACATCATGGACTGAGCATGGACCAACCACTACGGTCAATCGATCATCTTGCCCGTTCAGGATTGCCTGAAGCTGCTGGCGAGTAGATTGCACGAACCGGGCACCCTCTGCAGGAAGTGGCAATTGCTCCATCAGGATTGCGGGTGGGACCAAGGGTCGAATTCCGGCAATGCGCAGGTTACTGGTAATCGGTGCATCTTCTGATTCTGCCGCCTGAACATCGAACACGCCGTCGATGGAGCGGAAGTCGGAGGTTGCAATACTGGCATATGGCCCAGTCAACACAACGATAGCGGGCCCCGTGTTCGCATAGACCGCAGATTCAAGCCCTAGCTCATTCGCCCGATTACGGACCGCCTGGATTGCATCCGGAGTCGCACCGTCGTTCATAACCACCAACATCGAAACGAGCTCTCTTTCCGGATACCACGATGTACATCAGCGCAGGGGATTGTAGTGTCCCGCGCAACTTATGTCTTGGCGAAGCTTCTGGTGGTTTGGACACCAGAATCGTTGACACCCAGCGACCCGGGTGATTGGCACCCCACCCCGCTTATCCATTCTTGCGTTGCAAGTAGGCACTCGCGCTGGAGATTGATCGATCAGGCGGTCGCGGGTCGTCCTGTACTTCCGATCAGACAGCATTCGAGTGGACAAAAATCGTGATTGGGACCACGTTCTCCGAGCGCGGCACGAACCGGATTGTCTGACATCCGTTCCTCGATTAGTTCTCTAATCATGCCAACGAACTGTGGATGCGTTCCCACTGTGGGTACTCGAATCAATTCGAGCCCGAGTTCAGCACACAACTCCGCCGCCTCGGTGTCCAGATCGAAAAGCACTTCCATGTGATCTGAAATGAAACCAATCGGCACGATCACAATCCGCCTGATTCCCTGCGCACGACGTTCCCTGATCACGTCGAGGACGTCGGGTTCAAGCCATGGCGTGAGTGGAGACCCACTTCGGCTTTGGAATACGATCTCGAACGATGGTAGGCCGGCCGCTTCAGCAACCAGACGGCTGGCCTCCCGGAGCTGGACTTCGTATGCACTCTTGCGGGCCATTGATTCCGGAATGCTATGCGCGGAGAATAGGAAGGCGGTAGCCGCTGTGTCTGTCTCTGACTTGTTTGACACGGCCTGTTGCAGCAGGTCCGTCACTGGGCCGACGAACCCAGGATGGTTGTAAAACACGCGAATCTTGTCGAACGTGATCTCACAATTTCCGATTTCTTCGACAGCTCTTGCGATGTCCTCTCGATACTGCCGGCATCCCGAATAAGAACTCATGGCAGAGGTTACGAATACAAGGCATCGCTCCACACCGGCGTCCATCATTTTGAGGATCGTGTCCTTAAGAAATGGATTCCAGTTGCGATTGCCGAAGTAGATCGGGAGCTCTATCTGGTGGGCAAGCAGTTCCGAACGTAATGCTTCGATCAAATCACGGTTCTGCTGGTTGATCGGACTAACGCCTCCAAAGTGAAGGTAATGGTGGGAGACCTCATCCAATCGTTCCCTTGGGATTCCCCTGCCCCGAGTGACATTCTCGAGAAAGGGAATGACGTCTTCCGGTCCCTCGGGTCCACCGAACGACAAGAACAGCACGGCATCGTACTCACGAGCGGAGTCGTCCCAACGATCCTGCTTGACAGAGAAATTCAACGTTGTCTCGCTTCCCGAATATGCCCAAATGTACGCAATTAATTGCCCCGTATCTATTTATACGTATATGCACGACTGAGGGAAAATTGATAGTGCATCTGCACCGGACCCGTAGGCCACCACGGATTCGAGAACGTAATGTGCTGATTTCCTCCACACGTTTACCAAAAGAGGGATGGAGAACAGAGTGAACGCACATCGCCTGCAAATGGAATAGACTCCGAAAATCGCACACGTCCAGGATAGCAACGGAGCCCAGACTGACTTCGAGCTTTTCACAGGACAGACAGCATCAGCTCGGCTGTGAGGAGGGCGCGATGACACTTCAATGGCGAGTGCTCGATTTGCCTTCGGCGACAACTGAATGGCTCGCATGGGCGGTCCTGCTATTGGTTGTGTTCGTGGTTCTTCGAACCGCGGCGGGTGTCCCGGTGGCGGTGGCCGGCGCAATTACGGTTGTTGTTAGCTATGGGACTGACGTTTTCGTTGCAGTGTCATTAGCTCTGATTCTGGTCGGATTAGGACTGACCCGAACCAATCAAGACAAGAAAACGCTGCACAATGCCGGAGTAGTCCTCAGACAGGCGATTTTCGTTCTTTCCAGCCTCATTTTGTTCGAAGTCGGCAGGTCGGCGGTAATCGGCGATGCTGAACTGGCGATATCGAACAGCAGACGTGTCCTGGAACTCGAACAGCGACTGGGGATGAATTTTGAGCCAGCGTTACAGCGCCTCGTGCTCCGAAGTGACCTGTTGATCGATGCCGTAAATGCGATCTACTCAACCCTCTTCGTGCCGGTTATCCTCGCCAGCCTCTTCTGGCTGTTTGTCACCAACGTTCGGTCCTACTGCGCGTTGCGAAATGCACTGGTCGTTTCCGCTCTTCTGGCGGTCGTTACGTTTTGGCTCTATCCGGTAGCAAGCCCATCTCTCGTTCCCGGGGCCAGAGTTCTTGACGTCCCTGGATCGAGTGGGGTTACTGTCGGGACTGCGAATGCGCTCGCTGCAGTGCCCAGTTTGCACGTGGGATGGCTCTTCCTGGTTGGCTACGTTCTCTACACCAGGAGTCGAGACGTTCACTGGCGATCGGTGTTCTGGGTACCGGGAGTTTTGATCTGGATAGCAGTGACTGCGATCGGTCATAACTATTGGGCGGACGGCGTGTTCGGCATTCTGGTCACACTGGTTCCCGTACTCGTTCTGGTTCACTGGGATGAAATCAAACACTGGTGGACTACCTGGATGTCACCCAATGATGTCCGGGTGCACGAATCAATGTTTGCGAGCGTGCTGGCAAACCCCTGGGCAATATTTTCAGCGGGCGCTATCGCGCTCTTGCTCGCATTCCTGGTAATTGCTCAGCTCATGAACCCCGGCTTCACCAGCTATTGGGGCTACATGGTCTTTCAGATGGCAGCAACTCTCTTCCTTGTCGGCTGGCTGAGTCAGCAGTTCAGGGACGAAGGTGGCCTGTCCCCTCTTACGCATGTTTTTGTTGTGGTTATGGCGTATGCAGATACGCTTGGCACAGCCGCCGACTTTTATGACAAGTACCAGATTTTTGACAAGATCACGCACTTCCTGGGCGGGTTGCTGCTTGCAGCGACCGCATATGAAATCTTGTACGCGCTCAAGGCGAGAGGCGCGCTGTCCCTGTCCCGCCCCCAGCGGATGTGCCTTGCGTTCGCTGTTTCGCTGTCGTTTGGTAGCCTGTGGGAATTTTACGAGCTATGGGGAGACGCGCTCTTCGACACAGGACGGCATGCTGGGGCAAAAGACACAATTTACGATCTGATTTCCGATACCGCCGGCTCAATAGTTGCCGTGCTCCTTCTGGCGATCCTGGAACCGTTCCGACCCGCTTTGAGCGAATCGACAGCGGCACGGTCGAGTCACTCGCTCAATGTGCCAGTGCCGCTGGAATCGCCTTGATATCTGCCAAATTCACCTGGACGATCCATCAGTGCAGCCCATTCATTTGAGCGCCTCTCCGGCCCCCAAGAGTCCACTGTCCGCACACCAGCGAGTCACCAAGGCATTGCTATGGTTGGGTATTGCCAGTCCAGTCATGATAATTTGCCTCGGTCTGACGGCGATAGGGCTCGCTTCTGACCACAAGCTGGTTTCTGACACGTTCAGCGACCTGGCCGCACAGGATGCACCTCGCGCAAACCTGATGCGCTTCTCAATGTTCATTTTCGGACTGAGTGTTTCGCTTTTCGGATTTGGACTGATACGAGTCTATTCTGATCGAAATCGTGCCTCTGCGTACCTTGTTACCGGGTTTGGATTCGCAGTCGCGCTGTCGGGTTGGTTTAGGGATCACAGTGAGGTTTCGGGAGTACCCCACAATCGCGAGGGGCGAATGCACAACGGAATTGCAATCCTCGCTATTTGCCTGATATTCGCTGCTATGGTCGTGCAGTTAGGCAGGTTTACTCCGTCCAAGGATCAATCGAGAGATTCCTGGCTAATCAGCCTCCTGTTGCTTGTGGTCCTTGTTGGTGGGGTGGTTTTCGCCGCAGGTCCAGCAGAAATGGGCGGTGCCGCTGAGTTGTCCATTTACGTCGCGGTGCTGACGTTTCTGGTTAGGCAAGCTCGGACAGCTTTGGCCTACGCCAGCAAACAGGAAACCGGGCGCGAGTAACGCCCGGTCAAATTGCACTGGATAGCTTCGAGAATTGAATCAGGACTCCGGCGTGGCCGCGTCATCCGGAGACGTATAGATTGCCTTGAATCGAGCTCCACCTGAATCCAGCGGAAGGTTGAGATAGAGGTCCCCTCCGGCGATGATCCACTCTGATGCTTCGTCCAAAACACGCATGTAATCGTTGAAGAATGAGTCATCGGCACACATCTTCTTTGTAGTGGCTACCGTGAGGTCAATCGCACTCCCGTCGAGAACTGCGTCCCCGCGCCCAGTGTTGCAATCAGCAACCACCTGAACACTGCCATCCTCAAGAAATTCGATGGTGTACCGCTCGGGCGCATTTGGAGTGATCGTTGTGCCATCGCCGCCGAGGAACTCCTGCCACTCCCAGACGACTCCCGGAAGTGTCGGGTTGAGCAGCACACGCGACCCGTCTGTGTCTAGATTTAACGCAAGCTGATCTCCAGGATCCCGGCTGATCGAAAAGGTTGTTGCCGTCTGAATTGCGGCCAGGAAATCCTGATCAAGTGAATCGTCGCCGCAGAACGCCATGGTTGAAAAGACGTCAGTGATTGCGATGGACTCGCCCTCAAGAGCGTACGAACCGCCCGCAGCATTGCAATCCGCTTTGATGCCCACTCGTCCGTCAGGTCCGAATTGCAGCGTGAAATTGTTTGCATTGTCTGGGACCAGGGAATCTTCACCTGAATCAATTGATGCAAGTGCCCAGCGAATTGGAGGAATGCCAGTTGTCGTTTCGGGCGTAGCCGAATCCGGCGTAGCGTCCTGCGCAACTCCGGGCTCCAGTTTTGCGAAAGCGCCGAATGCCGCGAGCGCTGTTGCCGACTGAAGGAGTGTTCTTCGTTTCATGATCCTGCCTCTTCAATACCGCCAATGCAAAGGTCTTCAAAGTGTACGTACATTGTCGCCGATACAGTCAATAGGGTGAACAAATCACCGGTTGCCTCAAGTTCTAACCGGTAACCGACGTTCGGGTCAATCACCGTCATAACGCTCTACTTCGCCGGAAGGTTCCCGCTGGTCTGACGAGTGGAGCAAGCAGCGTCGATCAAACTCAGGAATAATGCATAGTGTTTAACGGCATTCCGGTTCGTTATGTTTGGAGAAAACCATGACCCCTGAAGAAAAGCTTGCGGAACTCGGATATACCCTGGAAGACCCCAAGCCGTATCCACCCGCGATGGTGGCAGGAAAGATCGTTGGCAACCTGTTGTTCCTGTCTGGAGCGACGCCGCCAAACCGGTTTGGTACAACCTGGGTTGGCAGGGTTGGCGATACCTATAGCGTCGAAGAGGGCTACAAGGCTGCCCGGGAAGTCGCGGTCGTCCAGCTCGAGATGGCGAAGTATGTGCTGGGTGGCGATCTTGGTCGGATCAAGCAAGTCGTCAAAGTCCTGGGCATGGTCAACTGCGCTCCAGGTTTTGTAGACACGCCGAAGGTAATGCACGGCTTCTCCGAGCTTCTTTATGAAGTGCTCGGTGAACGCGGACGACATGCACGTTCGGCCGTCGGGATGCAGGCCTTGCCTGGCGATGTCCCGGTCGAAGTCGAGACGATCTTCGAAATCGACTAGTCGAATCGAGATTCCAGCAACCTTTGGGTTGAACGAAAAGAGCGTCCCGGTCGATAGACTGACCGGGACGCTCTTTCAAAGGACAAGCTTTTGGCTTAGCCCGGGAGGTCCGTCCCAGTGCTTGGGTCGGTCGGAGCATCTACAACTGGAGCCACCTCAACCACTTTGGTCTCCACTCTGGATGATGACGGGCTGGTGGCCGAACCCTCACCGGCTGCTGCCGCTGGCTTGGTTTTCAGGTAATACCCGAATGCCAGCAAGAGCAATCCGACAACGATTGAAATCCAGCCGATCAGGGTGATGCGTGAGCTGTCTCCGGATGATCCGGTGAAGAAGACAAGCGCAATCACAATCAACGCCATGTTGACGGCGAGCGAAGCAAGCGGGAACTTCCGGTCCGCTCGCGCAACAACCAGTGCGACCAAACTGACAATTCCGACGAGCAAATAGCCGAACGCGAGAATGAGACGCGCGGTATCGCCGGTAAATGAGTCGCTGAAGCGAGCAACCAGGGCGAGGAGACCGAGCGATAGCCCAATTCCACCCCTGAAGCCGTGGTACGCGGTTCGCTTGCTGGGCTCATCCTTGAATGCCGAGAACGCGCCTGACAATCCGTTACCGGCCAGAATCAAACCGAAGACAGCGAAGACCGTTTTCTGAGCGCTCTCCGGCGCAATCAACGAGTAGATACCAACGGCGAGAAGCGCGACCCCTTCTGCAATCACGAGATACCAGGGTGCTCCCCGTCTCCAGGGAGCCGTTGAACTTGCGTAGCCTTTGACTTTAGTTTCCATGATTAGTTACTCCAGCCTGAAACGATCCTGAAGGTCTCAGGCGGTCATGTTCCGCATGTTCTGGTTTGCGCCAGTTCGGTTCATGATGTCTTCCTGAGAGCCGGGTTTGGCTGGAAGGAATGCGCCGATTACCCAAAGAATCGGCAGGAAGATTCCCATGATTCCAAGGAAGGTATACCCCCGCCGGAATGTGATTGAACAAACGGTGAAGAGACACATGAAATACAACGTGAAAATCAGGAATCCAAGAAACCATTCCATGGCTCATCCTCCGGGTGTTGGTGGCAAATGCGGTCAGTTCGACTCGAGGTCCGCATACCTCAGCGACCGACTAATGTATCGTCAGCAACACCATTATATTCATGTCCGTGCGCCAGACATGCGTTCGGCGCGGGCGAGCAGGTGAATGGTTCGGAAATGCGCCATTTGAGACCACTGCCATACGGCGTTACTCTCGCCGTATTGTCAGTGCCGCACGGCGCACTACACGCGTCGTCAACCCAAATCGATTCGCGGCTCCTGAAGGGCCCTGTTTGATTTATCAGGAACCACATGACGAAGGAACGCAATACCTGCGTCGGTTAATGTAGCGTCTGCAATTCGGGGTGTTCCCGAGTTCTGATTTTTCGAGAAGGAGGACGGACATGGCTTACGGTCCGATTGAATTGGTCGTTGCGCATTTCCCGGGTAACGAATTCAATGGCGGCATCATTCCTGCCCTTGAGCGCCTGGTCTCCGGAGGCATCATCCGGATTGTCGATTTTGCATTCGTGATCAAGGACGAAGACGGCAATATCGAGGCCCTGGAGGTTGGCGATCTGCCTGAGGCATTCGGAGCAATCGTTGCTGAACAGGGCGGTTTGATTTCGGACGAGGACTTCATTGTATTTGGCGATCAACTCGAGCCAAACTCGAGCGCCGGCTTGCTGATGTTCGAGAACGTCTGGGCCAGTGATTTTGTCGAGGCAGTCAAGAACTCGGGTGGCGAATTCATTCTCAATGAGAGAATTCCGCGAGTCGTAATTGAGGAACTTGTTCGAACGCTGGAAACGGCATAGCGTTCAGTACCTTTAGAAGGAGAAAACAATGCGACGACGACGAGGACCAGGCTTGGTCGGAACAATGGCTCGCACGGCGGTTATCGCCGGCACAGCGACCGCGGTAGCAGGCAGTGTTTCAGGGAAGCAGCACCAGAAGGCCGCGGCCCAGCAAAATGCGGCGGCAGCACAACAGCAACAAATGGAAATGCAAGCTCAACTCAATGCGATGCAGAGCCAGCAAGTGGCAGCGGCAATTGCTCCGGCTCCCACCGCCGGAGGACTGTCACCGGAAGCGATGGCGCAGCTCCAGCAGTTGGCCGCTCTCAAGGACGCTGGTGTGCTCACCCAGGAAGAATTTGATCGTCAGAAGATGTTGATCCTCGGATAGTTTCCGGAGACGATGACATTGCAGGGCGCCGGTGCGGTTCGCTACAAGCGAATGACTGTTCCGGTGCCTTCTCTATTTACTGGCACTCGGGCCAGTCAGGCTGGATTATCAAGCGGTCTGATTGCCACTATGCTTGCACGTGAGCGTGTTTTTCGAAAATCAGGGTGCTCAGAGTTCAGATCGGCCAGCGGTCTTTCCAACTGCATAGTTTGCAATGCATTCGGGAGCGAACTGGACGATTTTGATCATCTGCTTGGCAGGTCTGATTGCGAGTCAGATTAGGGGAACGGGATGAGCACAGGAGATTTGGTCTGGGGGCTGGCGCTAATTGGCGGCGGCGTATTTATCGGTGTTTACGGCGAACTGCTGTTCCGCTTTGTACTGGCCATGATCGGCTTTCTGGTCGGTTTCACAGCCCTCTATTTGATCCTTGACGGGCAAACCCAGGGACTGCAAATACTCCTGAGCCTGGCAGCCGGCGGAATCGGCGCATTGCTGTTGTACACGCTCTTCAATTTCGGTCTGTACGTGGCCGGAGGGGCACTCGGCGCAGTGGCAGGTCTGATAGTCGCGTCGCTGATTGGGCTGAATTCCGGCGAGAACAGCTGGCTACTTACCGTTCTGGTTCTGGCAGGGACAGGTGGCGCAGGATTCTTTCGGGCCCAAACTCGGCACCATGATCATTCCATTGGGTACCTCCGCAGTTGCTGCGTTCATGGCGGTCTACGGATTTGTGGTCCTGTTCCAGTCGACGTTCGGCATTGATGCGACAGACGCGAGCAACCAGTACTCACGCAAGAGCCTGCTGGTGATGTTCGCAATTGTCTTTGCCTTCTCGTTCCTTGGACAGTGGAACATTGCCAAGTTGCGCCGCCGCCTTCGCAACTAACCCTGGGCTGCTACGCAAAGTCAAACAATTTGCAACAGTCGCCGTCGCGTTCATGTACTGACGAGCGGCTGTTGCTTTGAAACGGATATCTGTAGATACGGTGTTAGTGGGGGATCAATGATGAGGCCAGGTCAGCATCGGGTCGTCACTGTCTTCAGCGGCGGAATGTTGCTTGCATTTGTCACCATGCTTTTGGTGGGGCTGATTCAGACGAGATCGGTATCGGCCCAGGACTCTGCGGCCCAACAGCTTGCCGAGAAGTACTCCCCGATCCTGATGCTACGGCAACAGAAATCAAACTGCGACTACAAGGGTGAAGGTTTCTTCCCGACGTCCGTCGACTGGATCTGGGGCAACCCGGACGTCACGCTCAAGGCCGTCGGCACCGGGAAAGCAAGCTCTGACCCGGTTATCAAGGTCGGTCCTGAGGCAGCGGATCTTGTCAATGCTGGTCCGGAGTCGTATCTCGATTTCAAGGGTGACCCGCGTAATCCAGGATGTACCTACGAACAGTATTTCAAGGCGAAAGCTGCTGAGCTGGGACTTGAACCGTCGGTCTATGCCAAATTTGTCTACTCGCCATCGGAACATCGACTGTACCTGGAGTATTGGTACTACTTCTACTTCAACGACTGGAACGATACGCACGAATCCGACTGGGAAATGCTCGCGATCGCGTTTGACGCCGAAACACCTGAGGAGGCGCGCAATCTGACTCCATCCTGGGTCGGCTATGCCCAGCATGGGGGTGGGGAAGAGGCAGATTGGGACGACAAGAAGCTCAAACGTGACGGCGATCACCCAATTGCCTACTTGAGTGCCGGTTCGCATGCCACCTATTACTCCTCCGCCATGATGATCGGCTGGGGCGAGAACGGCACCGCGTTCGGGTGCGACAACACAACAGGACCGAGCACTGAAGTTCGACCAACCGTCATCCTCGTTCCCGATCTGGCCGACCCAGATGGCCCCTTCGCCTGGACCTATTTCGAGGGACGATGGGGCGAACGGCAGATGGCAATGTTCAATGGGCCAGGTGGGCCAAATGTCGGTGTCAAGTGGAACAACCCGGCAAAGGGATTTGGTGACTGGCGACCAGATACGCTCACTGTCCCAAGCTCGAACACGCTGGGTGTCAATACCACCGACCTGTTTTGCACGCTCTCTGAAAAGGGCTCTCGTGCACTGGTCATGTTCGGTTCGAAGCCGTGGTCGACGTCAGTGGTCTTCTTCGGCATTCTCGGATTGATCGGTATTGCGATCTGGCGTGTATGGCCATTTTTCATGGAGGCGCTGGATGTTTATGGCAATGAACTGCGCACGTTCCTTGGTATCGGAGCGATGGCAATCCCGATTGGATTGCTTTTCAACGGGTTCCGTGTTTGGGCGGATGAAATCCCGCCGCTGAGCTGGATGAACCAGTTCTTTGACGGGTCGGATGCTGGCAGTCTTGCCTCATCCTTGTTTGTTCTCGTATTCCAGCAAATCGCCATCATTCTGATCGTGACGCCGGCGATCATTTTCGCGATGCGAGAGATCCATGAGGGGGTAAAGCCGGGTGTTTGGAGGAGTTTGCTTGGCGGGCTGTCCCGTCTTTCCGATTTGATCCCATCCGTCGTTATTCTCTTCGTCATGATCGTTGCGCTATCGTGGACGATCTTCCTGATTCCGCTAGCGATTTACGCTGTGGTCCGTTTCCAGTTCTTCTCACACGCAATCCTTCTCGATGACGTGACCGGAAAAACCGAACCACTCCGCGTAAGTTGGCGAATTAGCAAAGGTAAGTGGATCCACACGTTCATGTTGACGCTGGCATTCCAGATTCTGGGACTGGTTCCGGGGCCGCTCATTGGCGTGATCATGCTGATCATTGGTGGAACCAACGTCAAGTTCGCCAACGCGTTTAGCAGCGTCCTCTATGCGATTTTCGTGCCACTCTCGGCAATAGGTATCTGCCTCGCGTACCGTCGACTCAAAGGTGAAGACGTTTACGAAGCGCACATGCTCACCCGGGAGCGTGATCCGATTCGCGCGCGGGAGACCGATTTGCTGCGTGAAAAGGCGTTACAGAAGGCGATCGGATCCTAGGAGCTGTGGCGACTGGTTGCACGCATCCGTTGGTAATGGTCTCGGCTGAAATGTTGGTAGATAGCCGAAACTACGTCCTATCATGGGACCAGTGTGGCAGTCAGTCACCCGCACCGGTAACCCGGTAGAGCGTGTGTGTTGCCGGCCCGAAAACGGTCAACGGTTGACCGAAGCAGATCGTAACGAACGGTTAAAACGTTCGCTAATCGCGCAGACTGCGCAAGGAGCATCCAGTTTGAGTTCTTTGGTAGCCGTAGCATATCCAGATGAATCAACAGCCCGAGATGCCTTGGCAACCCTCGGTCGATTGCAGAAGGAACAACTGATCGAGCTTAACGACGTGATTCTCGCCAAGCGGGATGGCGACAAGATCAAGCTCGAGCAGGGCCTGAACCTTACCGCCGCAGGGGCTGCCTCAGGTGCTTTCTGGGGCGGGTTGATCGGACTTATCTTTCTTGCCCCAGTCGCCGGTATCGTTATCGGTGCTGCTTCTGGTGCACTTTCCGGCAAGCTCACGGATATCGGAATTGACGACAAGTTTGCCAAGGAGCTCTCGGCGTCGTTGCCAGTTGGCGGTGCGGCATTGTTGCTCCTGATTCGCAAGGCAACCGCCGATAAGGTGACCGCCGAAATGAAGCAGTTCGGCGGAACGCTTCTGCACACAAACCTGACCGAAGAGGCCGAAGCCCAGCTCGCCGCTGCGCTCGCTGAGGGCCAGACCAGCTAAGCGGTGAAACCGTGCACCCGCTGTCCACGACGGTTCAGCGGGTGCGTCCCACGTTTCTGTACAGCGTTTACACAGAGGGGCAACCGTGTCCTGGGACCATCCGCATATGCGCCCCAAATGTGGAGTTAGCCGCATCTCCGGCAAAGAAGTCAAACATGGGTTGAATCTACGACTATCCCCTCCTGTAACCACTCTGTGTCATTCACGGACATCATTGGTTCGGAAGCCGCTTTGTTCAGCTTAGAGACTGGGTGACGGGAACTGATTTGAGCCAACAACCAGGTATGGCCCGCGAGGATATTGTCAGAATAGAGCAATCGCTCTTCTTTGAGCAGCCTCAGATGCGCTCCAGATTGATTCGATTCGTCATGCTCATCCTGTTCGCATCGGTCATTGCGACCGGCGGACTCATGAGCGATTCGGTGGCCTCGATCATTGGTGCCATGATCGTTGCTCCTTTAATGACTCCCATCATGGGCATAGTCGTAGCGATGGTCATCGGTTCTCGCGGCCGCTTGACCCGGTCGGCGATCCTGGTACTGGCGGGAATCACGCTTTCAATCTCCGTCGGATTGATCATGGCAACGCTCATGCCAATGGGCTGGGATCCCACCGAATCGGTTCAGGTGATGGCCCGCACGTCACCGCGCCTGCTCGATCTGATCGTTGCATTGGCGTCCGGTGGAGCCGGTGCGTACGCGTTAAGTCGAACAGACGTTGCCGATGCGCTCCCTGGAGTGGCAATCGCGATTTCATTGGTTCCGCCGCTGAACGCCGTGGGCATCCTGTTGGCCGGTGGCGAATGGGAACTGGCACAAGGGGCGGCGCTTCTCTTTATTACCAATTTCGCCGCAATTCTCTTCGCAGGCACGATTACCTTCATTCTGACTGGTTTGGCGACGGGCGTCGGGCGAGACCGCAAGGAGCTGCGTACGTCATTTCTGGCCATCATCGCTATGGTTATTCTGGTGGCTCTACCGCTGCGTGCGAACAGCCAGGACATCTGGACTGATACCAACAACGAATCAAGGGCATTCAATGTAATAGAGGATTGGTTGGCCGGAACGGATTTCGAGATCGAAGCAGTCAATGTTGAAGACAACGAACTCTCCGTACTCCTGGCGGGATCAGATCAATTGCCGCCTTCTGAAGACGTTGTCGCGGAACTGAAAGAATTCATAGGCGATGATCTGGTTCTTACCGCCCGCATAGTGGAGGTTCGCCGGGAACTCATTGCCGACTAGCGCTGTCCGACCTGCCAGCGCCCTGAAGATGGTGCGCAATGCGAACTGGTCGAGGTCATCGTTTGCATATGCTCGACAGGGGGAACTCGGGCAGGTGTTTCGTGTACCCAGAAACCAATTGCGATTCCACTTGAGTCCGGACAACTTTTGGGGACAAGAAAAACGGACTATGATCGCAATGACCACAGTCCGATTTCATTTGGCTCGGGACTGGCCCGAAGCAACGTACTTGAGCGGAAGCGACGGGATTCGAACCCGCGGTCTCAGCCTTGACAGGGCTGCATGTTAGGCCACTACACCACGCCTCCAACGGCGATGGAATGTACCATCGCGGGGCCTATCGGGTCAAGCCCTATTCTGAGGAAACGATCTAAATCAGCGCTGATTGAGGCATCTTTACGAGAAGTTGTCTGATTATGTCATCGGCTGTCACCCGATCAGCGATCGCATTGAAGTTCAAGATCAACCTATGGCGAAGCGCAGGTACTGCAATATCGAGAATGTCTTCCAAGGCGACATTCAATCGATTCTCCAGCAATGCTCTGATCTTTGAACCAAGCACTATCGCCTGGGCACCACGCGGACTGACTCCGACCTGCACGTAATCGCGTACTTCACTTGTTGAAGCGTCGGTGCCTGGGTGGGTAGAGAGCGTCAGCTGAACCACATAATCCAGCAGGTGTTTTGCAATCGGAATTTCCCGGGCAAGCTGGCTCATCGCTGAAATGGTCGCTCCGTTAGCGACTACCTCGACGTGTGGCTCAAATGTAGTGGTCGTCCGCCGCAGGATCTCGTTCAGCTCATCGGCATCCGGGTAGTTCACAATCAGTTTGAACAGAAATCGATCCAGCTGTGCCTCGGGGAGTGGATACGTGCCTTCCATCTCCAGCGGATTCTGGGTCGCCAGCACGAAAAAGGGATCGGAAAGTGAGTGTTCCGTTCCTGCAACGGTCACCGTTCGATCCTGCATAGCTTCCAGAAGGGCGGACTGTGTTTTAGGTGTTGCGCGGTTGATCTCATCCGCCAACACGACATTGGCGAACACCGGCCCCGGCTGGAAGACAAACCGGCGATTGCCGAGCTCATCCTGAACCAGCACGTTGGTGCCAGTAATATCCGCTGGCATCAGATCTGGTGTGAATTGAATGCGATGGAAATCCAGGTCCAGCACGCTCGCCAGCGTCTTGACCAAACGTGTTTTTCCTAACCCCGGCACACCTTCGATCAAGGCATGCCCCCCGGCAAGGACGCTGATCAGCAGGTGTCGAACAACCTGCTCCTGGGCGACCATGACATTAGAGACTTGCTCCTCGATCGCGGTCGCGGTGGCGCGGAATGTTGCAGCATCCATTGGTGCAGAACGTTCAGACAGCACGCTGGTGTCCCTTTCGCGCCTCAATCTCCGTAGGTAAGCATCACCGCGACTAGTGTCAGGATCATCATCAGTCCAATCATCCCGATCGAGACATAGGCGACCAGTTTTATTGCGCGACGTGTCTTGAGCACTTCACGACGCGTCTCGTCGTCCATCTCCTCGAGCGGGATGTATCGAACCTCTTCTGTGTCATCCACCAGCGCCATACCCGGCCATTTGGTTCAACGTTTCCACGAGGATAGTACCTGACTCACTCCATGAATACCGGCTAGCTGCGTCTCTGCGTTCACGAATGTTGTCGAGTGTATCCCCTCCAACCGATTCCAACGCACCAGCGATTTCATCCTGATTGACCGGATTGACGATAGTCGCGAACCCCGCAGCGACTTCCTTGACTGAGGGGATATCGCTGGTGATAACCGGTGCTCCCGACGCCATGGCCTCAAGAACCGGTAGTCCAAACCCTTCATACAGCGGTACATAGACAACAGACGCGGCGCCGGCGTAGAGTCCCGGGAGGTCACTATCCAGTGCATTCAGAAGCGGAACAACAACGCCCTTTTCAGTCAGTTCCGCGAGTAGCCGCATTTCGTCTCGATTCTGCCACCCTGATCGACCAACCACTACGAGTGGCCTTCTGGTCAATTCGAATGCCTTCTGCTGGGCTGCCAGCAAATTCAGATAGTTCTTGCGCGGTTCAATCGTGCCAACCGTCAGCACGTACTCATCCGGAACGCCGAGTTCTGTTCGCCTGCTCTGGCTGAGCGGACTCGCCGAGAAAAATCTCGAATCGGCGGCGTTGGAAATGACGACCACACGATCAGCATCGATGTTGTATCGCTCAACAACATCGATGCGTGTAGTACGGGAAACTACGGCGACCTTTTCCGACCGACGGACGTTGATCGGGACCACATGCCGAAGGTATGAGAGCAATCCAGAAGGGTACGCAGTCGGTATCACTTCAAAGGCCAAATCGTGCACAGTTACCATTGACGGCACGCGCATTGATCCTGGCAATGTGAAATCTGGCGAATACGCCAAGTCAGCCCGTGCCCCGATCATACGCATTGGCACCTCGATCGGCAGCCTGGCCAACTGATCAATGCGGCGACGTGACCATCGGGAACGATGGACATTGGAATGCAACTGTTCTGGAATTGACGCAAGCAAGTCAGCGAGAAATGGTGCTGTTCGGTCGTTCCGCGCGTACCAAATTGAGAGGTCATTGGACGTGGCGAGCTGAGGAAGAGCCGCAGCCAGCAGTTCCCGGCTATAACGGCCAATCCCAGCTCCCTGGTTTACCGCAGCGCTGGCATCGATCAGAAGTTTTTTCGGGTTCGTCATCTGGGCGCCGAAGTTACATCCCGGCGCAGCCGAACCATATAAAGAATCAGGCCAACCAGGATCAGGCTCCAGTACCCGATAACCCGATCCAGGATCGCGATTGAACTCGCCAAGTCTGCGTCCACGTCAACGAGCTTCAAGACAACGATTACCGCAGCTTCAACAACCCCCAACCCTGCCGGAGTGATTGGTAATGTGGTGAGCAATGCGGCCATCAACGCCACGAATATGGTCAGCGTGATGGACAGGTCCGCTCCAAGGGACTTCGCAACCAGATACAGCCGCAACCCGTCAGCGGCCCAGATGCCGAGGCTAACTGCAATCGGAAACGCCGGTTGGCGCAAGCAAGCAAACACCGCGCCATGAAAATCCTGATAGTGGCGCACGAAGCGCAGTGGGATTAGAGACTGGACCCGTTCGCGAGCGAGGAACAAAGCGAGCAGAGTGATCCCGGCGAGCACCATCAACACTCCACCGATCAACACGGTCTGCTGAACGCGCTCCGGTAGGTCGCCGTGGAATGCGTAGACGCCTGCGATAGTCATGGTTATGAACAGGACGCTCAGGTCTGTCAAGCGCTCGGCCAGAATTGTTCCCAGCGTTGCACTTACCGGCGCGCCGCAATCTCGCTTGAGGAGATAGCTTCGGTAGCCATCTCCGAGTTTTGCCGGGACGATGCAATTGGCGAACCAGGAAAGCATGAGAATCTCGAAGAGCCTGGGGTTGGAGGGGATGGGATAACCGTTTGCCTCGTTGATTCCCGCCTGAGACAACATGTATCGCCATCGAAATGTTCGTGCTACGAACGTCGCGTAGTAAATCACCACAGCCGACATGAAGTACCACGGATTTGCTTGCCTGATATTTGCCCAGACCGCGGAAACATTGATATCGAGTCGATTGACGATCAATAGAATGATCAGGACGGCAATTCCAAAGGAGATCAGCGTATGCGGCTTCATGAACCTGCGCTGAATAGGTTCGGGTGCGTCCTCAAACTCGGGTGGGAGATTGATCGGATCAGTCATCGGATCAGTTGACGCTGCCGTGCTCATCGACATGCAGGTGAACCTGATGCACCCCAAGTACCGCCGCCCAAAGTCCCCCGTACAGGATTCCAAGGCTCAGAACTTGCAGATAATCGAACATCTGATGAACGATCATGGCGAGAGTGACGGCAAGGACACCCCAACGCAACCAATCGCACGAATCCAACCTCATTCTTCGCCAGACGGACGAAACTACAGCAGCCAAAAATCCAATATAGGCGACTAACGCAAAGACGCCCGCCTCGGATGCCACCTGCAAGTATGCATTGTGCGCATGACCTTGCGAGATGCGGAAGCGCCATTCTGTGGTTGAGGTGCGAAAAGCGTCGTTGAATCCACCCGCACCCACTCCGGAAACCGGATTCTCCTTGATCATTGCGATCGCTGCCGACCAATGCGCCTGTCGTTCCGCATTCGCCCAGTTAGCTGGAGTTACGTTCGAGAAGTCAGCCATCCAGACCCGATGATCCACTACGAGCACAATCGCTATCGCAGTTGCGAGCACGCCCGCAGCCCAAATCGGGACACGCATTCCCGGCAGATGCCGGAACGTCCAAACCAAGGCAAGAAACGCGCAACCAGCGCCAATGCCCAGTATTGCGCCTCGCGATTGCGTAGCGGCCACGGCAAATAGCCCGAGTGCAGCACCGCAGATTGTGATCAGACGTGAAGGTAACGAAAGCCGAGTGTGAAGTAAGACGCTGGCAATGACCGGAAGTGACACGGCAACGCAGAATGCCGCGAACGGATTTGGTTCGCCAAAGGCACCGTACGCGCGCGCCAGTCCATTCCGGTTGAAACTCGCCGGTCCTGTGTCCAGCAACATCTGGCCCACTGCCCAGGTGGCGGCGGTAGCGCAAAGACCAACCAACATCCAGAGCACCGATTGGGACGAATGAGCGCTGAAGTACGACCGGGCGACAATCAGGAACAGCGCGGCGCTTCCCCATCGATACGTTTCCCCTGCCCAGGCTCCAGGATTTTGACTCTGCACGATCGAGATTGCATAGATCAGCACCAGAGACGATAGGAGGATCGAAACCAGATCCACGCGCAATCTGAGTCGACCTTGGGCAAACCTCAACGTTGCCCCCGCCAGGAAGGCCCAGAGAAGCATTTGTGTTACCGTGAGGGAACCTGATCCAATCTCCAGCACTATTGATCGTTGAACTGGAACTGAAATCATCACCAGTATTGGTGCTGCAGCCTGTCCACGAGTTGCCGCGACAAACACGAGTAAGCTGCCAACCAGGGATGCACCCAGCATCCATATGGTGGACAGCGACAGAATGAGTTCCGCGAGGCTATTCACGTAGCGCCTCGTCGTTCTTGGACGTAGCGAGAACGAGTCCCAACCAGGTCAGCGTAGCCAACTCGGCCAGGAAGAAGCTGTTGTCTACGATCCCATGCATCAGCCCGGCGACGAGCATCGCGACTGCCGCGCGCTGAATTGTCCAGTCCGGTTCAGTCATGGCAAGTCGAAGTCGAGTCCAGATCGCCTCACACAATAACCAGAGTACGAGCAATCCGGCAATTCCCAGCGAAAGCCAGAAGTCCAGAATAAGATTGTGTGGATGACTTGTGTATCGCTCCGCCCAGCCTTGTGGAAGGACGTATCTCGTTCCGTATTGACCCAAGAACTGATCGAGTCCCACTCCGGTAAACGGATGATCCTGAATCATGTTGACCGATGATCGCCAGATGTCCACGCGAGATCCGACCGATTCGCCGCTTTCAGCGAAATATCGAGACGCGAAGACTGCTCCGGCACCGGCAAGAGCCAATCCGGCAACCAGACGAATCCGCTGTCGTATCTCAGACCAGCCGAATACGAGCCCTCCGGCCGCCAGTGCGATTGCCGACCCTCGAGAAAGACTGGCAAGACTCGCCGCAAGTACGATCGCCGTCAAGAGCCAAACGAGACGGCGGTCTACACGGAATACCATAGCCGCTACCGGAACGAACCAGATCGTACGCTCGAGGTAAAAGGCGAGGTTATTGGGATGCGTGAATGTTCCAATCGGGCGAGCGAAGCCTCCGATATCAACGGTCGACGTCCCTGAGACCAATTGTCCAAGCGCGAGCAGAGAGACGATCAGCGCCGGCACGCCAATCCATATGGATACGTCCCGCCCGTTTCGGGTTCGCGCCGCGTAGACCGCAACCGGAACAATGAAGAGCGGTTCAATGATGACCCGGCGAAGGGCACGCAGGCTGTCCGCTCGCAAATCAGGTTCGGCAACCCACCAGATCGAAAGGACGCCCACTATCAGAATTGTGACGGCGAGCACCTGAACGTCCGGCAAAGGCAACCATTGGCGGACTGATGTCAGAGATGTCGACCGGAAAAGCTCAGCTGCTGCCCAACAGCCGACAACCAGGCCGCAAACCACAAGCGACAGTTCAAGCGGAGTCCAAATAGTCGAGCCAATTGCAACGCTCTGCGTCGATAGTGGGATCGTGGCGATTGAGACGAACAGCGCTGTGCTCGGTCCTCCCACCAAGATCACCAGACTGGCAATTGCCAAAGCTGCAATTTTTACGATGTCAGGTACGGAAAGTAATGCCAGTGAACCGATCACCAACGCGGCCACTGCCAGTATGTGAATACGTACCCTGGGCCGAAACATAAGCGTCATCGCTGTCGACTGAAGCGAGGGCCAGGTTTCCACTCGGGCATGCTCGGCATCGGAGGTTGGGTTGATCGACTGGATTGCGGACTGACAAGTCCGGCGTGTTCTGCTGCGATATATGCCAGCGCACGGAGACCGAGGAACAACGCCACGAGACCCGCAACCACCAGAACCGCAATTGGCCAGATCATCGGACGCTCCCGTTCGACAAGAAATCCTCCGATGACGAGTTCACCTGGATCCGCAATTCCGATAGTGATTGTGTGCATCCCTTCCGGCAATCCCCCCACCAGGGCAACGGGGGCTTCAAACGCGTCTGACACCCGATACGTAAGGAATACAGTTCCGGAAAGCGCATCGGGGTCAAGATCGTCAAATGACGGTTGATCAATCACATACCGTGCGGTTCCTGCGTCGGGACTGAAACGGAAAAAGGTGGAGACACCAGTACCCCAAAACTGACATGTGACCGTCGCATTCTGATCTCGAACGGTCCGATAGAGTCCATCAACGAGATGTTGATCTTGCCAATTCCCTTCATAGGTGCACGCGTTCGAGTCGGCGGGAGCGAATCCATTGGTCATGCTGCTTCCAAAATCGGAACGTGCGAAAGCAACCATGGCATTCATCAGAGGAGTTGGATTCCCGTTCAAAATCAAGGACATGGTAGACGTCTCCGGCGCAGTTGGAACCACTGAATACGTCCAGTTGAAAATCAGCCCAACCCACGGCCACTCGGTCCTGGCGCGGCGAATACCGGAATCGACGAATTTAGCCTGGTTCTCCAGGCTAACCTGTTCATCCGGGCTTCCAGTCCATCCAAAGTGTGTGAACCAAAGTGGGACATCAACTGCACCCACGTCGTCGATTGCCTCGCGAATCAAGATGACCCGTGAAAGATTCGACGTGCCGACATTGGCCTGCCGCGCGTACGGCGATTTGGCTCCACCATCAACAGCCACCGTGAATACACTGAGCAACCCGCGCAACGTCGGGTCCGCCACCAGCTGCTGCAATTTGGCTATATCTGCACCCTGCTCTCGCAGCGTGCCGATTCAGCCCAACTTCGCCGGCAACCAGAATGCTGTCCGTGGCCGCAACATCCAGACCTCGTGCGGCAGCCTGAACCATTGAACGGTAGGTGATATTGCTGAGCGACCGTCCTCCCCAATAGGCAGGATCATCCAGATTGTTACCAATCTGGAAAAGCTGGAGCGTCTGGAACTCGGCGCGTAACGCGGCACAAAACGATTGATAGAACTCTGCGCTCAGTGGGGGTGCATCCAACGCGTCGACATCTGCTGGCGCGCGTGCCCAAATCGGAGTGTCCGTCAGTACGGCGACGACTTTGATTCCGGCCGTGTCAAGCGCCGCGACGATCCGGAGATAGTCGGCCCACTCAAAGACATTGGGCGACGGTTGGATCGCTGCCCAGGAGAACTCCTGGCGCACGTACAAGTAGTCGCCGGTCTTTAGAAAGTTGACCGACGTGGCCAGTTCGTTGTCTGACATACCGCGAAGGTCGACGTTTGTAGCAAGACCCCGAGCAGTGGGTTGCCGGTAAACAACGGCATTTCCCTCACTTGTTCCTCGATGGAGATATGCATCTGTCGCCGCGGAGCCGATTGTGACCGTCAGGCCGACGATAATCAGCAAGAATGCCCTGATCAGCCTGGCGCCAGTTGGACTCACATGAATTCGGGAAGCCCGCCTGGATTGAGACGTCCGCGCGTGTCCCGTGCTTGAGACATTCATTTCAGGATTGGTGCGTGGCAAAGTTGATCGGTTTCACCGCAGAATGGTAACCGTTTGGTCGCCGATTTCGAATAATCCAAGCAAAGGACCTCATTCTTGCCACAGAGAACCACTGAGCAACAATCTCCAGGCTCGCGTACGGTCACATTGCTGCGTACGCTAAATTCTATCGGCCGACTCTCGTCAACATCCTCATCAGAGAAAGCAATTGCGGAGTTCGCGACCGCATCTGTCGTCGATATTGTCGGGGGTGATGCTTGTGCCCTCTTTCTCTACAGTACGGACGATCAGCGACTGCACCTGAAATCGGCTCTCGGTTTCACATACGACAGCAGTCATCAGTTCAGCTTGCCGCTCGAATCCGGAATTGTCGGTGCGGCGGCCTCCGGTCGATCCACGATCGTTGCGCCGGACGCAGCCACGCACCCGGCTCATTTCCCGGTCGAGGACTCCGGTGAGGATCGTTACCGCTCTCAGGTGGCGTCGCCGATGATTAACCCGGACAACAACGATCTGATCGGCGTACTTAGCCTGTTCGCGGTCGAGCCGGGTGATTTCGGTGATGAGACGGTCGAGTTTCTGGACGCGATTGCCCGAGAAGCCGCCCATGCCATCGTCGCTTCACGTACCCGTGCTGCAAGTGATGAGCAGCTGCGCAAGAAAATTGCTGAGCTCAGCACCTTGCAGAGAGTATCCCGCGTCATTGCCTCTTCGCTCGATCTGGACGAAGTGCTCAGGTCTATCGCAACCGCGTCTGTGGAGATCATTGACGCTGAGGCGGCGGCCGTATTTCGGCTTCCACCATCTGTGCCAACCGAATCAGACGATGTGCCCCTGGTTATGGACTACCGAGTGGGCGAGATCCGACCGCTGGTCGATGAGTCATCCCGGACCCGCCTTGTCATGCAGGTGATTCGCTCCGGGGCCGCCCGAATTACCGAGCTTGATTACATCGGTGGGTCAAATCTCCTGTTCTGCATGCCACTCAGGTCCGCGCGCGGAACGATGGGGGCTCTTTGCATTCGCTTGCGACCGGGAGTGGAGCTGTCGGAGGACGAACTAGGCTTGCTCCAGGCGTTCACAGATACCGCTTCGCTGGCAATCGAGAACGCACAGCTTTACGAAGAGGCTCGGGCCAGTGTCCAGACCAGTCACACGTTGTTGCAGGAAATGCATCACCGGGTCCGTAACAACCTTCAGACCGTTGCGGCGCTTCTTTCACTCCAGTTGCGTGAAACCAACTCGCAGGAGACTGCCGTTGTCTTGCGGGAGGCGGTTTCTCGCGTCCAGTCGATTGCAGCGGTCCACGATCTATTGAGTGACGAAGGGAGATTGGCCGGGGCAACGATCGACGCGATAGCCCGACTGGTCGTCGATCAGGCGTCAATGACCATCATCCAGCCGCCGCTGCGCGTGAACTTCCAGATTGAGCCGTCTCCAATCATCGTGTCCTCTCGCCAGGCGACCGTTCTCGCGTTGTTGATCAACGAGCTGGTCGCGAATGCGATTGAACACGGCTTCAAGGGACGGGCCACCGGGACCATCTGGGTTCGGGCGACGATGAAGGGGCAAATGTGCACGCTTGACGTTGAGAATGATGGCGAGCCGCTTCCACCGATGTTCGACGTCGCCGAATTTCAGGGCCTGGGCATGCGCATCGTGGAGCGGCTCGTGACCTCAGATCTGGGTGGCCGGTTCCTGATGGCAGGAACCGACACAGGAACCAGGGTCAGGCTTTCGTTTCCGCTAACGACGAATGATGAGTTGAACGATCTATCGCCCACTCGGTAACTGATTCGCCGCCGTACGCCTCGTCGAGCAACTCGACGATGTACTTGACGTCCATATCTGAATCGTTACGTTTTAGCGATGTGCGCAACTGCAGGTAGCAACCCGGATTCGACGTGGTGACCGTTTGGGCACCGGTCGCTATTGTGTTGCCGGCCTTGCGGTCGCCCAGCTGATCGGCAAAATCCTTTCGCAGGATGTTGTAAATACCGGCACTGCCACAGCAGAGGGATGATTCTTTCATCTCGATGATTTCGAGCCCGTCAATCATGTTCAGCAGCTTGCGGGGTTGGGCCGTGATCCGCTGTGCGTGGGCAAGGTGACATGGCTCCTGATAGGTCACCGTCCGACTTGACTGTGTTCTCTGGCTTGATCATTTCGTTCGCGCCCAGGAACTCGGTAACGTCCTTGACCCGCTCGCTGAAATTGACGGCCCGGTCGTGAAACTCGGGATCGTCATGCAACAGGTGCCCGTACTCCTTGAGTGCGGCTCCGCAACCGGCAGCCGTCACGATGATGGAATCGGAGCCAGATCGCTCGAAGCTCTCGATGTTCTTGCGAGCCAAAACCCGCGCTTCGTCCATCATGCCGCTGTGCACCTGGAGAGCACCGCAACACTGCTGCCCTACCGGAACTTCGACCGTGACCCCGTTGTGCGCCATGACACGTCCGGCCGCTCGGTTCACGTCTGCAAACACCGTTCCCATGATGCAGCCGTTGAACAGTACGGCCTTCTCCTTGCGGGTTTTCGGCTGCCAGGATTCCTTGCCGGGAATCAGCGGAGTTGCCTTGATGGGAGGGAGCATCGCCTCCGCGTCGTCCATACCGATCAGCTTGAGGATGCCGGTCTTTCGAGCCAGGGCAGACAACCCCGAGCGCTGGTACATCCGTGTGCTGGTCACGAACCCACGGAATCGTTTCGCATCGCCGAAGAGCCATCCAAGTGCTACCGTTCGCAATGCCCGCTGGGGAGCTGAACGTGGTCGGTGTTGCTCAATTTGGGAACGCGCTGCTTCCACCAATGGGCCGTACTTGACACCGGAGGGGCAAACGGCTTCGCACGCCCGGCAGTTGAGGCATTGGTACATCTGCTCTTCAAAGGCCGGGTCGAGCAAGTCCAGCCGATCCTCGGCCACAGCACTCATCATCCAGAGTCGGCCGCGCGGGGACGACATTTCCTGGCCGGTCAGCCGGTACGTCGGGCAAGACGAGAGGCACATGCCGCAATGGACGCACGCCTTGAGCAATTCTGGATCAGGAATGTCGTCACCAGAGTATCCACCCAGTCGCCGGAGATCGGCCTCCATTGCAATCGCCACTGTTACTCCCCTAAATTCGTCCTGCAAATCGACCGGGATTGAGCACCCTGGCCGGATCGTATTCCTGTTTTAGTCGGCGCATGATTGCAAGTGTGTCGGGTTCATTACCCCAGACGTCCAGTTCTGACTTGACTGAATCTGGTGCTGTCAGGACGGTCAGGGCCCCGGCTTGTTCGATGGCACGAATGGAGCCGATCAGCTTACCGGACTCAATCGAATCTCCGGAAGACCCAACTCGCGGTTACCAGTCCCAACTCCGGGTTCCAGTTCACAGCGAGTAAGCGCAGCACCGAACAAGTCCGCGCAAGTTCGAAGCTGCTCTGCAACCTCAAACGTGTCTGTGGGCCTGCACCCGACCCGGACTCTGATCTCAGTCGAATCGGTAAGCGCCCGTCGCCCCATGAATCTCGCCCAGGAAGCTGACGACTGTTCGTCGTCGAGTCGGGAGGCAGACCGAGTCTATCGCCAATACGTGCGCTTACTGCATTCAATCCGCCCGGACGTCCTTCGAATCGCGACCGGACGACCCACCCACCAAGCTCCTGCGATACCGTAAGCGCAGTTGGCCTGATCAGCGGGTTCCGGAGGGCGTCGGCAGTTTGCTGAGCGTCCCTGAGCGATTCGAAGGTCCACTCGGCCGTGAATTCGTTGCGTATTGTCGGCAGCACCTTGAAGTTGGCCGACACGATCACGCCAAGCGTTCCCAATGCACCGTAATGCAGACGCATCATGTCGAACCCGGAAACGTTCTTGACGACCAGCCCACCGGCCTTCCCGACTGTCCCATCCGCATATGCGATCGCGATGCCGATCAGAACGTCTCGAAGCGTTCCGCCGCCGTATCGCCGAGGACCGGACAACGCGGTAGCCAACAAGCCACCGATTGTCGCCTGCTCTGGATCGACAGCCTCGATTGGTAACGCTTGTCCATTTGCGCCGATCACTGCCTGGACCTCGGCGAGTGTGATTCCGGCGCCAACGGACAGGGTCATGTCGGTCGACTGGTAGTCGATAACCTGGTTCAAGGCACGGGTCGAGAGACCGATTGAATCGACCGGTGCTGGATTGCCAAGCGCCAATGCCCCACCAGAACCGACCGGGACGATCGAACGACCCTGCTCTCCTGCTTCGCGCAAGATGTCCAGCGACTTGCTGACCAGTCTCGGGTCGTTCGATTGTCGCAAACCCGTTCAGCGTTGGCGTTCGAACTTCAGTTGTTGTTCCGTTCAAGGTGCTCACATCGGGTAGATTCCGTGCTTTTGCGCCATTTCCTGGGTTCGCAGCGCTCTGACCTCGCCACAGACATACCCGCCCGGAAAAATCTTCTCCGGGTTGAACATCGCGGCCGGGTCAAACGTCGTCTTGACACCGGCCATCGCGGCAAGATCATGTTCATTGAAGACGAGCGTCATGTAGCCACGCTTCTCGGTGCCGATTCCGTGTTCACCGGTAAGTGCCCCACCGATCTCGACGCAATACGTGATCAGTTCCTTGCTGGCTTCGAGAACGCGCTCGACTTCGCGCCTTATTGTGGCGATCGAACAGCATCAACGGATGCAGATTCCCATCTCCGGCATGGAACATGTTGGCAATTGGCAGATCGTAATCTTCGGCGATCTGATAGACGCGCTTCATGGTCTGCGGCAGTCGGGTCCGTGGCACCACGGTGTCGTGCAGGTAGTAGTTGGGGGCAAGACGTCCCATCGCGGCGATGGCCATCTTGCGCCCCTTCCAGAGCAGGTCGCGCTCCGCTTTGGACGTTGCTGCGCGGACCTGCATCGCGGCGGCCTGGCGGCAAATCTCTTCGATCTCTTGCTGAATTTCGGCGACGTCTTCGGATCGACCATCGATTTCGATCAGGAGCACCGCGCCCGCATCCATGGGGTATCCGGCGTGATAGGCAGGCTCAACCGCCTGAATCGTCAGCGCGTCCATCATTTCGAGCGCGGCCGGGACGATGCCGGCGCTGATGATCGCCGACACCGCCTGGGACGCCGATTCGATATCAGACAAACGCGGCCAGTACGACGGCAACCTGCTCCGGGGCTGGGGTGATCTTGACCAGCGCGCGCGTGACGATCCCCAACATGCCTTCAGACCCGACCATCGCGGCCGTCAGGTCGTATCCGGATTGACCAGGTTCCTGACCGCCGACCCAACGAATCTCGCCATCGCTGGTCACGAACTCAAGACCGAGCACGTGGTTGGTCGTCACGCCGTATTTCAAGCAGTGCGGCCCGCCCGAATTCTCGGCGACATTGCCACCGATCGTGCAGGCGCGTTGACTGGATGGATCGGGGGCAAAGAAGTACCCCTTCTGGCCTGTGAAGTCCGACAATTCCAGATTGATCACGCCGGGCTGCACAAGGGCTACCTCGTTGTCGTAGTCAACATCAAGAATCGCGTCCATCCGAGTCAGGGCGATAATGATGCCACCGGTCTGGGCGACCGCTCCGCCGGACAATCCTGTCCCAGCTCCGCGCGGTATCACGGGCAATTCTGCCGCTTTTGCTATCCGGACAATTCTTGCGACGTCTTCTGCGTTTCGCGGGATCACAACTGCAACCGGTCGGGCGAGATCCACCGCGCCCTCAACCGATCCGTCATATTCATAGACCAGCAAGTCGGATGGCTGATGAAAGACAGATCCTGCCCCGACAACTGCTTCTAGCTGGCTGATAAGTTGCTGGTGTGCCGTCAATCTAGTCCCCGTCAGTCGCAAACGCCGCGTGCAAGCTAGTTGGAATCGATCACGTTCGTGCCATACTCGGAACGATACCTGATGACCGCCGTGTCTGTGCTGGAGTGGTCCGCATGTCTGAGCAAAACTACTGGATAATTGTCGGCTCTCCCGATAACTTCGCCAAAACCCGGGAACTAGGATTCACGCTTCAAGGCATCAAATCCCGCCATCGAAAGAAGGCGGAGAAGATGCATCCCGGAGACAAGATCATCTACTACGTGACCGGCAAGAAGGCGTTCGCCGGTATCTCCACCATCACATCTGATTACTTCGAAAGTCACGAACGCATCTGGGCGTCGATGGATCCGAAGAAAGACGCAGAGGACTACCCGTTCCGGGTCAGGATCGAATCCGACCTGATTCTTGCCGACGATCAGTTTGTCGACGCAGAACCAATCGCCCGGCAAATGGTCTATGCATCGAAGTGGCCCGCCGCAAACTGGACCCTGGCATTTCCAGGGCAACGTTCATTCAATCGAGAAATCTGACTATGAGCTCATCCGACGAGGAATCGAACAAGCTGCTGGATGACGGCCCGCCATCATGGCTGGCCGAACTGGTCCCGCAATCGAGATTTCGGGTACACGTTTGTTTCGGAAAGAACTGCACGCCTAACGGTGCATCGGCCGTGTTCGACGCATTTCGGACGGAACTTCGCGAAGCCGGAATCACGTCGGAGGTGGAGTTGATCGCCACCTCGTGTCGTGCCAGATGCGAACTTGGGCCATCGGTCAATGTCTACCCTGGACCGGTGACGTATGGCCTGATGGACCCGGTCCGGGTTCGCCGGGTGGTCGTGGAGCACCTGAGCGGAGACGGACAGCCTGTGCAGCAATTCATCGTGACCGAAGAGCAAGTAGCCTCGGCAAAACGTAAATCCGGTCGTCTGTAAATCCAATCCGCATTAGTGAACGGAGAGCGATTTCGTGCGTGACTACCAACCCATTTTGAGCTTCGGGCACGAAGTTGCCGAGGACTATGACGCGACGAATGTACGAGGTGATGAGGCAGAAACCGTTACGTTCCTGGCCCGACTGGCCAACGGAGGTCCGGCGCTTGAGCTGGCTATCGGCACCGGACGGATCGCCGTACCGCTGGCGGCGACCGGAATTCAGGTAGATGGCATCGAGCTTTCACCCGCAATGGCAGACAAGCTGACCGCCAAGCCGGGTGCCGATGGCATCGATGTCAGCATCGGAGACTTTGCCGCCGTGGACGTACCAGGCAGCTACAAACTGATCTACGTTGTCTACAACACGTTCTTCAACTTGCTCACACAGGACGATCAGGTTCGGTGCTTCGAGAACGTTGCGAAACACCTGGACAGTGACGGGGTCTTCGTGATCGAAGCATTTGACCCAGCGTACCTGCACGGACTCCGAGGACATCAATACGTGGATGCAGAAGCCATCGAGATGGAAACGGTCACACTCGATGTTGGACGACACGATCCGGTCTCCCAGATCCTGAGCGAAAGTCACGTCGAGCTTTCGCGAGACGGGGTCAAAGTCTTTCCAATCGTTTGCCGATACTGCTGGCCAAGCGAACTGGACTTGATGGCCAGGATTGCCGGATCTGCGATTGCACGTTCGATGGGGCGGCTGGGAGGGAGAACCGTTTACAGCGGCCAGTACCCGCCATGTGTCCGTCTACGGTTTCTGACCAGATCTATACTTATTACAGGAATGTGAGCCCGATGAAGACATTGATCATTCTCAGACATGCCAAGGCACAGCCGGATGCTCCGAACGGAGATCACCAGCGCAACCTTACCGATCGTGGGCAGCGAGATGCCAGCGCGGTTGGGTCGATGCTTGGGACGCTCGTCGGTGTCCCGGACGCGATCGTCACGTCCGACGCGAATCGAGCCCTGCAAACCGCCCAACTGGCCGCGGAGGCATGCGGATTCGATTCGTCGCTGACTATTGAACCGGCAATCTATGCGGCCGAGGTAAGTACGCTGATCGACATCATTCGGAACCTGCCGGACGATCTGGGCTGCGTTGTCATCGTTGGCCACAACCCCGGCTTCGAAGATCTGATCACGCATCTGGCACCGTCTGACACAGAATCGGAGCACCTCCCGACCGCCGGGTTCGCGCACGTTGAACTGGATGTCAGCTCCTGGCGCGAGTTGACTCCGGCACGTTCACGGCTGGTAAACCGGGGCGCACCGCCTCGGAAAAACGCGCGAGGGTTGAACCGCTCGTCAGTCACAAATTTCGGCAGCGAGAGATTCCGGGCAAGAAAAAACGACCGATTACTCGGCCGTTTCCTCACCTTTGGTGGAGATGGGGGGAGTCGAACCCCCGTCCAAAGAAATTCGTCGAAAGCATGCTACGTGCGTGTCTCATCTTTTAATTTTCCGATCGGGTCGAAGGTGAGCACCCTACCCGACAGGTAATCCAGTTGGTCTTTGATCGAGGAGTACTGGCGGACTATTCGATCGCACCCTGATCTTGGTGACGCCCGACACTGAAGCTGATCGGGAAAGCTTCAGGCAGACGAGCTACTTAGAGGTCTGTTTGACTTAAGCGGCCATTGCAAGTTGACGGTTGTCACTTACATTTTTGCCCATTTTTACGAGTCCCTAGGCGCCTCGGCACGCAGCTTTCTAACTCCTAACCCTGTCGAAACCAAACATCCCCATTTGGCAGCCCTTATCTTAGGTCAATTGAAGGCTAAATGCAAGCATATGATCTAATTTTGCATTGGGCCAAAGAGGTGCGGCGCATGCGATTCAAACGCCGATCCGGCCGGCGAGAGATCCAAATCCTCGATCATCTCGAGAAAGAGACCCTGTTCAATTTCATCGAGGGCAAGGACCAATTCAGTCTGACCACCATCCCGAATGGGATTGGCCAACTCCGCGAGTGCAAACGTCGTAGCCGGGGATCTCCGGGCGAGCCACTCCGAGACGTCCGACTCGAGGTTCTCGCCCTCCTGGATTCCAATAATGATTGAACGGTGCTGGTTAGCGGTCCCGTAGGGCACGTTGAATCTCGCGCTTGGAATCCCGCTCCGCCGTTGCCTGACGCTTGTCGTGCAGGTTCTTGCCCTTGGCAACACCGATATCCACCTTGGCCCGACCGTCATGCAGCCGGATTCGAAGCGGAATCAGGGTCTTCCCCTTTTGCTCAATATCCGTGCGTAGTTGCCGAATCTGCGATTTGTGCACAAGCAGCTTGCGAGGTCGGTCCGTATCGTGGTTGGCGTGACTGCCGTGCTTGTAGGGCTGGATCGTCGCACCAATCAACCAGAGTTCGTTACCCTGGATGCGGGCATACGCTTCCGAGATTGAAACCTTGCCGTCTCGAATCGATTTGATCTCGGTTCCCTGCAGGACGACACCGGCTTCGATTGTGTCGTCGATAAAATACTCATGGAATGCCCTCCGGTTGGATGTCACCACCCGGTCGGCGCGTCGTTCTTCTTTACGTGATGCAGTAGCGTTAGCCATCATCCTGAGACTATAGAGAGGCTCCACAGTTGCGTCAAACAGACGACTACACGCCGGGTTCGGGCGACGAATACGCCGAGATCGCTGAGTTCTATGATCTGGAGCACGATTTCTATCTCGACGACATCCCGATGTACCAGCAGATCGTGGACATGGTGGGCGATCCGGTCGTCGAATTTGCCTGTGGGAGCGGGCGAGTGCTCGCAAAACTGGCCGAACCCGGACGACGACTAACCGGCATCGATAGCTCTGGCATCATGCTCGAGAGATGTCGCAGTCGGTTTGCCAGTCTGAGTGATGGTCCGGAATTGATTCATGGCGACATGGCGTCTGCCCAGCTCGCGAGTGGTACATACGGCGTAGTCCTGATCGCACTCAACAGCCTGATGCATGCGGGTAGCGCGGAGCATCAACTGGAGACGCTTCAGAATGCATTCGATGCGCTCGATCCACGTGGTCTCCTGGTTATTGATGTTCTAAACCCGCTCGCCCAGATCTATGACACGGGTGATTCCCGGGTGCGCAAAGAGGGCACGTCCGCGACCGTTACCGGTGAGTCGATCTCCAAGTTCAGCTCACAGGAGATTGACCTCGCCGAGCAGCAGATCAAGACGTCAATCTGGTACGACATCGTGGATGCTGCCGGAGCAATTCGGCGAATCACTACATCAATGGAGCTTCGATTTGTCTTCCGGTCTGAACTTGAACTGATGTTGTCGGCGGCGGGATTCGCGAGCACGCAGTTTTACGGCACGTACGATCTCGATCCGTACATCACGGCTTCACCGAGATTGATTGCCATGGCTGAAAAGACCGCCTAGACCTTGTCCCAGTCGAACCTCGTTGCCCGGTCGCGGAGGACCAGATCGGCGAGGAGGTTGGCCAACATCGCTTCGGCAACAGGAACTGCACGCGGACAAACCGAGGGATCGTGCCGGCCTTCGACGATGATTTCGGTCGGTTGCAAATCTGTCGTAACGGTCTGCTGAACTCTTGCCACAGAACTGGTTGGCTTGACCGCGATCCGGACGACGATTTCCTCACCGGTCGAAAGCCCGCCCAAGGTTCCGCCCGCATTATTGGAACGGGTCCGGACCTTGCCATCGACCATCGTGAAGGAGTCGTTGGCCTGCGAACCGCGCAATTTGGTGACCGCAAAGCCCTCGCCGATCTCGACTCCCTTGACCGCCGGGATGCTGAGCATCGCCTGGCCGATCAGTCCATCAAGCTTGTCGAAGGTCGGTTCACCGAGACCAATCGGCGGATTGATTGCACGAACCTCCACAATACCGCCGAGGCTGTCGTTGTCCGCTTTGGCCGCCATGATCGCGTCGACCATTTTCTCGGCCGCGATCGGATCCGGACACCGCACGATGTTCTGCTCAATCTGGTCGCGGTCGAATGTCTCCATCTCGATCCCGCCGATTTCTCGGCAAAACCCGAAAACCTCGCATCCGGACCTGGCCAGGATCTTGCGAGCGATCGCTCCCGCTGCTACCCGTCCCCAGGTCTCCCGTGCCGAGGATCGTCCACCACCGCGATGGTCGCGATGACCGTACTTCGCCCAATAGGTGTAATCGGCATGGCCCGGTCGAAAGACGTCACGCAGGTTTTCGTACTTCGTTGAGTCGGCATCCTTGTTGTAGGTGATGATCGAGATTGGCGCGCCAGTCGTAACTCCCTCGAAAACACCGGACAGAATCTCGGCGGCATCCTTCTCGCCTCGCGGGGTCGTTACCTTGCTTTGCCCGACCCGACGACGATCCAGTTCGAACTGGATCTCCTCGACTGCGAGCGGCATACCGGCTGGGCATCCCTCAATGATGACTCCGAGCGCCGGACCGTGCGACTCGCCCCAGGTGGTCAGTTTGAAAATTGACCCAAACGTGCTGCTCATCGAATTTCACCCGTCACAAGTTCGTGCAAATTGTCAGTGTCGCGGAGCGCAAGGCCATAAATGCGGTAATCGCCCGATTCCTGACGCCGAAAGCCTAATCCAGAATAGAGGCGCTGCGACCGTTGATTGCGGCGCTGGGTGCTCAACCCGATTTTCGCTGCTCCCATTCGCGCCAGTTTGCCGGTAGCGAATTTGGTAAGCGCCGCCCCGAGTCCTTTGCCCTGCATTGCGGATTTGATCGCCACACGATCAATGTGCCCCCACCCTGGGAAGCACGTAAAGCCCACATATCCAATCGGAACGCCGCCTTCGCGCAGAAGATGGATTTCGACGCCAGGTTGCATCGCATAGTCGATGAATTCATCCTCGGAGTTTCGCCAGAGCCATGGGAAGGCGTCCCAGTCAATATCTTGCAGAACCTCCATCGACATGTCATCGAGTTTCGTGACGCGTTCCAGGTCCAGATCCGGTACCGCTCGCCTGGACTCGATGTCCGGTATCAACTCATAAGAGAGAACGTCCTCAAGGATCGTCATTCCGATTCGATCGTAAAACGAAACCTGCCGTCGCTCAGTCATTTCAACGGCGATAAAGAGGCGTGTCTCTGATTTCGCCGCCTGCTGAATTGACTTCAGCGCAAGATCGACTGGATTCCGAATTGAGACCAGCTCCATGATGTGGACGATCTCCTGGCGATGGCGCCACGGACCGACCAGGATGTACTCGCTGGTCGATGGCATCCAGACCGAAAGCCCGGGCGCGGCCGCGAGTACCCGGTGCACTTCGGCCGGGTCAAGTTTTGACCACCAACCAAGCCGAAGCTGTTCGATGTCTTCCCCTGACAGGATTGTCAGATCCGGAAGAGCATCGTCCGTTGGCACCTGGGCCGTACTCACGAATTGAGGCTCACGATTTCGAGGCGAAGGATGCCGATTGGTGTTACCTCAAGGCCGTCAACTCGCGGCTTTACCACCGTGTACTGGACATCCATATAGATCGGAATGACCACGTTTTCACTTGAGAGGATTGCATCCGCCTGAGCGTACAAGTCGGCGCGAATGGCGATATCAGATTCATTGGCGGCGAGATTCAGGAGACGATCAAATTCGTCGTTGCTGAATCCCAGGTAGTTGTCCGGCTGACCTGACCCCCAAAGCGCGAGCAGAATTGCCTCCGGGTCAGGATAGTCCGCTGCCCAAAAGAGTTCGTATGCTGGCAGTTCCTCAGCACTCAGACGGTCAAGGAAGTCATACCACTCAAGATCGAACACCTCTATCTGGAGGCCAAGCTCCTGCGCGGCGATTTCACGGAGTGCATCCCCCGAAAGCGAACCTGACGAATAGATCCTGATCGGTGGAACACCCTCGGCCGATCCGTAGGACGAATCAGCGATTGCTTGCCTGGCCGCGTCGAAATCCTGTTTCGGGATCGAACCGGGCCAGGATCGATTCAGCATCCCGTCCGGAATGACTCCATAGGCTGAAGTGACCCAGCCGTTGAACAGGACACCGGCAATATCGTCCCGAGGGAAGGCCAACTGCAGTGCCTCGCGAATCTTCGGGTCGTTGAGCGGTTCGACATCGTCACGAAGGGCAATGTACCCAAATCCGAATTGCGGTGTTTCAGTAAGCTCGTCGGCAAACGGACCTTCAGGATCAGCTACACGATCGATATCGTTGAGGCTGACGGAGTCCACATCGATTTCGTCGGCCTGATAGAGATTGAACGATTGAATTGCTCTCGCTCCAAGACGGAAGTCGATGTTCTCAATCAGCGGTTCACCGAGAACGAAGTCGTCATATCGACTCAGTTCGAGAGAGTCGCCGGGTTCCCATTTGTCGACCTGGTACGGCCCGGATCCATTTGGCTTTGCCCACCAGGTCGAATCGTCCAATACTTGTTCGCGGTCCACGATGAATGCCGGTACCGACGCCAACTTCATCAGGAAGGTGGCTCTGGGTGCGGCAAGCGTGATCTGCACGACCCGCTCTGAGACAATCTGAATCCCGCTAAGATCGTCAGCTTCTCCATTGAGAACATCCTGGAACCCAGCAATGTCGGAAAGAAATGCCGGTCCACCCAACAGGCTGAGATCGCCTTCGACGGTATCAGGATTGACCGCCCTGGAAAGTGAAAACAGGACGTCGTCCGCAACAATTTGTCGCCCATCATGAAACGTAGCACCGTCCCGCAACGTGAACGTGTACTGGAGACCATCGTCCGAGACCTCAACGGACTCTGCCAGCTCCGGGACGGGATTGAGATCGGCGTCGTAGTACATCAAGCCACGGTAAATCTGTCGAAGCATGGTGACTGACGAGAGATCACGTACCTGGGCAGGGTCAAGTGTCTCCGGCCCCTGGACTGGTCCAGCAAGATGGAGCGTGTCGTCATCGGCCGCGCCCGCTTGCCAGCTTCCAACTGAAAGTGCAGCGATCATGATTGCGCAGAGTATGAGCAAAGGTGCAGAAGTTCGCGGGCGGAAGAGGTTCAATTCGTTACCTGTGTTCGCTATCAGGTGACCGTTGGCGGTCGTCGAGAAACGTCAGAACGTCCGTGAAGACAGCGTTGACTGACCTGCCGGAAGTATCCGCTATCAGGTCGGCGCGGGCATATGCCTCTGCCAATCTGGCTTGTTGTGTCTCCCACAACGCCTGGCTCCATCGTGGGTCACCGCGTCTCGTCCGCACTGACTCCAGATCGGCCTTGCAATGCGATCAGTACATCCGGGTCCGATCTCGACCAGAGTGCAGCCACTGCACTATGTTCCTGGGCCGCGGCGCGCGCGTCGATTCCGTGCATCTTCAGGGCCTTGACCAGCGTTGATTTTCCGGATGCACAGGGACCAACCACAGTCACGCGCAATGGCCGCTCGTTTGGATTCATCACGAATCACCTGAAACATAGCTGGATGGGTATGAAGCTTCACCGGTGTTCCGGCGATCAAGATTTCCATCGAGAGTACGACTGAACACTGCCACCGATTTATCTGATCTGGAGCGGTTCCCATCCAGTTGATTTGACGCGGTCAGAACAGCGTTGGCCGAAATGTGTTGGCCGGGTTCCCCATGAATCGAGCCAACGATATCCGCCAGTTGCTCTCCATGTGTAGCGACGCCATCGTTCGCGAGCACCACGTGATCGATTGATGGAATCGATATTTCAAGGCTGGTCCACCGTGATTCGACGGAAAACCCGGCCAGATCGGCAGTTAGTTCACGGCCGGACCAATTGCCATCAGTCTCATGTGCGATTGCGAGCTGCCCGAAGCCAACAACACTCAGATTCTGGCGGTCATCCGAAACGCTTGCAATGTGGATAGCGGCTCCGACTCGACCAGCCCGCAATGAGACAAGATGCTCGTTGGTGGCTGTGGCCGCGGTAGCTGGGCTAACGCCGCTCGCGAGGAGATGCCGGAGAAATGCCTGCAACTCCAGGGCAAGTTTGCGTCCACCCGTACTGCCGGACCCCTGTACGTCGATCATCGAAAGCGAGATCAGCCCGCCCAGTCCTTCCACCAGCTGTACCGACTCGGCGCTTTGCCTTGTCGCCCATTTCGGACACATCGCCCAGGAGACGTTCAATTGTCCGGCATCGGACCTTGTGACCATGACTTCAGTCTACCGCTCAACGAATGGCGTGTAGCTGACACCTGAAAGTAATAGGTATATAGTCATGGCCCGTCCTTGACATGATGGCCCATTAGTCCTATATTGCCAGTACGGAAGTCACAGAGGGCGGAGGCATAGTTCTCCGGTGACAGATGTCGAGAGGAAACTCTTGTGACACTAGTCGCCGGGTTTTCCGGCTAAAGAAGTGGGAAACACATGATTCGCGCAAATCACTGGGGCCGCGGCCTCCCGTAACGCACATCTGGCACTCGTTCTCAGCACTGGTCGCAGGACCGGTGATCGGAGTGTCAAAACCGTGTGGTAAACATGTTCGCATGTGATCCAGACATCAAGACCACAGATACCCGGCCCTTGTGGCCGGGTATTTTGTGCCGCAAATCGTGCCTAGTACCAGAGTATCGATTCCCCAAAACGTAGCCCTCGATAGCAGAAATGCCGTATCTGGATCGGACCTCGCTCCATATACTGCGATCAGGTGGCCTATCAGCCATTGTCAGGCCCGATCACAGGCGCTGCTATGAACGTTGGCGTAAGCCATGCGACGGACAATCAAATCGTTGACGAATCGCTGGCTGCAAAGCGGGGTTCGATTGCCGAACGCTGGTACGGACCACTTCTGGCACTTTTGACGATCGCGATAATGGCTGCGGCCGCCCAGCAGTCCTACCATCCTGCCTGGGACACATCACTTCTGATATCAGTGGCTGTAGCCATCATATTGCTCATTGGTGGCGAGCTTTTCATTATCGCGTTGCCGTTCAGTTGGGGCACTGCTCAAGTATCAGTCGGCAGTATCTGCGGACTCGGCGTGGCGCTCTGGCTCGGTCCACTGTATGCCTCGGTTCTGATTGGCATCATCGCGTTCGGCGCGTCGATTCGTCAGTGGCACCATGTCGGCCTATCGATCGAGAACGCCTCCTCTGCGGCACTGAGCGCTGCTTGTGCGGGGATGATCTGGTGGAGCCTGGTGCCTGAGGGTGCGAATCCTCTGACCTCAGTCCGGACGTCTGTTGTCTTTCTGATCGCCGCACTGGTACACAGTGTCATCAACTTCGGTACCGTTGTCATCGGAACGGCCCTGGCCCGCAACGAGAGCATCCTCAAGCTCGTCTACACCATGTCGGGTGGTCGCAACTTCATCTTCACGATCCCGGTACTCGCCGCATTCATTCCATTGATTGGAAGCCAGAGTCCCGTCGCACTCCTGTTTTTTGCCTTGCCGCTCGTCAGCTCACACCTGGCTTTACGCGCACTTTGGCGACTCGAGTCCGACACCCAGATAACTCTGGCAGCACTGACAGACATCCTTGAACTGCGCGATCCCTATACCGCGTTCCATTCCGAGCGTGTCTCGATCTACGCGACAACAATTGCTGGCAGGGTCGCAGCGGTCACGCCCCGTGATCTTGCGACCATCGAACGTGCTGCCCGGATTCACGATATCGGCAAGGCCGCAGTTCGGGACGCCGTACTGTTGAAATCCGGACCACTCGACGAGGAAGAACGGCGCAGCATTGAATCGCATTCGTCAATTGGAGCGGATCTGATTGCCCGGATGCACGCCTATCGTGATTGCGTTGAATTGATCCGTCATCATCATGAACGGTGGGACGGAGGCGGCTATCCGTCCCGGTTAATTGGCGACCGAATCCCGCTTGGTGCACGAATCATCGGCGTTGCAGACGCTCTGGACGCGATGACAACAGACCGACCGTACCGGAAGGCGTTGAGTTTCGAGTCTGCAGTCGCAGAAATCAGAAAGCACAGTCGTGCCCAGTTCGATCCAGAGATAGTTGAGGCATTCCTGTCCTGCATGGACGACCCCGTCTTTGTTCAACTGGCAGAACAGTCCGAGCAACGGTTGGCGGCTGACTGATCACTCCCGTACCCTTGAGGGAATAACGGAGAGACAATGCGCGCCGCCGTCACCTTTGATTTTCACAACACCCTGGTCCGTTGCGATGAGTGGTTTGAACTTGAAGTTCGAACGCTTCCGCTTCGCGTGGGACAGGAACTTGGTCTGCCAGTCGATGTCTCGTTGACGCAGACGTATCGCGATCTGCGCGCTGAGGTGATCGATCACGGTGTGGAACTGGACGCAGTCGCGGGTGTGGTTGAAACATTCAACCGACTCGGAACACAACTCGATGCCAATACGGTGCGACCAGTAATTGACAAGCTGATGATGGATCTGGTTCCGCGCTCAACGCTCCTGAGCGGCGTTTCGGAGTCAATTCGGACCCTCCACGATCGCGGTGTGCATATCGGCATCATTTCCAGCGCCGTCCACCACGATTTTCTGGAGTGGTCGCTGACCCATCATGGTATTCGACAGTATTTTGCCGAAGTCGTGAGCTCCGCACGGGCTGGCTTCTACAAATCCCGGACCGAGCTCTATGAAGTTGCGTACGAGTGGCTGGGGGCAAGCCGGGAGCGATCCGTGCACATTGGTGACTCATTTCGCTTCGATCACCTGGCTGGAGTACGAGCGGGTATCGCCACTGTCTGGCTAAATGAACCTGGTGCGCCCGCACCGTCCGATGGACCACTGCCCCGGGCGGAAGTGAGCTCGATGGTCCGCGTCGACGACGTGCTCATGAGCTTGATGGCCGAGCTCAATTCAAGCATGGAACATGTCAATGCGGATTGATGTCCTGACGCTGTTTCCGCAGATGGTTTTGGCTCCCCTTTCGGATAGCATCGTGCAGCGTGCGCAAACCACCGGCGCTCTTGTTCTTGCTGCCCACGATATTCGCACCTGGACAGACGACGTTCATCGGACGGTCGACGATTCTCCCTACGGCGGTGGTGCCGGGATGGTGATGAAGCTCGACCCAATTGTCCGAGGCATCGAGGCAATTTCGGCCGAGAATGGTCAACCGTCTCGAATCCTGATTATGTCGGCCTCTGGTACCACCTTTACCCAGGCAATGGCGATCGAACTGGCAACAGTCGACCGATTAGCAATCATTTGCGGTCATTATGAAGGCATCGACGCGCGCTTGACCGGAATTCTCGATGCTGAGGAGGTATCCATCGGCGATTTCGTGCTAACTGGCGGTGAACTTGCCGCCGCCGTAATTGTCGATGCGATTGCCCGACTGCTGCCCGGCGTGATCAACGCCGATTCCATTGCGCATGAGTCGCACAATCACGGATTACTTGAGCACCCGCATTTCACACGCCCGGCGGTCTACCGCGGCCATAGCGTTCCAGACGTGCTGCTCAGCGGGAATCATGCAGCGATTGAATCGTGGCGTGAAGCACAGGCGCTCGAGAAAACGGCCCGAGTGAGACCCGACCTCCTGGTCAAGCGCAACGGCCCGGAACCGGCGTAGCTCGGCTTGTTTCGGCTCGCCTACCGGACCATCCGCATACTGGTTGAAACGAATCGCCCTACGGCTCGGGACTTTGGCGCTATGTTGGCTCGCACACCAAAACAGTAATCTTGTAGACAAGAAGACGACATCGAGCGCGGACTATCGTCCCTCGTCCTGACGCTCACCGAATTCGAACTTTTACCAGTACGTATTTGGTGAGGAGTACTCATCACCCATGGCCACGACAGGACTTCTCGAACGGGCCGCTGCGCCTGAAGCAGCGACCGTTGCACGCGAACCTCAATCTGTTGAGCAGACCGGTCTCGACCTTTCAAGCATCGCTGATATGGCGTTGAAATTTGTCTATTTCAACAACCAGATCACGGCCCAGCACATTTCAGACGAGATGTGTCTCCCCTTCTACAACATCATCGATCGCGCATTGATGGTGCTGAAGAAGGAGGAGCTGATCGAAGTTTCCGGTTCGAACGGCTTCGGGGAACTGGCATACCAATATGGAATCACCCCCAAGGGCATCATCCGGGCCCACCAGATCCTGGAACGCACTACGTACGTCGGCCCGGCGCCAGTCACGGTTGATCACTATCGCCGGGTGATCATGGCGCAGGCGATTTCAACCGTCCGGGTCGGCCCGAAGGAAGTCCGGGAAGCGCTTTCGGATCTGGTTCTGGAAGACCACGTTATGGATGCGATGGGACAGGCGGTCAATACGGGCCGGTCCTTGTTCCTCTTTGGACCTCCAGGTAACGGCAAGACGATGCTAGCTGAGCACATCGTTCCGCTTCTGGGCGGCGAAGTGCTGATTCCGCACGCATTCACCGTCGACGGGCAGATCATCAAGGTGCTCGATCTGCACAATCATGAGCCGGTTGCAGTTACAGGTCGGCCCGATTTCGATCGCCGATTCGTGCTCTGCAAGCGACCGGCCATCATCACCGGCGGCGAACTGACCCTTGAGGGCCTCGACCTCGACCTATGACAAGTTCGCTCGAATCTACGAGGCGCCACTGCAGCTCAAGGCGAACGGCGGCATGCTGCTGATCGACGACTTTGGCCGTCAGCAAGTCTCTCCCAAGCAGTTACTGAACCGTTGGATCGTGCCGCTTGAAAAGCGCGTCGATTACTTGACACTTCACACCGGCAAGAAAATCGAGATTCCGTTCGACCAGTTGATTGTGTTCTCAACCAACCTGCAACCGAAAGACCTGGTCGACGAGGCGTTCCTCCGGCGTATCCAGAACAAGATTCACGTCACCAATCCGTCTGTCGACATCTTTCGGGAAATCTTCCGACGCCAGTGCGATTCGCTCGGTGTTCCGTTCGACCAGAATGGACTTGTGTATCTGCTACGAGAGTATTACGTCAAGCCAAAGCGCGAACTCCGCGCGGTTCACCCCAGGGACATCCTGCGAACGCTCATCGGAATCGCCCGGTATCACAACATCCCGCCGGTGCTCTCGCCGAAGTTGCTTGACCGCGCGTGTCAGACCTATTTCGTGGACGTCTGATCGTCCCAGATCGGTAGCGACTCCTCGACCCGTCGGCTGACCCGAAGACTGTGCAATTCACGCTCGAGTTGGTGCTTGATAAACGATCCAAGCACCAACTCGAGTTCGTCGTTTACGGCATCGGGAATTGGAATCTGCAGAAACTCGGCTCGGCCACCCCTGATCAACAACCGCATCACCTTTTGACCAGCGAGCGAGAGCAACGGCGCGCCGAGGTCGGAGTCTGCATGATCGGCACAAAGAACTCCGCCTCCCCTGACGCTGAAACGGTTGGGGACCGCCTCAACGGGATTGCCACAAACGACGCAGGTGAAGAGCTCCGGCCGGACACCCATTTCACCGAGCAGCAGGAATTCAAACGCTCGGGCAACTCTGCGTGCGTCGACACCAGTGCTTAGCTGGTGGAGCGCCTGAACCAAGGCACGGTAGACGACGAGGTTCTCGTCGCGATCGGCCAGAAATCGATCCACCAGTTCAACGCAATGTGACGCGACGCCAAGTGCGATCAGATCGTCCCGCAGTCCAACATTAAGCTCAAGTGTCTCGGCACCGGTAACTATGTCGAGATCGCGACCGCGGGAGAGAACCATTCGGCTCTCAGCAAACAGCTCCAGGTGGGCGGCCAGGCGAGTTGCCGGCTTGCGAACTCCCTTGGCGATCACCCGAAACTTGCCGAAGCGATCGGTCAGGATTGTGAGAATCCGATCGGTCTCGCCATAGTCCAACCGGCGCAGGACTACGCCATCGCATCGGTACAAGCGATCTCGGGCAGAGTCTCCGGTTTTTCGGGACGTGGAATCCATGCAGGGTACACCGGCGTAATTAGAAGGCAGGCAACTTCAATGACTGTACCATTGCACCTACGGCCCGACGATCTTCGCGGACAATGGCAAACTCCTTGCAAACCGTTTCATATACAGCCGCATTTCTGGCAGGAGTCTTGTCGATTACGTCGCCATGCATACTGCCGATCATTCCGCTCTATCTGGCATACCTGATGGGAACCCAGGACCGCACTACCGATTCCCGAAGCAAAATGATGGTCAATGCGACAGCTTTTGTTGTTGGGTTCTCCATTGTGTTCGTCCTCGTTGGAACTGCGTTTGGACTGCTAGGAACAATGATGGCTGAGCGGAAAACGTTGTTGGTCCAGCTCGGGGGCCTGCTGATGATCACGCTTGGACTGCACCAGATTGGCGTAATCCGATTGCCGTTTCTCAGTCGATCCGTTTCCTTAGCAAGTTCCAATCCGAATCGGCGGGAGGTTCAGTCGTCGCGTCGGGACTTGTTGGCATGACGTTTGCCGCCGGTTGGACGCCCTGTGCCGGTCCGATTCTGGGCGCAATCTTGACGCTCGCGCTCGCGCAGGGGAGCGCCGCCCATGCAACCATGCTGCTGGCGGTGTATTCACTTGGCCTGGCAATCCCGTTCATGATCATTGCGTTCGCTGGTACCTCAACCCGCAGTTTGGGCTGGGTTGCGGAGAAATCGGCCGGCGCGGCCAGTCTCGCCGGAGCCGTAATGTTGGCTGTGGGCGTAATCATGGTTCTCGGCATATACCAGCAAATTTTCGCGCGCATTGTTTCGGTCGCGCCGTGGGCTCCGTTTGAGCCGAGTATTACGTAGGAATCCGAGTCATCCACGCTATGGCAGAACTCGCAGAACGCACACCAGTAACACATCGACGCGGGCCGCTGGAAATCGGCGTTGACCGGATTTGGCGATTCTTTTGTTCAGTCCGTGCTGCAATCTATGAAGTAATCATTCTGGCGATTCTTGTATTGATTGGAACGTTGCGGGGCAGCGAGGTCCCGCAGTGGATTGCGAACCTGGTTCCCCCATTGCAGGGTTTCGTTGATCGTTGGTATGCGTGGGATGTCTTCAAGTCGCTGCCGTTCGCGTTCATCCTGGGGTTGCTTTCCGTCGCAATCACGGTGTGCACTATCAATCGGTGTCCTGGAATCTGGCAATCGATCGCTCATCCAACCATCACGACCACGCACGGTTTCTTGCGGAGTGCCGAATTGCAACTCAGTGGAACGTCGGCAAAGACGCAACCTGAGCTTACAGAAGAACTGACCGGGCTGCTGAAGCGGAAGCGCTATCGCGTGCTCACCCAGCCGGTTGGCGACGAAACGCATGTCTATGCCGATCGCTACCGGTTCGGCAAACTGGGCACGTTTCCGTTTCATCTTGCCCTGATCATGATTCTCATCGGCGGAATAGTCGGATCTCGGTACGGCTTTCGGGAAGTCAAGTTCGTGATTCCCGAAGGATCAACGCAAGCAGTCGGCCACGGTACCGGGCTGAGCGTGATGCTGGAAGACTTCCAGGACAGCTACAACGAGCTCGGTCAGGCTGCAGAATATCGCAGTGATCTTGTGCTCTACGACAACGGCATGGAGGTAAAACGACAGTCGATCACGGTCAATAATCCGATGACCTACCGCTCGACCGTATTTTACCAAACGTCATTCGGTCCAGCAGTCGAGATCGAGATTGCCGACGCTAATGGAACGGTGGTTTTTAGCGGTCCGCTGGCATTAGGAGTTGATTACACTGCCAAGGAAAACCCCGACGCTCCGGCTGGCGTTTTGGACATCCTTCCCCTGTCGAAACGTATTTACGTGATCACCCCAGATTCAAACCCCCGCAATGCTCCCGAGCTAGACAAGTTGAATCTGAGAAGCGGTGAGGCATATATCCAAGTGCAAGACTTGAATAGTGCGTCGGTCAGCCAACCCGTAACCAAAGTGATTGAACAGGGTCAACCCACCGAAGTGGATGACCTAACGGTGACTTTTGTGCGCGAGAGCCGATGGACCTTGCTTCAGGTTTCAAGTAATCCAGGTATACCGATTTTCTGGGCAGCGGCGATTTTGCTGATAGGTGGTTTGGCCGTTGTTTTCTACTTCCCCCATCGACGAGTCCGGGCGATCATCTCTACCAACGCAGCCGGTGGTTCTGTAGCTATGCTAGCTCCGATGGCCAAACGAGACTGGAGCGCACGTCGCTCGTTCGAGCAGTTGGCAACGGGCATCAATAGCCATTTCGACAATACATGGACGATTGTGGAACGAAATGAGGCACTACAATCGAGTCAAGCTCAACCGGATGGTTTAGTGAGTTAAGGAGGATCGACCTTGGAAGGTCTGGTCAAGCTCTCGTTCTATTGCTTCACAGCCGCGACGTTCGCACTGATCGGCTCAACAATTTGCTATGTACTCTATGCACTTGGTCGCGTGCGCGTAAGCAGGTCGGCCGTAGCAACACCCGAAGGCGCAACGTTCACCTCGACCTCAGCGGAATACACCGCTGGTTCTGATTCACTCGCCCGTTTCGGGTCGATGCTGATGTGGTTCACCGTCGTGTTGCAGTTCTTCGCGGTGCTGACAAGAAGCATTGCCGCGGGACGCGGACCGTACAGCAATATGTACGAGTTCTCGCTCGGATTCATTTTTGCCATCACGCTCATGTACGTACTGTTCGAGCGCTGGTACGGCGTCAAGCACTTGGGAGCGATTGTAGCCCCGGTTGCGCTCGGCATGGCGGCCTATGTCTGGACACTGCCGGGTGAACTTCGCGAAGTTGATGACCTGATTCCGGCCCTTCAGCAAGCGCCGCTGATGACCGTTCACGTTTCAGCGGCAATCTTCGCCTATGCCACCTTCGCCGTTTCCTTTGCGGCTGCGGTGCTCTTCCTGATCACCGAGCGGCGTCGAGTGTCAAATGGCTACCCGCCACCTGAAATGCTTGACGACATCGCATTCCGGGCCGTCACAATCGGATTCCCGTTGCTTTTACTCGTACTCGTTCTGGGATCTGTCTGGGCATATCGCGCCTGGGGGTCGTACTGGTCGTGGGATCCCAAAGAGACGGCAGCCTTCTTCACATGGCTGGTATATGCAGTCTATCTGCATACTCGATCACTCCGAGGTTGGCGAGGCACGCAGAAGCAACGTCTTGCTGCTGATCGGATTCGGAGCTGTCATCTTCACGTATTACGGCAACTACTTCTTTGGTGGTCTGCATGCGTATGGTGGCGTTTAGCGCGTGACCGTATCCCCTTGAAAATCATCCATTTCGAGTCCGGACCCTGGTAAGACCCGGCGCGTGGTTCTCTCGCTTGGCTGTGGCTCTAATTCTGATTCTGGCCGCATGGCAGGTTGGCGGTCGGCAGGGGTTCTCGGGAATTGGTGATGGCGGCAAAAATATGCGCCTTCTGCCCCGTGTCGGTGAGGTCGCTCCCGATGTCCAGGCGTACCGACTGAACGAGAATCTCGAGTTGGAAGTAGTCTCACTTTCCGACTACGCGGGTCAGCCAGTCTGGCTGAATTTCTGGGGATCCTGGTGCCAACCATGCCGGGCGGAAATGCCAGACCTGAAAGAAGCGTATGCCCAGCTTGAAGGCACCGGCATCGTGATGCTGGCGATCAGTCTTGACGAGCCCATCGCTGATGCCTATCTATATGCCGCCCAAAACGAGGTTTCGTTTGTCGTGTTGTCCGATCAGTTCCGAGAGCTGGTTTCGAAGACGTATCTGATCGGTAATTTCCCGACACACATCTTCATAGATGCGGATGGCATAGTTCGGGACGTGCAATTGACCGGCTTGTCAGTCGAACAAGCAGTTGCCAGCGCCAATAAGGCAATCCATCCCGGCGGAGGCTAGCGACCCGCTTTGGCCTCACGAACAGTTGCGCTGAGCGCTGCGGCCCGTGCCGTTATCCCTGCCCAATCCCGGTTCTTTACTGACGCGCCGTCGACCAGGTTTCCGCCCATGGCTACCGCAACCGCGCCGTTCTTGATGAATTCGCCCGCATTTTCGAGCGTGACTCCGCCGGACGGGATGAGTTTCAGAAATGGCAATGGGGCGAGAATGTCCTTGAAGTACTTGGGTCCGCCGAGACTGGCTGGATGAACCTTGATGTAATCAGCTCCAGCTTCCTGGGCCGTCAACATCTCGGTTGCCGTGAAGCATCCAACGACCGTGGGAATACCGTAACGATTACACGTCTCGACGGTCGCGTGCTTGAAAGTTGGCGTGACTATGTACTCAGCACCGGCCAGAATCGCAATTCTGGCAGTCTCGGAATCAAGTACGGATCCAGCGCCAATGGCCGCCCGGTCACCCAGGGCGGCACGGACTGCGGCAATAGCTTCTCCGGCCCGAGGGTTGGTATAGGTAAACTCGACAGCAGTCACACCACCGGCAACGAGCGCTTCTGTGACGTCAACTGCGGTCGACAAATCTTCCAGTCGGACCACAGCAATAATTCCATGTTCGTGCAGTAGTTTCACGTTACCTGCTTCTTGGTGGTTTCAATCTGACCATGACCAGTGATAATAGCCAATGATATGCCACAACCGGACGCATGGCAGCGAACGATTGGGCGACTCTGGGAGCACCGCCACGTGATCGATTCGACCGTCACAATTGACGCACCGTCCGTCGCCAGAGTTCGGGTGACCCTGGCGTTGTTGTCTGTCCTGGACTCCGATCTTTCGATAGCGACGCAGTTGTCCCCGGGGATCCATTTGCCGAGCCATTTACCAAGATCCGGAAGCTCGCTTGATCAGGTAGCACGAACCATGCTGACTCGAGCTGACCGGCTCGGACGCGGGCTATCTTGAGCAGTTGTATACGTTCAGCTTTTCGCAAGATGAACTGGCCGAGATCGTGGTCAGCTATCTGGCACTTGCTCCCGATGGAACGCAACTGACAGCTGGGGCGACCTGGCAACAGGCCAATACCAACAGTGCGTGCCTGTCGCAATCGGATCGAGTTGTACTCGACTATGCCCTGATTCGATTGCAAGCGAAAATTGGCTACACCACCATTGCATTTCACTTGATGCCGGAGTCGTTTTCGCTCACTGATCTGCAACATACCTATGAGACGATCCTGGACAGACCGCTTGATCCTCGCAATTTCCGGCGTCGAATGGTCTCGTCAGGCCTTCTTCAGCCTGAAAACCGTCTTCGCCGGGAGGGCAGTCACCGACCTGCCGCACTCTACCGATTCGCCGGGAATCACGATCCCGGCTCATACCTGACACCATCCGCACCACAGGCAGGAGAACAGCTTGATTCCTAGTAGCGGAACAAATTGATGACCAAGGCAATTGGCATTGTCGCTGCATTCAGCAAACCAGAGGCGGCGACACTTGCCGAAGATCTGACACGCTACCTTCAGGATCGATCCTGTCAGGTCGTTCCGGAGGCGGAACTGAATGAGTTTGATGAAATCGATCTCGAGGCCATCGTGGTGCTGGGTGGCGACGGACTCATGATGAGATCTGCCAACACATTCCCTGATATCCCACTTTTCGGGATCAATTTCGGCAAAGTCGGATTCCTGGCCATGGTCGAGCAACGGGATTGGAAAGTGGCAATCGATGCGCTGATTGACGGCAAATATCAGGTTCAGGATGGGTCAACCCTGGCGGCAACAGTTGGCCGGGGAACCGACACATTTGATCAGGGTTGGGCCATCAACGACGTCGTAATCCGCGGTGGGGTCCGCATGATCGATATCGAGGTTTATGTCGATGGTCGCTACGTCAACACCTATCCGGGTGACGGTATGATCATGGCCACTCCACGAGGCAGCACGGCCTATTGCATGGCTGCTGGCGGACCGATTCTGACGGCTGGTGTCCAGGGAGTTGCGATCGTACCTATCTCGTGCCACTCGCCGATTCGCACGCCGTTTGTCGTTGCTGAATCAAATGTCGTTGAATTGGTTGTGGCGTCGAAGCACGAGGCATCGCTGATTCTGGACGGGCGGCAAACTGCCGAATTAGGCGAGGGAGACGTCGTTCGGGTTCATCGCGGCGATCACCTGTTTCGTTTGATCGCGCTCGAATCAATGAACTTCTACGAAGCGTTCCGCACCAAGTTCAATTTCCGGATTCGCCCCGACGCAGTGCCAAGTCGATTGAAATCCCCAGGCTGATCTAGTCTTCACCGGGACGCGTATCCGCATCGTCCGCTTGTTCCACCATCGCTGTTGAGGTGTCGGCCGGGTACGCCCCGGTGCCATTGCCGTTGGACATTCGCGTTCGATTCATTTCCCGGGTTTTCCGGCGATCAAATGCACGACCACTGGTAGACGCAATGGCAGCGGGCTGCGGAACAGTGTCCAGGCGGTTAAATGCCTGGGATTCCAACTGTTCAATGGCCCGTGGGACCGGAAGTTCATCAATCAGCGTTCTGGGCTGCGATTGGACATAGCGCTCAATCGGTTGAATCACCGGTCGAATCACAACCGGCTGAGCACCCTTCTCGTGGGCACAAAATGGACATACGGACCAGCGAACGTCAAACGTACGACCGCAATTGGTACATGGCTCTTGCAAATGGGTGTGACAGTGCGGACATATCACATAGTCCTCACCGATTGTTCGGTGGCAGGAGAAGCAGGACGTCGTGCTCTCGATGTCCTGGAGTAGATACTCCTCCTCCAGTGATCGCTGGAAGGTCATATCGAGCGATTCCTTTGGCCGAAGCATCATGTACAGCAGAACGCCAGGGACAAAGAAGAGCGCCGAAAGCATTGTCGAGAAAACCTGTGTCACGACCGACCGACTTCTCGACTCTATGTCGCGATAGGTCCAAACCACCAACACAACCCAGAGCGCGAGCAAATAGGCTCCGCTCAGGGCGATCAGAACTTGTAATGAGCGTGCAATTGTTGATTCCATCAGTCTGGTGATCCGTGATGATTCAGGCTAGGTAATGCGTTCAAATTGCCTGACCGTCGTCACGAAGATCGAGACTCCTCCTTCAAGTACAGAGGACCGCTCAGTCATCATGAGGTCCGTAGGATCGGACGCAGGAAGCAGTGCATTGGTTTCCCGGATGCGAGCTCCGCATTGTTCGTCCAGCACATTCAGGACGAAATCGACCGCACCATCCGGCACGCCGATCATGAGTGTACCCTGCCCCGGGATCAGGAAGCCGCCTTCCTCATGGATCAGTGTCACTGGAAAACCGCGACCACTCAGGTACGCGAGGGTCGATTCGGCCAGTTGGCGCTCGGTGACCGCAAAGATCAATTTCATATCGCGATCTGGGTATCCTGTAGACGAGCACGCACGATTTCAATGACCTGGTTGATGACTTCGTCAAGCGGCTGGTTAGCGTCAACCACCGCCCATCGAGCATTTCCATCAGCCATTGACAAGTATGTCGCACGAACCGATTGCTTGAATTCCAGTGTTCGCTGATCCAGCGCGTTCACTGTAGCGGGGTTCCGGGAGCGGCGCGAGTTCCCCACCTCAGGATCAACGTCGAATAGTACGTACAGATCTGGCTCAAGCCCGCCGGTTGCTGCCGCAATGGCGGCCTCGACATCACCAGAAGGAAGTCCGAGACCACCTCCCTGGTATGCCCTGGTGGAGGCTGCAAAGCGATCCGAAAGCACCACTTGCCCGGCATCCAGAGCAGGTTGGATTACCGTGGAAACGTGCTCTGCCCGGTCGGCGCACATCAGGAGCAATTCGGCGCGTGCCGTTGGTCGATGATTCTGGCCCAACAACAGCTCCCGAATAGCGAGACCGAGCGGAGTTCCGCCCGGCTCGCGCGTGACTATCACAGGTGTTTCAGGGTCCGCGATCTCTTCCGCGACCCGTTTTAGGACCGTCGACTTGCCTGAGCCATCAAGTCCTTCGAATGCTATGAAAAGTCCTGGCACGCGGTTAACGCACCGATGCCCGGTAAATCTCGACGTGACGATTGGGCTCTCGACCTTTACTCCTGGATCCGAGGTTGTAGCGATCAGCCAGCTGGTGTTGCAGCTTCCGGATGTATGAATCCTGCGGCTGGAGGGCAATCGGAGGACCGCCGTCTATCACAATCCCGATTGCCTGCTCCGCTTCTTCCAATGCCACCACTACATCGGATCCCGCTTCTGCATTCGTCGTTTCCCCTGGAGCCGGGATTGTGCGCTGAGGTTGCGGCATGATCGACGTCAACACGTTCTCCATCTGGACAAGCGTGTTGGCGCGAAGCACATAGACAGCGATTCCCTTTGCCTCGGCATCGCGAATCGGCTGTGGCTTTTGGCGGAAGTAGTTCTTGAGTGTCATGACAATGTCTGCGTCACGCATGTCACGCACAATCGACGCATGTGCCCGTGTCTGATTGATCGCCTGTTCCAGGCGATTGCGACTTACCCCAAATGGGTATATCCGCAACGGCTTCGCTTCCGTGCCACGGCCGCGGGGTGCGCCAATTGGAGTTGGAGCCTGAGACGGGAGCACAATCTGGTCGACGGCCCGCAGTTGCGTTGGCTGACGTGACTCACCCGATCTTGGAGCGGGAATTTCGTGAATCGGCATCCGGCGTGACTCAGATGCGGGCGTGGTGAGCGGTTTGGTGATCTGGACTTCACCATCGTCAGATCGCTTGCGGGATTCCGGGCGAACCGCTGAGCCCCGAAGGATCGTGTCAACAGTTTGGGCAACGTCGCGGTGCACCGAAACTTCGTCACGACTCACGATCTCGACCATGATGTTGAACGTCGGGGGTGCCTTGCGCTCCAGAATCGACTTTTGCGTTCCTCTCCTGCGCGCTTCTTCATCTGAAAGCGTTACCGACTGGATGCCGCCGATGAGGTCCGACAAAACGGGATTCATCATCAGGTTTTCGAGCGTGTTTCCGTGCGCGGTGCCAATAAGTTGAACTCCACGCTCAGCGATCGTCCTGGCCGCGCTCGCTTCCAGCTCGGTACCGATCTCATCGATCACGATCACTTCAGGCATGTGATTTTCCACGGCCTCGATCATGACGGCATGCTGCAACGTCGGCGTCGGTACCTGCATTCGGCGTGCCCGGCCAATAGCAGGATGCGGAATGTCTCCGTCTCCCGCGATCTCATTGCTGGTGTCGACGATCACAACCCGCTTGCCGACATCATCTGCCAGCACACGCGCCACTTCGCGCAGCAAGGTCGTCTTGCCAACGCCTGGGCGGCCCAGAAGCAGAACGCTCTCGCCGCTGTCGACCAGATCTCGAATGATCGAAATCGTCCCATAGACTGCACGGCCAACCCGGCAGGTCAGACCGACGATCGTTCCGGTACGGTTACGGATTGCGGAGATGCGGTGAAGTGTCCGCTCGATTCCAGCTCGATTGTCATCACCAAATACGCCGATACGATCGACGACATGCTGAAGATCGTCGCGGGTGACGTCGAACTCAGAGAGGAAGGTCTCGGAACTCTGGAATCGAGCCTCCGGACGACGACCAAGATCCATCACGATTTCGATGAGCGGACCGTGCTCACCAGTGGATAGTTCCAGGCGAATTGCATCGGATATTGGTAGCGGCAAGGCGAGGAGCACTTCCTCGAGGTTATCTATCATTGATCTATCTGCTGGCCATTGTGGCGGCCGAATAAAATGCGACGACTCGGTTTGCAGGGTATCAGTCAACGTTCATCCCTCTATCGATGGATCAAAACGGTCCTGTACGAATTGCGCGAAACCAGCTCATGTCGGCTCCTCTCTTGCCGATCCATTGAGATACGTCGGCACACGTTTGGGCACCCGCTCCAGCACGTCTGAGGCTGGTGCAGGCTGAAATTCGGTTGACTTCACCATCACCTTGGCAGTGGTGTATTTGATCATCAGGTCCTGGGCTCCAATCTCAATGAACCCGACCTGCATCAGGATGCTCTGCAATTCTGCCTGATAAGCGCGTGCAGTTGCGAATACCTGGCCTACGCCCGACTCCCGCTTGATCCGGGTAAGTACCTCATAGACAAACGGTTGAAGCATTTCAACGCGATCCGGCAGGTACATGAACTCGACCGAAGCAACTTTGCCAGCCCGCCGGACTCGTGCCCATGCGTTGATCTGGAATCCGTCTTCAAGTACAAAGGCCCGCCAGTGTGGATCGAATCGGTCCGATTCGTTCAGATCCCACTGCTGGCTGGTCCATGCCTCTGCAAACTGAACATGACGGGGAACCGAGCCATGATAGAGCTGGTGGACTGCCCAGGTGTCGGCTGGCTCCTGTTCCCGGACAACGCACTTGCCAGACCCTGGATGCGCGTCCAGATGTCCCAGGCGAAGCAAAGATTCACTCATGTACGGTTCAAATCCGACAGCTGCCAGTGCCTCGCGATCTGCGGACTGAGGAGAGACCCGTGCGAACAATCGCTTGACCCCGCGACTCCCAGCGCGCTTGATACTGAACTCAAGGAGATCAGTAGACATCCGCGTCGGAAATTCGCAATCTCCACAGACGCCCATTGCGGTGAGAATCCAGCGCCGGTCTGGGGGGAGCTGCTTGAACTGAATGAAACCCTGAAACGATCCTTCTGGTGTTAACGCGATGTTGGTTATGGGCCTGTTCCTGATAAAGGGGCGCATACTCCCGAACGCCTGGCTCAGGACTCCATTTCGGCTGGCAAATGAATCAGGTTGATCAAAATGACTGACATCGAGGTTGCGTGCGAGGAAACGAACATCAGTTGGTTTCACTTTTCTGCAAACAAATGCCGCCGTTGGTTGTCGAGGGTCCGTGTTTTCGTTGGAGGAGAAATGACGCGCACGGGAATCCGAGACCACCGATGAGTGTGCATCGGATCTGTTCAGCAGTGTGGGCTGATCCCGATCTATCCCTTCAACCATGCAATGTCATTGTATTCCGCTTTGCCAGACAGGAACAATCTAGAGCGTGCGTCTGGCCAGTAATGCGCGGCCAAGCGTTTGCTCATCCGCGTATTCAAGATCACCTCCGACCGGCAATCCGCTCGCTGGTCGGGTTAACCGGATCCCGGTCTGACCGAGCATACGGTGCAGATAGGTCGCCGTGGCATCACCCGGAAGGTCGAGATTGGTCGCGATGATGATCTCATCCGGTTCTTCCCGATTGACTCGCTCCATTAATTCCTTGATGCGCAGTTGATCCGGCCCAATGCCATCGATGGGAGAAATTGCACCGTGCAGGACGTGATATTTGCAATTGAGATGCCCGGTACGCTCGAGGGCAACCACATCAAGCGGCTCCTCCACGATGCAAAGTGCGCGATCACGTTCGGGATCGGTGCAGATTGCGCAGGGATCCGATTCGGTGATGTTGAAGCAGACAGAGCAAAGCACGATTCGGTTGCGGACATCGGCGATTGCTGACGAGAGTGCAAATGCTTCCTCTCGTGAGGTACGCAACAGATGGAAGGCCAGGCGGGATGCTGTTTTTGGCCCCACGCCTGGCAGTTTTCCAAGTTCTTCTATGAGGGTAGCGACCGGAGCGGCCGGTCCACGGGAACGGGAGGATTGCACGGGTTACCCCTGAAAACTCACTGACGAAGGTGAGTCGGACACGTGTTCGAGTTTATCACCCGCCCAGCTCAGGCATCGAGAACCTGGCGACCCTTGATGCCGTCAGCCGGCCCGATCAATCCGTCGGATTCCATTTGCTCGATAAGCCGCGCGGCCCTGTTGTAGCCAACGCGTAACCGCCGTTGGAGCATTGAGGCAGATGCAGTCCCCTGCGTTTTGACGATCGCCATCGCTTGCTCCAGAAGTGGGTCGTCGCTCGAATCTTCCGGTTCGCCTGGTATCGAGCTGCTCGGCAGATCGATCCACTCCGGAGCGAACTGGGGAATCGGCGAGACTTTGTGCCAGTGCCCGACAATATGGTGGACGTCATCGTCCTCAATGAATGCGCCCTGGATACGAACCGGCTTCGCCGCATCTGGAGGCAGGAAGAGCATGTCTCCGCGTCCCAGCAATCGTTCAGCGCCCGGCATGTCCAGTACAACCCGACTGTCGGTGAGCGATGTAACAGCAAACGCGATTCTGGCCGGCACGTTCGCCTTGATCAGTCCGGTCAGCACGTCAACGGACGGTCGCTGCGTGGCGATAATCAAGTGAATTCCTGCTGCCCGACCCATTTGTGCGATTCGGCATAGCACTGTTTCGACATCATCTGGTGCGGTCATCATGAGGTCGGCGAGCTCGTCGATGATTACGACGAGGTACGGAATCTCTTCCGCCCCCTGCTCTTCGGCAACCTTCATCCGATAACCGTCGAGATTGCGCACACCCATTTTGGAGAAGAGCGTATACCGACGCTCCATTTCGACCAGCACCAGCCGAAGTGCGCCGACGACCTTGTCCATTTCAGTGACGACCGGGCATTGAAGATGTGGCACGCCGTTGTAGCCGACGAGCTCCACCATCTTCGGATCCATCATGAGCATCTTCAGCTCATTCGGCCGTTTGGATGCCAGGAACGTGGAAATGATCGCGGTCAGGCATACGGATTTACCGCTACCCGTGGCACCAGCGATGAGCAAGTGCGGCATCTTGGTCAGATCACCAACGACGTAGTTTCCATTGACATCCCGACCCAGCGGAATCGGCAGCTTGAACTTGCCATTGACAAAGCGGTCCGATTCCAGCGTTTCGCGCAAGCCGACCGTGGCCACCTTTGCGTTCGGAATCTCGAGTCCAACCCGTGCCAGACCCGGAACCGGGGCCTCGATCCGGATGCTTGGTGCCGCAAGGGCGAGGGCGAGGTCATTTTGCAATTCTGTAATTCGCCGCACCTTGGTTCCGAGACCAGGTTCGAGCGTGAACTGCGTCACGGCCGGACCTGGGTTGATTTCGCGAACCCGCGCTTCGACCTTGAAACTGGAAAGTGTTTCTTCGATTCGTCGCGCCTTGGCGGTCAACTCACCTTTATCAAGCGCGACCTGTTCGTAATACTTGAGGCTCGTGATCTTGGGCAACGGAAGCTGATCGTCACCGATCCGTGGACGAACAGCAGCGACCTTTTCTGACGTCTCTACCTTCTGCTCAGGTGCCTTCTTCGGGTTATTGATTACCAGTCGCGGCAGTTCTGGTGCGTCAATGACCGTGACAGCCAACTTGGGTGCATCAACAACTGGTGGCACGAGATCAAAGAGATCGGTTTCCTCGATCGGTGGTAGCGGCTTGTAGATAATCCGTCCGACTCGCGAAAGCTCGCGATAAAGCTCACGCGGTCCCACGCCGGTCAATAGCAGGACCGATGCCACACCGATTGCCAGCAACACAAATCCGGTAGCTGTTTCTCCGACAAGTGAATTGATCGCGTTGTACGAGTGTTTGCCAACGAATCCACCGTCAGCATCTCCAGCCAGGTCTGTTGCTGCATAGGTGAAGCCAGTTGCAGCCACTGCGAACCCAAAAGCCCCAGCCAGCTGTGAGAGTCTGATGACGACACCTTCACGATTGCGGAAGCACATTATGGCAAGTCCCGCAGCCAGAACTGGAACGACGTATTCAGCTCGACCAACGAGCCAACCAAGTGCGTCGTCTACGGTCTTGACGAGAATTCCATTCGATTCACCGGCAAGTGCCGCCCAGGCCGTGATCAGCGCAATCAGAGCTGACACTGCGCCAACAAGCTCACGGTTAATTGCAGGTAGGGTTGGGGTCAAAGATCGAAGCTCGGATGCCCGGTTTTGCAACCTACCCGTGACACCTGTGTTGACAGGTACCGGAGCCTTCGCTTTGGGTTTTGGCTTTTTTGTCGTCCCGGGCGCAGACCGGTCCACTGCTCTGGTTGCCATTTACGGTCATCTTCCGTCTTGCCACTCGGGCAAACGAATCGACAGGGGTGTACGTACGGGGACTTCATTCTATACAAAGTTGTGCATTTTTGGCAAGTACCTGATTTCCAGCTATATGCATGACAAACAACTGTCACGTAGGCAAAGCAAAACACCGTAATCCTACGGATACCGCATCAAAACCCGATAACCGCACAATGCATGACATTGAGCAGACTCGGACAACCAGCGTTCAGGGACCGGACACAGGAGCAGATGAACCGGATGAATCGAAAAGTGAGGGCCCGTCCCAGAGGAATTGCGTTCAATTCCTCCTCGTTACTAGTGGCGATAGTCATTGCGCTGGGGTCTCTACTCGGGGTCGCCATCCCGGCAACCGTGGCGACAATTTCGACTGGCACACTCCTGGTAACCGTCAAAACGTGTGGTCAGGACGTCTCTGGCATGACGAATGAGGATCAGATTCGGAGTCTCTGCAGCGGCTCGTTGCAAGGAAGCTCGGTTGGATTGAGCTTTCCGGAGGGTGGAACCCAGTTCTCTCAATTGAACGACCAAAGCGCCGGACAATTCGCCTTCACCATCGTCGGGCCGTATGTGCTCATCGCACCGCAAGTTGCCGGGTTTCCGAACGCAGTCGGAACATGCACCAGTGGGAACGATTTCGGAGGGGGCCGGACCCCGCTCGGATTGCGGTTTGGATCCGAGTATTCCTTTGATGTGCCGGACGCCGGTACTCGCGTCCAATGCACTATGTGGCTCTACGCAACTGCCAACGACCCCGGTCCACCCGCAAAGCAACAGACCGTTTACCTTCAAGCCCTGAGCTGTGCGTCAGATCTTTCAAATACGATTGACCCTGCCGCTATGGCAGCAGACTGCGTTACTGCATTGACTGGTGTCGATGTCACGTTGGCAGATGAAGCAGGAGATTCTCTGACCAACGCAACTGATAGCAATGGGATGACAAGGTTCAGTGTCCCCACGGGTGCTCTGTCACTTTCCGTGGCAATTCCAGACCAGTTTTCCGGAGGATGGAAAGTCTGCAATCAGTTCGACGAAAAGAGCAACCCGGTGAGCGGGCCCGAAATTCACCCGCTCTCTAACGGGGCAGGTGCGCCGGTGACTATCAGCAGTCCGGGAAATATCGCCAAGTGCCTGGTTTATCTCTACACCGGAACGCAACGTGAACCCGGCATCAGCGGACGGATTTTTCTCTGCGATACAGATCTTTCCGACGTGACGCTCGATCAATTCCAGTCCCTGAATCCGACCACCGTGTGTGGACAAGTTGCCACGAACACCAGGGTGGTAATTCAGGACGTAGTCACCCAGACCAGTCAAGAACTGACTACAGCCGGAGACGGTACCTTCCTGTTCCAAACCGGGACAACTGGAAACTTTCAGGTTGTACCTGTTCCCCAGAGCAGCATTTACACGTCCATGCTCGGATTCTGCCAATTCATGACACCCCAGCTCACTGTTGAGGCGACCGATCTTCAGCAGACAACTCCAAACGGGGGCATGCCAGTCAACATCCGGGAGAGCTCACCAATCGCTAACTGCCAATTCTTGATCTTTGACCCCAGTCAGGCCAAACCGGGAGAAACCTTGCAGCCCGGTGACACGACTACGGCGGAAATTCGGGTGGCTGCTCGACTCTGCCCGAGTGGGTTTTCATCCAGCAACTTCGATCAACTGGATGCGACCTGTTCAGCGTCTCCGGACCCGATCAACTTCACCGCCGGCGGCCAGGCGAAAACCTCTACCAATGGTGAATTCGCAACGTTTCCCGGGCTGACGCCGGGCTCTATCACAGTCACTGAAGAAACCCTCGACGGTTTTGGCCAGGCGGTCGTGTTCTGCGGAAAAACCAACGTTGGATCAAATGACCTTCCCGTCTCAACTCAGCGCACGGTGGTTGAGGGAATACCGTTACGTTCACCCTTGGCGGAGGCGACCTGGAGCTCTGTACCTGGTTCAACACGACTGAGCCGGTCATCGACGGGACGGTCGAAGGCACCGGTGGTGGCGGCAACGGATCAGGCACCGGTTCCAATGCCAATACCGACACGGCAACGCTGATCATCGTCCTGAAGACGTGTCCGGAGGATTACAACCCGGACACAGTCGATGCTGATCCAGAGAAGGAATGCACCAAGCTCACGGACAACGTGAACATCTCCGCAACCTCGAAAGACAACAAGAAGAAGCGACGTCAGACGGGAGAGACGAACCAGGCACATCGATCTACGAAGGCCTGAAGTCAGGCATTTACCGGTTGCACCAGGGCTATCCAAAGGGTGTCCACAAGGCGTTTGTGCTCGAATGCGAGAGCGACAAGCGTGAGTTCAACTACCCCTACATCCCGTTTGCACGGATCGATGAGACCGGTTCAATCAAGATCGATATCCAGGCACCAGAAACGCTGACTTGTTCCTGGTTCAACATCCCGACGTCGGATGACGAGAAGCCAACCGATGACAGCAACTCAGGACAGACGGTCCCAGAGTCGGACGGTGTCCCTGTCACGATCACCGTGCTGACGTGTGCCGGAATCCCGAATGTCTCTGCATGTGATCCGGCCGAAGCCGGGCTTGGCGTATCGCTGAAACGTACCGGTGGCTCAAGTCCCCCGATAGACGTCGAAACTGACGAAAACGGCATTGCGACCTTCAGTGTCCCGACTGGTTCCTACGCAATCGACGCAGACGATCCGCCGTGTTTCATGAACTCGTCCGCCAGTAACCAGGATGGAGGAATCGACCTAACCGCGAATCAGCCAGTCTCAGTCGAACTCTTCGTCTGTACCTGAATTCGAGATGAAAAGACGATTTGCAGCAATTGGACCAATTCGCGTCGAAGGAGTTTTTGAGGTGAGGCCAAGATTTCAAACTGCAGGTGCTACGCGGATACTTGTCGGCCTGCTGCTTCTGATAATCGGTCTATCAGGAGCAATCGTTTCGCCGAGCTCCGCAAACGCGGACGAGGTCGAAATTTCGGTTTCAGTGACGGTGCGGTCGTGCATCGGTTCTTTGGCCGGTTTGGCCGATTTCGATTTGATTGTGGCGTCATGTCCGAATCCAGTGGTTGGAACCAGTATCTCGATGGGCTTCCGGGAGACCGGCCGAGACGTACGCAAGGATTTCAACGCAACCACCGGTGGAGATGGAACTACGTTTTTTCCAACGCAGAAGGCTATGGGTGAGGTGCTCGTCTTCACAAAAAACAGCGTTGATGGATTTCCCGCGAACCTGGTTTCCGCTTCCAGCACGGACGACGCTGGAAACACGATCTCCGGTCTGGGATTCATGGATTTTGGCACAACAACGACCTCGGTTGTGTTTCAGCCGACCCAGCCACATGAACACGTAGCGATGAGCATTTTTCTGTACGACCCGAATGCTGCACCGGCGAATGGCGGGGGAACCAATCAGCCCGATACCTCGGGTATTTTCGTCAACACGTTTTCTTGTGGTTCCGCGGACATGACGTCGGTCAACGATCCGACTGGTCTGACGAGCTCATGTCCAGACGCCGTCGCGGGACAGCTTGTCATCTTGACTCAAATAAACGGACCGTCCAGCCAGAATACAACCAGGGCCGATGGAAGCTCGTTTTTCAGTGCGGGAATCGGCAACTATACGATTACATCCGCGATCCCCGTGCCCTTCACCTCCGCTAAAACTGTCTGCACCGAAAAGGATCCGAACGGCACTCCGATCACAACGCAGGTTCTGGAGGCAACTTCCTCTGGCACCTCCAGCGCGGCCCTGTTAACGGATGGGAACTTTCTGCACTGCACCTTCTTTTACTATGAATCTCCGAATGGGACGGGTAACGCCGGACCGCCAGGGATTGGCGGCACGGCTCTCCTTTGTGATGCCGACCTGCAGGGCATGTCCGCGGGTCAATTGACCAACGATGTGGTCGCCGCCAGTTGTCCATTACTTGGATCTGGTGTCCGGTTGACGCTCACCTTTCCGAATGGGACCAACCAGCAAGTCACTTCAGGCGACGATGGATCGTATTTCTTCGGTCCGCTTGACGGCGGCACGTACCAGTTGACAGCCGATGCCCCGGCCACGCACGATGGCTTGACTGCGCTCTGCCAAATCATCACCGCCACCACATCCAATCTGGAAGCATTCGTTGATCAAGGAACTGGCACCGTCTCGATTCCCAAGGCGGATGCGAATGTCGTTCTGAAATGTCGACTCTTGCTCTACAACCCGGATGGAAATGCGCCAGGCACGGTTACTACTCCATCAGATAAGGCCGGAATCAATATCACCGCCCGCTCCTGCCCGGACGGATTCATGTCGTCGAACTTCGACCAGCTGGACGCGACCTGTGGTGACGCAACGGGCCCTGTTTCGTTCTCGATTTCCGGTCCGACTACCGAAACGAAGGCGACTACTGGCGGTTCTGTGGATTTCGCCGAATTGACACCCGGGACATGGACAATCACGGAGGAGACGCCTGATGGTTTTGGCCAGGCGGTCGTAATTTGCGCCAAGAACGAATCGGCTGGTGGATTCGGCGAAAACGAGGCACTCCCGGTGGTTTCCGGCAACAGTGTGACCACTGAGGTCCCGGCGGGAATCAACATGCGCTGCTCCTGGTTCAACACAACCGAGCCGGTCATCGACGGGACGGTCGAAGGCACCGGTGGTGGCGGCAACGGGTCAGGCACCGGTTCCAATGCCAATACCGACACGGCAACGCTGATCATCGTCCTGAAGACGTGCCCGGAGGATTACAACCCGGACACCGTCAATGCTGATCCAGAGAAGGAGTGCACCAAGCTCACGGACAACGTGAACATCTCCGCTACCTCGAAGGACAACAAGAAGAAGCGACGTCAGACTGGAGAGACTCGAACCAGGCACATCGATCTACGAAGGCCTGAAGTCAGGCATTTACCGGTTGCATCAGGGCTATCCAAAGGGTGTCCACAAGGCGTTTGTGCTCGAATGCGAGAGCGACAAGCGTGAGTTCAACTACCCCTACATCCCGTTCGCACGGATCGATGAGACCGGTTCAATCAAGATCGATATCCAGGCACCAGAAACGCTGACTTGTTCCTGGTTCAACATCCCGACGTCGGATGACGAGAAGCCAACCGATGACAGCAACTCAGGACAGACGGTCCCAGAGTCGGACGGTGTCCCTGTCACGATCACCGTGCTGACGTGTGCCGGAATCCCGAATGTCTCTGCGTGTGATCCTGCCGAAGCCGGACTTGGCGTGTCGCTGAAAAGCGTATGATTGCTCTAAATCCCCCGATCGATGTCGAGACTGATGAAAACGGTGTTGCGAGCACCAGTGTCCCGGCTGGTTCGTACTCGATCGATGCAGACGATCCCCCGTGTTTCATGAACTCGTCCGCCAGTAACCAGGATGGAGGAATCGACGTCACCGCGGATCAGCCTGTCTCAGTCGAACTCTTCGTCTGTACCTGACATCTCCGTGTTCTGTGCAGTGACGTTGGATTATTTACTCGTTGAGAGGTTTATCCGAATGAAATCTTCTCCCTGTCTCAGATTGACCAGAGTTCTGGTCGCAGCGATGATCCTGATCGGCGTTGTCGCGACTTTTGCACCTTCCGGAGTGCGAGCCGGAGACGGCGTTTTCCGGGTGTCTGGCAGAGTAATGGCCTGCTCTACAGACTTGAGTACAGAATCCATCAACAGTTCAATTCCTCCGTCCTGCAATACCGACATTGAAGGCGCGGCAGTCACCGTCACGACTAGTCAACCGAGCGCGGAATCGACCACGTTAAGCGCCGCCTCGGCAACAGATGGGTCGTTCTCGTTCAGCCCAGGCTATGCCGACACGTTCTCTATCATTGTCCGTACCGACCTTGATCCGGATCTCAATGCCGGGTTCCTGTCCTGCATTTATCAGGAACTGGATGGAGCGTACGCTGGGGAAGCGGTCTTCCCATTGGACTCAAATGGCGCAGCGGAGATCATTGGCGGCGCACCACTCTGGTACCAGGCCACGTGCAATTTCTTCCTCTTTAAGGCGGCAGGTGGAGAGTCGGCATTCATAGCAGGTGTTCTGCAATGTGATGTCGACATGAGTGTCAACCCCGACCCGCCACTGGGTGAGAAGTGCCCACTTGCTGGCAGTTTGCTCAGGACTCAGTTGACGTTCCCGGATGGAACCAATCAGCAGCAGACCACCGATGAGCAAGGCGGCGTGACGTATTCGGGCCTGATCTCTGGTGAAAACTACGCAATTTCCGTAGATCGTCCGTCGTTCTATGACGGCACCATCGCGTTCTGCGATGAACGCGCAAGCGACGGAACGCTCCTGGTCAACGAATTCACAATTGAGTCCACGAGTGAAGGTTCGATCCCGTTTTCAGTCCAGAACGCGGGTGCGACGATGCGTTGCACGATTGCGATCTTTCCGAAGGATGTATCAGCCCAACCAGGCACGGATGACGAACTCACCCTCCCTGGGACGGTGTCAATCGACATTGGCAAGTACGAATGCCCGTCTGGATTCAGCGGCGACGCGGTTGAGGACTACTGGGATACCTGCGAACTGACCGAAGATGCAATTGGTTTCGATCTGTTTGGCACCCAGACCGGCGAATCGCAATTTCAGGAGACCGGAGAAATCGCCGACGGCGTCGTTATCTTCGAAGGATTGAGCCCTGACGACTGGCAGATCTCCGAAGTGAAACCGGATGGTTACGGAGATCCTGCAGTCTATTGCTCGACAATCTTGGCGGATGACTCCCAGGGTGGCTATCTGCAGATGGATGTCTTCGATGGCGTAGCCATCTCCCAGACCGTGGAGGACGGATCCCGCCTGACCTGCGAATGGTTCAACATACCGGGCGACAGCTCCGACGATTCGTCCGGATCCGGTTCAGATGATCCAGACAGTTCTGATGGTCGATCCTTTGCCGTCACACTGCTGACCTGCCCGACCGACTACGACCGGTTCGCAGAAGACGCCGATCCTGAGTTTGACTGCGAAGAAGAGGTCGAGGGCGTTTCGCTTCACGGCAACGGACGAGGACGGTCAATCGACCGACGGGGCCACCGATTCCTCCGGCGAAGCACTCCTGGACCTCTCAGGTGCATCTGGGGACCTCTTCGAACTAACTCAGGACTATCCAGAAGACGTTCAAACCTCAATCATTTGGGAGTGCGAACTCAATGGTGACGATATCGAATCACCTTTCCAGCCCGTCTTCGAACTTAATGGGACGAATTTGACCCATGTAAACATCGAGGAAGGCGATGAGCTTTCGTGCGTGTGGTTGAACCTGCCAACTTCACCAGCTGACGAAGTCGAAGAAGAGCCTGGCACGGACGACGGTGTTTTCGTCTCTGTGGCAGTTCTGGAGTGCCCGGGCATTCCTAACCCAGCCTCCTGTGACCCGTCCGGAGAAGGTTTCCAGGTAACCCTCACTGACCTGTCAGACCAGGATCTCGAGTTCGACCTGGAAACAGCTGAAGATGGAATTGCCTCTGGAGAGGTGTCTCCAGGTGAATATGAAATCTCCGCCGACCTGACTCCATGTTTCGTGGACTCGACCGCGATCACTGAAAACGGAACACTTCTGGTTCAGCCAGAATCGCCCGTGGAAATGACACTTTTCGTCTGCGACTAGCTCGTCCGGCGCCGCCTTCGCCGAACTCAACAATCGGTCCACACAGCCATCTCGACACGACCCTCCCACACTTTGACCGGAGTGGGCGGGTCGACCTATAATTGGCGTCTGGAGTGAGAGGATTCCCCGCGGTGCCGCTACCCCAGATCAATAGCTGCCAGACGAACCATTTGCCTCGGGATCCTTCGATTTCGGGGTCTTTTTTTGCCTTGATCCTGTACGGGAGGATTTAATGCGCATCCTCCTCAAGAACGGTCGATTGGTCGACCCCTCGCTGGACCTTGATACCGTGGGATCAGTTCTGATCGACGGCTCAACGGTCACCCATGTCGATGCCGAATCGTCACCTGAGGCAATCGATCGAATCGTCGATTGCGCTGGCCTGATCATCTCGCCCGGTTGGATCGACATGCACGTCCATCTGCGCGTCCCTGGTCAGGAATACAAGGAGACGGTTGCAACCGGCACGGCAGCCGCCGCAGCCGGCGGTTTCACCGCAATCGCCTGTATGCCGAACACCGTACCCGCACTCGACACAGTTGCTGTACTCGAACAACTGAAGGCCATTTGCGATGCCGAGGCAGTTGTTGCCGTTTACCCGATTGCTGCGATCACGATCGGGCGGGCGGGGGAACAGCTGGTTGACTTCGATGCACTCTCGGCTGCCGGCGCAGTTGGATTTTCGGACGACGGAATATCTACTGCAGACTCCGCACTGATGCTTCAGGCGCTCGAAGCAAGCGCTCGTCTCGACAAGCCAATCATGGTCCATTGCGAGGATCCGAGTCTGATAGGTGGTGTGATGCACCTTGGCGAGGTCAGCAAGCGTTTGGGCCTGGACGGGATCGCGGCTGCCGCTGAGGAATCGTTCATCGCGCGCGACTGCCTGCTTGCTGCTGAGACCGGTGGCTGGTTGCACGCACTCCATGTCAGCACTGGAAATGGAATCGACCTGATCAAGCTCGCCCGAACCTGGGGAGCACGGGTTACCTCTGAAGTCATGCCGCACCATCTGGTCATGACCGACGAGTGGGTAGCCGGATCGCGCAAAATGCACAACACCGACGACGGTGGCCAGGATGCACCTTCGGCCCACCCAGACACGAAAGTGAATCCTCCCCTGCGTCCTGATTCGGATACGAAGCGACTGCTGACCGCGTTACAGCAGGGTGACTTCGATATTCTCGGTACTGATCATGCCCCGCACGCCGAATCGGAGAAACGGGAAACCACTATGGAGCGGGCAGCTTTTGGGATGATTGGGCTCGAAGTCGCCATACCGACCATGCTCGCACTGGTCCGCGCCGGTCATCTCACCATCAATCAGGTGATCGATCGGTTCGCGATCAAACCCGCCCAAATCTGGAACCTGCCTGTCGGCCAACTTCGAGATGGGGGATTGGCGACGCTGACCGTTATTGACCCCCATCAATCCTGGGTTGTTACTGACGAGTCTCTGAAATCGAAGTCGAAAAACACGCCGCTGATGGGCATGACCATGACCGGTCGAGCCGTGATGACGGTAGTCGAAGGGAAGATCGTGCATGACCTTATCGGATAATTCGCCGCCATTGAAGTTCAGACCGGCTCATGACGCCGCGCTTGCCCTTGCAGACGGGCGAGTCTTCCGTGGGCGGGCATTCGGTGCCGACGTCACGGGCGCGGGCGAAGCGGTCTTCACGACGACCATGACCGGATACCAGGAAGTCTGCACCGACCCATCGTTCAAGGGTCAGCTCGTCTGCATGACCTACCCGATGATCGGCAACTACGGCACGGCGATCGACGACGACGAATCGCGGCAACCATGGGTTGCAGGACTGATCGTCCGGGAACACTGTGACGCTCCGAGTAACTGGCGATCCGTGGCATCAATCGACGCCTATCTGAAGGAGCATGGCATCCCGGGCATCAGCGGCATTGATACCCGGGCATTGACACGCCACATTCGCTCGGTTGGCGATACGCGCGCGGTTCTGGTTCATCATGCCGCCGATCTCACCGATGAAGAACTGGTTGCGCGTGCTCAGGCAGCACCGTTACCAGGTGAGCAATCTGTGGTCGATGAAGTCTCCGAAGATCACGTGACTACAGAGGGTAACCCGGACGGTCCACACGTTGTGGTGCTCGACTGCGGCGTCAAACGCAACATCGTCCGATCACTGTTGAGCAGAGGCGCCCGAGTAACCACGGTCCCATATGGCACACCCTTTTCCGATATCGCCGCACTCAAACCGGATGGAGTAATCGTCTCACCAGGGCCTGGAGATCCAGCTAACCTCGACGATGGTCTCGATGTAGTGCGATCGCTACTCGACGAGAAGATTCCCTACTTCGGTATCTGCCTGGGTCATCAGCTGCTCGCCCGGGCAATCGGGGCGGACACCCTGAAGCTCAAGTTTGGACACCGGGGCGGCAATCACCCGGTCCTCGACACGCGAAGCGACAAAGTCTCCATCACCGCCCAGAACCACGGTTTCATGGTCAAAGGCGATTCCTTACCAGTTGGAACTGGCTGGCATGTTGCCCTGCTGAATCTGAATGACCGCTCCGTCGAGGGATTGCATCACGACACACTGCCCGTGCTCTCGGTCCAGTTCCATCCCGAAGCGAGCCCCGGACCACTCGATAACGGCTACCTGTTCGACCAGTTTATTGAAATGATGCGGCCCGTCGCGGCCGCTCACTAAGGGAGTTTCGGATTGTCTGGCGCGATCAAGAGCGTACTGGTACTCGGGTCTGGACCGATTGTCATCGGTCAGGCGGCTGAGTTTGACTATGCCGGAACCCAGGCCTGTCGTGCCCTGCGCGAAGAAGGCATTCGCACGATCCTGGTCAACTCCAACCCCGCCACCATCATGACCGATGAGGATGTCGCTGATGCGGTCTACATCGAACCTTTGATCCCGGAGGTCGTCCGCCGCGTCATTCAGCGCGAGCGACCTGATGGACTGCTGCCATCACTCGGCGGCCAGACCGGTCTCAACCTCGCTGTCCAGGTCGCCGAACTCGGCATCCTCGACAAGTACGGCGTCCAGCTGCTCGGCACCAGCCTGGAGTCGATCAAGACCGCTGAAGACCGGGAGCTCTTCAAGGAACTGCTCGAGCGGATCGACGAGCCGGCAATTCAGGGCGCGATCTGCAACAACCTCGAAGAGGCGCACGCGCTTCGCCGAGATCGTGCCGCTCCCGCTCGTGATTCGGCCCGCCTACACCCTCGGTGGCACCGGCGGCGGCGTCGCAACCACGCCCGAGGAACTGGACCGCATTGTCACCAGTGGTCTCAACGCCAGCCCGATTCACCAGGTCCTGCTCGAACGCTCGCTCGCCGGGTGGAAAGAGATCGAGTACGAAGTGATGCGGGACGGTAACGACACCTGCATCACCATCTGCAACATGGAAAACTTCGACCCGATGGGCGTCCACACCGGCGACAGCATCGTCGTCGCCCCGTCCCAGACCTTGTCCGACCACGAGTACCAGATGCTCCGGACCTCGGCGATCAAGATCATCCGCGCCCTCGAGATCGAAGGCGGTTGCAACATCCAGTACGCGCTCGAATCCGGATTCGTTCGACTACGGCGTCATCGAGGTCAATCCGCGGGTCAGTCGCTCGTCCGCGCTGGCCTCAAAGGCCACCGGTTATCCGATTGCCCGCATGGCCGCCAAGATCGCGATCGGCAAGCGACTCGACGAGATGGTCAATCACGGTAACCGGCAAGACCACAGCCGCCTTCGAACCAGCGCTCGACTATTGCGTCGTCAAGATTCCGCGCTGGCCGTTCGACAAGTTCACCAAGGCCGATCGCACCATCGGGACCCAGATGAAGGCGACCGGCGAAGTGATGGCCATCGACCGCTCGTTCGAGGGCGCGTTGCAGAAGGCCGTCCGCTCGCTCGAAACCAACGCCAAGGACATCGGCTGGGAGGATCCGATCCTGGGAGTCGATGGACCAGTTGGAAGCACTGATTCGGAAGCCGAACGACATTCGCTTGTGGGCGCTCGCTGGCCGCACTCCGCCGGGGCGTAACCATCCAGCAACTTCATGACTGGAGCAAGATCGATCTCTGGTTCCTGAGCAAGCTGCAACGCCTGATGGACCTTGAAGTGGCAATTACGCCAAGGACCCGTTGACAGACGAATTGCTCTGCGAATGCAAGCAGGCCGGGTTTCGGCGACGACCAGATCGGGCGCCTGTCTGGACTCGGCTCGCTGGCAATCCGCGAGCGACGGGACGCAGTCGGCATGAACCCGGTCTACAAGATGGTCGATACCTGCGCCGGCGAATTCGCTTCGGAAACGCCGTACTTCTACTCGACCTACGAGGAAGAGGACGAAGCAATCCCAGCCGGTGGCAAATCGAGCTCTGGTTGTCGGATCTGGCCCAATCCGGATCGGGCAGGGAATCGAGTTCGACTACTGCTCCGTTCAGGCCGCACACGCGCTCCACGAAGCCGGCATCAACTCGATCATGATCAACTCCAACCCGGAGACCGTCTCGACTGACTTCGATGCGTCCGACCGTCTCTACTTCGAACCACTCGATGCCGAGAGTGTGCACGAGATCCTCAAGCACGAAGCCAGCGCCGGTGATCCGATGCCACCGGTGATCGTTCAGTTCGGCGGCCAGACAGCGATCAATCTGGCCAAGCCGCTTGCCGACCGTGGAGTGACGATTCTCGGCAGCTCACAGGACTCGATCGACATGGCCGAGGATCGCGAGCGCTTCGAGGCGTTCCTGCGCGACCTCGGCATCCCGCAACCGCACGGCGCCGCAGTCACCACGTTGAACGACGCCGAGGCTGTTGCTGATCGCATTGGCTATCCAGTGCTGGTCCGACCATCCTACGTGCTCGGCGGTCGTGCGATGGAAGTCGTCTACAACAGCGAGCACCTGGCCCGCTACATTCGCAACGCCACGGACATGACCCCTGATCACCCGGTGCTGGTCGACAAGTACCTGCTCGGCAAGGAAGTCGAAGTCGATGCGATCTGCGACGGCGAAGAAGTCCTGATTCCGGGCATCATGGAGCACATCGAGCGCGCTGGAGTGCACTCGGGCGACTCGTTCGCGGTCTATCCGGGAATCAAGCTCTACCCGGCTGAAATCGAAACGATCGTCGACTACACAACCCGGATCGCCCTGGCCATCGGCGCTCGCGGACTGATCAACATCCAGTACGTGATCCACGCCGGGCGCATCTATGTCCTCGAAGTGAATCCACGCTCGTCACGGACGGTGCCGTTCCTGAGCAAGGTGACCGGCGTGCCGATGGTCAAACTGGCCACCAACATCATGCTCGGCAAGTCACTTCGGGATCAGGGATTCGAAGGTGGACTCTGGCCCCGGCAACCGCTGATCGCGGTCAAGGCGCCAGTCTTCTCGATGGCCAAGCTGCGTGGCGTCGAGGTGAATCTCGGGCCGGAGATGAAGTCGACTGGCGAAGTGATGGGCATCGATCATTCCTTCGAGCCGGCGTTCTACAAGGCACTGATCTCGGCGGGAATGGCGATCAAGCCGGGCGGCTCGATCCTGATTTCACTCGCTGACGAGGACAAGGCGGACTCGATTCCGATGATCCGCGAGTTGGTCCAGATGGGGCACAAGCTCTTCGCAACCGAAGGCACCGCGGCATGGATTCTGCGCGCCGGAATTCCGGTTCAGTTGGTCACCAAGCGAATCGGCAAAGGAAAGCCGGACGTGATGGATGTCATCCTCGATCAGGTAGTTGCGGGAGTCATCAACACGCCGGGTCCGGCCGACAACGAAATTCTCGATGGCCTTGAGATTCGTCGCGCCGCTGTCGAACGGGGAATCCCGTGCGTCACATCGATCGACACGGCCCGAGCGATGGTCTCGGCAATGAGTCAGGCAAACTCGGCGTACAGCGTCATGCCACTCGCCGAATATCGACGCAAGAGCACCGGATACTAGTAATCGTCTGGTAGGACTGTCACGGATTCGAACCCGAGGGAAATCGCGTGCTCAACAAGATTATCTACTCGCTCCTGGCGCTGGTTCCAATTGCGATCGTTCTCGAATACGGCGGCATCGGTGGACACTCGACGGTGTTCATTGTCTCTGCCTTGGCGATGGTCCCACTCGCCGCAATTCTGGGTCAGGCGACCGAGCAGGTCGCGGTCTACACCGGTCCCAAGGTCGGCGGACTTCTGAACGCGACGCTGGGCAATGCTGCGGAACTGATCATCACGATCATCGCACTGCGCCAGGGTTTGGTTGAAGTCGTCAAGGCGAGTATTGCCGGGTCGATCATCGGCAACATACTGGTCGTTCTCGGACTTTCACTTCTCTTCGGTGGTCTGAAGAACGGTACCCAACGGTTCGATGCGCAAACCGCCGGTGTCAACGCGACCATGATGGCCCTCGCGGTGGTTGCCCTGGTGATTCCGGCCGTGATTTCCCTCGGCGATCATGACATGCGCCCGTCCACACATGACATTGAACTGCTCAGTGACGGAATGGCAATCATTCTGATCGTCATGTACGCGCTCTACCTGCTCTTCACACTGAGAGGCGGAAGCGGCAAATCCAACCCTGAGGAGCACCACGCTGCGACGATGAAGCTTCCGGTTGCAATCGCCATTCTCGGCGTCGCGACGCTGGCGATCGTGATCATGTCCGAGATTCTGGTTGGCGCGCTCGAGCCAACAGCCGAGGCCTGGGGTCTGAGCCAATTCTTTATCGGAATCATGCTGGTTCCGTTGATCGGCAACATCGCTGAACACCTGGTTGCAGTCCAGGTCGCGATTCAGAACAAGATGGACCTCAGTCTCGGAATCGCTGTCGGTTCCGGGCTGCAAATCGCCCTGTTCGTCACGCCAGCGCTGGTCCTGGCTGGCTGGGTGATGGGTACCCCGATGACGCTCGTCTTCAACAGCTACGAATTGATGGGACTGATCGCGGCGGTGCTGATTGCAGTACTAATTTCGGTAGACGGTAAATCAAACTGGCTGGAGGGCGCCCAACTGGTCGCGCTCTACGCCATCATCGGACTCGCGTTTTACTTCGTTCCATAGGAGATCCGGTTTGTCTGATTCGACCAAACTCATCGACGTTTTCGAGAGCACTGGAGCACTGCTTAGCGGGCATTTCCTGCTCTCGTCTGGCAAGCACAGCGATCGCTATGTCGAGAAGTTCAATCTCTTGCGCAGTCCTGCCGATACCGAACAGGTCTGCCGTGAGTTCGTGACTCAATTTCAGGATGAGCGAATCGATGTGGTCGCCGGACCAACGACTGGCGGGATCCTGCTTGCCTTCGAAGTTGCCCGCCAGATGAAGGTCGCAGCGGCCTATGCCGAGCGAGCAGCAGAGGGGTCGCTTGCCCGTGTATTTCGCCGGGGGACTACCTTCGAACCAGGGGCGCGCGTACTCGCTGGTCGACGATATCCTGACCACCGGCGGATCGATCCGAGAGACTGTGGTTGCGTTGGAAGCGCTCAATGTTCAGATTGTGGGTATTGGCGTACTGGTCGACCGCAGTAACGGCGCGGTCACATTCGGGTCGTATCCCGTCCATCCGCTGATTTCGATGCGAGTGGATGCCTGGGAGTCGGCCGATTGCCCACTTTGTGCACAGGGGATACCAGTTCAAAAGCCAGGAACAACAAAAGTCGGCTGATGAGCTAGCGGCTTTCGTCGCTCGCCCGTGCCTTGTCCGCCTTTGCGGTCAGCTCATCCCGGAGAACCAACAGATCATCCAGTCTCTGCTGGAACTGGGCGAGCGTTTCCGGCCGCGGTCGATTGACATACTCATCCCGTAACTCGATGAGCATCTGGGCAATCCGCGATATGGTCCGGATTGTATGAACCGGGTCGTCCTCGCGGGACGCCGCCATGTAGCCACTCATGTGAGAACGCCTTCCCGCTTACTCGAGGACCGACAAATCGCCAGCCAGTAATCGCAGCATATCCTGTTCAGTGCCAATTCGTACATTAAGCTCACGGGCTTTGTCCGCCTTGCTTCCGGCATCCTCGCCCGCTATTACCAGTTGCGTCTTCTTCGATACGGAGCTTGTGACGTTCGCCCCGGCCTTGCGCAGCTTCTCTTCGGCCTCAGGTCGCGTCAGCTCGGACAATCGACCAGTAAGCACAATTGTCAGGCCATCGAGATGCCGTGCCGTTTCGGAATCCCCCTCAGGCTCGCTCATTGTGACACCAGCCTGCCGAAGAAGTTCGATCTGCTCTCGGTTCGCCTCGATAGTGAAGAAATCAACCACACTCGTCGCAAGAACGTTACCGATCCCCGGTACGGTGTTTACCGCTTCAACATCTGCCGCGATCAGGTTGTCGATGGTCCGAAATCGACCTGCAAGCAGCTCGGCAGTCCGCTCACCGACGTGCCGAATCCCGAGCGCGTTCAGAACCCGCGCAAATGGACGATTCTTGCTGTCCTCAACGGCCGCCCGCAAGTTGTCTGCGCTCTTGTCACCAAGACCCTCAAGTTGGCGAACCTCGTCCCAATCCAGGTAATAGATGCTGGCCATATTCTCTACCCAGCCGAGGTCGACAAATCGATCGATCAGGCGCGCACCAAGACCGTCGATGTCCATCGCTCCCCTGCTCACGAAGTGATACAGATGCTCTCGTAACTGGGCGGGGCAGACCGAATTGGTGCAGTACCGCATTGCCTCGCCCGGTTCACGATGAACAGGCGCACCACAAGCAGGGCATTCATCGGGCATCGCAAATGGTGTTTCCGACCCGGTTCGCTGCTCGGGTATCGATTTCACGATCTGCGGTATGACATCTCCGGCGCGTTGCACGACGACCAAGTCGCCGATCATCAAATCCTTGCGCAGTATTTCATCTTCGTTATGGAGTGTTGCCCGCTTGACGATCACTCCACCAATATTCACTGGCTCCAGTTCGGCCAGCGGATTCAACGACCCGGTCCGGCCAACGTTGATCTGGATTCCAAGCAATCGAGTGGTTCGCTGAATCGCCGGGAATTTGTACGCAGTTGCCCACCGCGGCTCCCGACCAACCGAGCCCGCTTCTTCCTGCAGGCGCATCGAATTGACCTTCACAACCGCGCCGTCAATCTCGAAATCCAACTGATCCCGTTTGGTCAACCAATCCTGGGCAGCCTCCCAAACATCAGTCAATTCCGACACGACTTTGAGATTGGGTGAGGTCTCGAATCCGAACCCGGAGAGCATTTCCATCGTGGCGGAGTGGGTCTCAAGCGACGGACCTCCGTTTGCATATCCCACGCCATATGCAAAAAACCGAAGTGGTCGCTGGGCCGTGTTTGCCGGATCGAGTTGCCGAAGCGAACCGGCGGCCGAATTCCGGGGGTTCATGAAGGCCGCGCCGCCATTGGCAACTATCCGCTCATTCAGCGCGTTGAAGTCCTTCTTGCGCATGTAGACCTCACCACGGACTTCAATGAGGTCGGGGATCTTGTCGCCGCGAAGCCGCAACGGAATGGTCCCGATCGTTTTCAGGTTGGCCGTAATGTTCTCGCCAACAGAGCCGTCGCCCCGGGTCGCGCCATGCTTCAGCAACCCGTTTTCGTAGGTTAGTGCGATCGCCAGCCCGTCGATTTTGCCTTCAACGACGTACTCAGGTATATCGCCGATCAACCGGCGGAGCCGCTGATCCCACGCGATTAGCTCCTCCTCACTGAACACATTGCTGAGCGAAAGCAGCGGAATCGGGTGATTGATCTTGGCGAATGCAGATTGCGGAGCGCTTCCGATTCGTTGTGTCGGGGAATCGGGTGTCACCAGATCCGGATGATCGCGCTCGATACCTCTGAGTTCGTTCAGTGCATCGTCGTAGTCCGCGTCAGCTACCGTGGGTTGATCGAGCACGTAATACTCGTAGTTCCACTGGTCCAATTGGGTGCGAAGTTCGGCAATTCGTGTGGAAAGCGACTGAGTGTCCATCAGAGGTGTTCCCGATCTGGTTGCAGAAAACACGCCTAAACACGTAGGATTCGAACAGGTATTCTAACATCGGGACCGAATGAATTTCCCGTCCCGCAGGAATAATGCTACCGAGTCATGACCGAAGACCAAGCCCCAGATTCCACATATCGTGTCCTTCGTGACCGCGCTCATGCGTTTGTCCGGGACAACGGCGGTCGTGTCGCTGAGGACGATCTGATCCGGTTCATGTTCGGCGCAGCAACCAAGCCGGGATTGTGGACAACGCTCCTGCGAACTGTGATCGGCACCGACCATCGCTTCCGCGAAACATTCGGCGGAACCTGGTCCCTTGCTGCCGAATTACCATCGGCTCCCGAATCCGGATATCGGGAGTTCGTCGCCCTCGATGTTGAGACAACTGGGCTAAAGCCATATCAACATCGAGTAATCGAAATCGGTCTCGCACGGTACCAGAACAATCGCTGTGTTGACCGCTTCTCGGCACAAGTCAATCCGGAGCGACGCCTGCCGGACTACATCGTCAAACTCACCGGATTGACTGATAGCGATCTGATTCCCGCACCAAAATTCAGCCAGATCGCCCAGGACGTAGTCGAGTTCATCGGGAACTCGCCAATTCTTGGGCACAATGTCGGGTTCGACATCGGGTTCGTGAACGCAGAGTTCGAACGACTCAAGATGCGGAAACTCGAGAACGAATCGATCGACACGATTCCGCTCGCCATGCAGGTCCTGGGGCGACGAGTACGGCCGTCGCTCGACAAGGTCAGTGCGGCCGTGGGTCTCGGTCGGAACGGACGACATCGAGCTCTTGCCGATGCCGAATTAACCGCAGAAGTCGCGTTGCGGCTCTGGGCGATGGCGATTGAGGCCGGGGCTGATCCGGTTGCGATTGCCAAGGCCAGTACCCAACGTGGACGTATTGAACACCGACCGATGGGATCCAACGCATCACAGGTTCTGGATCGGGCGTTGATTGATCACCTTCCGCGCACGCCTGGTGTCTATCTGATGGTCGATGCTGAGGAACGAATCCTGTATGTCGGCAAGGCGAAATCCATCCGGGATCGTGTCTCGAGCTACTACTCCCAACCGCTCGGATACACCCGCAAGATGGACGGACTGGTCGAGCAAATCCATCGCATTGATCACGAGGAAACCGGTTCCGAGTTACTTGCACTCCTGCTCGAGGCCCAGCTGATCCGCAGGCACATGCCACCGTACAACCGGATGCTCACCAATAGCGAGTCGTACCCGTTCATCAGGATTGATCCCGCCAATAACTGGCCGACCCTTCGCCTTGCTCGCCAGCGCCGACCGGACGGAGCGAGGTACTTCGGTCCGTATCGCAGTCGGTCTACGGCGAAAGATGCCGTGGAGCTGCTCAATCGCCGTTTTCGGCTGCGGTCATGCGGACGCGGCTTCCGCTCTCCGGCCAGCTACGGCGATCCATGTATGGAACTGGACCTCAAGCGATGCGACGGGCCGTGTGTCGGTCGTGCCGATGCCGGAGAGTATCGGACCAATGTGCGATCAGTGCTCGCATTTCTGGAAGGCGATGGCAGCGATCTGCTTGGTCAGATCGAGTCGGAGATTCAATCCGCCGTGGATGACCTTCGCTTTGAAGATGCGCAGCGCCTCAGGCGGGTCGAGAACGTCCTGGCCAGAATCCATGGTGAGCAGGAAGCACTGAACGCAATGAATCTGGATGAACCGTATCTGATCGTTCAGGCGGGACGCAACGACGACGAAATCCAGATCCTGATGGTTATCGAGGGTCGATGGTGGTCGCTAAGCAGACTAGAGCGGGATGCCAACCGAAGTGAGCTCGCATGTCGTTTGGCTGAATCATGGGAGCGTTATCGAACGCAAGGCATGAATCCAATCGATCACTCAGGCATTGATGAAGCGAGCATCATCGGTCGCTGGCGAAAGATGCCCTCCAGTCAGGAACTGGTCGTCGGAACCGACATCGCCATCTACACCGACTGGGCGGCAACGGTGGACAGGGTGGCCGAGATCGGATTCGGCAATACGCAGATGCACGCTCGGCGCCATGTAGCGCAAGCGTATGACGAGGTTGTCGCAATCCACAACGTGGACGAATTCACGATACATGCTGATTGAGCGATTTTGTGATCCCGGTCGGCGGCAGTTCGACGGCAGTGGACTATACTCAGCCTATGACTGACCAGTTGTCATCGGCGCCATTTGATGCCCGTGAAGCACTCGAATCAATCGCATCTGAGGTCCGGACATGTGTCCGGTGTGACCTCTGCTCGACCAGAACCCATGCGGTGCCTGGTAGTGGCTCGTCGTCTACACAAATCGTATTTGTCGGAGAGGGCCCGGGATGGCATGAAGACCAGCAGGGCCTTCCATTTGTAGGCAATTCCGGCAAGTTTCTCGACTCACTCCTGGGAATCGCTGGCCTGACGCGAGTCGATGTCTTCATCACGAACGTGGTGAAATGTCGACCGCCTGGGAATCGGGATCCGCTTCCGGATGAAATTGCTGCGTGCAGCGACTATCTCGATCGACAGCTCGCCGCCATCGACCCATTGCTGGTTGTGACGCTCGGTCGCTTCTCGATGGCTCGCTGGTTTCCCGGTACGAAAATCTCACGGATTCACGGACAGGAAAAGCAATTTGGCCGCATGATGGTGATGCCGATGTATCACCCGGCTGCCGCGCTTCGGGCTACCGCAGTCAAGCTTGAACTTGAGGCGGATTTCGCAAAACTGCCCGATGTCATCGCTAAAGCGCAACGGGTACGTGCAAGTACCCCCGTGCAAGCAGACCTTGAGCCCTTGACGCTCGACCAAATGAAACTTTTTTAGGAAGCAGTTTTAGCCATTGGAGGCAAGACAATTAGCAATTCATCATCAGTCCGCCTGATCTTTCTCGGAGGTCTGGCTGAAGTCGGCCGGAACATGTTCTGCCTGGAAACCGAGAACGACATCGTCGTTGTCGACTGTGGCATTGGTTTCCCTCAGGAAGAGCAACTCGGTATCGACCTGGTCCTCCCCGACATCTCCTATCTGCGCGCCAACAAGCAGAAATTGCGCGCCATTTTCATCACCCACGGACATGAGGATCACATCGGCGCGCTCCCATACCTGGTACCCGATCTTGCCCCGATCCCGATCTACGCAACTCGCCTCACGCTGGGCCTGATTGGCGCGAAGCTCGAGGATCGCAAGGTCAAGTCCAAGGTAGAGTTGATTGAACTCGATCCCGATAGTGACGCGGTCTATAAGGCGGGCGACTTCACGTTTGAGCCCTTTCGCGTCTGCCACAGCATCCCGGACTCGGTTGGTTTCGGCATCCAGACTCCGGCCGGTCTGATCGTCCACACCAGCGACTTCAAGCTCGACGACACTCCGATTGATGGTCGCAAGACAGACTTCGCCAAGATCGAGCGGTTCAGCAAACGCGGCGTGCATTTGCTGATCTCCGACTGTGTTCATATCGAGGCCCGAGGCAGAACCCCATCAGAGGCCGTCGTTGGCCAGACCTATGAGGACGTGTTCAAGAACGCGGAAGGCCGCATCGTCATTGCGACGTTCGCATCCCTCATCGCTCGCATCCAGCAGGTCATCGACGTCGCTGGTCGCAACGATCGGCGGGTCGCGGCGCTTGGCCGAAGCATCGAGCAAAACGTAAAGGTCGCGCTCGAACTCGGCTTCCTGACCGATCCGAACCGCGTACTGATTGAGTCACGCGAGGCCGCGCTCCTTCCAGATCACAAGGTTGTCTACATCGTTACTGGCAGCCAGGGCGAACCTATGGCCGTCCTCAGCCGGATCGCCAATGGCGACCACCGCGAAGTCAAGATCGGCGCTGGTGACACCGTCATCGTTTCGGCCACACCGATTCCTGGCAACGAAACCGGCGTCTACCGCATCATCAACAAGCTCTTCCGTGCCGGTGCGGACGTGATTTACCAATCACGGGCATTGGTTCACGTTTCAGGGCATGCAAGTCGCGACGAGATCAGTGAAATGATGCTCGCGGTCAAGCCAAGGTTTGTGCTTCCGTTTCACGGCGAGCACCGGCACATGGCGCTCTATGCCGACCTCGCCCTTGAAAACGGAATCGAGACTGAAAACATCGCGTTTGCCGAGGTCGGGGATGTCGTCGAGATCACGCCCGATCGGGTCAAGGTCATTGAACGCGTTACCGCCGGCTTTGTCTATGTTGACGGCCTCAGCGTTGGCACGATCGGCGACGTGGTAATCCGCGACCGCCAGGCCCTTGCTCAGGACGGCATGCTGATGATCATCGTTTCTGTTGATCGGCAGACAGGTCAGATCATGGCCGGGCCGGAAATTGTGACCCGCGGATTTGTACATGCCAAGGAGAGCGGTGACCTGCTCGAGGCGGTGAAGGCGACGCTGCAACGAACCCTGAACACGTACACCAACGGAAATCAGACAGACGACTGGGGATATCTCAGTCGAGAACTTCGCGACTCTGCCGCAAATTACCTTTTCCGGGAGACTCGCCGACGGCCAATGATTTTGCCTTTCGTTATGGAAGTCTAGATTCAACTAATGCAAGCTGTAAGTGTGGATACATTCACTGCAACCGATGTCGATTTCCCTCACCCGACCGGCGGCAAAACAGACTTCTTCCTGGTTCGTCACGGTCGAACTGACGGGAATGTCCGCCGGATTCTTGTCGGGCGGACTGACATTCCGCTCGACGAACTGGGCGTGCAGCAAGCCGCGGCCGTCGCGACCTACTTTTCCGGACAGCACCGGCCTGACGTCATTGTTGCGAGTCCGTTGATTCGAGCACAGAACACGGCGAAAGCGATTTCGGAGTTGCTCGGAATCCCGATCGAAACTGAACCGGAGATTGCTGAGCTGAACTTCGGCCACTACGAAGGGTGGTCATGGGCTGACCTCCTGGAAAAGGAGCCGGAATTCTCCTCGCAGTTTTCAGACTTCGATCTCGACCTGCAGTGGCCGGGTGGTGAACGACTGAGCGAGTTCCACCTGCGGGTTCGCGGTGCATTCTCCCGACTTGCGGCCCGCTACGCCAATCATTCTGCGGTCGTCGTGTCACACGGAGGCGTACTCGGCTCACTCGCCTCCCAACTATTGGGCACGCCGCCGAACGACTGGTCTCGCTATCAAATTCGCAACTGCAGCGTTACCCACCTCGAAATCGGCAGAGAACGATCAGTGCTTCATCGACTCAACGACGTCAAACACCTCGAATTGCTGGAATCGCAGGCCATCTAATGAACATCGTGGCCCTCGGTGGCAGTGCAGCTGGTGCCAATCCCGGTGTCGGCTCAGCGGGCTTTCTGGTCACGAGTGGCTCGACCTCGGTTGTGCTTGATCTCGGGCCAGGCACGCTCCTGGAATTGCGTAAACACACCGACGTTCATCTTTTGAGCGCAGTGGTGATATCGCACTATCATCTGGATCACGTGCTTGATTTAGGCTCGTTTCGATACCTGCTCTCATACGGACCACGACGACCGACCCGCAAAGTGCCCTTGTTCATTCCACCCGGCGCCAGGGATTTCCTGAACCGCTGGGCACTGACATTCGGCCATGGTGATCGGCCCGACTTCTTTGACGATGTGTTTGACGTGCAAACGTATGATCCAGGTGAATCGCTGCAAATCGGTGAGTTGCAGCTCCGCTTCGCTCCCACGGTGCACCCAATCCAGGGATGGGCGATGCGCGTCCACGGACCGACAGGTTCGGATTTTGGGTACACGGCAGACACTGGCCCATCGGCGAAACTCAGCACCTTTTTCAGCAATGTCGGTTTGCTTGCCTCTGAAGCGACCGAAGTGACTGCGCCCGCTGATGAGACATTTGAAGAACGCGGGCATCTGACTGCAGCTGAGGCCGGTACGCTTGCCACCGAGTCCAATGCAACAATGCTCATGCTGACCCACATGTGGGAAGAAAACGGCCCGGAGCGAGCCGTTGCCGATGCGGCTAGCCGTTTCGATGGTCCGATTGTGGTTGCACGACCAGGCCTTTCGATTCACATATAGGACGAGGCAGCATCGAAATGCCAACGTTTCAGATTGGGCACTGGACTGACCCGGTTGCCAGAACCGGCTGCACAGTCATTCTGTTCGATCAGCTGGTTCCGGCAGTGGTAGATATTCGCGGCGGCGCTCCGGCGACCCGGGAGACCGATCTGCTGCAACCGGACAAGCTGGTGGGCCAGGTAGACGCCATTCTCCTCACCGGGGGAAGTGCCTTCGGTCTTGGCGCCAGTGACGGTGTTATGCGATTCCTGGCCGAGCGCGGTCGTGGTTGGCCGACCAGTGTAACTCCAGTTCCAATCGTTTCGGCTGCCGCATTGTTTGACCTCGCTGTGGGAGAGGCGCGCTGGCCAGATGCAGACGCCGGGTATGCAGCCTGCGTTGCCGCGAATTCGATCCATGAAATCGCAACAGGTCCGGTTGGTGCCGGGACCGGGGCCACCGTTCGCAAGTTGTGGCCATCTCTTGACGCGCTTCGGGGCGGCTTCGGCACTGGAACCAGGAAAACGTCCGATGGAACAATCGTTCACGCGCTCGTTGTGGTGAACGCAATCGGGGACGTTGCTGGAACTGGCTCGTTTGGTGAAGAAACTCCCCCTTCTGGCTCAAACGATTCGCTGAACGAGCGGGAAGCAACCACACTTGGTGTGATCGTGATTGACGGGTCGTGTGACCCGGTCAGTCTCCGGCGTGTGGCCATCTCGACACATGATGCCTATGCCCGGCTGATCCGACCGTGCCATACGCTGTTTGACGGCGACCTGGTCTACGTCGGCTCAGACAGGACCGGTGGTACCCGTCGACCGATCACGCTGTATGGAGCTCTGTGAGGCGGCCGAGAAAGCGATGGAGCTGGCAATCCGATCCGCAGTCTCCTGACGATCAAACTCAGAGCAGCAATCTTGCAACGAAACAGGCCGGTCCAAAATGGACCGGCCTGACGCTTTGTTCGCGGTGAGCGAAGCGAATTAACGCTTCGTGTACTGTGGCGCCTTGCGGGCTCGCTTGAGTCCGACCTTCTTGCGCTCTTTGGCCCGTGCATCACGAGTCAACATCTTTGCGCGCTTCAGAATCGGGCGAAGCTCCTCATCCGAGCGAACCAGTGCGCGGGCGATACCGTGACGAACCGCTCCGACCTGACCAGATACTCCGCCGCCGACGACCTTCACGACAATGTCGTATCGGCCAACCGTGTTGGTAAGGCGAAGGGGAGTCTCAAGGGCAACGTGGTGGCTTTGTCGACCGCCGAAATACTCCGGAACAGTCTTGCCATTGACGGTAATCGCACCCTTGCCAGGGTACATGCGAACGCGGGCTACTGCCGTTTTGCGGCGTCCGGTTCCGTAGTGATAGCGTGCTTTTTCGGCCATGGATGTTCCTCGTTCTGCTTTACAGCGGCAGTGGCTTGGGCTGCTGGGCAGCGTGCGGATGTTCGGTACCAGCGTAAATCTTGAGCTTGCCGAGCTGCTTCTCACCAAGTGTTGTGCGAGGAAGCATACCCTTGACTGCTGCGCGCAGGATGCGATCCGGGAACCGCTGACGCATGTCGCGAAGCATGACCGCTGTCAGGCCACCCGGGTATCCGGAGTGCCGATAGTAAAACTTGTCGGTCTCCTTCTTGCCTGTGACCTTGATCTTCTCAGCGTTGATCACGATCACGAAGTCGCCCATGTCCATGTGCGGAGCATAGGTTGGCTTGGTCTTGCCACGAAGCGTCGAGGCAACAACCGTCGCCAATCGGCCAAGCGTGAGGCCATCGGCGTCAACGATGAACCAATCCCGTTGAATGTCACCGGCTTTAGGAGAAAAGGTTCGTCGATCTACCATTGCCTACCTGTCTCTCAACTGATGATCCGACCTGGATCCCATTCGTCATACCCTACTGCCACCAGCGTTAGCCCATGCGGCAGAACTGCTTTTGGACCTTTACGGCGGTCCGCAACCGCGAGCAACTCATCAATCCAGTCCGGTTGAACCTTGCCTCGCCCTACCTCGAGCAACGCACCAACCATGCTGCGAACCTGACCCGGAAGGAACGCATCTCCTACGATGTCGACCTGAATGGCCTGACCGTAGCGTTCCGCGTCCGTCTTGCTCCGGACAGTTGCCCGGTGGATCCGACGGACGGTTCCTCGCTTACCCAGATCTTCGGCCCAGGGAACCCCTTTGCCTAATCCGGAAAAGCTGGCGAAATCGTGTTCCCCCTCATATCGAACCGCTCCGTGCAGCATGCGCATTACGTTGAGCGGGCCGACGAGCTGAAGGCTTTGCGTTACCAGAGATGGCTGCCTGTGACCGACCCAAATCTGGTATCGATACTGCCGCCACTTTGCCCACCGCCGGGGATCAAACCCGATGTCCACTCGCTCAACCACCTGCACTCCAATATCCAGAGGCAAGTTGCTATTGAGCGCGCTTCTCAGTTCTTCGACATCCATGTCTGGTCGGGGATCGATACACGAAGCAACTTGCCCATAAGCATGTACTCCTGAATCTGTCCGACCGGCTAAAGACATCTGAACCGGTTGGCCACTGAGTTTCGCTAACGCGATTTCCAGTTCGCCCTGTACTGTTCGTCTACCCGGCTGACGCTGCGAGCCGGAAAACTCCTGTCCCTGATACGCGACCACAAGCTTGAGTCGTTGCCGCTCTTGCTCGTCCTCACGACCGTCCGTCAAATTAGTGCGTGAACTCAATCAGAGCCATCGGCGCGGCATCGCCACGACGCGGCTCAAGCTTTGCGATTCGCGTATAGCCGCCAGGAGTCTCAAGGAACCTGGGAGCGACCACTTCGAACAGCTTGGCTGTTGCCAACGGGTGATCGAGCTTCGACATGATCAACTTGCGGTTGGCATGGGTATCTTCACGAGCGATAGTCACCAGCTTCTCAACGATCGGTCGGATCGTCTTGGCCTTGGCTTCTGTCGTCGTAATCCGCTCATGCAGGATCATCGAGATGGCCAACTGACGGAACAATGCCCGTCGCTGGGCTGGGTTACGACCGAGTTTACGGCCGGCCTTACGATGTCGCATCTCTAGGAGTCCTCGCCATCTGATTCTGCAAAGTCACTGTCGTCGCCGCGGAGCGAGGCAATCGCCTCGGCCACGTCTCGACTATCGTCATCCTCTTCATCGCCATCCATTGCGGATTCAAGCGCATCGAGGTAACCACCATTGGTTGAGAAGATGCCGGTATCGCCTTCTGGCAAGTAGCCAAACTCGGCGAGCTTGTCGCGAAGTTCATTGAGCGACCGCGGGCCGAAGTTCCGGATCGAGAGCAGCTGCTCCGGATCCATCGTTAGAACCTGACCGACGCGATCGATCTGCCGACTGCGCAATGCGTTAAGCACGCGCGGCGACAATCCGAGGTCCGCCAGAGCCTTGCCCTGCACTTCTTCTGAGATGAATGCACCGGAGGTAACGACCGACTCAGTCTCCTTGCGATTGAAGTCCGCAAAGATTTTGGCGTGGTCCATCAGGATCCGGGCCGACTCGCTCAGCGCTTCTTCAGGCTCAATCGTTCCATCCGTGAGGATTTCCAGAATGAGGCGGTCGAAGTCAGTCACCTGGCCGACGCGCGTATGCTCGACGACGAAGTTGACCTTCTGGATCGGGGTGAAGATGGCGTCAATCGGAATTTGACCGATCGAATACGTCTCCTGGTGCTCGGCCGGGCGATAGCCGCGGTCGCGCGATACCCAGAGATCCATATCGAGGATCGCGTCCGTTCCCGTCAGCGTTGCGATGATCTGATCCGGGTTGATGACTTCAACTTCGGACGGCCATGCAACATCACCGGCGGTAACGACTCGCTCGCCTGCTCCATCAGAGCGGACATAGAGATGCGCTCGTGATTCGCCATTGAACTCGGTGATCCGCTTGAGGCGAACGCGCTTCAAATTCAGAACGATTTCAACGACATCCTCGCGGACATTGTTGATGGTCGCGAACTCGTGCCAGACACCCTCGATCTGAACGCGTGAAATTGCCACACCTTCAAGAGATCGAAGCAGGATGCGCCGGAGGGCATTGCCCAACGTCGTTCCATAGCCTGGCTCAAGCGGCTCGACCTTGTATCGACCGTAATTGAGACCTTCTTCAACAGTTTCGATTCGGAATTGCGGTTTCTCGAACAACCGAGATCGCCTCCTCGCTTTATGCGGTAGGCCGGAGACTACCGGCTGTAATACTCGACAACCAATGCCTCATTGAACGGAGGCAATACCATCTGGTCTCGGGTCGGAAGGTTCAAAACCTTACCTGCCAGAGCCTTTGTGTCCACACTCACCCAATCCGGTGGGCGCTTTGATTCCAGAACGACTTCAAAGTCCTTGAAATATTCCTTCTCACGCTTGTTCGTCTTGACAGAGATCACATCTCCGACACGAACGCGGTACGAAGGAATGTCCGTCTTGTGGCCGTTGACGGTGAAATGACCGTGAACCACCAGCTGACGGGCCTGGGCGCGCGTTACAGCGAAGCCCATGCGATAAACCGTGTTGTCCAGGCGAGACTCCAGCAACTGCAGAAGGTTATCGCCGGTCACACCGGACTTGCGAGATGCGATCTCATAGAGGCGCTGGAACTGCTTCTCGAGTACACCGTAATATCGGCGCACCTTCTGCTTCTCGCGCAGCTGCAATCCGTACTCAGACGCGCGGCGAGTTCGTCGCTGACCGTGCTGACCCGGGGGATATTTCTTCTTGCTCTTCGGCTTGCCGCTGGCATTTGTCAGCGACGACTTCAGCTCGAGGTCAATGCCCTCTCGCCGACTTAGCCGCAACTTCGGTCCTGTGTAACGAGCCATACGCTGTGAACTTCCTCCGTTATATCGGCAAGCCGACTAGACGCGTCGCCGCTTCGGTGGCCGGCAGCCGTTGTGCGGAATTGGGGTGGTATCGGTGATCGAGATCACATTGACGCCGGCAGACTGGAGGGCACGAATCGCCATTTCCCGTCCAGAGCCAGGGCCTTTGACGAAAACGTCGACTGTGCGGAGTCCGTGATCCATCGCCTTGCGTGCGGCCTGCTCGGCAGTTACCTGCGCGGCAAACGGCGTGCTCTTGCGGGATCCTTTGAACCCATTCGCTCCGGAACTGGACCAGGCAAGAACATTGCCGGCCGGATCAGTCAAAGTCACGATCGTGTTATTGAACGTGGCCTGGATGTACGCTCGTCCTCGAGGCACATTCTTCCGATCTCGTCTCCGAACTCGAGTCTTACCTTTTCCCTGGGTGGCTCCACGCCGCCGCTCTGACATTCGCGATATACCTCTCTGCCGACTTCACACCGAATGCGCAGGCGCCAACATCAGGCGCCCGCTGCCTATTTCTTCTTCTTGAGACCAATCGCCCGCTTCGGACCACGACGCGTTCGGGCATTTGTCCGGGTCCGCTGTCCGCGAACCGGCATGCCTCGTCGATGCCTGAGACCGCGATAGCACCCGATGTCCATCAATCGCTTGATGTTCATCGAGATTTCGCGACGCAGATCGCCCTCTACCCGAAGCTCCTTGTCAATGAGGTCTCGCAGCCGCTGGACTTCATCTTCAGTGAGTTCGCGAATCCGGGTATCAGGATTAATGCCAGTGCGCTGAAGGAGCTGCTGGCTGGTATGCAAACCAATGCCGTAGATATAGGTAAGACCTATTTCTACGCGCTTGTCTCGGGGAAGGTCGATTCCGGAAATACGTGCCATGTGCTTTTATCCCTGCCGCTGCTTGTGCTTCGGGTTGCTGCAAATTACGCGCAGGACGCCCTTGCGGCGAATGACCTTGCACCGCTCACATCGTCGAACTACAGACGCTGCAACCTTCATCTGACCTTAAACCCCTTGCCGGGCGAGTGCAGTACCCTGCAATCGACGCGACATTTTGACGCACACATAAAGACGCACGCCATCGGCATGCGCACAAGACGCTTAGTTTACCACCGCCGGTACCCGTTTCGTCAAGATTTCGGGTCCCTCTTCTCGAATAACGATCGTATGCTCGAAATGCGCGGACAACTTCCGATCGGCCGTGACAACAGTCCAGCCGTCTGCCAGCTGCTCCGTTTCATCTACACCAACATTGAGCATCGGTTCGATTGCAATCGTCATACCGGCACGCAGTCGCGGCCCTGTATCCGGACTCACCGTGATTCGGAACATGCGGATCCTCCCACATCTCCCGACCGATCCCGTGTCCACCGTATTCGCGGACCATCCCGAAGCCTTCAGCGAGGGCATGTGTTTCCACTGCGTGGCCGATCGCATTCAAACGAGCACCGACTCGGGCCTGTTCAATACCCAGGTAAAGTGATCGCTCGGTGGCCTCCAGCAAATGCCGTGCCTCGTCGCTGATTGTGCCGACGCCATAGGTCCATGCTGAATCGCCACAGTACCCACCGACTCGAGCGCCAACATCGACCGAAATGATGTCGCCTTCACGAAGGATCCGCTTGCCCGGAATACCGTGCACGATCTCTTCGTTAACTGATGCGCAGATTCGTCCTGGAAATCCAAGATGCCCGAGAAAGAGCGACTTGGCCCCGGCCTCGGCCAGAGTATCGCGAGCAATATCATCGAGTTCCTGGGTGGTGACACCCGGACTGATAGCCCTGGAGATGCGGTCATGCACCAGAGCGACTGCCTGGCTTGCCTCTCGCATCAAACCTATTTCACGTTCGTTCTTTATCGTGATAGCCATAACTGCCTGTCCCTCTCGCTAACTGGCCGCGCGCTGGACCGCAGCGAGGATGTCGGCTTGCACCTGGTCAATTGAATTCAGCCCGTCGACGGTCTGAAGGAGCCCACGTCCCCGGTAGTAATCGAGGAGCGGCTGTGTCATCTCTTCATAGAGGGCCAGACGTCGCTCAATTGCCTCGGGAGTGTCGTCCTTGCGCTGTTCAAGAACGGTTCCGTCCTTGTCACAGACTCCGGCGACCCTGGGCGGATTGAATTCCACGTGATAGGCGGTTCCGCAGGTTGGGCAAACCCGTCGACCTGACAACCGCTCGAATCAGATCCTCGCGCGGAACCGCAATCTCGATGACGGCTGCGATCGATTCACCTCGTCGCTCAAGTTCGAGAGACAAGCCCTCTGCCTGCGTGCGTGTCCGAGGAAATCCATCAAACAGCGCTCCCGTGGGTCGTCCAGCGCTCCCGTCGTCGGCAATCTGAGCCAACTTGGCGGCGACGATCCCAACGGTGATATCGTCCGGGACCAGATCACCCCGATCGAGATACCCCTTGGCAACGACACCAAGCTCAGTCTGGCCACTGATCGCCGCACGAAACGCTTCACCGGTCGAGAAATGCAAGAGGTTGAGTGCAGGGGCAAGCCGTTCAGCCTGGGTGCCCTTGCCTGCTCCTTGGGCACCCATCAGAATCACATGTTGTCCGGATTTCACGGAAGCCGACCCCTAGCTAATGAAGCCTTCGTAGTTGCGCATCATCAGCTGAGCTTCGAGCTGGCGCATCGTGTCGATCGCCACACCGACGACGATCAGCAACGAGGTCGCGCTCAAGAGCAGCGTGTTGATACCGGTAATGCTGCGCCGCAAGGAACGGCAGAATCGCGATCAGGCCCAGGAACAGCGCGCCGACCAATGTGATCCGGTTCAGGACGCGCTGCAAGATAGATGGCGGTGTTGCTTGCCCGGGCGCACGCCGCGGATGAACGCGCCCTGCCGCTGCAGGTTCTCCGGAATCCTCTGCTGCTGGAAGACCACCATCGTGTAGAAGTAGGTGAACCCGACGACCATCAGGAAGTAGATGATGTTGTAGAGCAAGCTATTGCGGACTGAAGAATCGCGTCAGCCAGCCAGCAAAGTCTCGCACGCTCTCGCGATTCGAAGTCGCCAGGAAGTTGCGCGATCATACCCGGGAAGACCATGATGCTGACCGCGAAGATCAGCGGGATCATTCCGGCCGAGTTGACCTTCGAGCGGAATGAAGGTGGTGTTGCCGCCGTACTGTCTGTTCCCACGGACTCGCTTGGCGTGGTGCACCGGAATTCGGCGCTGACCCTCGTTGATCAGCACGATCCCGACGATGGTGATCAAGCGCGATGATCGCGAAGGTGACGACTGCCGATGATGTTCGTCGATGGTCGTCCGACCCGTCGAACAAGCTGCCCGAGCGTAGCTGGCAAGTGCGCGACGATGCCGCCGAAGATGATGATCGAGACGCCGTTGCCGATGCCGATCTCGGTAATCAGCTCACCCATCCAGACCAGCAACATCGTGCCAGCGGTCATGGAGAGAAGAATTGCCAGCGTCGGGAGCAGCGTGTCTCTGATTCGAAGAGTCCGAATCCTTCCAGCAACGGCACGCCGTCGGTACCGGATCTGCGCGAGAAGAGAATCGCCTGCCCGTAGCCCTGCAGCAACGCGAGCGGAACGGTCAGGAAATGGGTGTACTGATTGATCTTGTTCCGCCCCTGCTGGCCTTCCATTGGAAAGCTCGTTCAGGCGCGGAATGATCGGTGTCATCAACTGCATGATGATCGAGGCGGTGATGTATGGATACACACCGAGCGCGACGATCGAGAAGTTCTGCAGACCGCTGCCGGAGAACAGGTTCAGCATGCCCAGGAGCTGATTGTTCTCGATGAAGTCCTGAAGCCCACTCTCGGTTAACGCCGGGGACGGGGATGCTCGGCAATAATGCGGAAGATCACGAGCATGCGCCAGCGTGAAGAGCATGCTTGCGCCGCAGATCGGGAATCTTGAACGCGGTTGACTGACTGCCTCGAGCATTCCGTGCCCCTTGTTTACTCCCCGGTTGAGGAGATCTCGTCACGAGTCTGGGGGCCGCCGACCTTGCCAAAGCGGGCATCCTTGAGCTCACGGTTGAGGTTAAGTCGTCGGCTACGCGGTCGAGCAGTGATCCAGCGATCGGTTCGCTCCAGCACGATGACGGTTCCACCAGCCGCCTCGATGGCAGTCTTTGCGGATTCCGAGAACGCGTGGGCAGAGACAGTGAGCTTGGCAGTTGCCTCGCCGCTTCCAAGGACCTTGATCGGGAAACCGGCACCGCGGATCAATCCGCGCTCTACCAGAAGCTGCGGGGTAACCTCGCCGGTCACATCGTGATCGGCCAATGTCCGCAAGTTGATGACTTCCCACTCTGCGCGGAAGATGTTGGTGAATCCCCGCTTGTACGGCATTCGCTTCATGATTGGAAGCTGTCCGCCTTCAAATCCTCGGCGAACGCCAGGACCTGAGCGTGATTTCTGACCCTTGGTTCCGCGGCCAGATGTCTTGCCGTGGCCGGAACCGTGCCACGTCCGACGCGCTTGCCGTTTTTCTTGGATCCCTCGTCTGGAACGAGGTCTGAGAGATTGAATGGCATACCTGAATCCTTCTACCGATCTCTACTCGTCAACAGAGACGAGATGCGAGACCTTGGCAATCATGCCGCGAATTGACGGATTGTCCTGCAATTCAACGGTCTGGTTCAGCTTGCGAAGGCCCATCGACTGGAGCGTGAGCCCCTGCCGAGGAGACCGTCCGATTGGACTTCGCTTCAGCGTTACCTTCACCGTTGCAATGGTTTCAGTCGTCTTGGCTGCCATCTCTAGCTCTCAGTCTTTCGTGGTCGGCTGGTGCGCGGCTTGCGGCCCGCTCCATCGCCATCCGGAGTTGCTGCGACAACTGCCGCGACCGCAACCGGTGCGGCACCCATCGGCCGACGAACCGGGCGATCCCGCTTGCGGCGTGCCGAAACGCGATCAAGTGATTCCAGTGATTCGAGCGCCTTGATGGTTGCTCGAACCACGTTGATTGGATTGCTGCTTCCGTGTGCCTTGGTCAGGACATCACGGACGCCGGCTGCTTCCAATACGGCGCGCGCTCCACCACCGGCAATAACTCCGGTACCAGGGGCGGCTGGCTTCAGCAACACGATCGAAGCACCAAACTTCTCTTCCACCAGGTGCGGGATTGTGGTCCCGTCGAGTGGAACAGTGATGAGGTTCTTCTTGGCCGCTTCGACACCCTTGCGGATCGAATCCGGCACTTCGCCTGCTTTACCCAAACCAACGCCAACCCGGCCCTTGCCGTCTCCAATGACTACCAGGCTGCCGAAGCTGAACCGGCGACCACCCTTGACGACCTTGGAGACGCGGTTGATCTGTACTACTCGTTCTTCAAACTCGGGGCCTTCGCCGTCGTCCCGTCGTCGTGATCCTCGCTGTTCGCGATCCATCTGGTTCGTCCTTCCCGACGCCTAGAACTCGAGGCCGCCCTCGCGGGCGCCTTCGGCTACTGCCTTGATTCGACCGTGGTAAAGGAAACCACCGCGATCAAACACGACGCTGGTAATTCCGGCGTCCTTGGCTCGCTGAGCAATCACCAGGCCAACTGCCCGTGCCCGAGCTGATTTGGTCGCGCCGTCTCCGGCTTCCTTCTTTACCGCATCTTCGATGTCCGACGCGGCCACAAGGGTGTGACCAGCAAGATCATCGATGACCTGGCAATACATATGTGCGCTGGAACGGAAAACGTTCAAACGTGGTCTCGCTTGCGTCCCGGAAACCTTGGAACGAACACGTACGTGTCGTCGTTTCCGCTGGCTCAGCGCCTTCCTGTACTTGATACGCATAACTTCTTGACTCCCAGGCCGTCATCGTATGACGCCAGCCAGACTACTTGGCCTTGCCAGCCTTACCGGCCTTGCGACGAATTCGCTCACCTTCGTACCGAATGCCCTTGCCCTTATAGGGTTCAGGCGGACGCACGCGGCGAATACGGGCGGCGACTTCGCCGACCACCTGCTTGTCATATCCGCTCACCGAGATCTTGACTGGTGTCTCGACCTTGAAGCTGATTCCTTCGGCCGGCTCGATACGAACCGGATGGGAGTACCCCACAGAGAGGACAAGCACGTTGCCGTCCATCGCTGCGCGGTAACCGACGCCGGTGATGTCCAGGTTCTTGGTGAACCCGTCCGTCACACCGACGACCATGTTGCTCAGCAACGTCCGGGTGAGTCCGTGAAGTGAACGGTACTGGCGATTGTCGTTCGGCCGTTCGATCGTGATCGTGCCGTTCTCCCGGGAGATCATGAGATCCGGGTGAAAGTTGCATCGCTAGTGAGCCCTTGGGGCCCTTTACTGAAATTGCATTACCGTCGCCGATCGTGAGATCAACATTGGCTGGTACCGGTGATCGGTCTGCGACCAATTCGTGACATGTTTGTGGCTCCTTCGCAGTTGGAAGGTCTCCGATCCGTCTAGAAGACGGTGCAGAGAACCTCTCCACCGATACCGCGACGCCGTGCTTCGTAACCGGTCAATACACCTTCTGGTGTGCTGACGATCGCGATGCCCAATCCGCTCTTGACTCGCGGAATTGCGTCCTTGCCTGCGTATACCCGAAGTCCCGGCTTGCTTACGCGGCGGATCTCCCGGATTGAATGCTTCTTGTCTGCGCCATATCGAAGCACAATCTTGAGCTGGTTTTGTGGTGCCTTCTCGATAACCTCGAACGCATCGATATAACCCTCGGCCTTCAGTACCGTTGCAATTGCAACCAGCACCTTGGTCGATGGCATCGTTGCATCCGGTTTGCGAGCCATGCCCGCGTTCCGGATTCGAGTCAGCATGTCGCTGATCGGATCATTTACGCTCATCGTACTTCTCCCTGCATCCCCATCAGCTGACTACCAGCTCGACTTGGTCACGCCAGGGAGTCGTCCCTGTGATGCCATTTCCCGGAAACAAATGCGGCACAAACCAAACTTGCGCATATACGCACGGCTGCGACCACAAACCTTGCAACGATTCACGTTGCGAACCTCGAACTTGGCGGGCTTGTTGGCCCGAACCACCCACGATTTCTTGGCCATTGCCTAGGCCTCCGTCTTTGCATAGGGCATACCCAGAAGCTGGAGCAGCCGTCGACCTTCTTCGTCAGTGCGGGCCGTGGTCACAAAGCTGACTTCGAGGCCGCGGGTCTTATCGATCCTGTCGTAATCGATCTCGGGGAACATCAATTGCTCCTTGAGACCGAGGGTGTAATTGCCCCGACCGTCAAACGAGTTCGGGGAAACGCCACGGAAGTCCCGGATTCGGGGCATCGCGGTGGAGGTGAGGCGATCAACGAATTCGTACATTCGCTGGCCACGAAGGGTGACCATTGCGCCAATCGGCATACCTGCACGCAACTTGAATGCGGCAATCGATTTCTTCGCTCGGGTAACGACCGGCTTTTGACCAGTGATCAACGTCAAGTCGTTCACGGCAGCGTCAATTGCCTTGGCGTTCTGGATGGATTCACCCAGTCCGACGTTGATGACAACTTTCACCAACTTCGGCACCTGCATGACGTTGCTGTACCCAAATTCCTTCATGAGCGTTTCGACGATTTCCGCCCTATATCGCTCCTGCAACCTCGCGACCACGAACCTGTACTCCTTCGCGCCTCCTGTGGCGCCTGGTGTTCCCCCCTGGTCCGTTGGCTCTCCCAACGCTCAGGGCACCTGAATCAATACGAACGCAACGCGTCCGCTAGTCGACGACTGGACGGGGAATCGTCTTGCCGGTCTTCTTGCTATACCGCTCGTTCTTGCCGTCAGCGTTCTGTCGAACACCGACGCGAGTCGGTTGTTTGGTCTCCGGATCCAACAGCATCACATTGGATACATGGAGCGCCGCTTCAACCTCGACCCGGCCTGCTTGACGAGCCCGGCCCCGACGCATGTGCTTGATGACGATATTCACGCCCTCAACCACGACACGATCGGTTTCGGCAATGACCTGGCGGACTTTGCCGCTCTGGCCACGGTTTCGGCCACTGATTACGATGACTTCGTCACCGGTTCGAATCTTGCGCATTTCGTGTTCTCCCTGGCTCCCTTATAGAACTTCTGGCGCAAGGGAGACGATGCGCATGAACTGCCGCTCGCGCAGCTCCCGGCCGACTGGGCCGAAAATGCGTGTTCCGCGCGGGTTACCCTGCTGATTGATCAACACGGCGGCATTGTCATCAAACTTGATGTGACTGCCATCCGGTCGACCGTACTCCTGGGCTGTCCGCACGATAACGGCTCGTACAACTTCGCCCTTCTTGACGCCAGCATTCGGCTGAGCCGCCTTGACTGCGCCGATAATGATGTCTCCGACACTTCCCCACCTGCGCGACGGATCCGCCGAGGACGCGAATGCACATGATCTCGCGTGCACCGCTGTTGTCTGCGACGCGAAGACGCGTCTGTGGCTGAATCACGGTGTTACCTCACCAATCGACCCCCGAGGGACCGCTAAACCTCAGCGGACCGCTCGAGCACTTCACGAACAATCCAATGCTTGTTTTTGGAAATCGGGCGGGTCTCTTCGATCCGCACGACATCCCCAGGGTTGCACTCATTGTTTGCGTCGTGCGCCATGAACTTGCTCGTTCGGGTAATCCGCTTGTGATACAAGCGGTGGCGCCGAACGAAATCGACTGCGACAACGACCGTCTGATCCATCTTGTTGCTGACGACGCGACCGACTTTCTGGGTTCTCGCCGCCTGGCTGGCCTGCTTCGGCCATAGTGGCTACTTCAGCCATGGTTTCCCTTCCTAACTGCCAGCGGTCTGGGACTCGGCGAAGTGCCGCGTCCATAACCCGTTCAGTGCGAATCGTGTGAATGCGCGCGATGTCCTTGCGAATCTGGCCGATGCGTGACGTCGCCGTCAGGCGACCGATCGCTTCCTGGAATCGGAGGGTCTGCCACTCAGTGTGCAGCTCTTCCAACACGCCGGAAATCTGATCTTCGGTGAGTCCGCGAATCTCTGAAGCTGTCATTACGAATCACCTTCCTTGGCGTCGTCACCCTCGGATGTCTCAGACGCGCTATCCGCCGCTTCCGCAGCAGCCTCTTCGCCTTCAGCACCCTCTTCGATGACTTCCGTCTCGTGATAGTTCTCGTACTGATGCATCAAATCTTCAGCAGCCTGCACGGCGTCAGCTCCGGCAACAATTTTCTCGACGAACCGAACGTCCATCGGAAACTTCATGCCAGCTCGACGAAGAGCCTCTTCTGCCCGTTCTCGCGGCACGCCGGCGATTTCGAACATGATTCGGCCTGGCTTGACAACGGCGACCCAGTACTCCGGGTTGCCCTTGCCGGAACCCATGCGGGTTTCAGCCGGCTTCTGCGTAACAGGCTTGTCCGGGAAAATCCGGATCCAGACCTTACCACCACGCTTCAGATAGTTCGTGATAGCTCGGCGTGCGGCTTCGATCTGGCGGGATGTAATCCACGCCGGCTCGAGCGCCTGCAATCCGTACTGACCGAATGTGACGGTCGAGCCCTTGTAGGCTAGTCCGGTCATTCGACCTTTGAACATCTTGCGATGTTTTGAGCGCTTGGGCATCAACATGGCGAAATTCCTCGTACTCCTCTCAAACCCAGGCGCTTAGTCGGCAGCGCTGGACGCAAGCTCTGCGGTCAACGAGGCTTCGGTCACTTCATTCCGAGCCTTCGGAAGAACCTCACCCTTGTAAACCCAGACCTTGACGCCAATGCGACCATATGTTGTGTGTGCGTGAACGACGCCGTAATCGATATCGGCGCGCAGCGTATGCAGCGGCACCCGGCCATCCATCTCGGTAACCGTTCGGCTCATCTCGGCACCACCAAGGCGGCCTCCGAGTCGAATCTTGACGCCCTTGGCACCACGACGCATGGCCTGCTGGACGGCGTGCTTCATTGCGCGGCGATACGCAACCCGTCGACCAATCTGCTCGGCGATGCTTTCGGCGATCAAGCGTGCGTCGATTTCAGGAACCTTGATCTCTTCGATCTTGAGGTGAACCTTCTTGCCGACCGCATTCTCAAGCATCAAGCCGGATTCGCTCGACGTTTGCGCCCTGCTTGCCAATCACGATGCCTGGCTTCGCGGTATGCAGCGTGACATCGACCTTGTTGGCGGATCGCTCCAGCTCGACCTTGGAGATTCCTGCGCGCTGCAGTTCCTTCATGACCATGGCACGGATCTTGATATCTTCGTGCAGCTGCTCGGTGTAATTGCGCTCTGCGAACCACTTGGATTCCCAGTCGCTGACAATTCCGAGCCTGAACCCGATCGGGTTTACCTTACGTCCCATTATTGACCTCCCCGATCCTCTGCGACGACCGTGATGCTGCAGGTTCGCTTGTTGATGCGACCCACGCGTCCACGAGCCTTTGCCCGGAATCGGCGCATTGTCGGACCTTCATCTGCGTAGATCTCCTTGATGTAGAGATCGCGCGGATCGAGGTCGTAGTTGTTTTCCGCATTAGCGGCCAGTGACTTGATGAGCTTTTCAAGTTCGAACGCAGTCTTGTTCGGAATAAACCGAAGCATTGCCTGCGCCTCAAGAACCGGACGGCCGCGGACTGTATCCACAACCAAACGGGCCTTTCGTGCCGAAACTCGAACTCGCCCCAGGTGAGCGCGTACTTCCATGTCGTCCCCTCACCCCTACCGACGACCGCGTCGGTCGGCATCTTTACCGTGACCGCGGTACGTTCGTGTCGGCGCGAATTCGCCAAGCTTGTGGCCGACCATCGGCTCAGTCACAAAAATCGGGACGTGCTGGCGACCGTTATGAACGGCGATTGTGTGTCCCACCATGCCCGGGAAAATAGTGCATGCTCGTGCCCAGGTACGAATAACCTTGCGTTCATTTGAGCGATTGAGGGTCTCAATCTTCACCTGAAGCTTGGCGTCGATATATGGGCCTTTTTTCGACGATCTAACCATAGTGTTCCTCCGCGACCTCTCCGGTTACTCACCGGCGAGCGGTCACCTTATCTCGACCGCCCACGGTTCGCCGGGCGCCGACGAACAATCATGGAATCCGTGCGCTTGCTATTGCGCGTCCGCTGAAACGCTGGCTTGCCCCACTTGGTCTTGGGCTGTCCACCGATCGGAGCCTTACCTTCACCACCACCGTGTGGATGGTCGCGCGGGTTCATGACCGAGCCACGAACGGTTGGGCGCTTGCCCAGCCAGCGGCTTCGACCGGCCTTGCCGATTTCGATGTTCTCGTGATCTACGTTGCCGACCTGGCCAAGTGTCGCCATGCATTCGATGTGAATACGGCGAACTTCACCAGAGGGCATTCGGACCTGGGCGTAGGTGTCGCTCTTCGCCATCAGCTGAGCCGAGGCACCGGCAGAGCGAACCAGCTGGCCACCCTTGCCCTTCTTGAGCTCAATGTTATGGATCTGCGAACCAGTCGGAATATTCCGAAGCGGAAGCGCATTTCCATTACGAATCGGTGCTTCCGGACCGGAAACGACCGTGTCGCCAACCTTGATACCAAGCGGCGCGATCATGTATCGCTTTTCGCCGTCTGCGTAGAACAGCAAGGCGATACGTGACGAACGATTTGGATCGTATTCAATCGCCGCTACTCGGGCAGGAACCCCGAACTTGTTGCGCTTGAAGTCAATGATTCGATAGAACCGCTTATGGCCACCGCCCCGATGTCGGGTGGTGATTCGGCCATGGTTGTTTCGACCGGACTGCTTTGGCAGCGGAACGGTCAGACTCTTCTCCGGACGCGACTTGGTGATCTCCTCGAAGGTGCTCACACTCATCGAGCGTCGTCCGGGTGATGTCGGTTTGTATTTGCGAATTGGCATCGCCTGTCTCCGATTCCTTCCCTACTCGAGCGTGTTAGACCTGCTCGAAGATATCGATCCGCTCACCTGGGGCGAGGGTCACGATTGCTTTCTTCCAGCCGGGTACCGTACCTTCGATTTTTCCACCGCGACGGCTGGCCGTTCGCGATTTCTTCTTTGGCTTGACATTGAGCGTGTTCACGGCCTTTACAGAGACATTGAACGTCTGCTCAACAGCTGCCTTGATCTGGATCTTGTTGGCTTCCGTGGCAACCTCGAAGCTGTATTGCCCGTACTCCATCAAGATCGTGTTCTTCTCAGTGATCAACGGACGTTTGATGACGTCTTCCAAACGAAGATCAGCCACGTTTGGCCTCCTTCAACTGCTCGCGCACGGCTCGACGTGCCTGCAACCAGACACTCGGCTCCCGTCGATCAGCAGGAAGCGCCCAAATCTTTTCGATGACCTCGATCGATGAGCTCATCACGACCAAACGGTCGTACTTCAAGATGTCCCGAACATTCACGTAGTTGGCAATCAGCCAGTGGACGTTCTCGAGGTTACTCGATGATCGAACCACCGACTCCAGCTTCTCCGGAATGACCAGGAGATAGGTGCGCGATTCCGGAAGCTTGGCAATGATGTCTTTCATCGCCTTGGTCTTCGGCTCTACGCCCTCGAGCCCTTCGATGACGAACAGACGCTCGTCACGAACCTTGGCCGAAAGTGCAGATCGTACGGCCAGTCCGCGCATCTTCTTCGGCATGTCCTGATCGTAGCTCCGCATGTGCGGACCCCAGACCACGCCGCCGCCGACCCAGTTTGGTGCACGGGTAGAACCCTGTCGGGCGCGACCGGTACCCTTTTGACGCCATGGCTTGCGACCGCCACCACGAACCTGGGCTCGTGTCTTGGTCTCGGCGGTACCAACGCGAGCGTTGGCCTGCTGGCGAATGAGCGCCTGGTGCATCACGCCGATGTGCGGCTCGATCCCCCAGACGGAGTCATCAAGGTCTACTGACCCGACGACCGCCCCTTCTATATTGTGAAGATCAGTTTTCATCTATCTGTTCCCGTCTCTCAGTCCTGTTCGCAAGGCCTATTTGGAGGCCTGCTGCCCCTTGATAGCCTTGCGAATCATGACCAGCCCCTTATTGGGTCCAGGAACCGATCCCTTCACAAGCAGCAAATTACGTTCTGTATCGACCCGGACGACTTCAAGATTCATAACCGTCACCTTGGCGTTACCCATGTGACCGGCCATCTTCATGCCCTTCATGACTCGACCTGGAGTGGCCGAGGAGCCGATGGAACCCGGTGCGCGCCAGCGGTCCGACTGACCGTGCGTCTTGGGTCCACCGCTGAATCCGTGGCGCTTCATACCGCCCTGAAAACCGCGACCCTTCGACTTGGCACTTACATCGACCAGCTCGCCCGCGGTGAACGTGTCCACCTTGATCTGCTGACCGACCTCAACATCGTCAACGCTGGTGGCCTTGACCTCGCGCAGCACGCTGGACATATATCCACTGGCCTTGCGATGTCCCTGCTCCGGGCGATTGAGACGCTTGCTGATTCCGAACCCGAGCTGAACGGCTTCATATCCGTCGTTCTCTTCCGTCCGGACCTGCGTCACCACATTGGGTCCACATTCGATTACTGTCACTGGAAGTGCCTCACCCTTCTCATCGAAGACTTGAGTCATCCCCAGCTTTCTACCTACCATTCCTTGAATCATTGGCTCTTCCTGCCTCCACAGGATCCAGATTCAGCCCGTGGGCCGTCACTGTATAGAGCGTGATACCGAGCCGACCTGGCCCGATGTATCTCTTACAGCTTGATCTCGATATCGACACCAGCTGGCAGATTCAGTCTCATCAGGGCCCGAATGGTGTTGCCACTCGGGTCCAGCACGTCGATAAGACGCTTGTGTGTCCGGATCTCGAATTGCTCCTGAGAATCCTTGTCGACGAACGGCGATCGCATGACACAGAACTTCTCAATTCGTGTCGGCAAGGGAATCGGGCCCGCCACCTTGGCACCTGTGGACTCTGCCGTCTCAACAATTCTGCTGGCGGACTGGTCCAGGATACGGTGATCGTATGCCTTCAACCGGATGCGAATCTTCTGTGTTTGCTTACGTGCGACCATTGTTCGCTCTCCTGGTTCCGGTTACCGGACTTATTCGACGATCGAGGTAACGACACCGGCTCCCACCGTGCGGCCACCTTCGCGGATGGCGAACCGCAAGCCGTCTTCGATCGCAACAGGCGTGATCAACTCAACACCCATCTCCACGTTGTCCCCAGGCATGACCATCTCTACGCCCTCAGGCAAGGTGATCGACCCGGTCACGTCGGTCGTCCGGATGTAGAACTGCGGCCGGTATCCGTTGAAGAACGGGGTGTGCCGTCCGCCCTCTTCCTTGCTCAACACGTACACCTCAGCCTTGACCTTGGTGTGCGGGTTCATCGAGCCCGGCTTGCAGAGCACCTGGCCCCGCTGAATGTCTTCCCGCTCAACACCACGCAGCAAGCAGCCAACATTGTCGCCCGCTTCGCCCTGGTCAAGGGTCTTCTGGAACATCTCGACGCCGGTGACAATCACCTTGCGGCGCTCACCCAGTCCAACAATCTCGATCTCGTCACCAGTCTTGACCAGGCCACGCTCGATCCGGCCGGTCACCACGGTGCCACGACCCTTGATGCCGAAGACGTCTTCGATCGGCATCAGGAACGGGCGATCAATCTCGCGCTCCGGGGTCGGGACGTAATCGTCAACGGCCTGCATGAGTTCGAGGATCGGAGCGTACTCCGGCGAGGTGTGATCCTTGCTGGCGCTCTCAAGAGCGGCCAGGGCAGATCCCCGTACGATCGGGACTTCGTCGCCCGGGAAGTTGTAGGTGTTCAGCAGTTCGCGAACTTCCAGCTCAACCAGCTCGAGCAGTTCCGGGTCGTCCATCATGTCGACCTTGTTCAGGAAGACAACGATGCTCGGCACTTCCACCTGACGGGCAAGCAGGATGTGCTCACGGGTCTGGGGCATGGGGCCGTCCGGCGCACTGACGACGAGGATGGCGCCGTCCATCTGGGCGGCTCCGGTGATCATGTTCTTGATGTAGTCGGCATGGCCCGGGCAATCGACGTGGGCATAGTGCCGCTTGTCGGTTTCGTACTCGACGTGGGCGATGGCGATGGTGATACCACGGGCCCGCTCTTCCGGCGCATTGTCGATCGAATCGAAGGATCGATACGATGCGTCACCCTTCAAGGCCAGGGTCTTGGTGATGGCGGCAGTCAGGCTGGTCTTGCCGTGGTCGACGTGCCCGATCGTGCCAATGTTCAAATGCGGCTTGTTCCGCTCGAATTTCGCTTTACCCATTGTGTGTTCGTTCCTCTCTCACACATAACCGGACACCCTGTCCGGCTTGATTCCTGTAGTCAGTCGCGACCTATGTCCGCTGGTTCTTCGCCATCATTTCTTCGGCGATGCTGTTCGGCACTGGCGCGTAATACGAGAACTCCATTGAGTAGACCGCGCGACCCTGCGTACTTGAACGCAGGTCGGTGGCATACCCGAACATGCTTGCCAACGGAACGTCGGCACGAATCACCTGGGCTCCGGAGCGCATTTCCATGCCCTGCATCTGCCCGCGGCGTGCATTGATGTCGCCGATCACGTCGCCCATGAACTCTTCCGGCGTGGTCACTTCGACCCGCATGATTGGTTCAAGAACGGCCGGTCGTCCGCGGCGGACGGCTTCCTTGAGCGCCAGTGAACCGGCGATCTTGTAGGCCACTTCCTTCGAGTCGACATCGTGATACGAGCCATCAACCAGAGTCGCCTTCATGTCGACGAGTGGGTACCCGGAGGCTCCACCGCCAGCCATGGCTTCACGAATACCGGCATCGATCGGGGCAATGAACTCGCGGGGAATTGATCCACCGACGATCTTGTCCTCAAACACATAACCGACACCGCGTTCCTGCGGCGAGAACTCAACGACGCAGTGACCGTACTGACCGGCGCCACCGGTCTGACGAACGTGACGGCCCTCAGCGCGAACAGGGACGGTGATCGTCTCCTTGTACGCAACCTGTGGGCGACCGACCGTTGCATCGACGCGGAACTCACGCATCATGCGGTCAACGATGACTTCCAGGTGAAGTTCGCCCATTCCGTCGATAAGGGTCTGGCCCGTCTCTTCGTTGGTGCGAACCCGGAAGGTTGGATCTTCTTCAGCAAGACGTGAAAGTGCATGCCCCATCTTGTCCTGGTCGGACCGCGTCTTCGGCTCAATCGAGACCGAGATGACCGGCTCAGGGAACGTGATTGTCTCGAGCAACACAGGAGCATTCGGATCGCAGAGCGTGTCTCCCGTGAAGGAGCTCTTGAGTCCGATGATCGCGACGATATCGCCAGCGACTACCGTATCAATCTCTTCGCGGTGATTGGCGTGCATCTTCATGAGGCGGCCAATTCGCTCGCGGTCACCCTTTGAGGAGTTCAGCGCGTAGCTTCCGGAATCCAGCTGACCCGAGTAGACCCGGCAGTAGGCAAGCTTGCCGACGTGCGGATCCGACTGAATCTTGAAGACCAGGCCGGAAAAAGGCTGATCCGCATCAACAGTCCGGATAACTTCCTCGTCCGTCTTCGGGTCCGTTCCGACAACCGGCGGAACATCGAGCGGCGAAGGCAAGTAGGTCACGATGGCATCAAGCATCTGCTGAACGCCCTTGTTCTTCAGGGCCGAACCGCAAAGAACCGGGACCAGCGTGCTCTCGAGCGTCGCCTTGCGCAGACCAGCGCGAAGCTCGTCTGGCGTGAAGGTGTCGTCTTCAAGATACCGAAGCATCAGGTCCTCATCGGACCCGGCGACCATTTCAATCAGGTACTTCCGGGCTTCGTCAGCTTCAGCGACCATGTTCTCAGGAATGGCGACCTTGTCGAAGGTTCGACCGGTCTCATCACTGAAGACATAGGCAACTTCATCGAGCAAGTCGATGACACCCTTGAAGTCCGACTCGGCACCAATTGGCAGCTGCACCGGAACCGGCTTCGCCTTCAATCGGTCAACGATCATGTCGAGCGTCCGCTGGAACGACGCACCGGTGCGGTCCATCTTGTTCACAAAGCAGAATCGCGGCACGTTGTACTTGTCTGCCTGGCGCCACACAGTTTCGGACTGTGGCTCAACACCGGCGACCGCGTCAAAGACGACAACGCCACCGTCGAGCACGCGCAACGACCGCTCCACTTCGACGGTAAAGTCGACGTGGCCCGGCGTGTCAATGATGTTGATGTGATGTCCGTCCCACTCACATGTGGTGGCAGCGGACGTGATGGTAATGCCGCGCTCGCGCTCTTGCTCCATCCAGTCCATGGTGGCTGCGCCCTCATGGACTTCTCCGGTGCGGTGAACGCGACCCGTGAAGAACAGGATGCGCTCCGTCGTCGTGGTCTTACCCGCGTCGATGTGAGCGATGATCCCGATGTTGCGTGTGTGCTCGAGTTGCGTTCGCAATTCGGCAGCAGTGATCTTGGTTGCCGTAGCGGTCATTCCTTACGTCGTCCTCAGTCAATCAGTTGGCCCGTCCGGCCAGCTGCAAATCCGCCTTAGTAGCGGTAGTGGGCAAATGCGCGGTTGGCTTCAGCCATCCGGTGCGTATCTTCTCGTCGCTTGATGGTCGCGCCAGTACCGTTCGCGGCATCCAGCAGTTCGGCAGCAAGCTTCTCCTGCATCGATTTACCGGAGCGGGACCGAGCAGCCGTCAACAGCCATCGAATCGCCAGGGATGTCCGGCGCTGACCGTCGATCTGCACTGGCACCTGGTACGTCGCTCCACCAACTCGGCGGGGCTTGACCTCGATGACCGGCGTTGCATTGGCCAATGCCTGCTCGAAAACCTCGAGTGGATTTCGACCAGTGCGCTGGGCAATCAGATCGAACGCTCCATAAAGGATTCGCTCGGCAAGACCCTTCTTCCCCCGCTGCATGATCTTGTTGGTGAACCGGGTCACCATCTCGCTGTTGTAACGAGGATCCGGGGCCAATGGTCGGCGAACAATTTTGGCGCGTCGTGGCATGACGTAACTCGTCTCCAGTGCGACCCGGGCAACCAGCCCGGATTTCAAAACTACCTACAAATCTCCGACACACGAAAAAGCGGTCAACGCTCACCGTTTGAGACGTCAAGCCGCTTTGCCGTGCTTCTCAGTTCCGCAGTGCGGTCAAGGCGAATAGGGGCTTACTTGCCCTTCTTCGGCGCCTTTGTTCCGTACTTCGACCGAGCTTGCTTCCGATTTTCCACACCGCGAGCATCCAGAGTGCCCCGGACAATGTGATAGCGCACGCCTGGCAAGTCTTTGACTCGACCACCGCGCACCAGCACCACCGAGTGCTCCTGCAAGTTATGCCCTTCGCCAGGGATGTACGCCGTTACTTCCATTTGATTGGAAAGGCGAACTCTGGCGATTTTCCGCAGCGCGGAATTCGGCTTCTTGGGCGTCATTGTCTTTACCTGGGTGCATACACCCCGCTTCTGCGGTGCGCTGCCTCCCTTGCGCTGACGACCTGCGTACCGACCGACGGATGCATAGGTGTATCCGAGGGCTGGCGCCTTGGTCTTCTTCTTGACGCTCTTTCGGCCTTTACGGACCAACTGATTAATCGTTGGCACGACTACTCCTTAAACGGACAAAAGGCTTGTGTAACCGTGCTCTGCGTGCTGAACTTGCTCGCAGCTGCGGATCCATTTGCCCTGCTATCTGACCCAATTCACGTGCAACGCTGGCCAATGACTGGGACACGCAGCAATGCTCGCCCGACGGGCGGACACAAGGGGTAATGATAGTCGCGCGAAGTACCTGCGTCAAGGGCAAACTGTGATAATGAATCGTTGCTTCGCCTTACCGCTGAAAGGAATTCGGGTCGCATGAGTGATCTCGTACAGGACTGGTTTCACGTGTGGGAAGATCGGCCCGGTGTCTGGGTCATCGAGGAGCCGCTCCATAGTGAGCGGGTCAAGTCGTATCTGGTTCTCGGTACTGCCCGGGCTGCCCTGATAGACACCGGAATGGGTGTTGGCGACATTCGCGCGCTGGTCGAATCAATCACCCAGTTGCCAGTAGTGGTTCTCCAAAGCCACGCGCATAACGATCACATCGGAGGGAGCTGGCAGTTCGATGACGTGTCAATCCATGCATCGGAAGTCGAGGATCTGGCCCTGGGACAGTCTGCAACACGCTTGCAGAACTGGTTTGCCCCGACCGAAATGAGCGGACCCCTGCCTCCCGGGTTCAACCCCGAGGGATATGCAATTCCGGGGAAGATTCCCACCGAGCTCCTGAACGATGGTGATGTCGTGGACCTCGGTGATGTCGCACTTGAGGTGTTGCACTGCCCGGGGCACTCTCGTGGACTACTGGCCTTCCTGGATCGTCACAACCGCAATCTGTACACATCGGACGTTGTATATGTGCGCGAACTGTATCTTCTCAATCCGGACTCATCAGTTTCTGAGTACGTAAAGACATTGGAACGACTTGATGCAATGACGAGCGAGGTCGACCGACTCTACCCGTCACACGGGCCGACTCCAATTTCTCCGGGGCTGATCCCGCAGATGTTGGCTGCCATGAAGTCCATCGCATCCGGGCGAGAACCGGACGTAGTCGACCACGCGCCATCAATCGAGGGCGGTGTGGAATCCGTCCCTACTCGTAACCAACTGAATACATACGAGTTCGGGGAGTTTTGCGTGCTCGTGTCTGGAGCTGTCCAAAGCTAGCGTCAGCGCCATTTAACGTGCAAATGCAGAAACGGAGCTGGCAGGTGCCAGCTCCGTTTGCTCATTCTACTCAGAAGATTCGGTTACCCGATTCCGCCTGATTCGAGGTCTTCAACGTCAGCGACCGTAAAGCCGCTTTCCTCAGAATCAACCCCGTCAGCACTCGGGAGCAATCCGGTTGACATCAGCTCAGCGATATCCTCGTCTGTCGCAGACTCGACGTCGAGCACAGCAGTTGCGGCTCGGCCTTCCTCAATCGCCTCAAGCGTGACCGTGTCCAGGTTGGACAGGTTCAGCTTTCCGGTCACTCCATATCCGGAGCCGGCCGGGATCAGCTTGCCGATGATCACGTTTTCCTTGAGACCGCGCAGCGAGTCGACCTTGCCGTTGATTGCGGCCTCGGTCAGAACGCGTGTGGTCTCCTGGAACGACGCTGCCGAAAGGAACGAGTCCGTCTCCAGCGACGCCTTGGTGATTCCGAGCAGCACCGGGATGGCCGTTGCCGGCTCACCACCCTGGGCAAGAATCTCCGAGTTGATTCGGTTGAACTCGAACCGGTCGACCCGCTCATCCTGAAGGAAATCGGTGTCGCCCGGATAGACGATGCTGACCTTGCGGAGCATCTGGCGGCAGATCACTTCGATGTGCTTGTCGTTCGTGTTCACGCCCTGGGACTTGTAGACCTTCTGCACTTCATCAATGATGTACTGCTGAACGGCATCCGGACCCAGCGTGACCAGAACCTGCTGCGGATCCTTGGCACCGTCGGTCAACTGCTGACCTGGGGTAACCATGTCACCGTCTTCAACAAAGATCTGGTAGATCACCTGAACCTGGTGCTCTTCCTTCTCTTCCCGCTCATTGCGGATCAGAACAGCCTTGTTGTCCACAAACGCAGTTCCGTCGATGGCGGCGAGCTTCTTCTCTTCATTCGGACCAACGGCGATGACCGTCTTGTCCTTGATGACCTGGACGCCGGTTGTTACTGCCGGTTCCCAGCCCTTGAGAAGATCGAACGTGACCGACTCCTGCTCGATGCTGCTGACCTTGAGCATTCGCCCAGTGTCCGTCTGCTCGATCGAGACGACGCCTTCGCGCTCAGCAAGGATCGCCGCGCCCTTCGGTACGCGAGCCTCGAACAGCTCCTCGACGCGCGGCAGACCGGTTGTGATGTCTGCCCGGGCCACACCACCGGTGTGGAACGTGCGCATCGTCAACTGCGTTCCCGGCTCGCCGATCGACTGGGCGGCGATGATGCCGACCGCCTCACCGATACTCGACCAATTGCCACTGCCCAGGTTGCGGCCGTAGCAGAGCGCGCAGACGCCGTGGACGGCATCGCAGACCATCACGGTGCGAACGTAGAGCTTGTCGACGTCCGCATCGATCAGTTCGACTGCGAAGACATCGCGTGACGGTGCCGTCCTCGAGATCGATCCGATCGCCGATTTCCTCACCGCGATCGGCGATCATCTCGCCGGTCTCCGGGTGGTAGACCGGGGCAGCCAGCATGCGCCCGACGACCTTGGCGCGGAAGTCATCGTCGCTCATGCGCCTTGCCATCGGCATCCTTACGGTCGAGCCAATGACCTTGCTCGGTGCCGCAGTCGTCGATCGGTGATGATCACATCCTGCGAAACGTCGACCAGGCGCCGGGTCAGGTAGCCGGAGTCCGCGGTTCGAATCGCGGTATCGGCCAGTCCCTTGCGGGCACCGTGCGTCGAGAGGAAGTACTCGAGAACCGTCAGGCCCTCGCGGAAGTTCGAGCGGATCGGAATATCGATGATCTCGACCGTTCGGGTCGAGCACCAGACCGCGCATACCAGCCATCTGGCTGATCTGGTTCATGTTTCCCTTCGCGCCCGAGTCCGCCATCATGTAGACGGAGTTCTGGCCCTTGAGGCTGCTCTCGACGTCCTCGGCAAGGGTGTCGCGGGCCTCGTTCCAGATAACTTCAAGTTCGCGCAATCGCTCGTTCTCAGTCACCAGACCGCGGCGATACTGGCGTTCGATCTTCTCGGCGTCAGCTTCCGCCTGCTCGAGCAATTCCGGCCTTCGTCTCGGACATCACCACGTCGTCAACGGCGATGCTCATGCCGCCGCGGGTCGAGTACTCGAAGCCGACCTTCTTGATCTCGTTGACGATCCTGGGCCGTCTCGAACGGATCCTTGAACAGCCGATAGCAATCGGCGACGACGCTTGCGCAGCTGCTTCCGGTCCATCGTCTGGTTGTAGTACTTGCCGATTTCCGTCCGGCAGTGCCAGGTTGAAGATCGCCCGGCCGACCGTCGTCTCGATCCGCTTCACCACGCCGCCGTCGCGGTCGGTCCGGACGATGATCTGCGCCTGAAGATCGACCGCACCGGTGTCGTAGGCGAGCTTGACCTCTTCCAGCGAAGAGAAGATCTTGCCCCAACCTCGCGGAACGGTGCCGCTCGCCAGATCTTCCTCGTAGTTGCGCTCGACTGGTCATGTAGTAGCAGCCGAGCACGATGTCCTGCGTCGGCGAGACGATCGGATCACCGTTCGACGGCGAGAGCAGGTTGCGACCGAAAGCATCCGCTCCCGCGCCTCGTCCTGCGCCGCCTTGCGACAGCGGCACGTGAACCGCCATCTGGTCGCCGTCGAAGTCCGCGTTGAACGCCGTGCAGACCAGCGGGTGAATCTGGATCGCCGAGCCTTCGATCAGGCGAACCCGGAACGCCTGGATACCAAGGCGGTGCAGGGTTGGGGCGCGGTTGAGCAGAACCACGTGATTCTCGATGACCTCTCCAGCACTTCCCAGACGCGCGGATCGACGCGCTCGACCAGTCGCTTGGCGGCCTTGATGTTGTGGGCGTGACCGTGCTCCACCAGCCGCCGCATCACGAACGGCTTGAAGAGCTCGAGCGCCATCCGCTTCGGCAGGCCGCACTCGTCGAGCGCCAGGTCCGGACCGACCACGATCACCGACCGACCGGAGTAGTCGACGCGCTTGCCGAGCAGGTTCTGGCGGAACCGCCCCTGCTTGCCCTTCAGCATGTCGGAGAGGCTCTTCAGCTTGTGCTTGCCGGAACCGGAAACGACACGACCGCGGCGACCGTTGTCGATCAGCGCATCGACGGCTTCCTGGAGCATGCGCTTCTCGTTGCGGACGATGATGTCCGGCGCGCCGAGCTCCAGCAGTCGCTTGAGGCGGTTGTTCCGGTTGATCACGCGGCGATAGAGGTCGTTGAGGTCGGAGGTCGCGAAGCGACCACCGTCGAGCTGCACCATCGGGCGCAGTTCCGGCGGGATGACCGGCAGCGCGGTGAAGATCATCCACTGCGGCTTGTTGCCACTCTTGCGCAGCGCTTCGACCACGCGCAGTCGCTTGGTCGCCTTCTTGCGCTTGACGTCGGACGTCGCCTGCATCTCGCTCGCGCAGCTGCAGCGCCAGCTCATCGAGATCGATCCGCGGTTCGAGACGTAGTCGTAGACCGCCTCCGCGCCCATGCCGGCCTTGAAGACGCCGGTCGGGACCATCTCCTGAAGCTCGCGGTACTGCGTCTCCGACAGGATCTGCAGTTCCTTCAGATCGGTGATCGCCTTGACCGCGTCGTCGCGCTCTTTCTCGGCTTCACGGATCTGCTCCGCGAGATCGATCGTCGATCTTGCTTGCGCGCAGCGTCAGCCTCGTACGACAGCGTGATCGCGCTCGGCGCCGCCAAGAGCCTCGTGGCCGCTGGCCTCATAGGCCGCCGACGTCTCGATCAGCTCGCGCGCAGCCTCGTCATTGATGCTTCGAGCTCCTGGCAAGCGATCAGTCGTTGATGGCTTCGCTCTTCTGCGACGATCACATGCTTGCCGGAACTTGATCTCGACCTCGGCGAATCGCCTGGCCTTGCTTCGAGCTTCGCCTTGGTTGCGTCGTACTCAGCTCTGAAGCTTCGCCAGATCAGCTTCGCTGCGCGCTCATTGACTGCCGTCAGTCGATGATCTCTTCACGCTCGGTGATCGTGGTCACTGTCGCGCCGAGCGTCGACTCGAGTTCGTCGCAGCTCGTCGTTGCGCCGTCAGCTCGAAGTTCCGCAACTTGCTCTCGCGTGCAGCTCTTCGATCTCGCTGATCGCCGTGAGCGCGCTTCTCATCGTCGACACTGGTGACGAGGTAGGAGGCGAAGTAGAGCACCCGCTCCAGGTTGCGCGGCGAGATGTCGAGCAGCAGTCCGAGACGGCTCGGCGTGCCCTTGACGTACCAGATGTGCGCGACCGGCGCGGCCAGTTCGATGTGGCCCATGCGCTCGCGGCGCACCTTGGAGCGCGTGACTTCGACGCCGCACTTGTCGCAGACGGTGCCGGCGTGGCGAATCCGCTTGTACTTGCCGCAGTAGCACTCCCAGTCCTTGGTCGGACCGAAGATGCGCTCGCAGAAGAGACCGCCATGCTCCGGCTTGAGCGTGCGGTAGTTGATCGTCTCCGGCTTGGTGACTTCGCCATACGACCACGATCGAATCGCCTTCCGGCGACGCCAGGCTGATCCGGATCGCGTCGAAGTTGTTGACGTCGAGCACGCGGCTCGCGATCCTGGCGGTCGCCACGCGAGAAGCCTCGCGTCCGCCAGACGCCATTGCCGCTGCGAACGCTCGGTCCACCGTCGCTACGGAAAGTCGATGCGACAGCTCAGTATCGGTCGTCGACATGTGTTCCTCCAGTATCGAGAGTGGAGCACGCCGTGCCGAACTCGCCTGCGTCGGCATGACCCCGATGTGGCTGTGCCTCAATTAGTCGACGGTTCGCTCGAAGCCGCTCAGATTGATGCGATCGAGGTTGGACAGCAGGTCGCGCGAGGTGTCCTCGGTGAACTCGACCGTCTGCTCGTCCTCATTGATGACGTCGATCGACAGGCCGAGCGAGCGCAGTTCCTTGACCAGCACCTTGAACGACTCCGGCACGCCGGCCTCGACGATCTCGTCGCCCTTGACGATCGCCTCGTAGGTCTTGACGCGGCCGACCACGTCGTCGGACTTGACGGTCAGCATCTCCTGCAGGATGTGGGCCGCGCCGTAGGCCTCGAGCGCCCAGACTTCCATCTCGCCGAAGCGCTGACCACCGAACTGCGCCTTACCACCCAGCGGCTGCTGCGTGACGAGCGAGTACGGACCAGTCGATCGGGCGTGGATCTTGTCCTCGACCAGGTGGGCCAGCTTCAGCATGTAGATGATGCCGACGGTCACCGGGCGATCGAACTTCTCGCCGGTTCGACCGTCGTAGAGATCGACCTTGCCGTCTTCCGGCAATCCGGCCTCATCGAGCGCGTCGCGGATCTCCTCTTCCTTGGCGCCGTCGAAGACCGGCGTCGCGACCTTGAATCCGAGCCGCTGCGCCGCCCAGCCGAGGTGTGTCTCCAGCACCTGACCGAGGTTCATGCGCGACGGCACACCGATCGGGTTCAGGATGATGTCGACCGACTGTGCCATCCGGCAGGTACGGCATATCCTCGATCGGAAGGATGCGGGAGATCACACCCTTGTTGCCGTGGCGACCGGCCATCTTGTCGCCCTCGGAGATCTTCCGCTTCTGGGCGATGCTGACGCGCACCATCTCGTTCACGCCGGCCGGCAGCTCGTGATCCGGGCTCGTCGTCGCGGCGGAACTGCTTGACGTCGATGACCTTGCCGTGGACACCGTGCGGCACGCGCAGCGAGGTGTCCTTCACCTCGCGCGCCTTCTCACCGAAGATCGCGCGCAGCAGTCGCTCTTCCGCGCTCAGCTCGGTCTCACCGCGCGGCGTGACCTTGCCGACCAGGATGTCGTTCGGGCGAACCTCCGCGCCGATCCGGATGATGCCGTTCTCGTCGAGATTCGCCAGGCTCTCCTCACCGACGTTCGGGATGTCGCGGGTGATCTCTTCCGGTCCGAGCTTGGTGTCGCGCGCTTCGGTCTCGTACTTCTCGATGTGAATCGAGGTGAAGACATCGTCGCGCACCAGCCGCTCGCTGATCAGGATGGCGTCCTCGAAGTTGCCACCTTCCCACGGCATGAAGGCGACGAGCACGTTCTGTCCGAGCGCCAGCTCGCCGTTCTCGGTCGAGGACGAATCGGCGATGATCTGACCGACGGTCGACCCGATCGCCCTTGCTGCACGCTCGGGCGCTGGTTGATGCAGGTGTCCTGGTTCGAGCGGACGAACTTCTGCAGGTAGTAGACGTGCTCGTTGCCGTCGTCGTCGACGAATCACGATCTGCCGGACGTTGACCGACTGACCATGCCGTCCTGGCGCGAAACCAGCACCTGGCCGGAGTCCCGCGCCGCCTGGTGCTCAACACCGGTACCGACGACCGGCGACCTGCGGCTGCACCAGCGGCACCGCCTGCCGCTGCATGTTCGCACCCATCAGGGCGCGGTTGGCATCGTCGTGCTCCAGGAACGGAATCAGCGCCGTCGCCACCGAGACGACCTGCTTCGGCGACACGTCCATGTAGGACACTTGCTCCGCCGGGATCACCGGGAAGCGGTGACCAGCCGCCGACGCGGACCGTCGACGCTGTCCGGGATGATCCGGTCCTCGTCATCCAGCGGCGTGTTCGCCTGGGCGATCGTGACCTGCTCTTCGCGGTCGGCCGACAGGTAGTCGATGATGTGCGACGCGACCGGCTTGATCCGGACGTGCTTGACGCCAGCCTTCTTCAGCGTCGCAACGTGCTCGTCGGTCAGCGCGTCGCCTGCTTCGACCAGCGATCTTGCCGGTCTCCGGATGCACCACGTCGTCGCGCACGATCTGGCCTACCAGCGGCTAGATTACCGGATCTTCGAGATTGATCGTCGAGACAACCCGGCGATACGGCGTCTCGATGAAGCCGTACTGGTTGATCTTGCCGTAGGTCGCCAGCGAGCCGATCAGACCGATGTTCGGTCCTTCCGGCGTCTCGATCGGGCAGATGCGGCCGTAGTGCGACGGGTGAACGTCGCGCACGTCGAATCCGGCGCGATCGCGGCTCAAACCACCGGGGCCGAGCGCCGAGAGTCGCCGCTTGTGCGTCAACTCCGCCAGCGGGTTGGTCTGGTCCATGAACTGCGACAGCTGGCTGCCACCGAAGAACTCGCGCACCGCCGCCATCACCGGCCGGGTGGTGCTGATCAAGCCCTGCGGCGTCACCGTCTCTGGATCCTGGATCGTCATGCGCTCGCGGATACCGCGCTCCAGGCGCTGGAAGCCAGTGCGCACGTGCATCTGGATCAGCTCGCCAACCGCGCGGATGCGGCGGTTGCCGAGGTGGTCGATGTCGTCGCGCTCGCCCTGGCCGTTGTTGAGCCGGATCATCTCGCGGATGATCTCGACCAGATCCTCCTTGGTCAGAATGCGGCTGGAGATCTGCGTCCTCGGTTCCCTGCTTGGCTCGGCGTGCAGTCGCTCGTTCAGCTTGTAGCGACCAACCCGGGCCAGATCGTAGCGGCGCTCGTTGAAGAACAGATTCTCCAGCATCGACGTCGCGTTGTCGCGCGTCGGCGGATCACCCGGGCGCAACCGGCGATAGAGCTCGATCAGCGCCTCGTCCTTGGCTCTTGGTCGGCTCCTTCTCCAGCGTCGTCCGCATGAACTGACGATCTTCGTTGGTGTCGACATCGGCGAACGCCGCCATCAAGGCCTCGTCACTCTCAAGCCAATGGCCCGCAGCAGGATCGTGACCGGCATCTTGCGCTTGCGGTCGACCTTGACCGAGATCACGTCCCGGTTGGAGGTCTCGAACTCCAGCCAGGCGCCGCGATTCGGGATCAGCTTCGCGGTCGAGACGCTGCTTGCCCGTCGTCGGATCCTGGTCGCTGCTTCGAAGTAGACGCCCGGGGAACGCACGAGCTGCGAGACAACGACGCGCTCGGCGCCGTTGATCATGAACGTGCCGTCCGTGGTCATCATCGGGAAGTCCCCGAGGAAGATCCCGTCCGGTCCGGTTTCCTTGATCTCGCCGGTCTCCTTCATGACGAGACGGGCAGAAACGAAGAGCGGTGCCGCGTAATGTCATGATCGCGCTCGCGGCAATAGACCTCGGCAACGCGTGGATCGTGCCTTGGCCCGCTTCGCAGCTCCTCACCCTTCGGCATCCGCGTTCCACGGCTCATCGAACCGCGGATCGGAAATGTAAAGCTCCATCTTCCTGTGGTGATCGGTGATCGGGGAAATCTCCTCGAGCAGCTCCTTGAGACCTTCCTGCGAGAAACCAGTTGAACGACTCGATCTGGACCTGCACGAGATTTGGCATCTCGAGCACGGTCGGGATCCGCGAAAAGGTCCGGCGATTAATACCCGTGTTCGAGACAACTTGACGTGTCCCTTCAAGAACGGGCGGCGTTATCGTTGCCGACGTGCCATTCACCGACATTGGCGTTTCCTCCAGTCGCGTCCCACTCTTCGCACCGTTTGACCCGAGCGGGTTTCGCAAAAACATAACCAACACAAATCGGGAGGGCAGATTCTCCCCTCCCTAAATCGGACTGTGATCAATTCGGACTGTATGCTCGTATGATTGTGTCACCCCGCGACGAATGCGCCGCTACCGCCGCTTTTCACGACAGTCGATTAGCTTACTTTTCGTTCAGCTAATTGTCAAGGTGAAATCCCGCTCAGGAATTCGCATCCGTGGTCCCACTCGATCGTGTTCAGTCCGGACCCGCCTGAGCAGAAATCGTCCTCGCCGGAACCGCCTTCAAGTACGTCATCACCGTTGCCGCCGTACACCCGGTCACCATCGGCATATTCCCCGGACAGATTGTCGTCACCATCCCCACCGACAATCTTGTCCGACCCGGTTCCGCCCTTGGCTGAGTCGTGACCATCGCCTCCATCTATCGAGTCGTTGCCATCATCCCCGGTTATCTGGTCGTTACCTGACTCGCCATAGATCTTGTCCGCCCCATCCGAGCCCAGAAGTTGATCATCCCCACCGCCGCCGATCAGGACGTCGTCACCAGGGCCGCCCTCTACCCAATCGTTTCCTTCTCCGGCACTGATTTGATCGCGACCATCGTCGCCCCAGATCTCGTCGTTGCCGGTGCTCCCGGAAATCATGTCGTTGCCAAATCCACCGTGGATATCGTCATCGTCGCTTCCACCGGTGATTTGATCGTTACCGGCTCCGCCCCAGACCCGATCAATGCCGGGTCCCGCATCGATCAGATCCGGAGAACCGACCGTCCAGTTACCGTTGTTGTCGCCCCAGACGTAGTCGCTCCCCGATCCGGATGAGATCGAGTCTGCATCCTCATTACCCTCGATCTTGTCGGCCGCATCCTTCCCATAAATGCGGTCAGATCCGGCACCGCCAAAAATCGTGTCCGGACCGTTGCCCCCAATCAGGACATCGTCGCCGGACTCACCTTCAATCCAGTTGGTGCCCGGACCACCGTCGATTCGATCGGCAGACGACCCGCCCAGCATTCGGTCGTCGCCATCCTCGCCCTTGATCGTGTCGGCACCTGTATCGCCGGCAGATGATGTCGGCACCAGTGCCACCAGCAATGACATCGTTGCCGCCGAGTCCGCAAATGACGTCATTCCCGCCAAGACCATTGATCCGGTCCAGACCGGCTCGAGCCTCGAATCACATCAGATCCCGAGGTTCCGTTGATCAGTCCAGCGGAATTGATTGTGGAGCGGTAGAAAGTGCCGTCGATCGTGCAACCGAGCGCAGCAGCGGCCGGTTCATAGAGACCGGCGAAGTAGAGCAATGAGCAGAATGCAGATGACACGGGACGCCACGGGACTCACTTTCGTTTTGCACTGTAAGAGGAACAATACAATTCCGGTTCGGATCGGTTCAATGTTGGTACGGTATGGCGATATCGACTCGCGCTGATCAGACTACAATTGGGTATTGAGGCAGTCCCATGTGTGTTCCCGGGGCTGATTGCGTACGTTGATCGATCTTCATCTTCATATTCTTGCCGGCGTGGACGACGGGCCAACCGTTTCGTCTGAATCGACCGAGATGCTTTCGCTCGCTACGTCACTTGGAATTAGTACGCTCGTTGCTACTCCGCACCTGCTGCAACCACTGACTGACGCCTACGCCACGCACGTTGCCCAGGTATACGAGGCCCTTCAACCACAGGCGACGGCATCAGGGATTACCTTGTTGCGCGGATTCGAGGTCCGCATCGATCTGGACCTTGCGGAACGATTGCGAAGCGGAGAACCGATCACACTCGCTGGCACCAACACCGTGCTGGTCGAGTTGCCATTTTCCGGCTGGCCGACCTACACCGATCAGGTCCTGTTTGATGTGATGGCGGCCGGGTTCAGGCCGTTGCTTGCGCATCCGGAACGGTATGCCGCCGGTATGCAGAATCCGGACTTTCTCCTCGCGCTGCATGACCGGGGTGTGCTCTTCCAGCTCACGGCCGGAAGCATCAGCGGACTGTTCGGCAAGGGATCCCGCGTTTTGAGCGAGCTGCTTCTTGCGCGAAGGCGCCGTCGACATTCTCGCGTCGGACGCGCATTCAGCGGGCCGCCGTTTCGTTTCGGTTGCTGAAGGAATCGAGCGAGCAACCGAGCTGGTCGGTTCAGAGCGCGTTCATGAACTTACGGAGACCAACCCTGCGGCAATCCTCGCGAATCAGCCGGTCAAGGCGGGCATTCCCATGAGCGGAGGTGCAGGAACTGGTTTTAAGTCATCACTCTCGCGCGTTCGGCAACTTCTCCCTGGCCGGTGACGTGGGTAGCTGCGTCTGATACAATTCTCGACCGGTCGAACACGATCATTCCTCGATAGCTCAACGGTAGAGCGCCCGACTGTTAATCGGTAGGTTCCTGGTTCGAATCCAGGTCGAGGAGCCAGCAAAACGCGTCAACGGGAAACCGGGGCGCGTTTTTTGTTGCCCGTTTACACTCTTCGGTCGGAATGGCATCTTGGCCCGGCATCAAAAAGGAACATGACAACATGGCAGATTTCTTTCGCAATTTCATCAATGGGCAGTGGGTTGAGTCCGTCTCCGGCGAGCGGTATGACCGGTTGAACCCGGCCACCGGTGAACTGGTTGCGACCTACACGAAGAGCACTGCGGCCGATGTCGACAAAGCAGTCGACGCAGCAACCCGGGCATTTGCGTCCTGGCGACTTGTGCCCGCGCCGAAACGCGGCGAGATTCTCTACCGGGTTGGGCAAATGATGCTCGACAAGAAGGAGCAATACGCCCGTGAGATGACCGAGGAGATGGGTAAGGTCATCAACGAAGCACGCGGCGACGTTCAGGAAGCCATCGATATGGCCTTCTACATGGCCGGCGAAGGGCGTCGCCTGTACGGCCAGACCACACCATCGGAACTGCCGAACAAATGGAACATGTCGGTCAAGAAGCCAATAGGCGTTGCCGGAATCGTCACTCCATGGAACTTCCCGATGGCGATCCCATCCTGGAAAATATTCCCGGCGATCGTTTCAGGCAACACCGTCGTTTTCAAGCCGGCGAGCATGACCGCCGCGATCGGCGGTTCGTTTTGTCGAGATCCTGACTGAGGCCGGCGTGCCGGAAGGTGTCGTCAACCTGGTGATCGGTGGTGGGGGCGAAGTCGGTGACGCAATCATCAATCACCCGGGCATCCCGTTGATTTCGTTCACCGGCTCAACCGAGACCGGCATCAATGTTGCAACCGCAGCCGCCAGACTGAACAAGCGCGTGTCCCTGGAGATGGGCGGCAAGAACGCGGTCATCGTCATGGACGATGCCAACCTGGACCTTGCCACTGATGGCATTCTCTGGTCGGCATTTGGCACATCAGGCCAGCGATGCACCGCCGCCAGCCGGGTGATCGTGCATCGATCAGTGCAAGCCGAGCTGGTTGAGCGACTGGTAGCACGTGCCGGCAAGATGAAGTTGGGTGACGGTCTGGACACGTCCGTTGACGTCGGTCCAGTGGTTAGTGCGAGCTCAACTGAAATCGATCAACAGTTACATCGCAATTGGCCAAAACGAAGGCGCCCGACTCGCGACCGGCGGCTCGATCGTAACCGACGGCGCACTCGGCAAACGGCCACTTCCACCAGCCGACGATCTTCGACAACGCGACCGCAAACATGCGCGTCGCTCAGGAGGAGATCTTTGGTCCAGTAACGACCGTGGTTCCGGTCGATTCACTGGATGAAGCAATCGATACCGTCAACGGCGTCAAGTACGGACTGTCAGCCTCGATCTTCACGGCAGATGTCAATGCGGCGTTCCGGGCGATGCAGGACATCTTCACCGGAATTCTGTATGTCAACGCCGGGACCACCGGAGCCGAGATCCATCTTCCCTTCGGCGGCACCAAAGGCACGGGGAACGGTCACCGCGAGGCAGGAACAGCGACACTCGATTTCTTTACTGAATGGCAGAGCATCTATGTCGATTACAGCGGCAAATTGCAGCGCGCCCAAATCGACAATCAATAGGCGCTAGATGCTGTAGGACGTCACCGATTGGCGGTCTCGATGTTGAGCCGCCAATCCAGCCAGGGTCATGTTGCGCAGGTACGTACCCTGAACTTCGTACAACCCGTTCCAGAAACCGCTTAACGGATCTGACGAGATTTGATGGTCCGGGCCAGCATCGACCGCTGCTGCCACATCGGCAACTGTGATGCGCTCAGGTGGCAAAGCCAGAACATGCCCTCCGCTTGGCCCGCGCATGCTGCGGATCATTCCGGCACGGGCCAGCGAAGCCATCACTTGATGGATGAATGCCTCCGGTATCTGTCGTGCTTTTGCGATTTCCCGAGCGGCGATCGGACCCTCGCCATCATGGAGCGCAAGCTCAATCAGCGCTCTCACGGCGTAATCCAGCCGATTTGACACGCGCATTCAGCACTCCATTCATACTGCCAGTCCGGAAACCTTCGAGATCTAGCGTAACAAACCGATATCCCGCCGCCTTGATCCCTTCTGTGATTTGCTCCCGATGTTCCATGACCAGGGGCAGATAATCGGTAGGGATTTCGAGACGGGCAACATCTTCATGGTGCCGAACCCGGAAGCCCCGCATGCCAAGTGCTCGGAGCACCTTCTCCGCTGCAGCCACCTGGCGAAGCTTCTCAACCGTAATCGGGTCACCATACTGGAATCGGGAGGAGAGGCACGCGGCAGCCGGTTTGTCCCAGATCGGTACGCCCCACGCCTTGGCTACTTCCCGGATTTCCCGTTTCGTCATTCCTGCCTCGGCCAACGGGCTGATCACACCGAGTTGATCGGCAGCGCGGATGCCTGGGCGAAAATCCCCCTGGTCGTCCGCGTTGGTCCCGTCGACAACGGCGGCGTACCCGAGCTGCTCGGCCGTCTTGCCAAGCTGGGTATAGAGCTCGGATTTGCAGAAGAAACAACGCTGGTGGGTGTTATCTGCGTATCGCGGATCGGTCAACTCCATCGTGTTGACCATTTGATGCGCTGCTCCGAGCTGCGCGGCGACGGATTTCGCTTCGGCAATCTCCTCGTCCGCATAGCTCGCCGAGAGTCCGGTGGCCGCCAGGACCTTGCCTGGTGTTGCTTCGACCGCGGCTTTCAGGACAAGAGCGCTATCAACACCACCTGAAAATGCGACCAAAACCGACCCTAATCCGTAGAGTCGTTGCATGACCATCTCAAGCTTGGTCTGCGTATCGGGGTTTAATCCAGTCGGGAGGGAGAAACTTCGTAACGTAGCCATATGCGGAAGTGTATGCAAAACACGATCACCGTGTGTGTTGGTGATAAACTGACGTTACGCGACCGGGATTGACCAGAATCGTCGAATACGCATTCGACAGGTCAAACCCGAACAACACAGGAGTTTATGAATGTCGGAGAAGAAACTTGGTACGCAGATCAACGATCTGTATACGCAGTTTATGGCGGGCTCGCTGAGTCGCCGAGATCTCGCCAAGGGCGTTGCCGCACTCGGGATTCCGGCCGTGGCAGTCAGCACGTTCATGCGAGGCGTTCCAGCTTCGGCACAGGACGCCACTCCGGAAGCATCTCCAGTTGCATCCCCAGCCGCCACATTTGAGCCGTTCACCTCGATGACCCGGGAAGAGTGGAAAGCCACTCTGATGGCATGGTGGGCAGAGCAGGATCCGCCGTACGCCGAGCCAACCACCGCTGGTGGCCAGGTAATCATGGGCGAGCTCGCCTCGTCATTCGTCGGCACAACAAACCTCATGCTTGGTTCGGACAGCCCGACCAATCCAGTTCTTGCATTGACCTACGAAACCCTGGTTAGCTCCAGCCCGATCGATGGTCAGTACGTTCCTGGTCTGGCCGACTACTGGACAATCGATGCAGACGGACGTACCTACACCTTCTACCTGAACGCGAATGCGGCCTGGCATGATGGAACACCGTTGACCGCTGCCGACGTCGTCTTCTCGATGGATGCTCAGATCAATCCGGATACCGGCAGCGCGTACACAGCGTCATTTGCCGGTTTCGTCGAGTCCTACGAAGCTGTCGACGACAAGACCGTCAAGCTCGTGGCAAATGACATCTATGCGCAGGTTGTTTTCCACGGCAACACCTATGTGCCGATCGTAGCCAAGCACATTTGGGAATCCGTTCCGTTCGCAAACTGGGCAAGTGACCCGGGAAGCACCGGCGAAGACCTGACTCGCGTAGTCGGATCCGGCCCGTTCATCATGACCGAGTACGACCTCAGCAATAACCGGGTCGCCTTCGCGAAGAACGAAGCATATTGGGATGGTCCTGCCGTTGTTGACGAGTTCGTCTTCTCGGCATCTCAGGATGAAGTGGCCGCCATCGAGCAGCTTCGTGCTGGCGATGTCGACTTCTATGAGAACGTTCCGCCGGCAGACGTCGAGAGCCTTGAGGCCGAAGAGAGCCTGACCGTCGCTCTCTACCCGACCTACAGCTTCTCCTGGTGGGGTTACAACCTCGATCCAGAGAAGACCACCCTCTTCCAGGATGCTGAAGTCCGCAAGGCCCTTCTGCACGCAGTCGATCGCCAGTCGCTGGTCGACAACATCCTGCTCGGTTACGGCGTGGTCGCCAACGGTTCGCAGCCGGAACTCTCGGTTGCCTATGCGCCTGATCGCATCACCACCGTCTACGACTACAACGTCGATGGCGCCAAGGCTCTCCTTGAGGCCGCCGGATGGGTGGATGCTGATGGCGATGGCATCGTCGAGAAGGACGGCCAGAAGCTGTCGTTCGAGATCATGTACGGATCCGGCTCGGCCACCTCTGACCAGATCGTTGCCGCGATTCAGGAGTACTGGAAGGCTATCGGAGTCGAAGGTATTCCGAATCCGGTTGACTTCTCCGGTGTTCTCGTACCGGCACTGGTTGAGAACTTCGATTACCAGGTCTGCTTCCTCGGCTTCAACTGGGATGCCACCGGCGATCAGTCGGCCATGTTCAGCACTGCGGCCTATGGAGCTGGCTTCAATGCAATGAAGTACTCCAACCCGGCCGTCGATGAGCTCTTCAATCAGGCCGCGATCGAACTTGATGATGCTGCGCGTGTTGAGCTTCTGATCGAGGCCAATGACGTCATCAACGAGGATCTGCCGATTGCTGTCCTCTGGTTCCGCAAGGATCGCACTGCATACAACATTCGCCTGAACAACTACGTGCCGAATGCGCCAGGCGGTCTCCTCTGGAGCCTCCCATACGTATTCGTCACAGACTAGGCATTTGCACGAAGCGGGGGCACATTCAAAGTGTGTCCCCGCTTCTCATCCTCCTGACAGGCGAAGTTGACCATGGGCGCGTATATCATCCGCCGCATCCTCTCGATGCCTATTACGCTCTTCTTTGTCGCGCTTATTACCTTTGTGATTATCAATCTCAAGGGCAGTCCGCTCGACCGCTTTGCATTCAATCCGAGAGTCAAGCCTGAAGACATCGAGCGAATGGAACGCAACCTAGGGCTGGACAAGCCGGTCGTTGAGCGTTTCTTCCTCTATATCCAGACACTGCTTCAAGGCGATCTTCAGAATTCCCTAATTGACTCCAAGCCGGTGACTTTGCTCATCAGCGAAGCATTACCAAATACTCTGCGACTTGCGTTTGCGTCGTTGGTTCTCGCCCTGATTATTGCTATTCCTATTGCAATTTATGCCGCCACACATCGAAACTCCACAGCCGATCGTGTCATCTTGACCACCGCTGTTGCGGCATCGTCGATTCCCAGCGTTTGGCTCGGACTCCTTCTGATCATTCTTTTCTCGGTCAAATTTCGTGAGTGGGGCCTGCCGTCGCTACCGATTAACGGCGTAAAGGACACCCGAAATCCGGGCGGTTTCTGGGACATGGTGGAACATATGATTCTGCCCGTCACGGCGCTCGCCTTGCCTCAGATCGCAGGGTGGATCTGGTATATCCGCAGTACGATGCTCGAAGTTCTTAGTCAGGATTTTGTACGCACGGCCAGGTCTCTTGGGCTTAGGGAGCGCTCTGTTCGCTATTCGCACGCCTTTCGCAATTGTCTGACGCCATTGGTCACACTTGCCGGGCTGTCCCTGCCAGATCTTTTCGGCGGTGCACTGATCGTTGAAAGTGTCTTCTCCTACCCGGGAATGGGATTGCTGACTGTGACGGCAATCACCAATAACAACTACACCGTCATCATGGGGACCACAATCATCTATGCACTGCTTCTGGTGGTCGGAAATCTGCTCGCAGACCTTATGTATCCGATAGTCGATCCACGACTGCGAAACTAGGTAATCCATGTCCGTTGTATCCAACGCAATTGCAGAGCAACTTGGTGCGCTTGAGGAATCACAATCCCTGCGGCGCAAGCCAACCGGATTCTGGCGAGATACCTGGAATCGATTCAAGACTGATCGTGTTGCCGTCGTCTTCGGAGTCATCTTCCTGCTCATTCTGATTTTTGTTCTTTCTGGTCCTCTGATCTCGAAATACATCACCGGTTTCACGTACTCAGAAAATCACTTGACCGAAGCCAGATCGGCAGTGGGGGAAAACGGATACATCCTCGGCTCGGACGGTAATGGTCGAGATGTGCTCACTAGACTCTCCTATGGTGGTCGGGTCTCGCTCCTGTTCGCGTTCGCAGCAATGATTTCTGTCTTGCTGATTGGCGGACTGGTCGGTGGATGCGCAGGCTTCTTTGGCGGCACATTCGATTCAATCATGATGAGAATTGCAGAAATCGTCCTTGCGCTCCCCGTTCTGCCACTTCTGATTCTTGTTTCGTCGCTCTACCGGCCCCCTATCTGGCAGCTCGCCCTCTTCATCGGACTGTTCAGTTGGCCGGGAATTTCGCGCCTCATCCGGGGCGAAGTCATGTCTATCCGCCGCCGGGAATACATCGACGCCGCTAGAGTCACTGGTGCATCGAATTCGCGTCTGCTGTTCAGACATGTATTCCCGAATGTCCTGCCGATCATCCTGGTCTGGGCGTCTCTTTCAGTCCCCAGCCTCATCTTGCTTGAGGCCATCCTTAGCTATCTCGGGGTAGGTGTTCGCCCACCAACTCCGTCCTGGGGCAATATGCTGCAGGAAGCGAAGCAGTTTTACCGGGACTCATGGACACTCATCTTCATCCCTGGGTTCATGATTTACATCACGGTTCTCTCGATGACATTGACCGGCAACGGTATCCGCGACGCTATCGACGTCAGGCTGCAGCGCAAATAGCCCTATTGGGGATTGATCCCGCAACCTGAATCAGCGAAGCTGGAACCCCGCAGTTCCAGTACGTCGTTTGGTGTCACCAGGAATCCACTGTTTATGCAGCAACCGTCTCGAACGCAATTGATTCGGGGAGTGGCCATCGGACTGGGTCTGGCCCTGCTCGTCTTGACGGTCTTCACGGTTCTGGGCGACGTTCGCGAACTACGTGATTCGGTCAGCAATTTCAAGTGGATACTCCTCATTCCGATTGTGCTGCTGACGATCTGGAACTACTGGTGGCGCTTCCTGAAGTGGGAGATCTACCTCGAAGCCCTGGATGTCCCCCACATCCCCCGCAAAACCGGCATTCCGATCTTCCTCTCTGGCTTCTCGATGAGCATCACCCCCGGCAAGGTGGGCGAGGTGATCAAGGCGTTCTACGTCCGCCGAGAAACCGGTGCTCCGGTTGAACGGGTCAGTGGTGCAGTTTTTGCCGAGCGAGCGACGGATGCATTGGCAATGCTTGTTCTGGCTCTTGTGGGCGCGACCCAATTCAGTTACGGGCGGATTTTCGTCCTGGTCGTAATGGTCGTGGGTGCGATAGGGATCGTCGCGCTCAGGAGTCCACGGTTCGTGAGCGCCGTAATGCGTTTGATGAGTCAGATTCCAGTCACACGAAAGTTCGTCCATTTGGCAGAGTCGTTCTTTGATGCGACTCGACAACTTCTTTCACCGGGGCTACTCGTGAAGGGAACTGCCCTCGGGGTGATGTCCTGGACCGGTGAGTGCGTCGCCTTCTTCCTGGTTCTGGTCGGCCTTGGCCTGGATGCGACATGGTCGCTCTTCATGATCGCGCTCTTCGTGCTGGCGGTCTCGTCGCTGGCCGGCGGGATATCGATGCTTCCGGGTGGACTTGGGGTGGCGGATGCCAGTGTTGCCGCTATGCTTCTGGTGCTTGTTGATTCGCCAGAGATGACCGAATCACTTGCGATTGCCGCCACATTACTGATCCGGTTTGCTACGCTTTGGTTTGCAGTAATACTCGGAGCAGTAATGCTGCTGGTTTTACGCAGAAGTTCTGGTTCATCAGTCAATCTAACTGCACCGACAGCATCCATCAGTGAGGGAGGACGATCGTGATCAAGTGTCCCAGTTGCGGGACGATGAATGAGCCGGGAAGCCGATTCTGCTTCCAGTGCGGCTCCGACATTCGTAACGTACCCCCGCCACCGACACCAGATCAGCCGACGAACACGTTCCCTCCGCAGGGCAACGCCGGAGGCTATCCTCCCCCACCGGGTTCACCACCCCCAGGCTTCCCTTCAGCGCCAACACCTCCGGGTTTTCCGCCACCCCCGCAGTATCCGAACCCGTCCTACGATCCGGCTCGCCAGGGTTGGGCTCCCCCGAGCTACATGACTCCGCCGGAGGAGCCAAAACGACGTCGCTGGCTCTGGATCACGCTCGGACTCATTCTCGGATGCATCATCCTCTGCATTGCAGCTGGTGCACTGGCAGGATCGTCAGAAACGGTCAGCGATCTGCTCACCTCGGTATCTGAATACAGCACAGAGGAAGCCGGCAACTAACACGATTTCCAGACAAGCGAATGGGGCGAGGCATTTCTGCCTCGCCCCATTTCATTGCCCTATTCGACTAGTGGCTACCAGCTTGGGCGGCCACCACGGTCGCCACCTTCGCGGCGATCGCCATCCCGTCGTGGGCCACGGTCTCCGCCGCCATCGCGACGTGGACCCCGGTCTCCCCCACCGCCATCGCGGCGTGGGCCACGATCGTTGGTTTTCGGTGGCGGCAGTTCGCCGGTGATCGCTGCCCGGCGGGAAAGGCTGACCTTACCATTCGGAGCAACTTCGGTGACCATGACGGTAATCTCGTCGTTCAACTGGAAGAGATCCTCAACCTTGTTGACCCGCACTTCAGGATCCTCAGAGAGCTCCGAAATGTGGACGAGGCCATCCTTGCCCGGAAGAATCTGGACAAACGCGCCGTAGGTCTGAATTCCGACGATCTTGCCGGTGTAGATCTCGCCTGGCTCGATCTTCACTTCGGTCGTCATGCCCGTGATGCGAGCAATCGCATCGTCGGTGCTCTTCTTGTCGACCGATGCGACCGAGACAGTTCCGTCGTCGGCAATCTCGATCTTGGTTCCGGTCTCTTCCTGGATGGCGCGAATGTTCTTGCCACCCGGGCCGATCAGCAGACCAATCTTGTCCGGAGCGATCTTGATCTGGGTGATGCGTGGGGCGAACGGCGAGAGGTCGTCACGCGGCTCAGAGATCGTTTCGGCCATGGTGGCGAGAATGACCTGACGTCCGTCGTACGCCTGGGCGAGTGCCTGGCGCATGATCTCGTGCGTGATGCCCTTGACCTTGATGTCCATCTGGATTGCGGTCACGCCATCAGCGGTTCCGGCAACCTTGAAGTCCATATCGCCGATGTGATCTTCAAGTCCCTGGATATCGGTCAAGACGGTGAATCGACCGGTCTCATCGGTGATCAGACCCAGCGCCACACCGGCAACCGGCTTCTTGATCGGCACGCCGGCGTCCATGAGCGCCATCGTGCTTCCGCAGACGCTGGCCATCGAGCTGGAGCCGTTGGAGCTGACGACTTCGGAGACAAGTCGCAGTGTGTACGGGAATTCTTCCTCGCTCGGGAGAACTGCGAGCAATGCCCGCTCAGCCAGTGCACCGTGACCGATGTCGCGGCGGCTCGGCCCACGCATGAACTTGACTTCGCCGACGCTGTATGGCGGGAAGTTGTAGTGGTGCATGTAGCGCTTCTTGAGCTCTGGGCTGATCGAATCGAGCTTCTGCTCGTCGGCACCAGTGCCCAGGGTGACGACGGTCAACACCTGGGTTTGACCACGGGTGAAGATGGCCGAACCGTGTGCTCGGGGCAGGTAGCCGATCTTGGTCCAGATCGGGCGAATCTCGGTCGGCTTGCGGCCATCCGGTCGGTTTCCATTTTCGAGAATGGCGCCGCGGACGGTCTCCTTGAGCAGGCTGTCGAACGCACCGGCGATCTGGCCGGAGGTGTACTTGGCTTCCTGGCCATCGCGAGCAACGGCGAACTGGTTGCGCAATTCGACCTCGAGCTCGTTGGTTCCTTCAAGGCGCATGACCTTGTCCGGGTTGTTGATGGAATCAGAGAGACGAGTGCCGAGGAAACCCTTGACGTCGTCCGTCAATGCCTGGTTCTTGACCGGTGGATTGAACTCCCACTTGGTCTTTCCGGCCTTGGCAACGAGGTCCGACTGGATCGCGCAGATTCGTTTGATCTCATCGTGCGCTCGGGCGATGCCTTCAAGCATGTCCTCTTCGGACACTTCGTGTGCTTCGCCTTCGACCATCATGATCGCGTCGGCGGTGCCAGCAACAACCATGTCGAGCTTGCTGCCCGCCAACGATTCGCGAACCGGATTGACGACGATCTGACCATCAATCAGCCCAACGCGAGCTGCGGCGACCGGACCCTGCCAGGGAATTGGCGAGAGGGACAGGGCGGCTGATGCACCAATGATCGACAGAATGTCGGGATCATTGACCTGATCGGCCGACATGACGGTGGCGACAATCTGGACGTCCGCCATGTAGCCCTTCGGGAAGAGCGGTCGAATTGGTCGGTCGGTCAGGCGGCATGCCAGAACGGCAGCCTCAGTTGGTCGACCTTCGCGCTTGATGAAACCACCCGGAATCTTGCCGGCAGCGTACATCCGCTCTTCGTAATCGACCGAAAGCGGAAACCACGGCTGACCTTCCTTGGCCTCACGCACACCGGTAGCGGTGACGAGAAGCAAGGTGTCGCCGTAGCGGACGGTTACCGAGCCGCTCGCCTGTTCGGCAAGCAGACCAGTTTCGATGGTCAGTGTTCGACCGGAAACCTCAAGTGACACAGCCACCGGGTTTGCTGGATTTGACATGAAAGAAAAACTCCTGCGTATTTCGCGCAAAACAAAATCGGCGCGAGTAATCGATTGAAAAGTGTGGCGTCATTTGGAGGGAGGAACTGGAGCGCGGTGGCCGAGCGACACGCTGCCCACGGCGCTCCAATACCTCTCTCGCCGCTCACGCCAGGAGCAAGCTCGTACAGGTCTTAGGCTATGGACTCCCTCCTGCTGACCGGTGATAGACACGCAAGAACCGGCGTGGAAGAAACCACGCCGGTTGCATTACCGATGTTGATGCATTTCACCAATCCAGCTTCTGCCAGATTGTAGAAACCAGGGTTCAGAACAGACCAGCCTATTTGCGCAACCCAAGTCGTGCAATGGCTGTTCGGTAGCGCTCCGGATCCTTCTTGTTCATGTAGGCAAGAAGGCGTCGGCGCTTACCAACCATTTGCAACAGTCCACGACGACTGTGGTGGTCGTGCTTGTTGCTGCGGAGGTGATCAGTCAACTGAGTGATCCGCTCGGTTAGAATTGCCACCTGAACTTCAGGAGAACCGGTGTCGGTTTCATGAAATTGCCACTGGCCAATGATTTCAGTTTTTTGCTCTTTGACTAACGCCATTCTGGCGCTGCCTCCCCTTGCCGTTACGGCTGACGCTGCTGACTGCGCGCTCAAATTCTCACAGCGAGCAAGTATAGCATTGACAACTTCAAATAGATAGTAGGGACATTATGACGACCAAACTAGGCGTGATTGGCGGCAGCGGTCTATATGACCTCGAGCATCTGGAGGACGTCGCCAGTATCGAACTGGAAACCCCGTTTGGAGCGCCAAGCGGCCCGATTACGACGGGACGTTTGCATGGCATGGACCTCGCGTTTTTGCCCAGGCATGGAATTGGTCACCATCTCAACCCGTCTCAGGTTCCATACAGGGCCAACATCCACGCAATGAAACAATTAGGGGTGACTCATCTCCTGAGCATCAGCGCCGTAGGCAGCCTCACTGAGCGCTACCCACCACTGACACTCGCCTGCCCCGACCAGATCATCGACCGCACGATTTCTCGCGACCGGACGTTCTTCGATGACGGGATCGTCGCCCACGTCGGTCTCGCGGAACCGTTTTGCGGCTCATTCATCGATACAGTGATCGAGCGTGCCACGATCGCAGGCGCAACCGTTGAGCGCGGTGGAGCGTACCTGTGTATGGAAGGTCCGCAGTTTTCGACGAAAGCCGAAAGTGCATTGTTTCGATCATGGGGTGCATCCGTTATTGGCATGACAGCCATGCCCGAAGCAAGACTCGCCCGGGAGGCCGAGCTCTGTTACGCGCAGATCTCAATGGTTACCGATTTCGATGTCTGGCATGAGAGTGAGGAGCCAGTGACTGTCGCAATGGTCGTCGCAAATCTGCACAAGAACTCGGCCAGCGCGAAACGGGTGCTTGCGGCGCTCTGTGCCGGAGGGGACATTCCCGATCAGGGCTGCGGGTGTAGCAATGCCCTCGAATTCGCCATCGCTACCAATCCCGACCACATCACCGGTGACGTCCGCGATCGCTTGAGCGTTATCGCTGGCAAGTACCTGACCTGACGTGCGAAACGCCTCCCGACTGCAGAACGAGCTGTCGCTGACCCTGATCGCAATCGCGATACTGGTGGTTGGGTACCTCGCAACGTCGGCCAACTCGATTTCCGAGGCGCTTTTGTCGGTATCAGCAGCTCAGACTGCCCTGGCGTTGGGTTCGCTCATGGTGATTGCGCCCGTGCTCTGGTTCGCAACTGGCTTCTCGGCGAACCAGGTGCTTTTTCCCGTGCTGCTGCCTGCTGATGGCAATCGGTATGGTCACCATGAATCGGCTGCAAGGCGATATCGGCGGACCCGATTCGACGCTCGGCAATCTCTCCGGTCGCCACAACATGTACGTGATCCTGTCGCTCGTGATCCTGGTCACGACCGCGCGCTGGTTTCCGTTTTGGGGTCTGCTGCGGCGCTACAAGTATCTGACCGTCATCGCATCGATGGGCCTTCTCGTGGCAACCCTCGTTGCCGGGCGGGAGCGATACGGTGCAAAACTCTGGCTTGGTGTTGGGCCGATCGAGATTCAAACCTCAGAACTGATCAAGATCGGTTTGATCCTCTTTCTGGCCGCCTACTTGCATGAAAAGCACGAGCTGATGCATGGTCGCTGGCAGGTCTGGAAATTCTCGTTACCCCCTGTGCCCTATCTCTTGCCGGTCGGCTTGCTCCTCGTCACCGCGCTGCTGATGGTGGTCGCGATGAACGATTTGGGAACCGCCCTGCTGCTCTTCACAACCGCGCTGGCGATGCTCTATGTCGCACTTCGAAGGATCAGTTACGTCATCGTCGCCATGACGGCCTTCCTGGCTGGCTCTGCGTTCGCCTATGTGACGTTTGACCGGGTTGGGGTGCGGATCCAGAACTGGCTCGATCCATGGGCCGATCCCTTCGTCTCTGGATACCAGCAAATTCAGGCCGATTACGCCATGAGTTCCGGGCGGTTTCTAGGGCAGCGGTCTTGCCCGAGGCGAACCGTGGCGAATTCCAGCCGTCCACACCGACTACATTTTCGCGGCCATCGTTGAAGAATGGGGAGCGCTCGCAGGCCTGGCGATCGTTGCTGTGTTTGCGGTGATTCTGTTTCAGGGTCTGAGCGTCTCAGCACAGTCGGATTCGCTGTACGACCGGTATCTGGCAGTCGGACTCACCTGCTCGATAGTCATCCAGGCCATCGTCATCATCGGCGGTGTCCTTCGTCTCCTGCCCCTGACCGGGGTGACGCTGCCGTTTGTATCAGCCGGCGGGACATCCCTGCTGCTCAACGCACTGTGCATGGGCATGCTCCTGAACATCTCCCATCGACAAGCCTCACCAGATTCGGCCAGGCCATGATCGAGCGAAATTGGCTGCTGGTCGCACTTTCGGCGTTGGTTGTTGTCTGGGCCGTCTGGAGAGCACTGGCGTCGACCAGGTCCAGGGCGTTGCCATTCGGGACTGGCCTGGATTTGCACCGAAGGGCCTTGCTTCAGGTCGGCGGGGCGATGCTCCTCCTGATGGCCGGCTTGATGTATCGCCTGGTGTACGTGTCATTGATCGGGGCACGGTCAGTTGCTGACAAATCCGGACAGGACGAAAACGGCGACACCCTCTCCAATGCCCGTGACATCGCCACCCGACTGGACGCTCGCCGTGGATCAATCCTCGACCGGAACGGAAACGAACTCGTCGTCTCACGAGAGTCCGGTGATCGATGGATGCGCGATCTGCAATTCAACGACGCACCCCACCTGCTCGGCTACTTCTCGCCGCTCAGGTTCGGACTGTCAGGACTTGAGGCATCACGCGACGGCGACCTGTCCGGGGCTGATCCGCTGACCTTCCGTGAGGCTGCAGACGCTTTGCTGTTCCGTCGATCTGCTGCCGGTCACAACGTAATCACGACCATCGATTCCGGACTGCAATCGCTGGCCGCCGAGTTGCTCAGCTCCACCGTTGGATCGGTGGTAGTGATCGAGGCCAAAACCGGGGCAATCCGGGCAATGGCGTCGTCACCGGCGTTTGATTCGTCCGCACTTACGACCAACGACGAAGGCGATTATGACCAGGTCGGCTCGGCGTGGGACGGAATCAACGATGACCCCAATCGTCCGCTGTTGTTTCGTGCAACAACAGGACTCTATCCGCCGGGATCTACCTTCAAGGTGCTAACCGCCGCTGCCGGAATCGACTCCGGTGCCGTAACCGATAGCACCGTGTTCACAGATGACGGTTCGTTTGAAATTGAAGGTCGGGTAATCCCTGAATTCAATCGGCCGGACGAAACGAAGACGGAGTGGACGGTTCGCGAAGGACTGGTTTGGTCGCTCAACGTGGTCTACGCGCAAATCGGACTGGAGATTGGCAGCGAACAATACCGCTCCTATACCGGCAAATTCGGAATTGGTCGGGCGATTGAATTTGAGCTCGACGTCGCCCAGGGCCAGATAGCAGCAGACCTCGCAGATCTCGATAATCGGGTCGCGCTTGCTGATACCGCGTTTGGCCAGGGTGCCTTGTTGGTAACGCCACTTCACATGGCACGGGTGATGATGGCGATCGCGAATGGCGGCAAATCAATGCGACCGCAACTCGTGCAGTCCATTCAAACGGTCGATGGCGAAGAAATCTGGACAATGGAGGCGGAGGATGATCTGCAGCCTGTCTCCCGGCAGACAGCCGACGTGGTTCTGGACATGCTGTACGACAGCGTTGCCTATGGATATGCATCAAATGCGGGAATTCCTGGTCTCAACGTGGCCGGGAAAACAGGCACGGCGGAGTCCGGGCGGGATGCTCCCCATGGCTGGTTCATCGGTTCCGCCGGTGTCGACGAACCAGAGATGGTCGTCGCGGTCTGCCTCGATTACGGAGGTGAGGGTGGTGGCCTTCCGCTGCAAATTGGACGGGCGTTGCTGGATGCGGCCGTAACCCGCTAAAACCATCGTACGTACGCCGGAAAACACTCCTCTGAAACGGGCAAAATATCCGCAAAAGTGGTAAAATTGTGCCTATGAGGAACGCCTCAACAGCACGTTTACGATCCCGAAGAATGCGATTTGAAAAGCGAGTTGATCGGGTCATTGCCGGGCTCAATCCGCAGGTTCGTCGTGTCCTCAGCAATGTCGCAATCGTTGTCGAGCCAGCCCCCGAGGATGGTTCGATGGATCAGTTCGGCCTATACGAAGGCATCCCCCTGGCCGAGCGTGATCACTCCTATTCCATGGCCGTACCCGATCGTATTGTGATTTATCAGGAGCCCCTGGAGCTTGCCTATCCCGACCAGGCCGAACTGGACGAGCAGATCAAAGTGACCGTTCTCCACGAAATCGGTCACCACCTTGGACTCGATGAAGATGGTCTTGACCGGATCGGTCTGGGCTGATGTCATCACGCGTGAGTGTTTCCAAAACCGATCCAAGGCCAGGGATTCTGGATCATCTGTCTGACGGAATGTCACTTGTGCTCGCGGTGCCGATTCTGGCGCTGATTCCGATCCTGCTCGATGCCTTGCTGTGGCTGGTTCCGACGCTTTCCGGGCAATCCCTGTCACGGTGGGCCGGAACGGAACTGCAGTTCAGTAGCTCGTCGGTGCTCGATCAATTCGGAGGCTGGCTGACGCGTCAGGGGGACTGGGACATTACGAGGGGATTGGCATTGCTGCTCCCGAGCGTGATTGACGGCGTCTCGACCGACAAAATGTACGCTCCGTTGAATATGGACCTGATTTCACCCGGCACAATTCTGGCTGCGACTGCGATTACTGTTAGCGTCCTGATCGGTGCACTGCTCTTTGTTGCATTTGAGACCTGGTTGGCGACATCAGTCTGAACTGTTGCAGCTGACCCGATCACAGGCAATTCCGGCGATTCTGCGAAGTTGGGGGCGAATCGTTCTGTTTGGCCTCATGATGGCGGCAATTCTCGCAGTCGTGAGCGGCCTGTTTATTCTGCCGTCACTTCTCACCGACACGACCGTGGTGGGTGCTGATACCACTATCGGCTTCATCTCATTGATCGGCCTGATTCTCCTGATCGCAACGATGTTTGTTCCGGAAGCAATCGTTCTGGATTCCGCTGGGCCTGTTCAGGCAATTCGATCCAGCCTGCGTGTAGTCAGTGGAAACTTCGTCCAAACGATCGGCTTTTTCCTGGTTTCGATCTTGATTTCGCCCGGCCTGCTTTCGATCTGGGAGCGGATCACCTTTCATCCAGCCGGATTGATTTTGGCAATCGTCCTGAACGCGGGCATGGTCACCAGCCTCGCGATCGCAAGTCTCGGTTTTTACCAGGTCCGGTCTCGAACCGCAGCCTGAAACAGTTTCAACCCTGAAGGGGGAACACTTGGCAACAAAGACGACGTATGACGCTAGCTCAATTCAGGTTCTCGAAGGACTCGAAGCAGTTCGACGGCGACCTGGTATGTACATCGGCAGCACCGATCACCGCGGTCTGCATCACCTGGTCCGCGAGATCGTAGACAACTCCGTCGACGAGGCACTCGGGGGTCACTGCGATCACATCGTCTGCCGAATTGGCGAGGACGGGGTGGTCACAGTCTCGGACAACGGTCGCGGTATTCCCGTCGACAAGCATCCCAAGATGAACACCTCGGCCCTCGAAGTGATCATGACCGTCCTCCACGCTGGCGGAAAGTTCGGCGGTGGCGGATACAAGGTCTCCGGCGGTCTGCACGGCGTTGGCGCGTCGGTAGTCAACGCGCTTAGTGACTGGTGCGAAGTCGAAGTTCGCCGCAATGGCAAGGTCTACAAGCAGACCTACAAACGCGGTATTCCGGACGGTCCAGTGAAAGCTGTCGGCACCACTGACAAGGACAATCACGGCACCACCACCCGGTTCCTGGCCGACACCTCGATCTTTGTTGAGGGCCTCGATTACAACTTCGATTCCCTGTTGCAGTGGTTCCGTGAGACAGCCTATCTGACCAAGGGTCTTCGCCTGACACTTATCGATGATCGTAGCGACCGCGAAATGTCCTTCTACTTCGAAGGCGGTATCGTCTCGTTCGTGCGCCACCTCAATCGGCACCGCGCCGTCGTCCACGACCGCCCGTTCTACGTTGAGCGCGAAGTAGCCGATCAGCGCGAAGGCCATAGCATCATGGTCGAGGTCGCGCTCCAGTACAACGATAGCTACGGAGAATCGACCCACACCTTCGCCAACAACATCAACACGGCCGACGGCGGCACCCACCTCTCCGGCTTCAAATCGGCCCTGACCCGCACGATCAATGACTACGGCAAGAAGAACGGCTTCCTCAAGGCGGACGAGTCACTCTCGGGTGAGGACGTCCGCGAAGGCCTGACCGCCATCGTCTCGGTCAAGCTCGGTGAGCCCCAGTTCGAGGGCCAGACCAAGGGCAAGCTCGGCAATGCAGAGGTTGCCGGTGCTGTCCAGACCATCGTCAATGATGCCCTCGGTGCGTTCCTGGAAGAGAACCCCCAGACTGCCCGACGGATCATCGACAAATGTCTGACCGCGGCCCGCGCTCGTGAGGCGGCCCGCAAAGCTCGTGAGCTGGTGCAGCGCAAAGGCGGGCTCGAGAGCTTCAGTCTGCCAGGCAAACTGGCCGATTGTTCTGAGCGGGACCCATCGCGCGCCGAGCTCTACATAGTCGAGGGAGATTCCGCCGGTGGTTCGGCCAAGCAGGGCCGCGATCGGCGCTTCCAGGCGATCCTTCCGCTGCGAGGCAAGATCCTCAACGTCGAGAAGGCGCGCCTCGACAAGATTCTGCAGAACAACGAAATCCGGACGCTGATCACTGCGCTGGGCACGTCAGTTGGTGATCAGTTCGATATCTCCAAACTGCGCTATCACCGGGTCATTATCATGACGGACGCCGATGTCGACGGCGCGCATATTCGCACGCTGCTGCTTACGTTCTTCTACCGCCACCTGGAGCAGATCATCCACGACGGCAACCTCTACATCGCCCAGCCACCCCTCTACCGGGTCAAGAGCGGCAAGGAAGAGATCTGGACATACACCGAGGCTGAGCGGGCCGTTGCAATGGAGAAGCTGGGCGAACGGGCTGAGATTCAGCGATACAAGGGTCTGGGTGAAATGAACCCGGATCAGCTCTGGGACACCACCATGGACCCGAAGCGCCGCACACTGATGCAGGTCAAGATCGAAGACGGTGTCAGTGTCGACGAAACATTCGACATGCTGATGGGCGCCGCTGTTCCACCGCGCAAGAAGTTCATCCAGACCCACGCCCGCGAAGTCCAGAACCTCGACATCTAGAAGACGCTGGCTGCCGGAGCTCTCTGAGGTTACCGGCAGCGTCAGGAGTGCTCGATATGCGTGTTGCGATTGATGTCATGGGTGGGGATCACGGGCCGGATGTTGTTGTGCCGGCATCGCTTGCGGTGCTGGACGATCCCGACTTCGCCGATTTGCAGTTGATCCTCGTCGGACCTGCCGCGCGTATCGAACCGCTGATTGGCGCGCTCTCCGAAGGCAACCGCAGTCGAGTTACCGTTGTTGATGCTCCTGACGAAGTGACCATGCATGATGCTCCGGCTACGGCCGTCCGCCGCAAGCCGAAATCCGGGATTGCGATGGCACTCAAGGCCATGCGAGCCGGTGACGCCGATGCGGTCATGTCAGCTGGCAATAGCGGCGCGGTGATGGCTGGCGCAATCGCTATCAACGGTCGGGTCAACGGAGTCGAGCGGCCGGCAATCGCGACCATTCTTCCGACGCTCACCGGGCGCAGCATCTTGCTGGACCTGGGCGCCATTACCGATCCCAAGCCGCAATACCTGGTTCAGTTCGCAATCATGGCCGACACGTACATGAAGCACGTGATGGGTATTCCGTCCCCGAAGGTCGCCCTACTCTCCAATGGTGAGGAAGCGACCAAGGGCAACGAACTGGTCCAGGAAGTCCACGCATTGCTCTCCGCCTCGTCGGCGATCGATTTCAAGGGCAATGTGGAAGGCAATCGGCTGCTTCGGGGTGATTACGAGATCGTAGTCACTGATGGGTTCACGGGGAACGTCGCGTTGAAATCGATGGAGGGCGCGATAAGCGTGCTCACCGAGATTCTTGCGCGAAGAAGTAACCCGTACCTTGCCGCGAAAATTGATGGCTGCGCTCATGAAGCCGGCGCTCAAATCCGTCAGCAATCGCCTCAGCTACGAAGAGATTGGGGGCGCTCCTCTGCTTGGCATCAACGGTGCCGTGAGCATCGCCCACGGACGGTCGAAGGATCGCGCAATCGGAAACGCGGTCCGGGTAGCATCCCGAACCGCGTCTCAGAACATTCCTGAACAGATTGGGATCGCAATCCGCAACAGTGGCACGGCTCGCAACCACGCAGAGAGTTAGTCGTCGACGGCTCGCTTGAGTGAGGCTCCCGGGGTGAACCGTGGGGTTTTGCCAGCCTTGATCTTCATCGGCTCGCCTGTCTGCGGATTACGACCGTCGCGAGCCGGCCGCGCTGCCACCCTGAATGTTCCAAAACCGCTGAAGGAAACCTCATCACCCTTGGCGAGTGTCGCCGTGATCGTCGCGATTACCGCATTGACCACATCGCCAGCCTTGCTTTCGGTCAATCCTGTCTCTTTTGCGACCGCTGCAATAAGTTCTGGCTTGCGCATGAGTTACCTCCATCTGGCGTAGGGACATTCCGCGCGTCGACCCGCAACGGACATTAATTTCACGTTGGGCAGTCTAGCACTAGCGGAAAGTCAGACTCGCGTCTGCCGACGCTGCCGTAGCGATTCGTAGAGAACAATGCTTGCGGCAACGCCCGCATTGAGTGACTCGACTGGACGATCCGCTGGAATCGAAACCGTGTCATAGGCAAGTCCGCTCAAATCTGAAACAGCCCCATTGCCCTCACTGCCCACGATGATTGCGGAGGGCACGGTCCAGTCGACCTGGTCGATTGATCGCTGTGATCGACCATCCGCCAACCAAACGGCCGATGGACCGATCTCGTCTGCCAGATTCGACGTCAAGACTATCGGGATCTGGAACAGCGATGATGCGGCGGCGCGGACGACCTTTGGTCCAAATGGATCGACCGTGCCGGGCGTGATCAGTACGCGCGTGGCCCCCAATGTCGCCGCACTGCGTATCAGCGTCCCCAGGTTGCCGGGATCCTGTATTCCATCGGCGACGACATCAAGAAGCGGTCGACCATAATCCATCGGAGGATCGGGGAAGGGGAAGATGGCCAGGATGCCTTGTGGTGTGCGAGTATCCGAGACCTTCGCAAAGAGAGCATCCGGCACCACGATCGTCTCAAAGTCGAAGTGATCCTGGTTCTCTTCGTTAGCCCGGCGCTCGCTCAAGACAAGTAGTTTCGGCAGCGCAAACACAAGCGCGTCATCAACGAAACGCGGCCCCTCGACAATGAAAAGACGCTCCGCGTGTCGGATATCTCTCCGATCGCGAAGCGCCTTCAGGTGCCTGATTCGACTATTGGATTCGCTGGTGATGTAATCCGGAATCAACGCTCGCTCAGGCCTGAGCTGGAACGTTCTTCTTGGCCAGTTCAGCAATCGCGCTGAAGGCTTCCGGGTCACGAACGGCGAGATCAGCAAGCATCTTGCGATCGATCGAGACGTTCGCAGCCTTGAGACCCTGAATCATCCGGCTGTACTGGATGCCGTTCATTCGGGCTGCTGCATTGATGCGGATGATCCACAGCTGTCGGAATGCACGCTTTCGGTTCTTGCGGTCCCGATAGGCATAGGCCAGTGCACGCATGAGGGATTCATGGGCTCGCTTGTACAGTCGGTTGTTTGTGCCGTAATGACCCTTAACCTGGGCCAGAACGCGCTTGTGTTTACGATGGGCGGCAACGCCGCGCTTGACTCGAGCCATGACCTATTCCCTCAATACCTGTGTGCTGACTATCCGTACGGAAGCAGCTTCTTGACCGACTTCTCGTTCGTCTTGTCCAGTTCCTGCATCCGATCGAGCTGTCGCAAAACGCGAGGAGATTTCCGGCGACGGAAGTGGCTCTTCATACCCTTTGTGCGCATGATTTTGCCCGTTGCCGTGATCTTGAATCGACGCTTGGCGCCCTTATGCGTCTTGAGCTTCTGCTTCTTCACGGTGTCCGCTACCCTCTCGTTCCGGTGTGCTTGCCTTCTGCTTGAGCGGAGCAAAGAACACAGTCATTGCCTTGCCCTCAAGCCTCGGGCTCTGTTCAACTATTCCATGTGGTCGCAGAAACTCAACCAGCTGATCGAGCAATGCCCGACCGATCTCCGGGTGCGCGTTCTCACGTCCACGAAAAAGTACTGTCAACTTGACCTTGTCGCCGTCATCAAGAAACTTGGCGGCCCTGCGGCCCTTGGTCTCAAGATCGTGATCGTCGATCTTCGGTCGGATCCGGACTTCCTTCAACTCGATAACGTGTTGATTCTTCCGGGCCTCGCGCTCCTTGCGGCTCTGCTCGTACCGGAACTTTCCGTAATCCATCAAACGGCACACCGGTGGAACGGCATTCGGCGCAACCTCTACGAGGTCCAGCCCCTTCTCGCGCGCCATTTCCAGCGCGTCCCGGGTTTGCACGATTCCAACCTGGTTGCCCAAGTCATCAATTAGGCGAACTTCACGGATACGAATACGTTCGTTAACCCGTGTTTGAACTGGCCGTGCTATGGCCTACCCCCTGGCTCTCATCTATGTATGAGTGCAGCAACAAAATGCCACCCGAACGGGCGGCAACCCGCAGAGTTTAGCATGCAGCCGAGATCAGAGTCAATCGACGGCGAAACGCAAATCATCAAAGAATGACCGCGTTGAGACCTCATCGATCTTCAGTTGCGCAACCAGCGCGTCGATCGATGGGAAGAATGCATCCGGTCGTAACCGCTGCATCATCTCGACCGATATCTCCTGTCCATAGAGATCACCGGCAAAATCCAGCAAATTGGTCTCGATCTGCCGCGCCCCGGTGTTGACGCTTGGCCGGGTTCCGACATACGTCATGGAGTTGAACGAGGTCTCTATCCCCGGAAGCCACGCACGCGACGCATAAATTCCATCAGCGAGCGGGACCTGATCAACTGGAGGCGCGACGTTTGCGGTTGGGAAACCAATCGTCCGACCAAACTGGGCGCCCTGGATGACCTCGCCAGTGACTCTGAATGGACGTCCGAGCAGGCGATTGGCGAGAGACACATCACCCAACTGGACTGCATGCCGAACTCGACTACTGCTGATGACTCCGTCCAGATCCTCACTGCGGGGAACGGCAGTCACGGAATAGCCAAGCGTCGAGCCAATTTCAGCGAGTACCTCGGTGCCGCCAGACCGACCGCGACCCAGCGCAAATTCCTCACCCACCCAAAGTTCCTTCATGTGCGGTGGCCTGCGCGATTCGCGACATGAACTCGTCGGGAGCGAGCCGGGCAAGTGCCTGGTCGAACTGGAGGACGAGGATCTGATCCGGCCCCAACGCTTCAATGAGCGAAAGCTTGTCGGCCAATGGGCAAATCCGCCCCAGGAAATGCTCTGGCCGCAAGACACTCGCCGGGATCGGCTCGAAGGTAACGACCAGCGCTGTCTCCCCAAGTGCACGCGCTCGGGCGACTGCCCCGGACAACAATGCCTGGTGACCGATGTGGACGCCGTCGAACGTACCGATAGTTACTACGGCGTGGCTATGCAGAATATCTGTCAGATCGAAAACGGTTGATGTAGTCACGCGGGTGCAATCACTCTGGATGGGCTCCAAACAGTTCCGGACCCTCGCTTGGCAATTCCTCGCCAATGGCCGTGGGAATCATAGACGCGCGCCAGTCTGTTCGTCAGTCGTTTGCTCCACATTCAAGTCTCGACCGAAACCCCAATCAACTGTTTGTGCGTCCGTCATCACAATCGCGGGCCAATCGACAATTGCCGTATCGGGGTGTTCCGCAATGGTTTCCCACTCAGCAGCCGGATCGAGTCCCCGTAATTCATCGACGGTCCATGCATCCTGTAGTTCGAACGGTCCACTTCGCGTCCGAACGAGATTGGACAAGTGCGCGGGAATGCCCAGTCGCGCCCCCAGATCCCGAGCGAGCGATCTGATGTACGTCCCTTTCGAGCACTCGATGTGCACCTGCAGAGTTGTTCCATCCCAGTCGCATAGGTCGATCGATGAAATCACGATTGAACGAGTTGGCATTTCGACGGCAATTCCGGCTCGTGCCAGATCGTATGCCCGCTTGCCGTCGATCTTTATCGCGGAGAGTTGCGGTGGAACTTGCTCAATCTCTCCCGTAAAGAAGGGAATTGCTTCTTCGATCTGGTTAAGTCCGGGCCGGTGCCAGACTGGATTCCAGGAGGACGCCATCACCGTCAGCACTGTCCGTCGACACCCCAAATGTGATGTCCGCCAGATACGCCTTATTCGATTCGGAAAGAAATTCCAGGATACGTGTTCCGTCATTCAAGGCAATCGGCAATACACCGGTCGCCGCCGGATCGAGGGTGCCGGCGTGGCCAACCTTCTTCTGGTTGGCCCACTTGCGGACCCACCCAACGACATCATGACTGGTCCAACCAGCCGGTTTGTCGATGACGAGGAGTCCGTTAAGTTGAGGAGTCATGGTTGCTACGTTTGGAGAAGCGCGGCGACCTGGACAAGAAACGCGTCTCGTTCGTCTGGTCCGCCACTGACGGATACCCCCGCCGCCCGTGGATGTCCCCCGCCGCCAAACGTCGAGGCAATTGCGGCAACATCCACATCCTCAGTCAAACTGCGCATGCTGACCCGGTAGCCGGTATCGGTCTGGTAGAGCATCGCCGCGGCGCGTGATCCGTCTGTTCCGGACAGAAAATTCACGATGCCTTCGGCTTCGGACGCATCCGCCCCACAAATCCTGAGGGTATCCGCATTCACCTCAGTCCAGATCAGCGAACCGGTCCAGGCGACGTTTCTCAGCGCGTGCTCCCATAGACACACCGTGGATTTCGGTTTGATCCGGAACAGCGCGTCCGTAATCGTCGATGGATTGGCACCGGCATCGACCAACTCTGCCGACGTCCGCATGGTTCGGGAACGGGTCGCGTCGGTACGAAGACCAAGCGTGTCTCCATAAATGCCGGCCAGAAGACATTGGGCAATCGTTTTGTTGAGTTTGATTCCCCAATACTTGATTAGCTCAGCAACGATCTCGGCCGTCGCCGCTGCTTCCGGAACCACGATATTGACCACTCCGTAACTGTCGTTGGTCACGTGATGATCGATGTTGACGATCGGGTAGTCGCTTTCGATCCGCGCCGGGTCATCGTCATAAAATCCAGCTAATCGGCGCTTGTCCGAGCAATCGAGCATGCAAATCAGATCAAATTCGGGCAGCGGATCAACGCCATACAATCGCGCACTCTTCACCCCAGGCAGGAAGGCAAGGGACTTGGGCAGGCGACCATCCGTCACGATCGGAATGATTTCGATGCCGAGCGTTTTCATGGCATGCATCATGGCCAGCGCACTGGCCAAGACATCAGCATCCACGTTCTGATGGGTAGGAATAACGATCCGCCGAGCGCTGCTCAGCAGATTCAGTGCCGCATCGGCACTGGCTGGGTCAATTATCTGCGGTGTCGGGTCGCTCATCAGCTGGGGATCCACTGTTCCTGAGGTCATGCAATGTCTGGGAAATCGAGGCCGCGTACTCCAGCGAGCGATCATCCCGGAACTCAAGTGTCGGAATCGTCCGCATCCTCAAACGCGGCTTCAAGTGTCGGTGAATGAACCCCGATCCTGATTTCATTGCGGCGATGGTAGCAGCCCGCTCGTCATCGGTCCCCAAAACACTAACGAAAACCCGGGCCGTGCGCAAATCCGTCGTCACATCAACGTGCGTGATGCTCCAGAACGCCAGACGCGGATCGTCCATTTCTTTGCGGATGATATCGGTGAGCTCCTCCCTGAGCAGCTCACCGACCTGTCGCGTACGTCGGGTCATTTCGTCAATACCTTCGCGCCGAGCACCTGTTTAGGTGCGTGCGACCTCTTCGCGGTGGAAGAACTCGATCTGATCCTTGACCTGCAGGTCATTGAATCCGTCCAGCCCGAGTCCGCATTCGTATCCAGTGGCAACTTCACGGACATCGTCCTTGAAGCGCTTCAGGGATTTGACGCCACCTTCGAACATGACAGTACCACTTCGAAGGACGCGCGCCCGGGAACTGCGGACAATCTTGCCGTCCAGCACATACATGCCGGCGACCATATCGCCACCCGGCAACTTGAAGGTTTCCCGAACTTCGGCGTACCCATCGGTAACATCCTGGAAGATCGGTGCGAGCAAACCGGTCATGGCCTGCTTCACTTCGTCGATCAAGTTGTAAATGATGTTGTAGAAGCGAATGTCGACGCCGGTCGCATCGGCAGCCCGCTTGGACGCAACATCCGGTCGGACATTGAATCCGATGATGATGCTCTTGGTCGCCACGGCCAGGCTGACGTCAGATTCAGAAATCGCACCAGTTCCAGAGAACGTGATGCTCAGGCGAACGCCGTCGTCGGTCTGCTCGTTCAGTTTCAACAGCGCGGTCTGAATCGCTCCAAGTGAACCCTGGACGTCCGTCTTGACGATGACGCGCAGCTCTGCGGTTGTGCCACTCTTGATCTGCGACGCGAGATCGGTCAGCTTCATCGAGCGATCGCCAGTGAAGGACTCCGCCCGGCGCTGTTGCACGCGGGAATCCACGAGTTCTCGTGCTTCCTTCTCGTCCTCGAAGATCTGAACCGGGTCACCCGCCTGGGGAACCTCGAGCAATCCCAGAAGTTCAACCGGGGTGCTTGGGCCGGCCTTGCGCAATCGCTTGCCGGTGTCGTCCAACATGGCTTTGACACGTCCCCAGGTTGCCCCGGCCACAACGATGTCGCGCATGTTCAACGTACCGCTCTGAATGAGAACAGTTGCTACCGGACCGCGATTGCGATCAACCTTGGCCTCGATAACTGTTCCGCTCGCCGGGCGATTCGGATTGGCTTTCAGCTCGTGGACATCGGACACCAGGAGCAGTGTCTCGAGAAGATCGTCCAGTCCGAGGTGATCACGAGCCGAAACCTCAATAAACGGAACGTCGCCGCCCCATTCTTCTGGTACGACTTCAATCTCGGCCAACTGCTGCTTGACCCGATCAGGATTTGCCGACGCCAGGTCGATCTTGTTTATGGCAACAACCATGGGCACATTTGCTGATTTGATGTGCGCGACGGCCTCACGAGTCGTCGGCATTACTCCGTCGTCGGCCGCGACGACCAGGATCGCTACGTCAGTCACCTGGGCACCACGAGCTCGCATTGCTGTGAATGCCTCGTGACCCGGCGTATCGAGAAACGTGATCTTGCGTCCCTGTGTTTCGATCTGATAGGCGCCGATGTGCTGCGTGATTCCGCCTGCTTCGCCTTCGGCAACCTTGGTTTCCCGAATCGAGTCGAGCAACTTGGTCTTACCGTGGTCGACGTGGCCCATGATGGTGACCACGGGCGGTCGATTGACCGCATTCGGGTCGTTCTGACCTTCCAGCATGCGACTCTCGAAGTCGGCCTCAGCGCGTTTGACGACCTCAGGAACATCCTCGCTGGTTTCCCAGCCAAGAGCGGTCGCGACTGAGTTGGCCGTGTCGTAATCGATCTGCTGATTGATGTTGGCCATGACGCCGATCTTCATCAATTCCTTGATGATATCGATCGGAGTGGATTCAGTCTTCTCAGCAAGCTGCGCAACCGTCATCACCTGAGGCAATGTGATTGGCTCGCGAACGACTGGTGCAGTGCGACGCAGGGTTACTGTCCGGGCGCCAGAACCACGACCACCCTTGTTCTTTTTTCCGCCAGTTCGACGACCACCGCGACCGCCGTTTGATCCGTAGTTATCTGCCAATTAGGTTCCTCACTTTCCGTTCCGGGGGGTTTCGGTCCCGGAATCGATGTGTTGCGCTGCAAAACTGCGGAGTTCACTCCGAAATTCAGACGTCAGGTCAGTATTCAAAGCCTTGGCGAGGACGTCCGAAGCGGCAGCCTTCTCCCAGCATTGGGGTTTATCGCAGAGATACGCTCCCCGGCCGTTCTTGCGTCCGGTTTCGTCGATCTCCACAACCTGTTCGGGCGTGCGAACCACCCGAACCAATCCACGTTTCGCGGTTTGACTGCGACAAACGATGCACGTACGCACAGGAACATGCCGGGGCCGAGGCCCTTTCCGACTGCTTCTGCTCGGTTGTGATGTCGCCTGTTCAGTCATACCGCTTACCAGAAACTAATCATCAAGTGGGAGTTGCTCGGTCGATTCCAGATTGAATCGTGCCCGCAACGCCCGATTGTAATAAACCTCCAGCACGTCCCCGGCAATGTCGACATCGACACTCATTCCGATGAGGTCCTGCGGGAGTGGTCCGTACTCCTGTTCCCGAACGGAGACAAGTCCATCACCGCGAACAAGTCGTGGCTGGCGACCTTGCCAAACGAGTCCGCCCGTCTCTTCTACATAGTCGGCCCGAGCCTGGCGCAGAATATCCAGGTCCTGATCCTTCAGCGATTCCGGATCCTTGATATCGATCCGCCATCCGGTCAACTTGTAGGCGAGGCGGGCGTTCTGGCCTTCCTTGCCGATCGCAAGCGACATCTGATCGGACGGAACGATCACGGTTGCGATGTTCTCGCCTTCAGTCAGCGCTACATTGGTTGGCTTGGCCGGACTGAGCGCGTTCGCGATGAACGTTGCCGTATCGCCCGACCACTCGATCACGTCGATCTTCTCGCCGTAGAGCTCGTTGACGATGTTCTGGATGCGGACACCCCGAACCCCGACGCACGAACCAACCGGATCGACCTTCTCCTGTCGAGCAGCGACGGCAACCTTGGATCGCAATCCCGGCTCCCGCGCAATCGACATGATTTCGACCGCGCCGCTGTAGATCTCCGGAACTTCGATCTCAAAGAGTCGGCGAATCAAGTTCGGGTGCGACCGCGAAACGATCAACTGCGGCCCCTTCGGATCCTTGTTGACCTCGAGCAGCAATACCTTGATACGCTGTCCGGCCCGGTATCGCTCGGTCGGCACCTGTTCGCGCGCCGGCATGACCGCCTCGGCCTTGCCAAGCTCGACGATCACCGCTCGGGCATCAGCGCGTTGCACTGTGCCGTTGATGACTTCGCCCTGGCGATCGGCGAACTCTTCGTAAACCGTATCGCGTTCGTAATCACGAATTCGCTGCAAAACGACCTGCTTGGCCGTTTGAGCCGCGATCCGGCCGAAGTTGTCCGGCGTTCGCTCAAGGCGGAGCACTTCACCCAGCAATGCCGTTGGTGAAATCTCCTGGGCATCGGCCAGCAAAATGTCATTCAGGGGGTCATCGATTTCGCTGACAACCCGTTTGAGTAGGAACACCTGAATCTGTCCACTGTTCGCGTCGATCGTGACATCGACGTCCTCTTCAGTGTTCTCCATTTTCTTGTAAACGGTCTTGAGGGCATGCTCAACCGAAGACAGAACGGCTTCCTTGGGAATACCGCGCTCTCCCGCAAGCTGGGCAATAGCCGAATACAGGTCGCTTTTCATGTCGCGAACCTCCTTCACAGGCAGCGGCCGGGGCCGGTCTGCCAATCGATCCGATGCGTTACGGATGGAACATTGGATGGCTGGTGAATTCCAGCGGGTGCCGGACAATAGAAAACGTGGGCCAGGGACCCACGTTGCCAGCACTCTGGTTCCGTTAGCTACGATCCTACCATAGAGCGTCCTTACAGGCAACGGAATTGTGCCCGTTGGGAACGCCCGGTGCTATACTCGCGGACGCCTAAACGGCACCTCTACGTTCTCTACCGACGCAAAGGAATGACCCCTGCAAGGCTGGCGAGTTTGGCTGCGGCCGGGCATGTTGATAAAGCGATGGATCGCACTGTTGATCGTCAGTGTCTGCCTGGTTGGGCTGGCGCTGGCGATGGGGCTTGCCTGGATTTACCGGGAATATGACTTCCCAAGTCAACTGGGTGATGTTGTCCAGTTGCTCACGCTTCAGTTCATCGGTCACCCGTACCGTGAACTGGTGATCCTGTTGATCGGCGTCCCGGCGCTCTTCTTCGCTATTCGCAGCTTGTCCCGGTCGCTGCTCGATCCCCTGGTTGCCTCAAATCAGAACACACTTGGGATCGGCGAGATAGTCGCCGCGCACCGATTCGGCCCCACTCGCCCCTCAATGAACATCGTCGCCATTGGCGGCGGGACCGGACTCTCCACCCTCCTCCGCGGTCTTCGCCATCTCGAGGCCGGCATCACGGCGATCGTCACGGTGGCCGACGATGGCGGCTCTACCGGGCGCATCCGCAAGGACTTCGACATTCCTGCGCCCGGCGATATCCGCAGTTGCCTGGTAGCGCTCTCCGATGCCGAATCCACCGTTGGCAAGCTCTTCGCATACCGGTTCGACAAGGAAGGTTCCGAACTGAGCGGACATTCGTTCGGGAACCTCTTCATTACGGCGCTTACGCAAGTGACCGGCAGTTTCGAGCAAGCAGTCATTGAATCTGGCCGCGTTCTTGCCGTTCGGGGTCGGGTTCTTCCGGCGACGCTGGACAACGTCACCTTGTGCGCTGAACTCGTCGACGGCACCATCGTCCGCGGGGAATCGACGATCTCCCGGGACAAGCCACCCATCAAGCGTGTATTTCTCGATCCGGCACAACCCACCGCATATGAACCGGCTCTCGGCGCCGTGCTCCACGCCGACTTGATCGTGCTCGGCCCCGGCAGTCTCTATACAAGTGTTCTTCCCAATCTCTGTGTCGACGGCATGATCGAAGCAATCCGCTGGTCCAAATGCCCGGTGGTTTATGTCTGCAACGTTGCCACCCAACCCGGAGAAACCGATCACTTCGGAGCGCTTGATCACATCAAGGCAGTTGACGACGCGCTCGGTCCGGGGGTTCTCAGTCACACGCTTGTGAACAGCAACCGAGCTCCAACCGCCGCCATCAAGCCCGAGTGGAATATCGAAGCAGTCACCAATGAGAACCTCGGGGAACTTGAATCCAGGATCGAGGTCGTCGCCCGGGACCTTGTCAGTGACACCAATCCCCTGCGACACGATCCGGAAAAACTGACCGCCGCGCTGCTCGATATTGCCCGCCGGGAACGAGCCTCCGTGTAATCTTGTTCTTGTAGAGGTTTATGTGAGCCGGACGATTGGATCGCTGTGCTCTCGTGACGGGTAGATCGCGTGATGTGCTCGTCTCATTGGAAGCAGACACATGCCCATCAAGGTCGGAATTAACGGATTCGGGCGAATCGGTCGCCAGGTTTTCAAGGCAGTTCACGATGGCGGATTCAGCGATCTCTACGAGATCGTCGCCGTAAATGATCTGACCCCGAACGAGTCCCTCGCTCACCTTGTTGAAGTACGACTCCACCTACGGTCGCTTTGATGCAGACATCGCCGCCACAGCAGACGGGATCACGGTCGACGGCAAACCACTGCGTGTCTTCTCGGAACGGAACGATCCTGCATGATTCCGTGGAAGGACCTGGATGTCGATCTGGTCATCGAGTCGACCGGTCGGTTCACCGATGCCGACAAGGCTCGCGGCCACATCGAAGCCGGCGCGAAGAAAGTGATCATCTCTGCTCCGGCAAAGGGTGAGGACATCACGATCGTCCTCGGCGTGAACGAAGATCAGTACGACGCTGAGAAGCACGTCATCATTTCGAATGCCTCGTGCACCACCAACTGCCTCGCACCTGCGGCCAAGGTCATTCTCGATTCGTTTGGCATCACCCGCGGATTCATGACCACCATTCACTCCTACACCAACGATCAAGTTGTTCTCGACGGACCGCACAGCGACATGCGACGTGCCCGGTCGGCCGGAACGAACATCATCCCAACCACCACCGGTGCCGCGAAAGCCCTTTCACTCGTCATTCCTGAACTCAAGGGCAAAGTTGACGGCTTCTCGCTCCGCGTTCCGACTCCTACCGTCTCGATCGTCGACTTCGTTGCCGAGACTGAGCGCCCTGCCACCATCGAGTCATTGAATGCTGCGTTCAAGGCAGCCGCAGAAAGCCCCGCGATGCGGGGGATTCTCGGCTACACCGAGGAGCCACTTGTCTCGTCTGACTTCCGAATGGACCCGCGCTCGTCGATCATCGACGGACTGTCCACCATGGTCATCGGCGATACGTTGGTCAAGGTAATCACCTGGTACGACAACGAATGGGGCTACTCGTGCCGCGTCGCTGATCTCGTCGCTCTGGTCTGTGAAGCTGGCATTCCGGGCACCGCGTAGGGACTGGCACCGTGAACCTCAGATCATTTGAGAAAGCAGACGTTCAGGGCAAACGGGTCCTCGTTCGCGTGGATTTCAACGTTCCCATGGACGGGGATTCAATTCGGGACGACACCCGAATCAGATCTGCCATTCCGACGATTGAGAACCTTCTTGATCGGGGTGCATCCGTTGTCCTGATGAGTCATCTCGGGCGCCCGAAAGGTCAGGTCAACCCGAAGTACAGCCTGCGCAAGGTGGCTGACCATCTCGGCACACTTCTCGATAAACCAGTCAAGTTTGTCGACGACGTGGTAGGACAGGCAGCTATTGACGCAACGTCGAGCCTGAAACCGGGTGAAATTCTTCTGCTCGAAAATGTGCGGTACGAGGCCGGGGAAGAGAAGAACGATCCTGATCTGGCCCGGAAACTTGCCGATCTCGCTGATCTGTTCGTCAACGACGCGTTTGGTGCAGCTCATCGCGCGCATGCCTCGACAGAGGGAGTAGCGCATCTCTTGCCGTCCTATGCCGGCCTGCTGATGATCGCTGAAGTCGAGGCGCTCACCAGACTGAACCAGGTTCCCAGAGCCGGTTTCCTCGCCCTGATTGGTGGCGCAAAGGTGACCGACAAGATTGCCGTGATCGAGAAGCTGGTTCCGAAGGTTGAGACTCTCGCGATCGGCGGCGGTATGGCCAATACGTTCCTGCTGGAACAAGGTCTGGAAATCGGGAAGTCGCTCGCTGAACCCGATGCACTCAACGAAGCACGGACAATCCGGGAACTTGCCGAATCATCAGGAACGAGATTGCTGTTGCCAACGGATGTCGTCATCGCTGAATCGATCGATGCAACTGACACGAGGACCGTTGCGGTCGATAGCGTTCCCGCCGAAATGTCGATATTCGATATTGGTCCTGATTCAGTCCGAGCTTTTTCTGAGGCCGCGCATTCAGCGAAGACCATTTTCTGGAATGGGCCGATGGGCGTGTTTGAAAAGGAGCAGTTTGCCAACGGAACACTGTCGGTCGCCAAAGCCGTCGGTGCGTCCGATGCGTACTCCCTCGTTGGTGGCGGAGATTCAGTCGCTGCCGTCGAGGCTGCCGGTGTTGCGGATCAGATTTCGCATATCTCTACCGGTGGGGGCGCGTCGCTCGAATTCGTCGAGGGACGAACGCTTCCCGGTCTTGCTGTTCTGGTGGACGACTAGAAATGCGAAACAGGATTGTCATCGGCAACTGGAAGATGAACACCACGCTCCGGGAAGCTACCGCTTTGGCGGAATCGCTTTCGCGAGAGTCCATTCCTGAATCCGTAACAGTCGGTGTCGCACCTCCATTTCCATGGTTGCAGCCAGTCGCCACGATCCTCGGTGCCAGTGCAATCCAGCTTGGAGCACAAACCTGCGCGGCCCAGGCAAACGGCGCGTACACGGGGGAAGTTTCGGTTGGTATGTTGGCCGAGCTTTGCGACTTTGTACTGGTCGGTCACTCGGAGCGCCGAGCCTTGTTCGCGGAGACGGACGGAATCGTGCGCGAGAAGTTGTGGCGGGTGCTGGATGTCGGACTCCAGCCAGTGCTCTGTGTTGGCGAGACGCATGATCAGCGCCAGGCAGGATCCGCAGAAACAACGGTCCGGGCGCAACTCATCGCAGCAATAACCGATCCCGGTGACCGCGATCTGGATGCGCTGGTTATGGCCTACGAGCCGGTTTGGGCAATCGGGACAGGCAACACAGCCTCTGCAGGCGATGCTGCCGAAATGTGCGGATTCATCCGATCAACCGTTGCAGAGATGCTGGGACGTGAGATCAGCGTTCTGTACGGCGGCAGTGTCAACGCTGGCAATGCCTCGGACCTGATCGCCACGGGCGGTATCGATGGTTTCCTGGTTGGTGGTGCCAGCCTGAAAATCGGCGAATTCATGACGATTATCCGATCTGCGGCGGATTGAACTCTACGCCCAACTAGTGGTAGCCTAGGCTGTCCCCGCGAACGGGCGCAGTTTTAAGGAGCATTTTCGTGGATACAGCACTCAATCTTGTCATGATCATCATTTCCATAGTGCTGACCCTGGTCATTCTGCTTCAGACGAAGGGCTCGAGTTTCAGTGGTGCATTCGGTGGAGATACCGGTTCGATCAACCGAACTCGCCGCGGTCTTGAGAAGACCCTATTTCAGTTCACTATCATCATTGGAATTGCGTTCGCCGTAATGGCATTTCTGAGCAGCATTATCGTCGGCTAGCCCCTAGCCGATTGGCAATTACCAGAAACGCTCCAAGCAGGAGCATTCCGGCGACGATCGGAATTGGTGAGAGCAGCGCGATCGTACCTGGATCGTAATTGATGTTCTGGCCCGAGTCCGGTCGCGCACGGACCAGTAAGTGCCCGCCGAATCCCAGAATAGCCAGCAGTCCGCCGACTACCGCCAACAGTGCTGCGATGAACACAAGCACGAATCCGACAACCCGAAGCCATATAGAATGAATAGTTGTGGGCGACGATTCCGTCGCGGGCAGATCTGATTTCATGTGTGCAAGGATAGCGGTTTGAGCACCAGCAACGACCAGGACATGTTGATGCGACCCCCCGCACCATTGGCAGGGAAGTCGATCCTGCTGGGAGTCACCGGGGGCATTGCGGCCTACAAGGCAGCTGACCTTGCCAGTATGTTGATGCAATTGGGTGCATCGGTGCACACGCTCATGACCCCTGCTGCGACCGGCTTTGTCACCGAAGAGACCTTTTCCGCCCTCACGCAAAACCGGGTCTACTCTGACGTGCTGGAGCCTTGGGTCGGCGAGTTCACCGGCCATGTCTCACTGGGGCAGACGGCCGACGCATTTGTCATTGCCCCGGCAACGGCAAACACAATTGCAAAATTGGCCCATGGTCTGGCCGATGACATGGTTACCGCCACGGCCCTGGTCTGCACCGCACCGCTGATCATCGCCCCCGCGATGGAACATTCGATGTACCACCATCCCGCGACGCAAGCCAACCTCGCGACATTGGCCGAACGGGGGGCAATCATCGTCGGTCCGGACAGCGGACGTCTCGCTTCAGGTGAATACGGTGACGGCCGACTGGTCGCCATGACTGCCGTAGCTGGTGCGGTTCGAAATGCAATTGGACGCCAACTGGGCTCACTCAAGGGCCAACGCGTACTGGTAACTGCTGGCGGGACGCATGAAGCCATGGATCCAGTTCGCTACGTTGGGAACCGTTCAAGCGGTCGCATGGGGTATGCACTAGCCCAGGCAGTGATCGATCGCGGGGGAGAGGTCACGCTGATTAGCGGACCTTCGAATCTCGTTCCGCCAGTCGGGGCCACATTCGTGCAAATCGAGAGCGCCCAGCAGATGCATGACGCGGTACATGCACACCTCGCCGGAGCTGACGCCATCGTAATGACGGCGGCAGTCGCCGATTACCGGCCGGCGGATGTTCATAGCGAGAAAATCAAGAAGTCCGATTCAAATATCGACCTGACTCTGCGTCTTGAGCGCAACACCGACATCATTGCCAGTCTGCGCAATGAGTCACTGGTTCGCGTGGGGTTCGCGGCAGAAACGAACGATCACATTGCCAACGCCACTGCAAAGCTGCGCAATAAGAACCTGGACATGGTCGTGGTTAACGACGCGGTCGACACCATTGGCTCGCTATCGAGTCAGGCGACCCTGGTCACGCGGGATCATGAGCCAGAGTCGCTTCCACGTATGGTCAAGGAACGCCTGGCGATCGTTATCGTTGATCGCCTCGCTGCGCTGCTAAACGCTAAATGAACCGCTCGCCCGGTATATCCGACATAACCCTTGAACCGTCAGATTCCGGTTCAACCTCGCAACTCCCGATCATCCTGCTCCTGAATGCATTCGCGGTGCTCGGAGCGCTCTTTATCAGTCGGGCGGTATTGCGAGCCCTGGAGATCTCAGAGCGATACTGGGTTGGTCGGCAAATCTTTCGTGCCACAGACCCGTTCAGTACGATTCTGGAGCTCTTCCCTGGGGCCAATCGCATCTACGTTGGTGAGATGACGCTGGCTGATCTCACACTTGTAATTGGAGTCATCCTGTTTCCGATTGGGATTCTCGCGTTCAGTGGCCGACGTCGCTAGAATAAATCTGAGCCCGATTACAATCGGCGCATAATTGGGATTCAGTGAAGAGGACGTTGGAATGGCCCGGAATTTGGCCCAGGGGATTATTGGTCTGGTACTTGCGGCTGCCGCTACCTGGTTGACCAACAAGTTGATTGAACAACTGTTTGGTTCGGATGAGCAATCTGTAGCATCCTGATCGTGCTCCAGGGTTTGGTGAGGGATGGTCGGGACTGATTCAGCGCACATACTGGTCATTGCGAATCCGCATGCGCGGAAGAATGCACCGCGCCTGATCGCCGATCTTCAAGCAGCTGCACCTCAGCACGTTACCTGGGAAATAATCGAAACCCGGCAGGAGCAATTCCAGTATGGCGAGCTGGAGTCCCGCGCCCGCATGGCGTCCATGGTCGTCACAGTCGGAGGTGATGGCACCGTCACGGATGCCCTAACCGGTCTTGGCGAACTCAGAATCCCGATCGCGATCATTGCGGGTGGATCGACCAATGTCATTGCGCAGGAACTTCATTTACCTGCCGACGCCGGTGAAATCAGCCGGTTGATGTTTGGCCATCATGAAATCCGGGTTATGGACGCCGCTACCTGCAATGGACGGATGTTCCTCCACATGGCCGGCGCCGGATTCGATAGTCGCATCTTTGATCAGACCAACCCTGAATTGAAGCGGCGGGTGGGGTGGTTTGCCTACCTGCCCAGCGCGGCCAATAGTTTGCGTATGCCGCCCGCCAGATTCGAAGTCAGGACCGAATCGGCCGAGTTTGAACTAACATCGCCGATGGTGCTGGTTGCGAATGGCGCCGGAGTGATAAAGCCGAATCTCTATGTGTTTCCCGGCATCTCGTCTACCGACGGCTGGCTGGATCTCATTGCCATAACCGCGACCAATCCAACGGCAATCGCCGGAGTCGTCGCGAGATTCGCATCCCGCTCAATGGACAGATCGCCCCATATCATTCATGCAAGAGCGCGCAAAATCTCCATTCAGTCGGATCCGCCAATGCCTATTCAGGTGGATGGAGATGTCGTGGGCTCGACCGGCGTCGAGATTGAAATCCTGCCGGCCAGGGCACAGATGATTGTTCCGCTCAATCAGGGGAACACGACTACGGAAGCGTGAACTCCGTGACGTCCATAATTGTCTCGTCGCCGGTGCCATCAAGCACGACGAGCGCACCAGGCTCACTCACCGAAACCACAAACGACGTTCCAGTCAGGTAACCGGTAACCTGGGTGGCCCCAAGCGGTTGCTCCCAGACAATCACGTTGTCGACCACGATCAACAAATCGACATCAGAAATCGCATAGAAGCTGTACGAGCGTTCCTCGCCCACTGCACTGTCATCAACAGTTTCATCGGTAACGTCGTCACCAGGATCGAGCGTTACGACTTCCGCAGTCGTCGTGGTGGTCGGATAGGAAATCTGTACCCGGTCGCCATCCGATTCCTCTGTGGCAGCGACAGTGGTTGCCGGGATCGCCGTGTTGGTGGGAGGAACCGGGGTACTGGTGGCGATGAAGCGATCCTCGTCACCCAACTGGGTAGCCGTGGCCACTGCCCCTGGAGCGATTGTCTCCGGGCCCGCGCCGGCAAAATAGGCGCTGTATCCCCACGCAAACATCGCACCCATGGCTACAACCACGAACGCAATCACCGCGAAGTTGGGAACAAAGCTGCCTGCGGGTGACACCATGGTCGGTTGGGCAAGGACAGTGGTCGTCTCAGATGGACGATCGCCCCGCGCCTCAACGAACAATTGAAGAAGCTTGGCAGGATCGAGGTTCAGATACGTCGCGTAATTCCGAACAATTCCACGCTGATAAATCAGAGCCGGGAGTTGATCAAAATGCTCCTCCTCGAGGGCGAGGAGCCAGTGTCGATTGATTCGGGTTGCTACCTCAGCCTCGCGGAGAGTTACACCTTTGTGTGCTCTCGCCTGGCGAAGCGTGTCGCCGAAAACGCCCATACGCGCGAATGTTCCTTACCAGCCGCTACCTGACCAGCCCGTCAGGTTCGCACGACTGCTAATCCTACCATGACTACGACTGCCGCCTCTTCCGATCAGCCTCATCGGAACGGCCAAGAAACTTGTCCACGTTGGGTGTCGGCTGACCGAGTGCCGCCATGTCAAGCGTCCCTTGCCAGGCCACATCGCCAGGTATCCACCAATGTCCGATGCTGGTCTCGCATGGGCGGTCACTGGCATCAACCATTCGTCGATGCTTGAAGGCCCATTGATTGGTGCACCATCCACGCTGGCCGTTGCCGGCAGGCCGAAAATCACGACAGGTTTGGCACGTTTTCACAATCCCCGACCACACCCCGTCCGCGCTACGAAGCGGAGCGGGCCAGTTCGCCTGCTCAATGTGCTCGTCAGCCTCGTACAGATCCTCAGGTTCGTCCGGAAAATCCCGGTCGAGATCTGCGGAATAGCTCGGTAGTGGCTGCACGTAATCGCGACTTGCCTGGGACTGCGTTCGGTCTGCCCGCCGTACGTCGGTCTCTCGATTGGTTCGATAGGTATATCGACTTGGCCGTTCCGCCTCGTCGAGCACTGCCTGCTCAGCCGGAGGTGTCGAAACAACGGCGTCTTCCGTCCAACGAGTTCCATTGGCATCCGACGAAAGGTCCACGGTCGACAGATTGGCGGTCGACTCCGACAAATATGCATCCACACCGGTGGGTGCATAGTCCCGGGGCTTGACCGTGACCTGCTCTGCAGTGATGGAGTCGCTGACGAACGATGCCGGAACCGAAGTCACCACACGCTCGTCGAATTTGCCGGTTCCCGCCTTGTTGTCGAATTCAAAGATTCCGGGTTGGTCTGCCGAGGGCTCAACCTGTCGACTTGGGGGAACATACTGGTTTGAAATCACCAATGCTTCCCGTTCGACGGGTGGAGAGGCCGTTCCGTCCGATGGGGCGTCCGCCGAGTATCCCCGATTGCGAACCCGCTCCCGAGCCTGATCGTGAGCACGTCGCAGCAGTTCCCGATTGAGGTTATCGCTGACCAGTTTTGCCTGTTCGGTATCACTTACCCGAACCGTTTCCGATACCGACGCAGCCGGATACACAATGGGACGCGACTCGACCGGCGGAGCCGGTATTGGCCTCGCGGACGAATCCGCTATTGGCTTGGACGGGGAATCACTCATTGCTATATCCAGAACCTGGTCGTTGTCGGTACGATCTTGCCAGAGATCCTGTCCCCAATCGTTCCGACATCGCAGTTCTGCGGATCGAACGAGAATCCGGACAGCCGTGGTTTCACGACGGTCCGGATGGGTACACCACCCTTGTTTGTTGTCACGTGCTTCCTGAAAGAATCGGCATGACCCGCACGCGTGCTTCGTCATGTCCATCCCCCGATAACTAGTGACGCCAGAAGTTTACCCGTCCCGAACCGATTGATGTCTGGTCTGGACTGCAGGTCAACGTTTTTCAATACCGACACGACGTTTTTGACCTGACTGGAATTGATTACGATTGTACAGCCGGGGCCTGGCACTGTCGACAGTTTCTGCTCTCAACAATTTCCCCACGCAGATCGGTGCTCTTATGCTCTTTACGTAAGTTAGTCAGAGGATGTTCAGCCTGACTCAGGCTCAAACCCTTTGATTCCGGACGTTGACCGAAGGGCACAGTGGCAATGTTCTGTCGAGTTGGCGTCATCCGTGTACAATTGCAGGCTGTTGATCGGGTTCTGCCGACGTTTTCGGCTGTCCGCATTTTCAATCAACCTTAGGTCAAATCCATGGTGAATTCGATCATTCAAATACAGCCGGTTGGTCGCCCAATTGCGTCCACGGCCAGTAACGGCAAACGGTTCCATATGTGGACCATTGGCTGCCAGATGAATGAGGCGGATTCGGCGAAAGTTGCCGCCATGCTCCAGGAAGTTGGCTATACCCCGACCGACAGCGAGCAGGACGCCGATATCATCGTGCTGAACTCATGCGTGGTTCGTCAGGCCGCTGAAGACAAGGTCGCCGGCAAGCTCGGCGCATTGGCTCGAGTGAAGCGGGAACGACCAGACGTCAACATCGTTCTGACTGGATGTATGGTCACCAAACAGCAGGAACAGCTCAAGGCCCGTTTCCCGCATGTGGACCTCTTCTTTGATCCGTCCGACTTCGACAAGTTGCAACAGATCGTCCCGGAACTTTCCGATCTCGACGACGATTTGCACCAGATCCCGCACTATTACTTGCCTGAGGTGGCCGATAGCAAAGTCGCCGCCTACGTACCAATTATTTACGGCTGCAACTTCCTCTGCTCGTATTGCATCGTTCCCTATCGTCGTGGCAAGGAAAAGAGCCGCGAGATGGAATCGATCGTCCGCGAGGTCTCGTCTCTCGTTGCCCAGGGCGTGAAAGACGTCACGCTGCTCGGGCAAACGGTGAACGCATACGGACACGACCTTCCCGAAAAGACCAACCTGGCAGCCCTACTGCGGGCGATCGATGCCATTCCCGGGCTCGAGCGATTGCGGTTCCTCACCTCGCATCCCAAATACATGACCGACGAACTGATCGACACGATGGCGGAATTGCCGTCTATCTGTGCGCACCTCAATCTCCCGGTCCAGGCCGGGGACAACGATGTCCTGCACCGCATGCGACGCACCTACACGGCTGACCATTGGCGCGATCGCATTGCCTACGCACGCTCCCGAATGCCCGGCCTGACCGTGGCGACCGACATCATCGTCGGTTTTCCGGGGGAGCAACCTGAGCAATTCGAGAACACACTCTCGCTCCTGGCTGAAGTGGGCTGCGACAAGGTCCACGTTGCCATGTACTCACCCCGGCCAGGGACGCTCTCGGCACGGTGGGAGGACGATATCCCCCACGATGAGAAGTTTCGCCGCCACCAGGAAATCGAGAAGCTGCAGGAGCGCATGCTGACCGAGCGCAATGCCGCGCGAATCGGTGAAGTTCACGAGGTTCTGGTTGAGTCCTTTAACAAAGGCCGTTGGGGCGGTCGGACACGGGGGAACCTGCTTGTTCATATCGACTCGGATGAAAATCTGGGTGGAAAGACAATTGACGTTACGATCACTGAATCGTCACCGTGGTTTTTGATTGGCACGCCAGCAAGGACTTTGGCATCAGTCGCCGATTAGTTCCGTTGCGCGTTTATACGTAATCCACCTGAAAGGGTACCTGTGGCTAACAGCAAAACGACCTCCAAACGACAAATGTCCGAAGAAGCCCATCTCGCCGCGCTGGAAGGCCGCTGGGACGACGCCATTACGATCAACAAGCAGATCGTTGAGCGTTCCGGTCGGGATGCCTCAGCGTACAACCGGTTGGGCAAGGCCTACATCGAACTTGGTGACGTTGCCCAGGCAACCGAGGCCTACACCGGCAGCCTGAAGGCCGATCCGGCCAACATGATCGCGCGCCGTAACCTTCAGCGGCTGGAGCTCATGCGGACTCACGCGACCGAGATTCAGCAGCGCGAAAAGCGGATGACCCCGCGGACGAACGTCTTCATTCAGGAAGTCGGCAAAACCTGGGTCGATGAGCTGCTCAACACGGCAAGCATCGATATCCTTGCCGAGGTCGCATCCGGTGAAGCGCTCGATCTCAAGGTCGAGAAGGGCCGCATGTATGTCTATCGGAACGACGGTGTCCGCCTGGGCGAAGTTGATCCGCGCACGGCAGTTCGGGTAATCGAACTGATCGCCGGTGGTAACACGTACGAGGTCTATGCGCTCGGAACCTCCGCCTCCGGACTGCGGGTAATCCTCCGGGAAACCTATCGACATCCGTCACAAGCCGACCGCGTCTCATTCCCACGTCAGATCAGCCAGGCCGGCAAATATCTTCGCGAGCGGGATGTTCTTCGCCAGCGCGATGAGGCCGATTTCTACTTCTCCGACGATGATGACGAGGAAGTTGAGTCTGACACTGAAGAGGTTCTGACAGATGTCCCGGACGAAGATGATCCTCTGCAGGTCGACACTGCTGAACTTGTGGAAGAGCCCGTCGTTGAAGATGACGACGAGGACGAGCCGTCCAGCTAACTCCACGTTTGTATCGTAGAAATGCCAAAACGGCTGGAGAACAATTCTCCAGCCGTCGTTCGTTTCCGGTTCAGTTTGCTCTGATCTAATCGATCACCAGAAGCAATACGATCATCAATACAAAAAGGGGTGCCGCAATATAAAACAGCCGGCGCAGATCCTCGCGAATGTATTGCATTTCCGCTGCACGCGAGAGCGTCACCGCCCTGGAAACCTGACGACGCGCCGCTGCCCGTCGACCACCGCTGGCAACTGCAGCAGGAGCAGCGACCGTGGCAGCAGAGGCACCCGGCACCGTTTCCGCCGAGCGGACTTCCGCCGCCTTGAGTTGGGCGCGATTCGGCCGGTTAGTGTTTTTCCTGCGCGCAGACGTGCTATTGGTCGTTGGTCCAGCCATTGGCTTCCGATTGTCCCGCATTGATACCTGTACGTACGGCTCGCACCGTCTTGGCTCAAGTATAGCGACGTTTGCAATCCTGACGCCTCCCCGCTCTCACCCGTCAGTAATGGAAACTGAGTGAGCGCGGAAATCCGTCGGTCGATCAACATCGCGAAGCGCCATTAAATCACCCGGCCCGGCTTCCAGCGATTGAAGGCCAACGCCCTGGAGCGCCGTCCGGAGTGAACGCTCTCCGGCAATGAATTTCGCCTTGAGTTGTGCCGCAACTGATTGAAGGTCCATCGCCACCGGAAGCGGGTGAACAATGCCGGACTCCGAATAGCAGATGGGAACCCCTGCCTCACTCGCTCGCAACTCCAGTCGGCGCAAAATCTGGACCGTCACGTACGGCTGGTCGACTCCAATCACAATTGCGCCAGCGACCAGCCCGGTACCGCCTGCGGTAACGAGACCACCCAGGGGACCTTCACCAGGGTAGCGATCATCAATCCAGAGAACCCGGTGGTCATCGTGATTGGTCCGACGTTGTCCAACAATCAGAACCTGCCCGCAAACCTCGATCCCGAGATGGATCATGGTCTGCAACATCGAAAGCGGCGTTCCCGGCACGACAGCCATCGCCTTGTCGGTCCCGAACCTGCGACTGGCTCCCCCGGCGAGAATCACAAATGTCGAAGGAGACCCATGCTCAACGGATGTCACGATCTCAAGCCATCCACTTTCCTTGCAACTGATCAGCGGGTATAGTGTCAGCAACGAGCACCCCGGAGCAATGTCGCTCCGCCGGCGTTGGATCAGGCAAGACTCGAAGGAGGCTGCTGCTATGCCAACGAAAATTGTTACGTTAGAAATGCTCCAGATGAGCGGCGCAGTGTCCTTGTGACCTGCGCCGCTTTTGCGTTTCAGAGACGTTCAAAGTCCGGTTTCTCGGCTCGTGTTTGACCGGTTACGAGACCGGACAGGAAAGGGTCAGCAATGCATTCGAGCATGATCGGCAAGATCGAGAAGGCCCATCGGTATGCGAAGGAGCCTGAGCGGGTACGGCTCACGTCGCTCAATGCCGGGTTCCACGGTGGCCACGACGAGTACACGATTGCACTTCAGGACGGACACTGGGTTTGCTCGTGCCACACATTTGAGTCCCACGCAGTCGGTACATGCAGCCATGTGATGGCATTGCAGCAGATGCTCGGCGAAATGCTTGCGCCGGATCTCCGCTTCGATATCGAGGAGCATTCGGCCGCCGCGGTCTAGCCCTGGCGCGAGCTCGGGACCGCGCTGGCCCCGACGTCCCGGGTCACCTTCTCGAAATGCGTGACCCGGGCGACGAATGCGACTCCGCCACCAAGGCGGCTGGCGCAAACGTGCTCTATGTCCGCGTCGTCCAGGAAACCGAGTTCGTGGATTGAGCCACTGTCCTCGCGCAATCGGCAATGGCGGTGAAGAAGCTGTTTGACCAGCTGAACCTGGTCGTCCTCAACGCCCATGAAAACGGTTGTATTTCCGGCGCGGAGAAATCCACCGGCACTGGCGACCCGGGTCGCCATCAGTCCGTGAGCACTGATCGCATTCAAGAAAGCGTCGGTGTCGTAATCCTGAATAACCGCTAGAACAAGCTTCATGTATCTGACTCTATGCCTTCAAAACAGTTCAAAGCAGGCCTCGGTCTTTTTCGATTCAATCGACTGTATCAGACCGTTGCACCCTCGGCGACTGCCCGGGCAACCGCAAGCCCGAATTCACCCGTTGATACGACGTTTGAGGTTTCATCGGCTACATCCGGAGTTCGAGTTCCGGATTCCAGCGTGGTGCGCACGGCGGCATTGATTGCCTCGCCAACGTCGCTCCGGTCCAGCGAGATCCGGAAGAGCATCGCCAGGGACTCGATAGTTCCAACTGGATTCGCCAGTCCCTTTCCGGCAATCGTCGGCGCGCTGCCATGAATCGGCTCGAATACACCGCGACGCCGGGAATCACCACCGGACCGAGTCTTGCCAATGCTCGCGGATGGCAAGAGTCCGATCGAGCCGGCCAAAACCGAGGCCTCGTCGGTCAAGATATCCCCAAACATGTTCTCGGTAACGATCACATCAAATCGGGCCGGACCATTGATCAGGTGCATGGTCATCGAGTCGACCAGCACGTGCTCGAGTTCGACCGCCGGGAACTCCGGAGCCATCGCTGTCACAACTGATCTCCACAACCGCGATGTGTCCAGCACATTCGCCTTGTCAACGGACGCAACCTTGCCACGTCGGGCACCCGCCAACTCAAAGGCGAGCCGACAAATTCGCTCGACTTCGTATTCCCGGTAAATCAGGGTATCGACGGCAACCCGACCCCGTCGTTCCCGCCAGGTCCGTCGCGGTCGCCCGAAATAGACGCCACCGGTCAGCTCCCGAACCACCATCATGTCAACACCGGCCAGCAAGTGCGGTTTGATCGGCGCCCGGTCGATCAGCGCCGGAATGGTCGAGACCGGCCTCAGGTTGGCGAAGAGGCCCATACCTCTCCGCAGCTGCAACAGACCTTGCTCAGGGCGGACCTTGGCGGACGGATCGTCCCACTTTGGTCCACCCACTGCACCGAGAAGAACGGCGTCGGCCTCATTGCACCGGGCAAGGTCCTCCGGTCGGAGCGGCACTCCATGAGCATCAATCGCGGCGCCACCGATCAACCGGGTATCGGTCGTGATCGAGAGATTGAATCTGGTCGAAACAGCATCCAGCACGGACGTTGCCGCATTGATGATTTCGGGTCCAACCCCGTCTCCAGGAAGCAATACGAGGTCGATGGAATCCGAAGTCACTGTGCTGGCTCTCCGTTTCAGATGGAACTACCGGTAATTCAGGTCCCGTGGATAGTAGGTCTTGGCCTTCACGGCAAGATCCGGATCGACTGAGCAGGAAGCGAACGGCTTCTCTTTGGTCGTCTCGGCAAGTACGTTCCCGTTCGGATCGACGATCATGCTTTGGCCGCCAAATTCAGACTTGGGATCGCCCTCAGCGAATCCACTGCGATTGGACGTTGCGACGAATGCGCCGGACGCGATCGCCGACATCTGACTCGCAGCCTTCCACAATGCGGATGGTTCAGTTGCCCTCGGCACTGCGATCAGCTGCACTCCCTTGGTGCCAAGCACGCGGGATTGTTCCGTCCACATGATCTCCGAGCAAACCAGAACCGCAATCGACAATCCGCGAACCACAATCGGCTCCAGAACATCATCACTTTCGTGGTACCAGCTCTTCTCGTAGTAACCGGATTCCTCCGGCAAGAGCATCTTGGCATGGAGATCGACCGGACCAGTTTCCTTCGTCCAGACGAACGCGACATTTCGGCGCTTTCCGTCCTTGTTCGTTGCCCGCGAACCAATCACGATGGCGTTTCCAAAGATGCTCAGTCGCGAGACCATCTGATCATGATCAGCAACGACCTGGTCCCAGGTCGCCTGGTCAAACGCATCGGTGCAGGCAAACCACTTGCTGGCGATCATTTCCGGCAGAACAACGACATCGCTCTCGGCAAAATCGACGTGCTGCACGAATGCAGGCCAGGCGGTCTCAAACCGGTCGCGATTGTCCGGAAGCTCGACGACGGAAATTCGCATCGCCATCAGACCGTAGCCAACGTCTTGGGCAAATGCGACGGTCGGCTGGCTCGAATCTGTGTGATCGCGTCCTCGTTCCGGAGCGTCAGTCCAATATCATCCAGACCATTGAGCAGCCGGTACTGGGTGAAGTCGTCCATCGGGAACGTCACCTCGACGCCAAGTTCCGGGACTGAGAGCGTCCGATTCGCAACGTCGATCGTCATGACGAGGCCGGGTTCTTCCGCCGCCGCCTTGAGGAGCAGGTCCGCCACATCCTGGTCGACCTGAACCGGAATCAAACCGGTCTTCGTCGAGTTGTTCCTGAAGATGTCGCCGAACCGGGGAGATATGACTGCCTTGAAACCGTAGTCCATCAGCGCCCAGACGGCGTGCTCGCGGGACGATCCGGTGCCGAAATTCGGACCTGCGACGAGAATGCTGGCGCCCTTGAACTCGGGCTTGTTCAGCACGAAGTCGGGGTCGTTTCTCCGCCAGGCCGAGAACAATCCCTCGCCGAAACCGGTCCGCTCGACCCGTTTCAGATACTCGGCCGGAATGATCTGATCGGTATCGACATCGCTTCGATCCAGCGGTGCGACAACGCCGGTGATCGATTTGACTGGTTTCATCATCTACCTCAAATCCGCAGGCGTCGCGAACGTGCCCACGATTGCCGTGGCGGCTGCGACGGCCGGCGAAACCAGATGCGTCCGCCCTCCCTTGCCCTGCCGACCTTCGAAGTTGCGATTGCTGGTCGAGGCGCAGCGCTCGCCCGGGCTGAGCTGATCCGGGTTCATGCCGAGGCACATCGAGCACCCCGCCGAACGCCACTCGAATCCGGCGTCCTGGAAGATCCGATCGAGACCCTCGGCCTCAGCCTGGGCCTTGACCCGCATCGAACCCGGAACCACCATCGCTCGCATGCCGTCTTGACCGATTTGCCTGCAACGACACCGTGGCCGCAAGCCGCAAGTCCTCGATTCGGCTGTTCGTGCATGACCCGATGAAGATGGTGTCGACCGGAATGTCGCGCATCGGAGTACCGGCGGTCAGGCCCATGTAGGTCAGCGCCCGCGCAGCAGCTTCCCGCGCACCGGGATCGTCCATCGCATCCGGATCGGGAACCCGGTCATCGATGCCAATCACCTGTCCCGGGTTCGTGCCCCAGGAAACATGCGGGCTGATCTGCGCCGCATCGAGTTCGACGTCATGATCGAACGTCGCGCCGTCATCGGTTGGCAGTGATCGCCAGTCATCGAGCGCCTGTTCCCAGTCGGCACCCTTGGGCGCGTGTTGCTTGCCCTCGACATAGGCGAACGTGACGTCATCCGGGGCGATCATGCCGGCCTTGGCGCCCGCCTCGATCGACATGTTGCAGATCGTCATCCGGCCTTCCATCGAGAGTGCCCGGATCGCCGAACCGCGATACTCGACGATCGAGCCGATTCCGCCGCCGGTGCCGATCTTGCCGATGATCGCGAGGATGATGTCCTTGGCAGTCGATCCCTCCGGCAACGTCTCCGTCGACGGTGATCGACATTGTCTTCGGACGAATCTGCGGCAAGGTCTGCGTCGCCAGCACGTGCTCGACTTCGCTCGTGCCAATGCCGAACGCCAGCGCCCCGAACGCGCCATGCGTCGAGGTATGACGATCGCCGCAAACGATGGTCATGCCCGGCTGCGTCAGACCCGAACTCCGGACCGATGACGTGCACAATGCCCTGTCCCGGATCACCCATCGGATGGAGCCGGATGCCGAACTCCGCGCAGTTGCTCGAGAGCACCGAGACCTGCTTGGCCGAAATCGGATCGGCGATCGGCAGATCAATGTTGATCGTCGGCACATTGTGATCGGCGGTCGCGATCGTCAGGTCCGGACGGCGCACCGGGCGACCAGCCAGGCGCAATCCATCGAACGCCTGCGGTGACGTCACCTCATGCACCAGATGCAGATCGATGTAGAGCAGGTCCGGCTCACCCTCGGCGGATCGAACGATATGCCGGTCCCAGAGCTTGTCGGCGAGTGTTTTGGGTTGGCGAGGACTCATTCGCGAAGCAGTTCCTCGATTTCCTATGTCCACCGGGATGTCGATGATCCCGCAATTACGGTCGAGGGCTGTTGCTTGATCGAGTCGGCTCAGCGCGGCGATGTACGCCCGAGCGCTCGCCTCGACGACGTCCGGTGCAAGACCCTGGCCGGTGTAAATGTTCTCGCCATCGCGAATCCGGACGTGTACCGTGCCCTGCGCGTCCTTCTGCGGTACCGAGCGCCTCGACGTACGTAGTACCAGCTCGGTTCGTGTCCAGACGCCGCATCGATTGCCCGCAGAATCGCGTCGACCGGACCGTTGCCCTCGGCCTCGCCGACCATTGCTGGTCGTCGTGAGCCGAGCACCACGGTCGCCGTCGCTGGCTCACCGCTGGCGATATCGACCTTCCACTGCATCAGGTGATAGGCGTCGCCTTCGCTCTGAAGCTGATCGCTGACCAGCGCTTCGAGATCGGCCGACGTCACGTGCTTCTTGCGATCGGCCAGTTCCAGGAACCGCAGATACGCCGCCTGCAACTGCTCATCGTCCAGCTTGATCCCGAGTTCCTGCAGGGCATTCTTGAATCCCGCCCGCCCGGAATGCTTGCCGACGACCAGCTTGGTGCCTTCCCAGCCGACATCCTGCGGATTCATGATCTCGTAGGTGGTCCGGTTCTTGAGCATGCCATCCTGATGAATTCCGGCTTCATGGGCGAACGCATTGCCGCCGACGATCGCCTTGTTGACCTGAACCTGAATGCCGGTGATGTCGAGCTCAGCATCCGGCTGGTCGGAACGATCCGCTCGGTCTTGATATTGGTCCAGGCACCGCCGAACTGCTCGCCGCGCGTGGCCAGCGCCATGACGACTTCTTCGAGCGCCGTGTTTCCCGCCCGCTCGCCGATTCCGTTGACCGTCACTTCGATCTGACGCGCACCGGCCGCAACCGCCGCCAGCGTGTTCGCCGTCGCCATGCCCAGGTCGTTGTGGCAATGCACCGAGATGATCACGTCGTCGATACCTTCGACATTGGCTCGCAGATGCTCAATCAGGCCGCGGTACTCGTCCTGGCGTGGTGTATCCGACGGTGTCCGGGACATTGAGCGTCGTCGCCCCTGCCTTGATTGCCGCCGAAAAGACCTGAACCAGAAAGTCCCAGTCGGAGCGGGTCGCATCTTCGGCCGAGAACTCGACATCGCTCGTGAACGACTTGGCGAAGGCGACCATTGCCGACGTCCGGTCGAGCACCTCTTCCCGGGTCATTCGCAGCTTGTGCTCGAGATGGATATCCGAGGTCGCGATGAACGTGTGGACGCGGGACTGATCCGCACCCTTGACCGCCTGGGCGGCCCGTTCGATGTCGTTCTCGTTGGCGCGGGCGAGACCGGCAATCGACCGCGCCCTTGACCCGCGCGGCGATCATCCGGACCGCTTCGAAGTCGCCGGGTGAGGCGGCCGGGAACCCGGCCTCGATGATGTCCACTCCGAGCGCGACAAGCGCGTCCGCCATTTCGAGCTTTTCGTCGACCGTCATCGTCGCGCCGGGCGATTGCTCGCCGTCGCGCAACGTCGTGTCGAACACCCAAATGCGACGGCCTACGCCACTCTCCGAACTGGTCATCACCAAGGCTCCTTCATGGTCTGTTCGCCCGATCAGGCGGAAATATCTACCGGTGTCTTGCCCTTGTGCAGCCATGGCATCATCGCGCGCAGGTCCTTGCCCACGGTCTCGATCTGGCTACCTTCGGACGCAGCGCGCATCTTCATGAACTCGTGGCGACCGGATTCGTTCTCCGCCATCCACTGCTTCGCGAACGTGCCGTCCTGGATCCGCGCGAGCAGGGTCTTCATCGTCTCGCGCACGTGCTCATCGACGATCTGGGGGCCGGCGTAGTACGAACCGTACTCAGCGGTGTCGCTGACCGAGAAGTGCATGTAGGAGATACCGCCCTCGTAGATCAGGTCGACGATCAACTTGACCTCGTGCAGGCACTCGAAGTAGGCAATCTCCGGCTGGTATCCAGCCTCGACCAGGGTCTTGAAACCAGCCTCGATCAGCGCCGAGATACCACCGCAAAGCACGGCCTGCTCGCCGAAGAGGTCCGTCTCGCACTCTTCCTTGAAGGTCGTCTCGATAACGCCGGCCCGGGTCAAACCAAGACCCTTGGCATAGGCGAGCGCGATTTCCTTGGCATTGCCAGTCGCATCCTGGTGAACCGCGATCAGCGCCGGCACGCCGACGCCTTCCTGGAAGAGCTCACGGAAGCGGTGACCCGGGCCTTCGGCGCAATCATGACCACGTTGACATCGGTCGGCGGCGTCACGAATCCGAATCGAACGGCGAAGCCATGGGCGAACAGCAGTGTCTTGCCTGCGGTCAGTTCGCCTTGACCGACTCGGTGAAGATCTTGCCCTGGGTCTGGTCCGGAACGAGGATCATGATCACGTCGGCCAGCTTCAGCAGCATCGGCAACCGAGTGGACACGTGAAGCCATCGGCTTCGCCTTGGCCTTGCTCTTGCTGCCCTCGTGCAGGCCGACGATGACCTTGATGCCGGTGTCGCGAAGGTTCTGGGCATGCGCATGCCCCTGGCTGCCATAGCCGATGATCGCGATCGTCTTGCCCACCAATGGGTCGAGTGTCGCGTCCTTGTCGTAATAAAGCGTTGCTGCCACGAAAACTCCCTCTTCGCTCGCTATCGCCGCGACATCGCGGCTGATGAATATCATGAGAACGGGGAGCCCGCGCTCCCCGTCACCATTCTCCCAGACTCTAGTCCGCCGCGGCGGGTACGCCGTTCAGTCGCTCAATACGACCTTCCGGATCTGAACCGTACCGCCACCGCGCGACATCGCGATTGGTCCGGTTCGAACCAGTTCGCGAATGCCATACGGCTTGACCATGGTCAGGAAGGAATCGATCCGCTCCTGCGATCCGGTCACTTCCATCATCAGGGACGACGGCGTCGCGTCGACAAATTTCGCATCGTAAATCTGGCCGGCGAGCATCACTTCCTGCCGGTTCTGGGCCTTGGTCGCAACCTTGACCATCGCCAGCTCGTGACTGATGGCATTCGTGTTGGTCACATCGGTGACCTTCAGCACTTCCATCAACTTGTAGAGCTGCTTGCCGGCCTGCTCGACCTCAGCACTGTCGCCAGCCACCACCATCGTCATCCGGGAAACGCCCGGCTGCTCGGATGCGCCGACCGTGATCGTGTCGATATTGAACGAACGGCGGCGCAGCAGCGAAACGACCCGGTTCAGGACACCAGGGTGATCCTCGACCAGCACGACCAGCGTATGACGACGGATTCCAGGGGTGTTTGTCTCCATGTGAATTACTCCTCTCCCCGATCCAGCATCATGTCGGAATTGCTCGCACCCGGAGGCACGATCGGCCAGACGTTCGCTTCCGGCTCGATCATGAACTCAAGCACAACCGGTCCCTTGATCGATCGCGCCTGCTCGATCGCCGGAGCGATCTCCTCGTCCTTGATCACCCGGATGCCGGTCACGCCATAGGCCTCGGCCAGTTTCACGAAATCCGGCCCGAGGATCTTGACTTCGGAGTAGTTCTTGGCGTGGAAGAGATCCTGCCACTGCCGGACCATGCCCAGATAGCCGTTGTTGATGATGGCGATGTTGATATCCAGGTTTTCCTGAACGCAGGTCGCCAGTTCGTTCAACGACATCTGGAAACCACCGTCGCCGATGATCGTCCAGACTTCCAGATCCGGTCGGCCCATCTTGGCGCCGACCGCGGACGGCAACCCGTATCCCATCGTGCCGAGACCGCCAGAGGTCAACCACCGCTTCGGATGATCGAGCCCGAGGTGCTGGGCCGCCCACATCTGGTGCTGTCCGACATCGGTGCAGTAGATCGCCTCGCCATTGGTCGCTTTCGCAATTGCCTTGATGATCGTGTACGGCTCTGGCCACTCCGGTCGGTCGTCCAGCGCTTCACGGAGCGCGGTGTCCTTCTGCGACTGGATCCAGCCGATCCACTGCGCAGTGATCCCGCTGCTCGACTTCACCCATCATGAGTTTCAGCACTTCGCGGGCATCACCCACGACCGGCACATCGGTGCGGATGTTCTTGCCGATCTCGGCCGGGTCGATATCGACGTGGACGATCCGTCGCGTTCGGAGCGAATGTCGAAACCTTGCCCGTCGCCCGGTCATCGAAACGCGCACCGATGTTGACCAGCAGATCGCATTCCTCGAGCGCCATGTTCACCTCGCGGTGACCGTGCATGCCCATCAACCCGAGTGACTGCGGATGCGACTCCGGGAACGAACCCTGACCGAGCAGCGTGAAGATGACCGGCATGCCGGTCTTCTCGACGAACCGTTCGAACAGCTCTTCGGCACCGGCAGATCATGATGCCGTGCCCGGCCATGATCAGCGGCTTTTTGGCGGCGTTGATCATCTCCGCTGCGAGCCGGACCTGACGCGTGTTCGGCATCAAGCTCGGTTGATATCCGCGGCGATTGATTTCGGTGATGCTTTTGAACTTGGTGCTCGCCTGAAACAGGTTCTTGGGGATGTCGACCAATACCGGTCCCGGTCGACCCGACCTGGCCAGGTAGAAGGCTTCGCGGATAGTCGGCGCAATGTCATCGACCGATTGGACCAGGTAGTTGTGCTTGGTGATCGGCAAGGTGATGCCGGTGATGTCGGTTTCCTGGAACGCGTCGCCACCGATCAGCGCCTGAGTGACCTGACCGGTGATCGCCACGACCGGCACAGAATCCAGCTGGCTGTTGGCCAGACCGGTGACCAGATTGGTCGCGCCAGGGCCGGATGTCGCGATGCAAACGCCGACCTTGCCGGTCGCCCGGGCATAGCCGTCGGCCGCCAACGCCGCCCATTGCTCGAATCGAACCAGCACGTGATGCAGATTGGAACCCGGAATTGCGTCGTACAGCGGAATAACCGCGCCGCCCGGATAGCCGAATACGATATCGGCACCTTCAGCCTCGAGCGCGGCGCACGTGATCTGCGCGCCGGTCATCTTGATCCCCTGCAACTCCTCGATCGTGCGCAGTTGCCCACGCTCACGACGACTTGATTGCGGGGTCACGAGTTCTGCTGGACTTGCGACTGCCATTCGGTTCTCCGTTCCTTCTCCGCCTGAATAAATCGATTCCGGTGCGGGAAGCCACACATCAAAAAAGCCTCCCGAACTTGGGAGGCCTCCGAAACTTCTTGTTCTCTTTGGCGTTACCGCCCGATCTTCGTTAGCCTCCGCAACTCAACAAGCCCCCGATAATTGGGAGCTCAATAAGTACGAGTACTACTACGAATCGATCAGACACGTTTTTCCTCCGGCGGATACTTCCGCCAACACCATGAGCATACGACTGCGCTTCCCGTGTGTCAAACCGCGGGCGGGACGAACGTCCCAACCCGCGGTTCATCAACGTCATTCCGAGACGGTGACAGTCCCAACCATGTTCGGATGCAGCGCGCAGATGTACTCGAACGATCCCGCCTCATCGAACGTGAACGTGATGACGGCTCCTGGATCCATGATGTCCGAATCGCCAAAATCACCCCGAACCGTGTGCGGTGTTTCGCTGGTGTTGGTCCAGGTCACCGAGCCGCCCCGCTTCACCTGAACATCCGCCGGCTCAAACCCGAAGTTGACGATCTCGACCGTGACATCGGATTCGACGTTTGCGGTGGGAGTCGCGATCAGTCGACTGCTCGCGGACCTCGATCCGTCCGGCCATCCCGGGATGAATCGCGCAGATGTAATCGAACGTCCCGGCCTCCTCGAAGACGAACGTGTACGTGTCGCCCGCATCAAGCACGTCGGAACTGGCAAAGTCAAACGTGACGGTGTGCGGAATGGCCTCTGCGTTGGTCCATGTCACTTCCGCCCCAACTGCGACAACCACGTCATCCGAATCAAAGCCAAGGTCGATGATGTCAATTTCGGCCGACATAGGCAGAGCAACCGGAGATGCTTCAGGTGTGGCCAATGACTCGCCGGTCACCACAACCAGACCAAGCATTTCGGGGTGGAAGTTGCAGGTGTAGTCGTATTCACCTGGCTCGAGAAATGTGACCGAACCGGACGCGCCAGGTGCTCATGATCCCGGAATCCATGCCACGACCTGATGCGGTGTGATCATCGTCGTCACGGTTTATCCACGTAACGGTCTGGCCGGTCTTGATGGCGATGTGATTGGGAACAAACACCTCGTCAAGAATCTCGACGGTGGTTACTCCCTCGGCCGCAGGTTGAGCGTGCGGATCACCGCCGTGGTCGTCGGAGTCATCATCGTGATCGTCTTCGTCATCGTCATGTGAATTGCCATGACCCGAGTTGTCCTCTTCGTCGTCGTCGTCATCCTTTCCGTCCTTGGCGAACGCATATGCACCAACGCCGAGGGTGCCGGCCAGCGCGACTGGCCCGGCGATGGCGAGGCTCAGGAAGCGCCGACGAGTCGTAATCTCCGCGTTGGCCGTCTCTTCCCGGATCTGACTGTTGTCCAAAGGCTCTGACATGAATCGTTCCTTTCGCGGATTACTGCAGTGACCGACAGCTTCCGGATATCCTGCAGTGTGGACGGCAGCGTAAATCGCAGTACCGTTAGAACCGTCCCAACACAGTCATAACCGCTTTTCCCGGCCAGGGCATCGGTCTTTGGTCGGACCCGATACACAGGAGTCAGCAATGGTTCACCTCGAAAGCTCACTGGTCAGCACGGAATGGCTGCAGCACAACCTGGGCAGCAACGGTCTTGCAATCGTGGACATCCGCGGTTATGTGAAGTCGCGTGATGTCGGTGGTGGACAGCAACTGGCTGACTACGTGCCCGCTACCGACGAATATCTGGCCGGTCACATTCCAGGAGCGGTCTTTGTCGATTGGACGGTCGACATCACCGACCCCGATGACAACGTGAAAGCGCAAATCGCACCGCCGCAACGGTTCAAGGCCGCGATGGAGGTCCGGGGGATCGGCGACAACACATCAGTCGTGGTGGTCGATCACGCCGGTGGCCACTTCGCGACCCGGATGTGGTGGGCGCTGCGGTTCTACGGCCATCAGCAGGTGGCCGTGCTGGACGGTGGATTCAACAAGTGGCTGCGTGAAGACCGCCCCGTGACAGAAGTGGTGCCCTCGCCTGCCCCGGAGGTCTTCACGCCGAATGCATCACCTGCCATGCGATCAACATGGCAGGACGTTCAGGCCGGAATTGGCAGTGACGAGATCACGATTGTCGATGCGCGTGATGCCGATACCTACAGCGGTCGGGTCTGGCGAGGAGCGCGCGCCGGTCACATTGCCAGCGCGATCAATTTGCCGGCTGCGTCCCTGTTCGCACCCGATGGCACCTGGAAAAGCGACGCGGAACTGGCAGCGCTGGTCGAAAAAGCCGGAATCGACTCAACCTCGAAGACAATCGCGTATTGCAACGGAGGGGTCACAGCGACGGCGGTTCTCTTCGCTATGGATCGCCTCGGAATGACCAACGGCACCAATTACGACGGCTCGTGGAACGAGTGGAGCGAGCGAACCGAACTCCCGGTCGAAACCGGCGACTAGCGCGGGTCGTCGGGATCGCTGACGTAGTCGGTGGGTTCCATCCCACCGTCGGCCGCAGGGCGACAAGCGGTCCGGACGCAGCGCATACGGCAAGCACGGCTCGCATTCACACGCCGCGCTCTCGATCTTCGATCGACTGACGGATGGAACCGTCAGACTACGTGAGGACGCTTGGCCGGCTGCGACTGCTTCGATCTCGATCTTCCAGGTCGGGTCCAACAGCTGGCAGGCGATCACGGTGATCGTCGGTTCATGCGATCCGAGGAACTTCGCCCTCAGCTCTGTGTTCTTCGCCCGGTCCGCCGGGTCTGCCAGGTAGAACCGTACCGAAACCAGGTTCGCGTATGTCATCTGGGCTGAGGACAATATTTCGCCGATGTACGACCAAATGTTGGTCGCCTGAGCCTCGAACGACTCCGGCATGGTCTTGCCATCCCGCTCGTACCCATTCAGCCCACTGATAAACAGCAACCGCTGATCACCAGTCAACTCCAGTGCGTGTGAGTAGTTCCGGTACTTCGGATAAAGCGAATCCGGGTTATGGCTGATAACGGACAATTCGTTCTCCCTTGCCAACCAAAATCAGAGCGACGGCACAGCCATCCCTCGTACTCTGGTTCTCTCATTCTCTTGTCGCTTAACGGAGTGCCAAGGGGCGGACTCGAACCGCCGACCGCACGATTTTCAGTCGTGAGCTCTACCAGCTGAGCTACCTTGGCTGGTAACGAGGGATTGGGTGCTGGTGGGCGATAGAGGGCTCGAACCTCTGACATCCACGGTGTAAACGTGGCGCTCTACCAGCTGAGCTAATCGCCCCCAAACTATGAACAAGGTGCCCAGGAAGGGATTTGAACCCCCACGCCCTTGCGGGCACTAGCCCCTCAAGCTAGCGCGTCTGCCGATTTCGCCACCTGGGCCGGCGCCCTGTTAAGGCCAACGGAGTATACGAATGCCTTGGGCCGTAGTCAACACGATCAGTACCAATCAGCCGGTCATGCCGAATGAATCACCCGACCTGCGGACAAAACCTGCCTGATCAGCGGCGACCCAATCGCCACCCCAAGCTCGTCCGGATGCGGGCAATCGAGGATCACAAGGTCGGCCCGCTTGCCAACATCAATTGATCCTCGGTCCGATTGCCGGTTGAGCGAATAGGCGGCATTCAGCGTCGCACCAACCAGGGCCTCGCCAGGAGTGATCCGATACCAGGATGGGGCGATCTGAACGGTCGCCAGTAGCGATGTCGCGTGGATCGATGAGCAGTAGTCGGTAGCCACGGCAATCGGCACGCCAGTTTCGATAAAGAGCCGCGCATTGGCTTTGCGATTGTCCATGTAGACCTGCTCGGCGATTGGGAGCAGCACGGCGATCGTATCCGTCGATCCGGTCGATCGAATCTCGTCGTCCGGGGTGTAAGTCAGGTGGTCGGCGGAAATTGCGTGAGCCTGGACAGCCGTTGCCCATCCGCGTGACGGCAACGAAGCATCAGCGTGAACCCTGGTTCGGAATCCATATTTCTCCGACGCAGCCATCAGCGGAGCGGCCATTTCGTACGGGAAGACATCGCTTTCGCAGACCACGTCGTGGAACCCAGCAATCCCCTGCTCGGCAATCGCGGGCAACATTTCGTTCAGAACCAGCAAGGCATATTCTTGTGCGGATTCTGCCTCTGCCGGGATGATGTGCGCCCCCAGAAACGTGTAAACCAGATCGAGCGGCGTACGAGCGGCAGATTCCTTGAGTAGCCGCAACGCTCGCAATTCCTGCTCCGTGGTCAGGCCATAGCCTGATTTAACCTCCAGCGTCGTCACACCACCCTTGACGATCCTGGCGTATGCCTGGACCGCGTTCTCGATCAGCGCCTCGTCGGATGCTTCCCGGCAGCGCATTACGCTCGCCCAGATTCCGCCGCCGGCCGCCTTGATCTGATCAGATGACTCACCCTGAATCTTGCGCACGAATTCCTGATGCCGATAGCCAACAAACAACGGGTGCGAGTGGCATTCGACAAGTCCTGGAATGACTGATCCGCCTCGAACGTCCAATGTCGGCACATCCTCAGCCAGTTCGTCACGCAATTGATCCACCGGTCCGACTGCGGCAATCCGACCATCGCGAATCGCGATTGCCCCGTCCGTCAGAATGTCCAGCTCTCCCTGCTCCGAGCCAGCGCGGGGGACTCCCCGATCAGTAATCCGGGCTATCGCGGTCGCGTTGATGATGTTCAGATGTGCAATTTCGGTCACGGCATGTCCTCTAGATGAATTCAGGAAGTAACCGACCAATCAGGGTCGTCGCTGCGAAAACAGGAACTCCCGTTGCCAGCCGAATCGCCGTTCGCTGATCTTCGCGAAAACCCATGCAATCCAGAAACAGCATCGTCGCCCCATCGTCCACAAGCCGCATACCAGTCTCGACCAGTTCCGTAGTGCTATCGGACGGCGATCCAGCGGCGAACGTCGCCAGTGGGACATGCGGATGCCAGTACTCAGGCTGGCGCGGCAAATCCGACTCCGGACCAATTACCCCAAGTACCTGACCCACTGCTGCATGGCGCATGATCGGCAGGATCAGTTCATTCGGCTTGATGATGCCCGAGAACCGGTCCAGCACTGGAAACGAACTTGAACACAGAAACAGAATCGTCGACGCTCGCCGCGAAAGTGAATCTGCGGCATCCACAAGTAGCGGCTCCAGGCCACGCTTGGAGACGACTACCGACGATCCGTCACGAAGTCGGGTCTCGATTCCATCCAGATCGCTGACAGGGGCAAGTTGGGCAATCTCGACCAGCGTCACGATCGTCAAGCGCACCGCACTCAACAACCTCGACTCGATCAGGAAGAAACTCCCGAAGTGCTGGAACCACGTCATCGCGAGGTGATTGGCCAATCGTCAAAATACCGATTTTCGGGTGACTGGCGCTGGTCATGGCACTGCCCACATGTAGCGGTGGAGCCAGGAAAATCGATCACCGTTGACCAATCCCGGCCCTGCGCGACCAAACTCTACCAACCCCACTTCCCGCTCGCTGTGCTCTTTCGGCAAACCGATACATTCACCAATGCCCGACACTCCCTATAATGACCGGCGGTAAACAGGTGCTCAATTGGCGAGCACATCGCACGCATCGTCAGGAGTTCATTTCATGTCGTCTGCAGCCACGGGTCGTCGCAAGGTCACGGTAATCGGAGCCGGAATGGTCGGTGGAACCGTCGCCCAGATGCTCGCCATCCGCGATTACGCGGACGTCGTCCTGGTCGACATCGTCGAAGGCATGCCGCAGGGCAAATCGCTCGACATGATGCAGATGGGTACGCTGCTCGGCTTTGACACCTATCTCACTGGCGCCAACACCTATGAGGAGACCGCCGGTTCCGACGTCGTCGTCATCACGTCCGGCATCGCCCGCAAACCAGGGATGAGCCGGGACGATCTGCTCAAAACCAACATGGGCATCGTGGAATCGGTCACCAAGTCGGTTGTGACCGGATCGCCGGACGCGATCGTCATCGTCGTCTCGAATCCGCTCGACGCCATGTGCCACGTTGCCTTCGACGCGGCCGGTTTCCCGCGCGAGCGCGTGATCGGCATGGCCGGTGTGCTCGACTCCGCCCGCTTCCGCGCCTTCATCGCCATGGAAATGGGCGTTTCGGTGCAGGACGTCTCCGCGATGGTCCTCGGCGGCCACGGCGACACGATGGTCCCGCTCTCCCGATACTCAACCGTTGCCGGAATTCCGATCACCGAATTGCTGCCCGCCGAACGTGTCACGGCAATCGAGGCCCGAACGGCCAGCGGTGGAGCGGAAATCGTCGGCCTGCTCAAGACAGGCAGTGCCTACTACGCGCCGGGCATGTCCACCGTCGAAATGGTCGATTCGATCATGCTCGACAAGAAGCGTGTCTTGCCGTGTAGCGTTCTTCTGCAAGGCGAGTACGGAATCAGCGATCTTTATGTCGGCGTACCGATCAAACTCGGCGCATCCGGTGTTGAGCAGATCATCCAGCTCAACCTGACCGATGCCGAAACGGCCGCGCTGCACAAGTCCTCCGGTTCCGTGAAGGAACTGGTTGAAGCAATGGCAACACTTCGGGCATCTGCCTGACATATCGGGAGTTTTTGTGGCACGAGGGACGACATCAACCGGAGGCGGTTCCAAATTCGGGGCACTGGCTGGAGCAAGGCAAATTGCGTCGCTCGTCCGCGGAATGAGTATCGAAGCCATCGAGGAGGCTGTCCGCCAGCCTCCTCAGATGCTGTTCGTCTCAAATGATTCCAATGCCGCTGAGATTGCCGGCGACTTGACCGGTGTCCGCGGAACGCCATCGGTCCAGACCACGACACTCGACAATTTGCCCCGTGATCTCGAGCAGTTCGATGTCATCGTGGTCCACAATCCGGCCACCAACGCCGATTTCGTCCGAATTCGTCAGGCTGCTGGTCGCAACGGGCACCTTGTGTTCGATACCGGACCGAACATCGACCCCGAATCGCACGATGCTCTCCGGACCAGGATCTCCGAAGGCGTGGGCGATGGTGCGGTGGCGATCGGGCGATGGTACCCCGCGTTCCGCTCTGCAGCCACGAACGCGGTCATCAGCGACACCTCCCGGACCAATGCCCAGTTCGCCCTGGTCGCCAATGTTCCTGCAGTAATCCCGGTCATTGGCTCGCTGGTATCGGCCGGCGCGGACATGATCATCCTCACCAAGAACCAGCTGACCATGGCCATCAAGATCGCCGCAATTCATGGCAAACCCCTGAGCGATCGCAAGGCAATATTCCGCGATTTGACCCCGGTTATCGGGGCCGGATTCATCTGGCGAACCCTGGCCCGAGAAGGTGCGTCATTCCTGCCACTGGCGGCCGGGACGATCCCGAAAGTTGCCGTTGCCTATTCCGGCACATTCGCAATAGGCAAGGCGATAGACACCTACTATCGAATTGGCAAGGCGCCGACTGACAACCAGATCATCGAGTACTACAAAAAGGGTCTCACCGCAGTTAAGTCCCGATTTCGACCGTCGGATCAACCGGCTATCACCGAAGTGAGCATCATTCCTCCGGACTAGGCCCAGTCTCGGGATCGGTCCACTGCTCGTCGCCAGGTCGCCCGTCGGGAAATACGCTCGTCTTCAGACATCGTCGGCGCAAACTCGGCATCGCACGCCCACATTGCCTCCAGGTCGTCCAGCGAAGACCAGACCCCAACTCCCAGACCGGCAAGCCAGGCCGCACCCAACGCAGTGGTCTCCTGGAATCGAGCTCGCCGCACCGGTACTCCGGAAATGTCCGCCTGGAATTGCAGGAGCAGCTCGTTTCGGGTGGCACCACCATCGACACGTAGCTCAGCGGTCGGTTTCCCGGCATCGAGCTCCATTGCCGTCAATACGTCGCCAACCTGAAAGGCAATCGCCTCAACGGTCGCCCGGGCGATGTGAGCCTTTGTCGTCCCCCGGGTTATCCCGATGATCGTCCCGCGGGCACGATCATCCCAGTCCGGCGCGCCGAGACCCGCCAATGCCGGCACAAAGATCACGCCACCGGAATCGGAAACAGATCGAGCAAGCGGTTCGATTTCCGACGAGGCTGAAATGATCCCGAGTCCGTCCCGAAGCCACTGAATTGCTGATCCTGAGACCAGAACCGCGCCCTCCAGCACGTACGTCGTCGCGTCCGGCAAACTCCAGCCGATTGTGGTCAGCAACCCGTTGGCAGAGTCAACCGCAGCCGACCCAGTGTTCGAAAGCAGGAATGAGCCGGTTCCGTAGGTGTTTTTCGCCTGGCCCTGCTGGTAACACGCCTGACCGAACAGCGCCGCATGTTGGTCACCCGCGCATCCGGAAATCGGGACGGAGCCAAATTCAGGGGTTGTCCTGGCCATCACTCCGGACGACGGCACAACCTCCGGCAAAATCGATCGCGGGATGTTCAACGCATCGAGCAGATCATCTGCCCATTCCAGCGTGTGAATATCAAAGAGCAACGTCCGGGCAGCATTTGTCCGGTCTGTCAGATGTTCGCCGCCAGTCAGGTTCCAGATCAGCCAGGAATCAACTGTCCCGAAACAGACCTCTCCCCGCACCGCAGCTGCCTCGATCTCCGGGTGTGCATCGAATACCCATCGGATCTTGCTGGCGGAGAAATACGGATCGAGCACCAGGCCGGTCTTTGCGCGGAATGTTGCTGCGAATCCTCGCTCAGCAAGGTCATCGACAATTGCTGCACTTTGGCGACTCTGCCAGACGATTGCCGGAGCCAGCGGTTCGCCGGTCGTCCGATCCCAGAGAATCGTGGTCTCGCGCTGATTGGTGATTCCGATGCCTGCCAGATCGCTCGGCACCAGACCCGCCTCGGATACCGCCTGCAAAAAGACGTCGCGGGTCACCGACCAAAGTTGACGGGCATCCTGATTCACCCATCCCGGTTGCGGATAGGTCACATCAATTGGTTGCTGTGCGATTGAAACCTGCACGCCATTGCCGTCAAACACAATCGCCCGCGAGGACGTCGTACCTTGATCAATAGCAACGATGAATGGACCAGTAGACACGGTTGAACCTCCGCTGTGTATCCTCCCACAAGACCGAATCGTCGTTCGTATGTGAGACGCAGTGTGAAGATAGAGCGAATCGTACTGGCAGGCTTCAGTGGCACAGGCAAGAGCACCGTTTCGAAGCTGCTCGCCGCTCGCCTCGGCTGGACCGCCATCGACGTTGACATCGAAATCGAGCGAGCATCCGGCAAGCCAATCCCGATCATGTTCGCCGAAGAAGGCGAGGCCGCCTTTCGTGCGATAGAACGTCAGCAGACTGATCGCAGCGCTCGATCGCACGCAGCGTAGTCGTCGCAACCGGCGGCGGTGCGGTCGTGGCGGACGATATCTGGCAGGAATCGCTCCTCGGCCGACCAGAAACGCTGGTCATAACACTCGATGCGCAGCCTGAAACACTGCTTGCCAGACTCCAGTCGCAAGTCGCCGAAGCCGACGAGACGATTGAGCGACCGATGCTCGCGGGTGACGATCCGCTCGGCCGAATCCGGGATCTGAAGGCGAAACGGCAAGCGGCATACGACCGGGCAGACCTGACACTGCCCACCGACGAATGGACCGCTGCTGATGTCGTCGAAACCATCGCCGGGCTCGTCAAACCCAACGATCACCCAAGCGTCGTACTCCAGACAGCTACCCAGCAATCCGCGATCTATGTCCGCTCTGGTATTCGGAACTCGGTCGGCGAGCTGATCAAGGCGCAGGTGGCCCAAGGCACGCGCAGTCTGGATGGTGACCGAGCGAACGGTTGGCGCACTCCACGCCGACAGCGTCATCGTCTGCGATTACCTCGGCTGGACTCACCTGTTCCGTGATTACCGTCGAACCCGGCGAGCGAAGCAAGGACTGGGCCGTTGTCGGCGACGTCGTGGGCCAGATGCTGTCCGGCGGGATTCAGCGCAATGACGTCGTTCTCGCCCTTGGTGGCGGTGTCATCGGAGATCTTGCCGGGTTTGCCGCGTCGATCGTTCTGCGCGGGGTCGGTCTGATCCAGGTCCCGACCAGTCTCCTGGCCATGGTCGATAGCTCAGTAGGCGGCAAGACCGGGGTCAACCATGCGACCGGCAAAAACCTCATAGGCACGTTCTACCAACCGCAGATCGTCGCCATCGATCCGGACGTCCTCCAAACCCTCCCGAAACGCGAGCTCAACCAGGGCTGGGCAGAAGTCGTCAAGCACGCGATCATCCAGCCATCGACGCCCGATCGGTACCGATCCGACCTCATCCCGCTGCTCGAACGTAATCGCGCAAACCTCATGGGACTTCAGGAGCCCGCAATTTCCTATGCGATTGCCCGCAACGTCGCGCTGAAGGCATCCGTCGTTGCCAAGGACGAGCGCGAATCGTCTCTTCGGGCGATTCTCAATTACGGACACACCATCGGGCATGCGATAGAGGCGGCTGAATATCGCTACCTGCATGGGGAAGCGATCTCGGTGGGACTGCATGCCGCCAATCACATTGCCAGACTCGAAGGCGCTATTGACGAACAAACCGAACGTCGCTTGAACGCGCTTATCGAATCGTTCGACCTGCCAGCCAAAGCCGAGTTTGATACCGCGGTTGTCCTCGAGAAGATGAAGAGCGACAAGAAGAGCGTTCGTGGCAGCCAGACATGGGTCCTCCCGGTTCAGGCAGGTGGTGTTGAATTAGTCACCGGAATTGAGCAAACCACCATCGATCAGGCGCTCAATCACGTACGTTCAATTCCTGTGCAGAACTAACAAATCTCCCCCTTGGCGGATGGTGGATTCTCGACAATACTTCGCGCAGTCACCGGAATCGAATATGGCAGACCGACGGCCCCGCCGTCCCTGTTTTTGCATTCCGGTTTGCATTGCCCGACTGACGCTTGCCCGTCTGGCAACAACCTGTGTTTGTTGTGAGGAGTAGAGATGACAGCGAATCGACTTTCCGATCTCGTAGGTAAACTCTGGTCAGGAGATCTCTCCCGTCGAGAGTTCATGAAGCGGGCAACTGCCGCTGGAATCGGCGCAAGTGCAATTTCGGCAGCGCTTTCGCAAGGGACGATGGCCGCCCCCGGGACCCGCTCCCGGCTTGGCAAATCCGCAGGTCAAATCGACGCGACAACCCTTGTTATCGCCGACAACCTGAACGGCGGCGCCTGGTTGACACTCGACCCGAACCAGTTCTACGAAATCAACCCAAGCGCCGCGATGAACATGATCTACGAGGCGCTTTACACAATTCCTGACGGTTCCAAGCCGACCGAGCTCGTTCCGCTGCTCGCAACGGACTTCCCGGTCTTCTCCGAGGACGGCCTGACCGCGACCATCTCCCTTCGCCCGGGCGTCAAGTTCCACACGTCTGGCAACGAGATGACATCTGCGGACGTTGTTTTCAGCTTCAATCGCCTCAAGTACGCGGGAGCGCAGTCCGCGTTCCTGGGATCCGATTACTGGACCGAAGTAACGGCAGTCGACCCTCTGACCGTGCAACTGACGCTTGCCTCCCCGAACGCAGCGCTTGCCGCTGTGCTCACCTCGATCCCGCTTTCCATCATGGACAGCGCCCGGGTCAAGGAATTCGGTGGAACTGATGCAGTCCCGGCAGAAGTCGGCGTTGGACCGGAATTTGACGCCAATCTCGCCGCCCGCGACATCATCAACGGAGATTCGGTCGGCACCGGTCCGTTCATGGTCACCCAGTGGGACGTCGACAGCGAGATCATCATCGAGCGGAACCCGGATTACTGGGGTGAGGCCGAGATTCTTGAGCGCGTCATCTGGCGGAATACCAACGAGGCGGGAGCCCAGCTTCAACTCGTCCAGATCGGTGAAGTCGACATGGCCTACTCACTGCCAGTCGATCAGGTAGAAGCCGTCAAGGCCGACGCCAATCTGCAAATCATCTCCGGTCCAACGCTTGAACTTTCCTATATGGCCATGAATATGACCGAGGAGTTCGGTGGGCCGCTGGCCAACAAGGACGTCCGCCAGGCGATTGCCTATGCAATCGACTATGACGGCTTTGTCAATGAAATCATGGGTGGTGCGGCCCTCCGTCCGGCAACTGCGGTTCCGCTGCCATTGACCGGCTCTGAGGCAGTTCTGCCGAAGGCGTACGTTCTCGATCTGGCCAAGGCGCAGGCCCTCTGGGACGGAGCGGCAGTCGGTGAGCAGGAAATCGAGCTGATTTACGACTCCGACTCTCCTGCCCCCGGCGGAGCCAGCTACGAGACGCTCGCAGTCAAGCTCAAGTCTGACCTCGAACAGATCACTGGCCTGACTCTGAAGCTCTCCCCCATGCCGGGTACCGAGCGCATCGCCCAGTACCGCGCCGGCGAGTTCCAACTCACCCTGTCGCCGTGGACTCCGGACTATCCGGACGTCGACACCTACGTCGGACCGTTCGCCAGGACTGACACGGCTGCCGCCAAGCGCGTCGGGTTCTCGGATCCGGAAGTCGACGCCTGGCTCGATGCCGGTCTTGCCGAGCTGGACCCGACTGCCCGCGAAGCAATCTACGTCCAGATTCAGGAGCGCATGATCGACGCCGCGGCGTTCGTCGTGCTCTACCAGCCGAATGGTCAGAAGGCCGCCCGGACCACGGTCCAGAACGTTGCCATTCACTCCGTGTACATGTACCAGCTGCGCGGAGCCAGCAAGACTGAGTAACTAGACATACGTATTTCAGGCGGATTCCGGACTTGCACTAGCGTGCGCTCCGGGATTCCGCCTGTTCTCGCTCACACAGAACGACAAGGGTCCAAGAGATGGGTCTATGGCAATACATCGCACGCAGGTTAATGCAGGCCATCGTCGTCCTGTTCTTCGTCAGTCTGGCCACATTCGGGCTGATGCATGCGGTCCCTGGTGATCCGCTGGCGGCCGTTATTGGTGAGCGTCAGGCCGACAAGCCCGAAGTTCGCGCAGCGCTCGAAAAGCGCTACGGTCTCGACAAGCCACTTCCCGTTCAATATCTCGCCTACATTCGCAACATCGTCATCGACCGAGACATGGGCACCACAATCAGCACCCGTAAACCGGTCTCCACTGAACTTGCCAATTACATACCCGCGACCATTGAACTGAGCATCGCAGCGATGCTCTTTGCAATGCTCGTCGGCATTCCGCTGGGAATAATCTCGGCAATCAAGCAAAACACTGGCGCCGACATGATCGCCAGGTTTCTTGCCCTGATTGGCACTGCGATGCCAGTCTTTTGGCTGGGTCTTTTGCTCTCGTACGTATTCGCCTATCAACTTCGCTGGTTACCCCGATCCGGCTACAAGGCTGTTGGAATGGATGAGCCGGAGCGGGTAACGGGCTTTCTGACGATCGACGGAATCATCGGCGGCAACTGGGAGTTCCTGAACAGTTACTTCCAGCACATGATCCTGCCAGCAGTTGTACTTGGCTCATTCGCAATGGGAATCATCGCCAGAATGCTCCGTTCATCGTTGATCGCTGCGATGCAGGACGATTACGTACGGACTGCCCGGGCAAAAGGCTTGGCTGAGGCAAATGTGGTCCGTGGCCATGCGCTCAGAAACGCGCTGATTCCGACTATCACGGTCATTGGTCTCACGTTCTCCAGTCTCCTGGCCGGTGCTGTCCTGACCGAGACGATTTTCTCGTGGCCCGGAATCGGTCAATTTGCCGTCCGAATGGCCCTCAAGGTTGACTACCCAGGCCTGCTTGGCGTGACCCTGTTCGTGGCGGTCGCGTACATCACCGTCAATCTGATCGTCGATATCCTGTACGGCTTCCTCGATCCCCGGATCAGGATCGGGTAGGCGATTCAAGTGGTTATGACAGCACACACCATGAGCGTCCTATCTGAACCGGGGCCGCTCACCAAGGTAAAGCGCCGGACTCCAACTGGAGATGCAATCCGAACCCTCCGTACTCGCCCAATCGCCCTGGTCGGACTCGGAATTCTCGTGACCTGGATAGTGCTGGGGTTGTTGGCGCCAGTCCTCCCGATTGAAGCGCAGGATGGGCAGGTCAATGTCCAGGATAAATTGCTCGCGCCGAGTTCCGAGCACTGGTTTGGTACAGACGACGTCGGTCGCGATGTGTTCAGTCGCGTGATCTGGGCAGCCCGGACCTCTGTTCCGGCTGGATTCGTCGTGGTTTTCTTCGCGATGATCCTGGGCTGCGTACTGGGGGCAATTTCCGGTTATGTCGGCGGATTTGTCGACTCGCTGATCATGCGCGGATGTGACGCGGTCCTCTCGTTCCCGTCAATCATCCTCGCGATGGCGATTGCGGCAATCCGTGGCGAACCTAGTCTGCAAAACGCTATGTTCGCCGTTGTCATCGTGCTATGGCCGGAATACGCTCGCTTGATGCGCGGCCTTGTGCTCTCGATCCGCATGAACGAATACGTGACTGCTGCCGAATCGATCGGTGCATCCCGGAAGCGCATCCTGTTCCGCCACATCATGCCAAGTACCGATGCCCCGCTAGTCGTCAAGGCAACCCTGGATGTTGGCGCGGCCATCGTCCTCACCGCAGGCCTCAGTTTCATCGGACTTGGTGCGGTTCCACCCACCGCCGAGTGGGGCTCAATGGTCAGCCAGGGCTCGAAAATCGGAGTTCAATACTGGTGGTATCACAGCTTTCCAGGGCTGGCGATCGTCAGCGTCGTAATGGCGCTGAACTTCTTCGGTGATGGACTGCGGGACGCGCTCGATCCCAAACGACGCGGCCGCTAACGATGCTCCCAATCGAACTGACTGGAATTGACCGGGTCCGCCGCGCCATGGAAAGAGAAGAGCTGGACGGTGAGATCGTCACTCCCGGCGTGCCGATGCCGACGGTTCCGCTCGCTGCGTCCGCAATCGGCTGCCACGAATCGCAAATCATCAAGACCGTCGTGTTCACCGCACCGGGTGATCTCGCTGTAGTTGCAATTGCGAACGGAACGCGCCGTATCAATAAGGCAACCCTCGCCGAAGCAGCGGGCGTCCCGAAAGTGAAACTGGCATCCCCCGAATTCGTGCTCGAACGGACCGGCTACCCGGCCGGCGGCGTATCTCCAATCGGGATTCGCGATACCAACGCCATCGTGATCATCGACAGCGCCGTTCTGACTCGAGTCAGTGGTCTATGGCGGAGCAGGAACCGAAGACGATCTGCTGCGATTGAGCACCGCAGATCTGCTGAGAATCACCTCGGGGCGCGTCGCATCCATCACCGATTAGCCGGATACCGGGTCTGTACCTGATAATCTGCAGGTTCAACTGTGCTCAGTTGACGTTCTCGCGACAGAAAGCATGGATTGTGACGACCAAACTGGTAATTCTCGGTCTGCCTTCATCCGGCAAGACCACCGTTTTCAACGCGCTGACCAAGTCGTCCGCGCCGACCGGCGGCTTCTCGTCGGCCAATGACGAGCCGAACCTGGCTACGGTCAAAGTACCGGATCCGCGCCTCGAGATCCTGACCGAGATGTTCAAGCCACAGCGCAAGGTGCAGGCGGACGTCCAGTATCTCGACGTCGCCGGAATCGCCAAGGGCATGGCCGAGAAGGGAATGAGCGGGCAACTGCTCGGTCACCTCCAGCAGGCCGATACGCTGGTTCACGTCGTTCGCGCGTTCGAGGATGACGCTCTCCCGCACCCGGACGGCAGCGTTGATCCGGCCCGCGACATCGAGACCATGAACCTGGAGTTCACCTTCAGCGACCTCGCCATTATCGAGAAGCGCATCCAGCGCGTCGTTGCTCAGTTGCCCAAGATGAAGGGTGCCGAGCGAGAGGCCTACGAGCGCGAGCAGATCGTCCTGACCCGGCTCAAGGAATCGCTCGAGAACGAAGTTCCGCTGCGGGAAGTTGTCGGCGATCTCGATCCCGACGACGCCAAGATCCTGCGCGGATTCGGATTCCTGACTGCCAAACCGATGCTGATACTGGTCAACGTCGGCGAATCACAGATTGCCGAAGCGGCCACAATCGAGTCGACGCTTTCGGCTCAGTTCGCCCGACCAGGCATGGAAGTCGCCTCACTCGCCGGTCAGATTGAGGCCGAGATTGCTGCTCTTGACGACGCCGATGCCGCCGTTTTCATGGAGGACCTCGGCATAACCGAATCCAGCCGGGATCGGGTAATTCGCCTCTCGTTCGCTTTGCTGGGACTGATGCCATTCTTCACCGTCGGACCAGACGAGTGCCGGGCATGGACTATTCCCCGCGGTGCAACCGCAGTCGAGGCGGCCGGAGCAATCCATACCGACATTCAGCGCGGCTTCATCCGGGCCGAGGTAACAAGTTATGACGACCTGATCGCCGCCGGATCACTCGCCGAAACCAAGAAAAACGGGACATTCCGTCGCGAAGGCAAGACCTACATCATTCAGGACGGGGATACGATCAATTTCCTCTTCAACGTCTAGGGGATCTTGATGGACGACGAACTCGACTCACTCGAAATCAACCTTGTCGACTCGGATGACATTGGCTGCCGGATCATCCTGCTGACCGCCCTCGCGATCTGGCCCGACCACGACACGCTTGAAGAGCGCGATTCATGGGCGAACTGGCTGATGGAACAGGGCGCAATCACCGCCGCTACCCGGGCAGAACTGGTTGTGCTCAACGACCACCGCGAGCGCGAACTGATCGAGTCGGATCTCGAAGTTTGCGGACGGGCACTGGATGCCCTCGTCCCCCTGGCCTGGTCGGTCGCCATGACCGACGAGCTTCAGCTCACCCTACCAGAGAACGAAGCAACCGGGCTGCTCGATGGCATCCCGATTCCGTCTGAGAAGATCGAAGCATTTCTGGATCAGCTCGTACTTCGGGATGAGAATGACATCGCCCTTGAACGCGAGCGGGCCGAAGTCTGGAACTGGCGCCTTGCAGCCGAGATAACGTACCGGACAACGACCGGCAGCGAGCGCGAGGACATCTCCGAAGCGATCCAGGAGGTTGTACTCGAATGCGCCGCAACGATGGTCATCGCCGAAATGGACGGCAACGATTTCCTGGTCGAGGGCGTACCGGTTCGGTTACTCGCCGACGACGTACTTGGATTGCTCCTGGTCGCGTCTGAGGAACACCTGCGCGGACTCAACTGGGTCTGCGGACTCACGACCTGGGACGAGATTCACCTACCCGATTGATTCTCGCAGCGAACGCCAGGCGAGCATTTTGGACAAAGGCCAGGATCTTCTCCCGGTCTTTTTCCTTGTCCGTTTCGACGCCCGTACTGACATCGACTCCAATCGGTCGGACATCGGAAATCGCGCGCGCCACATTCGCAGGAGTCAATCCACCGGCAAGCACGATCGGCACCTGACTCGCGATGTGCGTCCCCAGATCCCAATCGCTCAGCTCACCCAGCCCACCGTTGCCAGTCGGACTGAATGCATCGATCAGAATGCCTTCCAGTCCACCGCCGCGGGATGTCAACTCGTGAATCTGCTCCAGGACGTCGGCCGGCGCAGTACCAGTCTCGGGCCTCAGCACGGCAATCACCGGACGTTCGATTTCCCTCAGATCGTCCGGCAGATCTATGGCGTTGACCTGAGCGATATCAAGTCCAACCTGATCAGCAATTCGGTTGATCTCGTCCGGGCTCGACCCGACGAAAACACCAACCGAACGAATCGCTCGATCAGGACTTAGTCGACGAACCTCGGCAACAACCTCCCGCGCATCGACCGGAGTGATCTTGCGCCAGGCGTGCTCGACGAAAATCAGACCAAACATGTCCGCCCCGGCCGCAACCACCATTTCGGCATGCTCAGTCCGACGCAGCGAACAGATTTTGACCGATCCCGGCGTGATCACGACTCGACCCCCCGTAACGCCCTGATTGCCGCCACACGGTCGTCTGCAAGCACAATCGACTCGCCTACCAGCACCCCGTCGACACCGCAGGCCTCAAGTCGAACCACATCATCCCGGTGAAGAAATTCCGCTCTCGGCGACCAACAATGCGTCTGCACGGTCGAAGTGCGGCCAGACGTTCGGTCGTCGCGAGGTCGACGTTGAACGTGTGCAAGTCGCGATTGTTCACTCCAATGATCGCAACGCCACACTCCGCCGCAATCTCCAGCTCTGCCTCGGTGTGAACTTCGGTCAGCACATCAAGTCCGTGCCCGGTCGCGAAATCGTAGAGCTGCGTCAGTCGATCCCCATCCAGCACGCCCACGATCAGCAGAATCGCGTCAGCACCGGCCAGTTTCGCCTCCAGAATCTGATACTCGTCGATGATGAAATCCTTGCGGAGCACTGCGACTTTGGGCTCTGCAGCGTGCGCAACCTTCGCTGCGGCCGTCAGATCAGCAAGCGACCCCTGAAAGAACGGCTCGTCGGTCAGGACGCTCATCCCGATCGCACCGCCAGCCGCGTAGTCAGCCGCCAGCACCTGTGGCTCAATCTGGACCGGGAACCTGCCCTTTGACGGCGACGCCCGCTTGAACTCGGCGATCACCGACGTTCCTGGCCGCTCCAAACCCGACTTCAGCGACGCCAGGACCTGAATATCAGCGGCCGCTTGCTCAAGATCGGCGTACGACCTGACCAACTTGCGAGCATCAACATCGATCCGGGTCTGCGCGATGATCCGATCCAGGATGGTCCCGGTTTCCTTGACCTGATTCATCCGACCGCACTCTCCGTGTTCAGGGCAACCAGTCCCTCCAGCACCCGCTTTGCCGCGCCGGAATCGATCGACTCAGCCGCCTTCGCAACGCCCGACCCGAAATCGCCAACAGTCCCGGACGCGACCAAACCAGCGGCTGCGTTCAACAGGACGGTATCCCGGTGTGGACCGCTCTCACCGTCCAGAATCGCCCGCGTAATTGCGGCATTCTCGGCAGCCGTCCCGCCCCTGATTTCCGACAATGGAACGGCCGCAAACCCCAGTTCGGTCGGGTCGAGACCGTACTCGGCTGCTCCTCCGCGACTGCTGTCCAGATCAATCACCTGATTCGGCCCAGTCAACGTCAATTCGTCGGCGCCCTCCGACGAAGTCACGATCAGGACTCGCTCGCTCCCCAGCTGCAGAAGCACGTTGGCCATCAGGTGGGCGATCTCTGCGTTCCGCACGCCAATCACCTGCCGCGTAACGCCAGCCGGATTGCAGAGCGGGCCGAGGATGTTGAACACCGTCGGCACGCCCAAACCACGTCGAACCGGCATGACATGTCGCATAGCCGGGTGATATTCCGGGGCGAGCATGAAGCCGAAACCCACATCCTCGATCGACCGGGCCACCTGTTCCGGATTGCCGAAATTGCAACCCCGAGCGCTTCCAGCAGATCGGCCGAACCGGTCTGACTCGATGCTGCCCGGTTACCATGTTTCGCCACTGCTACGCCAGCACCCGCGATCACGAACGCAGCCGTGGTCGAGACATTGAAGGTACCGTGTCCGTCGCCGCCGGTTCCACAGGTGTCCACGACTGGTTGCCCCGTGACCGTGAGTTCAACCTTTCGGGAATGACCGCGCATCGCCTCCGCGAAGCCGGCAACTTCTTCCGGCGTTTCTCCTCGGGTCCGAAGCGCGATCAACAAGCCGGCAATCTGGATCTCGGACACCGCACCGGCCATGACGTCGCGCATGACCTCATGCGCGCTGGCTCGATCCAGAACTCCGCCTGCCGATACGGTCCGGATGAATGACGAGATATCGATTGTTGCATCCGTCACGGTCTAGTACCCGATCAGAGCAGGTTCCGGCTCGGTTACCCGAACAGAACCCGCACCGATGAAATTCGCCAGAAGCTGCTTTCCATCCGGCGTCAGAATCGACTCCGGATGGAACTGAACTCCCTCGACCGGTAGCGATCTGTGACGCAATCCCATGATCGTGCCGTCAGCCGTCTCGGCGGTAATTTCCAGTTCGGCCGGAAGCGACTCCCGCTCAACGATCAACGAGTGGTACCTGGTCGCAGTGAACGGATTCGGTAGTCCAGCAAAAACTCCGACATTTGCGTGCGAAATCTCCGATGTCTTGCCGTGCAGAACAACTGGCGCGCGGACAACCTTGCCGCCAAACGCCGCCCCGATCGACTGGTGACCCAGGCAAACACCAAGCATCGGAATGTCGCCAGCCATTCGCTGGATCAATTCGACGCAGATGCCCGCTTCCGCCGGAGTACATGGTCCCGGCGAGATCACGATCCGCTCGAATTCATCGCGTCGCGCCTTGATTTCATCGACGGTAATCATGTCGTTGCGTACTACAACGACGTCTGAACCCAGTTCACTGAGCAGCTGGTACAGGTTGTAGGTAAATGAATCGTAGTTATCGATGAGCAAAATCATCGTGCGACCTCCGAAATCTCGATTGACTCTGCCAATTCGATTGCCCGAACCAGCGCTCGCATTTTGTGGAAACACTCGGCGTATTCGCCATCCGGGGTACTGTCCAGAACAATGCCACCACCGGCTTGCAGCGACGCGACACCGTCCTTGTAGACCAGGGTCCGGAGCGCGATACAGGTGTCCATCGTCCCATTGAAGCTGACGTACCCGATCGCGCCTGAATACACCCCTCTGCGATCGACCTCAAGCTCGGCAATGATCTCCATGGCCCGGACCTTCGGTGCGCCTGAGACGGTCCCTGCCGGGAAACACGCCCGTAGCGCATCCAGCGGACTGAATTCGTCGCGGATCTGCCCCTCGACATTGCTGACGATGTGCATGACGTGTGAGAACTTCTCGATCTCCATCATCCGTGGCACATGTACAGTCCCCGGCTTGGAGACGCGACCGACATCGTTCCGGCCCAGGTCGACCAGCATGATGTGCTCGGCCCGCTCCTTTTCGTCCGCGAGCAGCTCAGCGGCGTTCCGATCGTCCTCGGCTGCATCCGCACCTCTGGGCCGAGTCCCGGCAATCGGGTGGTTCGTGACAACGCCGTCCTCAACCCGCACCAGCAGCTCCGGTGATGCGCCAACTATCTGATGCTCGATGAAGTCCAGGTAGAACATGTACGGGCTGGGATTGACCGTTCGCAGTGCGCGGTAAATGGTGAATGGATTGACCGGTGTCTCGACATCGACCCGCTGGGAAAGGACGACCTGGAAAATATCACCCGCGCCGATATCCTCCTTCGCCTGCTCGACCATGCTCCGGTAGTAGCGCGGATCGGTGTTGATCTTGCGCCGCTCTTCAACCGTGCTGTTTACGGCCGCTCCGCCCGACGGCATTGGCGGCATCGGAGCTCGCAGCAACGCGACCAGCGCCTCAATCTTCGCAGTGGCCTCGTCATATGCCTGATCGAGATCGTCATGGACCTCAAGGTTGAGGTGCGACACGACCTTGATAGTGCGCGAAACGTTGTCGAACACCAGCAGGGAATCGACCAGCATGAACTCCGCATCCGGATAGTCCAAGTCCTGGTCCACTGGCCAAGTCCAACCCGTGGCTCAAATGCCCGGACTGCCTCATACCCCAGGTAGCCAACTGCACCGCCCAGGAAGCGCGGGAGCGCTACGCCCGGTACCGTCTCCGCCTTGTATCCAGCGAGCAAATCCTCGAGCAACGTCAATGGATCGGAATACGTCTCTTCACGGGTCTCGCCGTTTATGGTGATCGACGCGTTGCCCTCGTCGAGCTTGATCTGGCCAAACGGACCAGCACCAATGAACGAATACCTGGCTATCCGCTCTCCACCCTCGACGCTCTCGAGAATGAATCCTGGGCGTCCCTGCTGGATACGCGTGAAGGCGGAAACCGGCGTCTCGGAATCGGCCATGATTTCGCGGTAGATCGGGATCAGGGAGGGTCGCTGCCCGGTCGAAGCAAGCCAGTCCCGAATCACCGATCGCGAAGGCGTCGGTTCCGGACTGAGCCGGTTCGGTACAGGTGCGGTTACAGCAGCTTGCATTGGTTTCACCATTCTGCGGACAACAAAAAACTCCGATCCCGGTAAGGGACGGAGTCATATCCGCGGTGCCACCCTTGTTGAGGCTAGTGCCTCCACTCAATCATACGGGCCAGGTAGGGCCGATATGCGTTCTCCTGTATCGGGGAGACCTCCGGATTCGCCTACCAGACCATCTCGGTCGTTCGGGAATCTGCTCTCGGACCCATTTCAGCACACAACCACCGCCCGACTCTCACCGTCTCGGGTTCGCTTGGGTGATTGAAAACGTGCGTACTCTCTTCCGATCAACGCGCTCTTCAATTGCAGTCAGGATGCTAGCAGCACAGGATAACTGAGTCAACCTGGTCTGCAGCTTAAATCATAAGTGGGAGGCCACATCGGCCCCCCACAGATTGATTGACGATGAGTTCTACCGGCCAGACGCCGTCAGACCCGTGCTCTCGACACCCTGGAGGATCGTGCCACACGGTGGTGCACAAAGCTGAACGCCCTGGCCGCAACATGTGTTCGTGACACAAGTTCCACCGCCGCAATCAGCGTTTGACTTGCACGGAGTTGCAGTGGAACACTTGAAGTCACCATTGCAGATCCCGGCGCCTGGCTTCTCCACCAATTCGAAGCACGCACAGACATTGCCGTTCACTTCTGCGCAAAGTCCACCGCCACATCTAAATGTCTCGCAAGCTCCGCCCGGGCTGACAGCTCCAGCTCCAACCATCGAGAGCTCGAAACTGGCAGCAACCAGTGGAGCTGCATAGGCCAGCTTCGCTCCGGTTGTGACGATTGTTCGCCGGGTTGTTGGACTGGCGAGTTGCTCACTCAAATCAACTGGTGCCATCGCGACCTCCTGTGGACTAACCACGAACATCACCTGGCCACGTTGGCCAGTTCAATTGCTGAGCCGAAACCGACTCATGTATGGATTAGTCACAAGGTAGTGCCGCTGAAAAAGTGTGTCAATTGTACGTACACTCGTGACGGCAGACCTGTTGTGCGCCTTCTTAGCCCTTTTGCGACGTGAACTTGAATTGCGTTTTGATCTTCCGCATCTACCACGACAAGCGTGAATCCGCTTAACAGGCAACCCGGTGCATGAGACCGGATTGCATGGCCCCTGTACGCCCCGGCGTGTTAACGGCGCCAAACCGGAACACCCTCGGCTTGAATTTGCACGGATAGCGCCGGCATTCGCGAGTTCCCCCTTTTTACTGGCGACTTAGCTATTTGGACCCGAATCCAAATTCGCCGAACTCACTTTGCCGAAATCGGACCAGGATCAAGAGCGGATGTTTGCAGGATGCACGAAATCGGAGAGCCTTTCGGCTCTCCGATCTCTCCAAGTCATTCCTTCCAGACCGGTGAATCAACCGCCGGCTGTCAAGCCTCCCTCAGAGGTCAGGCCGTTAGTCTGCGATCCGCAGGCCGGTGCGCAAAGCTGAACGCCTTGGCCACAACATGTGTTTGTGACACAGGTCCCGCCGCCGCAATCGGAATCGGACTTGCATTCCGTACCACCGCAAAGGAAGTTGCCAAGACAAAGTCCTGCACCTGGCTTCTCAACAGTTTCGAAGCAGTAGCAGTTCTTGAGAATTTCGCCCGTATCAACGCATGGCCCGTTGCCACAAACGAACGTCTCGCATGCTCCGTTCGGGCTGACCGCTCCAGCACTCATCGAAGTGAGCTTGAAACTGGCCGCGACAAGTGGCGCCGCATACGCCAGCTTGGCGCCGGTGGTGACTATCGTTCGTCGGGTTGTGGGATTGGCGAGTTGCTCACTCAAATCAACTGGTGCCATCGCGACCTCCTGTGGACTAACCATGAACATCACCTGGCCACGTTGGCCAGTTCAATTGCTGAGCCGAAACTCGACTCCCGAATGGATTAGTCGCAACTTAGTCGTGCTGAAAAAGTGTGTCAATTGTACGTACATTCCCTGGCCTACGTTTGCCACGACACAATCTCGACGTACGCGTGAGTTAGGTCAATCGCTGCAAGTTGCCCTTGGCCTTGCGGATGTTCTTGTAATCCCACTGGATGGTCTTGGACTTCTCCAGCCAGCCAGCGAGTTCATCCAGGTCCACATCGGCGACCGAGCGGTACCGCTTCTCGGCCGCCTTGAATGTGCCTTCCGGATGAAGTCCGGGCTCATCGAATGACTGTCCGCTCCAGAACAACACCCGGATGCAGCCCTTGAGCTTGTGATACCCGACGACCGGATTGCCATCGATGAAACCAGACCGGCGATCCGTGCCAGATCTTGCTGGTCGCTCCGGTCATGTTTCGGGTGATTTCGCTGAGGAGCATGTCGCAGATTTCCCGATCAGCCGGTTCCTGCGTCTCGTTATACGCGACGAAATCGGGGTTCAGTTCCGCGGCACTCGTCATGCTGTTCGCTCCCTTGCCTCGGCCAGCGCCTGCACAATCGCATGCCAGGTTGCGTCGATGTCACCTGGCCACAATCGACTCATCGCCTCGCACCCGCGATACGCCCAAACCGGCAAATCGGTAATCCCGTGGTCGACCGCAATTTCGATCGCCTTGGCCGCTTCCCATTCAGCACCAGCCGGGAAGTTGTACCCCTGAATCCAGAACTGACTCTTCTTGCCGAACTGATCGCACAACCGGGCAACCTCTTTGGCGTTGTCGCTCAGGAATGGCTCCATCGGAATCGGCGGATTGACCCGCCAGTAGGCATCGGTGCCAAACGTGTCGATTTGTGGCAACTGAGCGAACGGAGTCCAGTCCGGCAAATTGACCAGCTTGTGAAACTGACCATGCGGCAGCAAGCAGAGCGTCTGGGTCACACCGCGACCATCCGAGTACTCCAGAACATCCTTTACGACGTCCATCACGGCATCGATCCGGAACTGGATTACCTCCTCTGTGAACGCGGTCGGCATCTCATAGCCGAATTGCGCTTCGAATCGCTCCCGACAGCGATCACATCGGCAACTCCAGCGCACCGCCTCGTCTCCCCGACGCTCACCGAAGAACCAGAGATCCCCGGGAAACCAGTGCGGCTCGTCCCAGAACAACACATCGGTGCCGATATCGATCGCCGCGTCTATCCACCGATGCAGGAAAGCACGCACCTTGGGATCGTAGAGACAGCCGATTCCGACGCGTGAGCCGTCCGCCAGCACCTGGGCCGAATCCATTTCCCAGGCAGTGAACTTGCTGAACGCCTCGCCACCGAACACGCCGGCCACGCCCCATGGATCCATCTGCACCTCGAGGCCAATCTCATGCGAAATCCGCACGATCTCGCGCATGCCTTCGAGCCCATCAAGCAGATCACTCTCGGTGAAGCAGTGGACGACATAGTCAAATCCGGACGCCTTCATATCCTCCAGATCAGACTGGACATACCGAAGCGTTCGATTCCCGAAGTAGGCAACACCAGCGCGCACAGACATTCCTTGCATGATCATTTACAGCCAATGGAACCGGATTGTGCCACGAGTGATTCGCGTCATGACCCATGCGTCTCGATTCAGGTTCGGTTAGCCTTTAGCGACTGACATTCACTCGCCACCAGCGGAGATCGATTCCAACGCATGAGCACTGATTCGGACCTGCGAAACGGCGTACAAATTGGCATCGATATCGGCGGCACCTTCACCGATTTCCTGTTGGTCGATCCGGTCAACAACACCTTCGCCGTCCACAAGACGCTGACCACCCCGCAGGATCCGTCACTCGCGGTCCTCGAGGGTCTCGTCGATTCTCCTGAACGATTCCGGCGTCGAGCCATCCCGCGTCCGCCAGATCGTGCACGGAACTACGCTGGTCACCAATGCGCTGATCGAGCGTAAGGGAGCGATCACCGGACTGATCACGACCAAGGGGTTCCGGGACGCGGTCGAGATTGGCCGTGAGCATCGGTACGACCTGTACGACCTCTTCATCGACCTGCCAGAACCGCTTGTCCCCCGCTACCTGCGGCTCGAAATCGACGAGCGCACCTTCTCGGATGGCTCGATCCAGCGACCGGTCAATGCCGACGAAGTCCGCCAGCGGGTCGACGAACTCCTCGCCCAGGGCGTCGAGGCGATAGCGGTCTCCTTGCTGCACAGCTACCAGAACGCCGGAGTCAGAGCGGCAGGTCGGGGCAATCATCGAGGAGCACGCGCCCGGCTTGCTCTTCTCGCTCTCCAGCGACGTCGTGCCGGAAATCCGCGAATTCGAGCGTACATCCACGACCATCGCCAATGTCTATGCCCGCCCGATCGTAGCCGACTATCTGCAACGCCTCCAGCAATCGATCATTGACCTGGGAATTACCGCGCCGCTCTACGTCATGATCTCGTCCGGCGGTCTGAGCACGATCGAGACGGCGCGTCGTTATCCGATCCGCCTGGTCGAATCCGGACCTGCCGCTGGTGCAATCGCCGCCGCGTATCACGGCAAGCAGAGTGGCCGCAGTTCGCTCCTCTCCTTCGACATGGGCGGGACGACAGCGAAAGCGTGTCTGGTCGATGACAACCGTCCGTCGATCTCACCTGAATTCGAGGTCAATCGCGTCTACCGCTTCAAAAAGGGCAGCGGTCTTCCGATTCGCGTTCCCGTGATCGAATTGATCGAAATCGGAGCCGGTGGAGGTAGCATCGCCAGAGTCGATTCGATGGGCCTGCTCAAAGTCGGACCGGATAGCGCCGGGGCCGAGCCAGGGCCAGTTTGTTACGGCCGCGGCGGAACGCAACCGACGGTCACCGATGCTGACCTCTATCTCGGATATCTGAATCCGGACTACTTCCTCGGCGGCGGCATGGATCTCGATCTGGACGGCGCGGAGAAATCACTCGCGACGCTTGGCGCAGAGATCGACAAGGACGCCCTCGGGGCGGCCTGGGGCATCCACGCTGTTGTCAACGAGCAAATGGCCTCGGCCGCCCGGATGCACGCGGTCGAGCAAGGTAAGGATCCCGCGAAGTACCCGATGTACGCATTTGGTGGAGCGGGCCCGGTTCATGCCTATCGCGTCGCCGAAATCCTCGGTTCACCCGAAGTGATCATCCCGTACGGCGCGGGAGTCGGCAGCACGATCGGCTTCCTGGTTGCGCCAGTCGCATTCGATTTCGTTCGCTCGTATGTCTGCAAGCTGGAATCGGCAGATTGGTCGATCATCAACGGACGCCTCGACGAGATGGAGCGCGAGGGCCGCGCGATCCTGCAGCAGGCAGGCGTTGCCGAGGCGGACATCGTCTTCGAGCGCAGTGCCGAACTTCGTTACGTGGGTCAGGGGCACGATGTTCGGGTCACCCTCCCGGACGGCACGCTCTCAGCCGATTCCCGTTCTGAGATCGAGCAGCGGTTTGCCGAGGAGTACACCCGGCTCTACGGTCGCACCCCAACCGGAAACCCGGTCGAGGCAATGACCTGGAGAATGGTCGTTCGTGCCGAGAATGAAGAGGCGGGCAATCTCTTCGCGTCGGGAGCAATCGAAACCGGCGGCGAAGTTACCGTCACGCACCGTGAGATCTACCTCCCCGAATCCGGCGGCAAGGTCTCGGTTCCCGTCTATTCACGATATGAACTGCCGGTTGGCTACGAGCTGGAAGGACCGTGTGTGATCGAAGAACGCGAATCTACATCGATAATCGGGGTCGGTGCGCATGTGTCGATCGACGAAAGCCGTAGCATCGTCGTGAAAATGCCGTTAAACCGCGACTGATACGTTTGCCGATTGGGCACATGCTGCGTAGGATTCAACCAGACACATTCGGAATCACACACAGTCGTGCGGAAACGCATTCGCAAGGGACGATCCGGGGGAGTAGCTCGATGAAGCAGATGTCTGTCGGCAGAATCACTCGATATGCAGCCATGCTTTTGGTTGCGCTTTTTGTCCTGGCCGCCTGTGGTCGTGACTCGGGCAACCAGGGCGGCGAATCCGCTCCGACTGAGCCGGTGGCGACAATCGCAGCTCCAACGACCGAGCCCGCAACTGAAGTACCAGCAGCGACAAACACTGTTGCGGCGCCAACTGAAACTGTGGCCGCTCCGACCGAAACGGCTGTGCCACCAACTGAGACTGCTATTCCACCGACCGAGACGGCTGTCCCACCAACGGCAACCGCTGTGCCGCCGACGGCGACTGCTGTCCCACCGACGGCCACCGCAGTGCCGCCAACCGCAACTGCTGTCCCACCGACGGCCACGCCAGTGCCTCCAACCGCAACTGCTGTCCCACCAACCGCCACGGCAGTCCCGCCGACCGCGACCGCTGTGCCACCGACGGCCACGGCTGTCCCGCCGACCGCAACTGCTGTTCCGCCGACGGCCACCGCAGTGCCTCCAACCGCAACAGCTGTCCCACCGACAGCAACCGTGGTTCCGCCGACTGAGACAGCGGTGCCACCGACGGCAACCATGGTTCCGCCAACCGAGACGCCGGCGCCGACCGAGACCGCTGTGCCACCAACCGAAACGGTTGCCGCTCCGACTGCGACTGAACCAGTCGTTGTACCGCCCGTCGACCTGACCGCGACGTTCTGCGCAACGACTCCAAGTCCAACCGCAACCGCAACATCTGCGGATGGCAGCCCGGTGGTCGAACCGACGAGCACCGCAACCGCGACCGCTGAAGGCTCGCCTGAGGCCAGTCCGGAAGCAACCGAGACGCCAACGCCGACCTGCTAGTCAAACTACGAGAGCCGCTGAGTATCTTTCAGCGGCTCTCCCTACTTTGGTGAGGATCAGCAATGCAGTTTGACGCGATTCAGCTTGAAGTCATGTGGAATCGCCTGATTGCGGTCGTCAATGAGCAAGCCAAGGCCCTGATGCGGACCAGCTTCACGAGCATCGTTCGTGAAGCTGGCGATCTCTCGGCCGGCGTCTTCGATGAACGCGGCTACATGCTCGCCCAGGCCGTGACCGGTACTCCCGGTCACATCAACGCGATGGCCACCTGCATCCACCACTTCCTCGCCGAATACCCACCCGAAACGCTCAAACCAGGCGACGTTCTGGTCACCAACGATCCCCAGATGACCTCGGGCCACCTGCACGACATTACGGTCATCACACCGGCCTTCCACAACGAGCGACTGGTTGGCTTCTTCGGCAACTGCTGCCACGTACTCGATATCGGCGGAATCGGCCTGTCCACCGACGGCCGCTCCATGTTCGAGGAAGGGCTCTACATCCCGATCACCAAGCTCTTCGCTGAGGGTGTTCCCAACCGCGAGCTGCTCCGGATCGTCGAGACCAACGTCCGCACGCCAGAACCGGTCCTCGGCGATATCTATGCGCAGGTCGCTGGCAACGATGTCGGCGTCGCTCGCCTTATCGAGTTCATGACTGAGTTCGGTATGGACTCACTCGTCCCGCTTGGCGACGAAATCATCGAGCGCTCCGAGCGGGCGATGCGCAAGGCAATCGCCGCCCTGCCAGACACCGTTCTTGAGCACGAAGTGATCGCCGATGGCTACGAGGAGCCGGTCAAACTGCACGTTCGGATCGAGAAGCGCGGTGACGAACTTTTTGTCGATTGGGCCGGAAGTTCACCGGCCAGCTCACGCGGTATCAACGTCGTCCTGAATTACACCCACGCCTACACAACCTACGCCCTCAAGTGCGCGCTCGCCCCTGAAGTGCCGAACAACGAAGGCAGCTTCCGACCAGTCCACGTCACCGCACCCGAAGGCTGCATCCTGCACGCCGTTAAACCGGCTCCGGTCGCAGCACGGCACATCCTCGGTCACTTTCTTGCCGGGTGTCGTGTTCGGCGCACTCGCTGAAGTGATTCCGCATCGCGTTCTTGCCGAAGGTTCCGCCAATATCTGGAACCTGCAATTCACTGGATACGACCTCGACAATGATCCGTTCACCTACGTCTGGTTCTCCTGCGGTGGAACCGGAGCGCGACCAACCAAGGACGGGTTGCATGCCACCGCGTTCCCGAGCGGTATCGCCGGCGTCCCTGCCGAGGTCATCGAGCAACTTTCCCCGGTCGTGATGTGGGAACGCTCGCTCCGACCCGATTCAGGCGGCGCGGGCAGATTCCGTGGTGGTTGTGGGCAGCGACTGAAACTCAGCGTTCGGACCAATCGCTCGTACCGGTTCGCTCCCCTCTTTGACCGCGTCTACAACGCCCCCAAGGGGTACGACGGCGGTGCGGACGGAGCGAAAGCGATTGTCCAGTTCTCGACCGGCGAGATCATCACCCGCAAGGGCACGCGTGACCTGGAGCCAGACGTCGAGATCTATCTCGATCTTCCCGGCGGCGGTGGACTGGGTGATCCGGCGCTGCGCGATCCAGCCGACATCGAACGCGATATCCGTAACCAAATCGTGACCCGAGAGGCCGCCGAACGGGACTACGACGTCACGATCACCGAGGCTGGTCGTGTGGTTGCCGCTGCCCGTGCGTGATCCCGCCTCGGTCACCATCGTCGAAGTCGGACCGAGGGACGGACTCCAGAACGAACCGGTAGCGCTTTCCGTCGAGACCAAACTGGAGCTGATCAACCGTCTCGCCGATGCTGGTGTTCGCCGAATCGAAGCAACCAGCTTCGTCAATCCAAACGCAATTCCTCAACTTGCCGACGCCGACCAGGTGCTTCCTGCCCTTGACCAATCGCGCTTCGACCGGGTGATCAGCCTGGTCCCGAACGAACGCGGGTACGATCGGGCGTTGGCCGCCGGTGCAACGACGATCGAGATATTCACCGCCGCAACCGACGCATTCAGTCAGGCCAATATCCGCTGCACGATCGACGAGTCGTTCGAGCGATTCGCCCCGATCATGTCGCGCGCATTGAGGACGGCGTAGCAGTTCGCGGCGCGCTTTCGGTTGCGTTCGTTCTGCCCGTTTACCGGCGACGTCGACCCTGAAACTGCCATCAGCATCACCGAGCGATTGCTGGCGATCGGGGCTGCTATGAAGTCGCGATCTGCGACACGGTCGGTCGTGCCAGCGAGCCGCCGTCGAACAATTCCTCTCGCCGTTCTGGATCGCCTCGCAATTGACCGGCTCGTCCTTCACGGGACCACACGTTCGGTCAGGCTCTTGAGAATGTTCAGCTGGACCGAGGCCGGGATTCGGCGTGTCGATCGGTGTGGGTGGCCTCGGGCGGCTGCCCGTTCGCTCCGGGTGCGCCGGCATGTCGCGACCGAGGCGGTCATTCGCCACTTCGATGCGCCGGAATCGAACCGGTCGAACGTGGACAAACTGGAAGCCATAGGCGAATGGACCCGCAACAGCTTGGACGAGTGCCGGATGCGAGCGAGGGACCCCATTAACTCAGCCTACGCTCGCCATCCCGACCAGATCGGTCAGCGGGTCTTCGGCGAGCGAGCGCGGTGTCCACCTGCTCGACCCAACTGGAGCTGGCCGGCTTACCCCAGATCTCGATCCTTGACCGCCTGCGGAACTGGGAGCCGCAACGACCCGTTTGCGCGACTCGGGCAAGGCCGTGACTGGGCTGGACAGGTCCCCGGAGATCGCCGTCGATCGCTGCGCGAACGTGGCCAATCCGAGAACCTGGACATCCCCTGGATCGAAGTGGACATGACCGACTTCGTACTCGAACGCGAGGTCGATCTCTGCACCTGCTCTCTACGACGCGGTCAATCACCCCGCCCAACCGCTGAGATCGGCGACGTTCTCCGAACGGTCCTTTCCAGCCCGCTCCCCGGCGGCTACGTCGCCTTCGATATCAACACCCGCCGCAAACTCGCCGAGCATCGGCAGGATCGACCGTCATACCGGCCGATACAGCGACCGCTACATCGTCTATCAGTAGCTGGTCCGACGAAGCGAAAGGGCATCTCCGCTCATCGTCAATCTCTTCGAGCGTACGCAGATGGATCCTGGAACCGTTTGTCGAGGAGACACACCGAACACGCGCCTTCGCCATTTCCGCCACGTAGTTGCTAAGCTTCGCGAAACGGTCTTTGAGTCGATCGGGTTCCGGAATCGGCGAAGGGTGACCCAGGCGAAGCGCGCGAAGGTACCGAAAAAACTCGAATCCGTGCTCCTTTTCCTGGTCCAACCACGGAGGAGCAGTCATCACGTCGGAATAGATGTCGCAATCCTGACTCCGGCCCTCCCGGCGACGCTCTTCGAGTGGGCTCATCGAAAACCCGAATCCCCAAACCGCCGACCCTGAGCCAAAAGAGCCTGTTGAGCCGGTAGACCCTGTCTGGGTGCACCGTGGTCGCAACCGTAGTCGTGGAGCCGTCGAGTGGGAATCAGGACAGAATCCGTCGACCGTTCACGTGCAACCCACAGAGAATTCACCGACCCCCAAATCCACAATCCGGTCCTGCCGAAACTGAGTCAAGCGATGATCCCGGCAGAGCCGGACGAGCACCGCTGGCGGACGCGCCAATAGCGAGCAGGGATGCAGCGGGAAATGAACGAAGACCGACGGAACCGACCCAAGACCCTGATCGCGACCCAGGTACGATCCGGATACGAACGTGAGGTAGTCGCTGTTGCGCGACTAAGCAACCGGCCGGGCGGATGAAATCGACCGCGACCGGACTGGCAACCGTACGCCGGGTCAGGGTCGACGCCACCGCACCGACCGTTCTGGTCAATGGCCACATCGACGAAATCGGCATCCGGTCACACATACGATCCGGAGGAAGACCTGTGGGTCGACGAGATCGGCGGCGGGATCCGCAGATTCTGGTCGGCGAACGCGTCGTTTTCCGGACCGCGACCGGCATGGTCAGGGACTCGTCGCGCGCAAGGCCGCCGATCTCCTCGAGCCAGACGATCGCAACAAGGCGGTCAAGCTCAAGGAACTGTGGGTCCAGATCGGAGCCAAATCGCGGAAAGACGCCGAAACCCGTATCGCGATCGGCGACGCCGGCGTCGTCGATCGGACCTTCATCGAGCTGACCGACGACCTCGTGTCTT
>CAVZSG010000004.1:0-516569 GCA_963777865.1 uncultured Chloroflexia bacterium | reverse complement strand
GTGAGACTCAGGCGAATAGCGTGTGACTGGACCTCAAGTGGCAGTAACGCCGATGTGCCCTAATTGATGAGGACGAGAAGCATTGGAAAGATACCGTAGATACTAGTTGCGACCTTGAACAATTGCTCCGCCCTTGACCACCACGTCCGGAACCAGGCGCAAAGTCCCGGTCCGAACCACTTGGCGTGAATCGATCAGGTCAAATGCGCCCTCGACCGGGTTCAGGACGACCGCGTCACCGAATGCCCCGACCTTGAGGGTCCCTGCCTTGCCTGCCAGCCCGATCACCCCGGCCGGAACCGTCGTGACGCGAGCAATTGCCTCGTCGAGGGGCATACCGAGATGCAGGAACTTGGCCACCGTGGTCAGCAGATCGAAGACCGGCCCGTTCACGTTGTAGTGATGCAGGTCGGACGAGATCGTGGTCGGCCCGAATCCCTGGGCCAGAGCCGATTCGCAGACGGACCAATCGAACGATCCCTCGCCGTGCCCGACATCGAAGATGACGCCGCGGTCATGGGCGCGCTGGATCGATTCCCGAATCCGGCCGTTTTCATCGAGAATGCCGTGCGGATCGCTGTGATACATGTGGGTCAGGACATCGCCTTTGCGCATCACCTCAACCACCTGATCGATCGAGTCCGCCCATGAGTTCTGCGGGTGGACCATGATCGGCAGACCGGCGGCATCGGCTGCTTCCCGGGCCAGGAAGAGCGGTTTGAGTCCCGCCTCCTTGCCGACCAGCGCTTCCCGGGTCAGGCGCACCTTGACGCCCAGCACGACATCCCGGTGCTTCTCGATGGCCGCCAATGCTTTGGGAACGCTTGCCCACTTGATGTCGTCCAGCTCGCCGATCTCGCGGGAGATCATGCCCATTGACGAGATGTTCATGTGGGCGAGGATTCGGGTCGCGCTCGCTTCGATCACGTATTTGCGGAAGCCATCGAAGGTATCGGCGCCAGCGGAACCCGCATCGACAACGGTGGTCGCGCCATGGGCGAGGCAGGTTGCATCCGGATTGATGCCGTAGTGCGAGACGCCCTCGAAGACGTGAACGTGGGCATCAACCAGGCCAGGTACGACCCACTTTCCACTTGCGTTGATGGAGTGCGTCGCCTGATCAGGATCGATCGCCCCAGCGACGGCGGTGACGTGGCCGTTGGAGAAGGCAACATCGCGGCGGTCATGAATCCCCTGCTCAGGATCGATGAGGGTCCCGCCGGTAATGACCAAATCGAACGTTGCCATGCCGGATCTCCTGTCTTGTCGCCAGAACTGTAGATACGGCATCTTCGCACGACAGAGTCCGCATTCCAGCAGGAAATCGCCCAGGGTATTGACAGGTGACCAAAGAGTCACGTATGTTGTTTGCATGCCCGGTTGAGCTCGACCGGGCAATTGTCCATTCGATAGGTGACAATTGGGTCACCCAATCCGGGAGGCACTTCCCGCCCGCAGATCGGGTTCGCACTGAACGACTATCCCGAGGTCCGGCAGAAACGCATCATGGACGAAATCTTCAAGGCATTGGCAGATCCGGGCAGGCGTACGTTGCTCGATGCCCTCTTCCGGGAAGATGGCCAGACCATGACGGAGCTGCAGTCGGTCCTCCCGATGTCGCGATTCGGTGTGATGAAGCATCTCCAGTTGCTGGAGAAAGCCGGTCTGATCACCAGCGTCAAGGTTGGACGCGAGCGAATGCATTACCTGAACCCGGTCCCGATTCAGCAGGTCTACGATCGGTGGGTCAGCAAGTACGCGGGCACATTCACCGGTGCGCTTACCCGACTCAAGTACGAATTGGAGGAAACACAACCGTTGGCTGAGACAACTACCCACGTCTACGAGATCTACATCCGCACCACTCCGGAGCGCCTCTGGCAGGCGTTGACCGACGGCGACGATACGGTGAACTACTACTTCGGTGCCAGAGCGGAAAACATGACGGCGGTCGGAGAGGAATACCGACTCGCGGGAGCCAGTGGCAAACCGTTCATCGATGGCCGGGTGATTGAAGTGGATCCGCCCAGGAAGCTGGTCACCACGTTCATCCCCCACTTCGCCGATAGCACCATCGAAACAACCGTCACGTACGAGATCACGCCCGACGATGGCATGTGCAAACTCACGCTTCGGCATGAGGGCCTGGTTGTCGGCGATCCGACCTTCGATGGCTTCTCGGATGGCTGGGCGCGCATCTTCTCAGCCCTCAAGACCTATCTGGAATCACCCGCCGTTACGGCCGGCTAACCCGATTACGTTCTCATTGATATTGAAAGGACCATTTCCGTGACTGAGACCGCGACGCACATCTACGAGGTCTACATCAAGACGACTCCTGATCGCCTTTGGCAGGCGCTGACCGATGGCGCGATGACCAGCCAGTATTACTTTGGCACCGCGGTGGAAGGCATCACCGAGGTCGGGTCGGACTACAAATACGTTGGCGAGGGCGATTTCGTGATGCTTTCGGGCAAGGTGCTGGAGGTCGATCCTCCGCACAAGCTGGTGACGACCTTCGAACCGCAATGGGAGCCGGGATCGGCACACTCCTCGAAAGTGACCTACTCGATCACCCCGCAAGGCGACGTCTGCAAACTCAGCGTGCTGCACGAGGGGCTAATTCCAGGTGAGGGCATCTCTGAGGGCGTTAAGAACGGTTGGTCCCTGATCATCTCCAGCCTGAAGACGCTGCTGGAGACCGGCTCGGCACTTCCTCCGGCTGAGATGTAGCCGTAGTTCTGCATTTGCCGGTCTGGCTGAGTCTGGGCTAGACCGGCAAATGCGACTCGAGGCGGACGACCCATTGGGCGATCCAGCTGGAACCGAGCTCCTGGGTCAACCTGGTCATTGCTCCCGTCAGCAGGAGTAGCCCCAATCCAATCAGGAGCAGACCACTGATCAGTGACATCCAGTTCAGCGCAAGATGTCGATTCCCAACGGAGACCGTCAGTTCCCGTCCCTGAATCAGCTTGCCAACGTCGCGACCGTTGACACCCCGGACCAACGCCATCACCAGGATCAGGATCGGCAGTCCCATACCCAGCACATAGACCTGAGCCAGTGCGGCGCCGGAGATAATCGAGAACGTTCCGCTGCTGCTTGCTCCATCGGCCAGCAGCATGGTCAGGATCGAGCCGAGAATTGGTCCAACGCAGGCGGTCCAGCCCAGCGCGAACATCAGGCCGAACAGGTATGCGGCACCCGACCCCGCACCGGCGGAACGGGTCAGACCCAGGCCACTGAAGCCTTTGCCAAACAGGGTCATCAACCCGAAGCCGATGATCAGGGCGCCGCCAATCTGCGCCATCTGCTCCTGGTAGTCGATGGCCAGTGAACCGAGCGCGGTAAAGCTTGCGCCCAGTACGGACATCGTTGTGCCCACCCCAAGCAGAAAGGCGAGGGTGATTGCCCCGATCCGTTGCGGTTGTTGCTGGAAGGTGATCGAGAAGTATCCAAGCATGATCGGGAACGAACACGGCGAAAGGACCGATAGCGCACCGGCCAGCAACGCTGGCAGGGCCAGTGTCACGACTTTGGCCGCCTGATCCCGCTCGCCCAGGGCCAGCCCGAGGAGCCAGGTGCCGACCACAATGATCAGCAGTCCCAGAGCAACCAGCCCGAACGACTCTGCCACGGCAACGCGGAACCCCCGTTGGTGGACAACCGGTGGCGTTCCTCCAATGGCACTCATCTCAGGCCTGCCCGGCGTCGGAAACGGCCTGGCGAATACCGTCAGCTGTAATTGGTCCCCGCACGACCGACGAGATTCGGCCCTCGCGGGTCAAGACCACCGTCGCGGGCAGGTTTACGACCTTGTATTCGCGGGTCACCTTGCCGGTGCTGTCCAGCACGATCGGAAAGCCGGCTTCGGTCTTGTCGATAAGGTCCTGGACAGTTTCCGCACTCTCGCGGAGATTCACCCCGAGTACCTGTACGCCATCTCGCTGCAGATTGACGAGGATGTCCATCTCTTCCATGCAGTTCGCGCACCATGTGGCCAGAAAGTTGACCACCAGCGGTTGGGTTCCGGTCAGTGATGCCAATTCGTGCTCAACTGCGGCGGGATCCGGCAATCGGAAATTTGGAGCCAGGTCGCCCGGTTCGGGCCCGGTCTTCTGGTCGTCGGGCCAGGGGACCAGTCCGGAATCGGCATCTGGCTCGTCATCACCTCCGCCACATGCGCCAAGTCCCAGGGCCAGAGTACCGGGATTCCGAGAAGACGAACCCGGTTACTGATCATCTGCACGCGGAGATCCAGTGCCATCTCACTCCACCTTGACCACGATCGATTCTTCGGCATTGACGGCGCAATCGATCGGGAAGATTCCGGGGTTGGGGAAGGTCTGGACGTAGGTCTCTCCTGGGCCGACGACGAATGGTCCTGCCAGGTGGGTCACGTCGTCGTGGTTGATCACGGTGATTTTGGCCGTGTCGCCATCCTTGAACAGGATGCTCCGTGGCATGTCGACAGCGGAAATAAGGCCGGCGGGAACACTCGCGCTTGCTCCCGGCCGGAATCTCGTATACCAGTCCAGGATCGTCGTTGACTCTGGTTTGCTGGATCGCGAGCACCACCAGCGAACCCACGATCAGCGCGGCGAGAAAACCGAGCGCTGTGCGCAGCCACGTCTTGTCTCTTCGTTTCTCTGATGGGTCGCGCAGTTGCGTGTTGACGAGTTCGTTCATCTGCTCTTGCTACTCTCTGCAGCCAATTTAGCTGCCGGTGAATGCGGGGAGCTTCCAGCGACGGTATCTCCCCGCGCACCGCATTACATGTCCGGTGTTGCTTCTGGCGATCCGTCTGGCATTGCCATTGGTGAGCCTTCGACCAGCATTGGTGCCATTCGGGTCCAGATACCGGTGAGTGTCAGATCGCCAACGGTGACGGGTTCGGCGGGGGACTCCTCGTTGGCGTCCTCGAAACTGCCTTCGGTCGCATAGATCGGCACGGTGAGCGTGACCGAGCCGGCGTTGGCTGAATTCGAGTGTGAGGTCGTAGGTCTTCGCCCGCCTTCAGATCGCGCAGCAAGCCAATCAGCATGACGTGGTAGCCACCCGGTTCCAGGCGAAACGGAGCCACCGGCAGGAATGGTTAGACCATCCGCGAGCGGCGACATCATCATGACGTCGCCGTTCATCTTCATCTCGTGAATCTCGACGACTTCGGCAGACCTCGCTGGAGCCGCCGACCAAGCGTATCGTCCTCGGTGCCGGCGTTGGCAATTTGCATATACGCCGCTCCTGATCCGCCGCCATGCATGGCCATTGGCGAACCATCTGCCATCGGTGTGCCGTCACCGATGACCGCTTGCGTCTGGTCGGTTGACCGTGATGGCGATCCCGACGACCAGGCCGCACCACCGGAAACAGTCAGAAAGCTGCGTCGTGAAAGTCCTGTAGTCATGTGCTATTCTCCTTAGATAAGATGCCGAACATCCTCGGCAACAATTTCCGGATCGGTTCCATGTGAAATGACGAGGCGCAACTTGCCGTCGGTATCGAGCGCCCAGTACGACGTTGTGTGATTCATCAGATAGCCGACTGCTGAATCTGGTTGATCCTCCCGGACCGCCATGATTCCGTAGTCCTGCTGGATTTTGGTGATCTGATCTTGCGTACCGGAGAGACCGATGAATTCCGGGTCGAAGAAGTCGAGGTATTGGCGCATCTTATCGGTGGTGTCTCGATCAGGATCGATCGTCACGAACACGAACTCGACCTTATCGGCTTTGTCGCCGAGAAGTCGCTTGACCTCCATCCAGTCGCTAAGAGTCGTTGGGCAGGCATCGGGGCAGGTGGTGTACCCAAAGTAAAGTAGGACAACCTTGCCGGTCTCGTTCGCCAGATCAAACGGCTGCCCGTACTGATCGGTCAACTGGAGCGGCGGCGCTTCTCTTGGCGGCGTGATTGTCCCCGTCTTGAAGCGTAACTGCTGTTGAAACTGCACCCCGCCAGCACGATTAACAACAGGATCATGCTCAGCATGGGTGTTGACACAAAGTCGCGACACGGCGACGGTCTCCCCGCATGGTCGACACGAGCCGCAGCATCGGTTGGCGCGTCGACCACATCGAATCGAACTGTTTCGATTGAGCGGGAATCTAACGAGGAGGCGGGATTCGATTTCAGTTGCGATGCTGATCGGGAATGACGGGTAAGCGCTATCTGCTCGGCTGCCATGGTGCGTCCGGCATCGCACTCGTCGACAACCGCAACCACCGTGGCGACATTGATCATCATTTCGTTAGGTAGGTTGCGGAATTGCGGTGCGGCAGACAGGGATCCGCCTGGAACTGCCTGGCTGACTGGACCTGCTCGGAACCGGCGATCGTCCTGACAACCTGATATGACCCATCGCGACGTGGTGGATCGAACTCGATTTCGGTCATCCAAGGCCGCCGCATATGCCGAGTGTTCGGTATGCCGTTTATGGCCCTCTGAGTCAGCGCGGTCGGGTCGGTGAAGATCGAGTGGACCATCGCGGCATCGGCGCATGTCGATGGAAACAGCAGCAGGCCGAGCAGCATGAACGGGGTCAACCAGGTTATTGGATTGGATCGAAGGCCGCGATATGTGCGCATGGTTCCTCTACCGTCGAACGGCGCATGGTGCGTCGCTCACGGTAAATACTACGACCCGGGGTAATCGATGGACGTAACAATCCAGTGCCGGGCGTCACAAATCCGTTACAAAATGCCCCTCTATTGACCGGACGCAGGGAGACTTTTGATGTATTCGACCAGGGCGGCAATCGTTTCCGGTTCACTCAAGTCACCTTGCAGGTTCGACATTGCCGCCGCCATCACTGCCGATGGATAACCCTCAACAATTGCGACATTGGGATTCAGGATCGATTCCTGAATGTATGCGTCATCAGCGAGAACGGCGTCTCCGGATGCCAGTTTTCGCTCGCTTCCAAACAGTGCATTCAGTGCGGGACCAGTCGATTGACCACCTGAAACGCTATGGCATTGGGCGCAATTGAACTGCGCAAACAACGTCTCCCCCTGCGTAACGAGTGCCTGATCCAGGACGGGTGTGTTGACTGCGGCAACCGCCGTTGCAGTCGGGTCGTCATCGGCGTCGGAGCTACCACCGCAGGCGGCGATTCCAAAAGCGACTCCGGTAATCGCAACCAGCTGGATGAATCGGGACTGAATTCGTCGATGGTTCACGTTCGATCCTATGTGGTGATTCGTCGGTCCGCCCCGCTCTGATATACCACGCGATGACTCGACTCTGTTGCGGACTGAATCGATTCATTCGCATGGTCCGGCATGAATGGTCGATGTACCAAGCGGGTCGTCCAGTTTGTTGCGTACCGTAAGATAGTGAAGAGTCGTTGCCACTATCAGCAACGGGAACAGTCTCATGACCCTACGTGCTCGCACAATGTTCATTTGCCTGGTCTGGGTGATCGTCACAGTGATTGCCGTCGGACCAACAAGCCTTGCTACAGCCTGCGCAGTCGTTCCGACAGTTTCCGCGAATGAAAGCGGTTTACTGGACACTCAACGTTCAACGGACCTGACTTTGGGTTCAGGCATGGAGTCAGATCCATGCGATGCAGCTCATCAGTCTGATGATTTGCAGGCACTCCCCTCCTTGCTTCCATTTCCACGGTTTGCGGTTTTGACCGACATGTCTCTTGATCTTTCCAGTCAAGTTCGCGTGACCGTGGCAGAAGTAAACGTGCCTTCGCGTTCATACGTAGACACCCCAGAGTCTCCCCCGCCGAATCGATAACCACTCTTCGCGAATGGAGTAGTCGAGCCGTGAACGTGGCTTCCGTGCGTTCACGACGACTCACCTGATCGACCCTCTGTCAACGATTCACGCTATGAAACAAATGGAGTAGACCATGTCAAACCGGGGAAAAGCAGCCACATCCAAACGTGCAGACCGGAACCTCACCCGCGTTCGTGCCCAACAGCGTCAACGGCGCTTGATGGCCATCATCGGCGGATCTGTATTGCTCGCGCTCATAGTCGTCATCGGGCTTGTGCTGGCGAACCGTGATTCGGCTCCCTCATCTGACCTGCCGGAAATCGTTGCGGTGACTGCGCCGGATCCCTCGATTGCTCGTGACGGCATGACGATTGGCAGTCCGGACGCGCCGATCAAACTGGTCGAGTACGGGGATTACCAGTGCCCGTTCTGCGCACAGTTCAATGAGTCCGCAATGCCGCCACTTCTGGCCGATTACATCGCGACCGGAAAAGTTCAGTTGACGTTCGTGCCGTTCTCGTTCCTGGGCGAAGAATCAAACCGGGCAGCGGAGGCGGCCTCGTGTGCTGCCGACCAAGGCAAGTTTTGGGAGATGCACGAGGGGATCTACGGGAATCACGCCGGCGAGAACGAAGGAGCGTACAGCAGCGATCGTTTGCGCCAGATTGCCGCCAATGCAGGCCTGGATCTCGCCGCCTACGATTCGTGCATGAATGACGGTACGCATGAGGGGTCAATTACAGACTTCAACACGCTAGCGCAGCAGGCCGGAGTTACCTCAACGCCGTCCTTCACGATCAATGGGGGAGCTCCGTTTTCATTCCGCAATTGGGATGACTTCAAGGCGCAGCTAGATGAGGCACTCGCGACATGACCGGCAGGTTGAAGCAGCCTGGTGCTCTTGAGCTGCTCTCATTGGCCGGACTTCTGGTCGGACTGGCAATCTCCATCTACTTGACCGTAGTGCACTACCAGGAGTCGCTCCTGGTTTGCGGGGTTGGTGGAGATTGCCATACGGTTCAGCAAAGCTCATATGCCACGGTCGGTCCGATACCGGTCGCACTGCTCGGCGTGGCGTTGATGGTGACACTGCTCGGCTTGTGGGTGGGTCGGATCCTTCGACCCGATCTGCGCATGGCGATGACCGGGATCTCATTCGCCCTGCTTGCTGACTGCAGTGGTGAGCGAGGGATACCTGACCTACGTTGAGATCTGGGTACTGGAGGCTATCTGCCAATGGTGCGTCGCGTTCGCGGTCACACTGGTGATTCTGCTGACCATGGAGCTCGATTCGGCTCGTCCAGATCACCGGCGACGTTGAGCCAGATGGGTCGACCGACTAGAAGCCGCGGATCTTTGCTGGTCTGAGGCAAATAGTCGCGGAGTATTCAGCCTCGAACTGCACCTGATCCATCTGGACGTGTTCGATACTCAGCGCACCGTACTTCTGCCAGTATCGGGTTCGCAATTCGTCGGATCGCTGGTTCGGACCGATCAATTCGGCGGCACCAGTGGCCACGAACACGGGCAAACCTCCACCGGCATGAAGATTGAAGGAGACATGCGGCTGTCGCTCGATGTTGACCACTTTGGCCTGCCCGGGAATGCTGTAGATGATGATGGCATCGTCGTGCCAGATGAACCAGACTGGATTGGGTTGCGGAACGCCACGGGAATCGGTCGTTGTTAGCCAGCCGAGTTCTTCCTGATCCAGCGCCGTGATGACGCGTGAATGCCAGGGATCGGTTGGGTCAAGCTGTACTGCCAAACGTGTTCTCCTTCATAAGGCGGATATCCAAACGAACCCCGTACTAGCCAACGGGAGGAATCGGCAACCGGCGATGACCAGCAGTGCATCGTCGGCACTCGGTGATCGGGCCGGGTGCTTCCCGGCCTCGCATCCTCCGGGATTGCTATTGAATGACCGTGGCGGCCAGATCCTTTGAATCCAGAATCCCTGGTCTATGGATCAGGAGTCAGGGGACACCGATGATCGTTTCGCAACTGGCATCGGCCGTGTCCGCCGCTCCGTCTCCGCCTGTGCATACGTCGGTTGTACCGTCGCCGCCATTCAAGGCATCGTTTCCGGCATCGCCGAAGAGCTTGTCGTTGCCGACATCACCAAGAAGCGAATCATTCCCGTCGCCGCCGTTGATCCGGTCATTTGCGGTCCCGCCCCGCAGTGTGTCGGCGTCTTCGTCGCCCAGAATCGTGTCGTTACCACCTGATCCAAACACGGAATCGAACCCGGTGCCGCCAAAGATCGAGTCCGCGTTGCTGCCACCGTAGATCGTGTCGTTGCCGCTTTCACCGCTGATCTGATTCTTGCCATTGTTGGAATCGAAATTCTCGTATTGAGGATCCCCCTGGGACCAGTAATCACTGCCGAAGAGCGTGTCATTGCCAGAACCGCCGAGAAGAATGTCATCAGCGCCACACCCAAAGATCGTGTCGTTACCAGGACCTCCGGTGATGGAGTCGTTTCCATCATCAATGCCGGAACTTACGTCACAGCCCGGGATCTGGAACGGATAGACATCATGAGCACCGTCTCCGGTCAGGCTGTCATCATCTCCGCCGCCAGAGATTGTGTCATCACCGCCTCCGCCTTCGATGTGATCATTTCCAGCTTCGCCATAGATTCGGTCATTGCTGGCACCGCCAAAGATCAGATCGTTGCCCGTGCCTCCTACCAGCTTTTTGGACTTACCTTCATCGAAATACGCGTCTGATTTACACAGGACTACGTCATCACCGGAACTGGCTGACACGGAATCATTGCCGCGACCGCACTCGATGTATTCAGATCCACCTTGTCCATATATGCGTTCGTTTCCATCGCCACCTTGAATGAGATCATTACCCACTCCGCCGACGAACTTTCCGCCACCCGCACCACCGTAGATATCGTCGTCGCCATCACCTGCTGAGATCGAGTCAAAACCCGCGCCGCCGTTGAGTGCGTCATCTCCGCCATTTCCGCGGATGGTGTCGTTGCCGTCGCCGCCGTCGACCTTGTCCGCACCGTTCGCCAGGGTTATGTCGTCGTCTCCACCGAGGCTGCAGATGATGTCATTTCCGCCGCCGCCGTTGATGACATCCCTACGGCTTGACCCCAGAATTACGTCGTTGCCCGCGGTACCGTTGAACGTTCCACTTCCGGTCATGGTGACGGTGTAGCTCTGGGTTGTGTAGTAATCGATTCTGACCGTGCAGGTCGCGGCCATGGATATCGGCACGTGCACGGCGAACAGGGCAAGGCAAATGAATGATGAAGCCAGGAGCCGGGTGATCATGGCGGCGGTGTCCTCTATCTGGTTCGTTGCTCAACCGCTCGGTCGGCAGTGATTCCGATGCAGAGCGGCAAAGACTGTTTGATTACGATGTGAACTGAAATCTACCAGAACCGACGCTCTTGATATGAGTGGACGCCAACGGTCCGCAGAGTAGCTCAGTGCATGGTCGGTTGGGGGCAGTGCAAGCTATCGAGATGGAACGCTCAGGGAAGGGATATTCGCGGAATGAGCAGCTTGTCGAACCCTCGGTCGAAGGTCGCCAGTTCCCAGCCATTTGATTCGCATTTAGCGGCGTACAAACTATCTGCAAACTCAAGGTCCGGATATTGCAGCCAGATTTCCAGTGCCCGTAGCCACACAGATCGTTCCTGGGCGGAGACTGAGAGCGTTTGGCCGGTGATGAACGATCTGATCAATGGCACGACTTCAGCAGCCGGCAATCCATATTGCCGCTTTGAGGTCAGCACGAAACAGACTTCGTGCAGAACAAGCTCGGAGGTGGTGACCTGAACGTCACCTCGCTCCGCCCGCTCCAGCAATGATCTGGCGGCGTCATGCTTTGGTTTGTCTTCTGGATTGTCCGATTTGACCAGCAGCCTTAGAAAGATGTTGGCATCAAGGAAGATCACGTTCCGGAGAGCCTGCGTACGAGCGCCGCTGCCCTGTCCTCTTGAGCGTCGCGAATTTCGTCATCGAAATCAGCACTCGACGTGCGCCCAAGTGATGGCAAAATGCCAGCCAGCTGGCTGATCGTCAGTTCGGGCTCAACTCGCACAACCGTAACCACTCCGTCTGAAATCTGGAACTGCAGGCGGTCGTGAGCACTGACGTTGAGTGCATCTCGCACAGACGCGGGGACGGTGATCTGATTCTTGCTGCTGATTGTTGCCGTGCTTGATTTCACGCCAGACTCCTTACGAGTTCACAAATACTTTACCTGAACAGATAGGTAAAGCAAGAGTTATCAAGTAAAGCGTTCTGCCTTGAATGGTTCCAGGACCGGTTGGGCTACCCCGGTAGTTAGCAGTTCGGCTAGCTGATCGGCGCTGGCCGGGGCCAATGTCAGTCCCAGCATCTGATGCCCGGTTGAGATCGCGAGGTTCTGCACCCCGGGAATCAGACCGATGATCGGCATTCCGTCCGGCGTCATGGGCCGCAAACCGCTGCCGACAATGCCGGTTCCGACTTTGCCGTCCCAATCGCGAAGGAACAACTTTGCGCCCCGGGCGAGTGCCGCGACCCGCTCCTTGCGCACCACGGTGTTGATCCCGGAGAGCTCCATGGTTCCGGCCAGCCGCGTGTAGCCGCTGGTCGGGGTTATCGCCATGTGCGATTCGTAGACCGAGATCGGGTGCGACGGGGTGGTCGGTGGATTCGGGTAGTCGATCGAATACCCCTTGCCGCCCTGAATCGGCAGCTTGACGCCTGCCATGCGAGCAATTTGCGCGGATCGTGCCCCGGAAGCGATTACCACCTGCTCGGCATCGTATCGCCCGCCAGTTGCCTCAACCGCCCGGATTCGTCCGTTTGCGATGTCCAGTCCAACGACCGTTGTACTCGTCCGGATGGTGACTCCATGTTCGAGCAGCCAGGATGTCAGTCCGGCGGTCAATGTTTCCGGGCGGATATGCCGTTCCGTTTCAATCCGGAAGGCACCGTTCACGTTATCGGAGAGCGCCGGTTCGAGATTGCGTGCGTCCTTACCCCAAAGTGGTGTTGGTAGCCGCAGGCCGACCGCCTTGTATTGCTGCATGTGCTCCAGCTCATGCTCAAGATTCGCGGCGGACAGAAACGCGCAGACCAGACCCGATTGATGCATCTCGAACTGCACACCGGCGGCGGTGTACGCATCGAACAATGCGAAGGTCGATGTATTCAGCGTCGCCATTGCGTCGATCGCATGCTGGTAGTTCTTCGCATTGCACGCTCGCCAGAACTGGAACATCCAGCGCGCAAAGTCAGGGTCTGCCATTGCCTGGGGCCGGATATACAGTGGGCTGTCTGAATGCATCATCGACCGCATCGATGTTCCCACCAGACCAGGGGACGGCACCGGATCCGAATGCGCCGGGACAATCCACCCGGCATTGACCACGGATGCCCCGTGCGGACCGGGACCGGCCTCGAGGATCGTGATATCGGTCACGCCACGTTGGTGTAACGCGTAAGCGGTACTCAGTCCGATCAGTCCGCTTCCAATGATGATGGTTCGTTTCATCCGGGGATCATACCAACCTCGCACGATCCGCTGGGCACTGAGCACCTGGTGAGAGTCCAGTTGCAATCTCCCGTGCCAGGCCCGGCCAGTACTCGCACGAAACTCGGATCGTTGCAGGCCAAAACGTCTCCATCCTGGGAGAGCCAAGAACTCGGTAAACCTATGGATTACACTTGACCGGTGCAAGAGGTGCCTGGGCGGTTTCGTTCGCCCCGGCTATTGGTATGTCTGGCGCATGCGGCCAGATCAGTCGCCCGCATTTTGAGTTTGTCGCCACAGGGTGATGGCGTGCAGAAGGGACACAGTCCGACGTGAAATTGACCGTTGAGCGATTGCCAGAGAGCCAGGTTCGGCTCGACATCGCAGCTGAGGAATCCGAATTCGCCGAGGCCGTCGAGAAAGCCGCCAAAAAAGTGGCTCGCGACGTTGCCATTCCAGGTTTTCGCAAGGGCAAAGTTCCCCGACACATGATCGAGCGCATGTACGGTCGCGAGGTCTTCCTCGAGGAAGCCGGTCGGCTGATCATGGACGATCTCTATCGCCAGGCCATCGAGCAGGAAGATCTGACTCCGGTTGGCAATCCCAATGTCGAAATCACCGAGATGGATCCGATCGCATTCACGGTCGTGGTTCCTGTCTATCCGACCGTCGATCCGGGCGATTGGCAGTCGGTGCGGGTCGAGTCGAAGGACGCCGCCATTACGGAGGATGACGTCGACGAGGTCCTTCAGCGGCTTCGCAAGTCGTCCAGCCCGTGGGTCGATCCGGCTGAGCCGCGCGTCGCCCAGGATGGCGACCAGGTAACACTCGATCTTGCGATCTTCGAGGGTGATGAGCAGTTCCAGGATCCGATCGAGGATGCCCAGTTCATCATTGGCGAGAGCGCCCTTTTCGAAGAGCTCAAGGCTGCGGTCCTCAAACTGAAGCCGGGTGAGAGTGGCGAGGCCCTTCTTTCCTTTGCCGAGGATGACCAGGATGCAACCGAGAAACTCCGCGGCAAGTCTCTTCGCTATGAAGTGACGCTCAAGGAAATCAAGGAGCGCGATCTGCTCGAGGTCGATGACGAATTCGCCAAGACCTATGCCGGTGAAGAATCGGCCGAGGCACTGATGGCCGAGATCCGCAAGGACCTCCATCGTGGCAAGACCCAGGAAGCCCGCACCAGCGTTCTCAACGAGATCATCGACACCATCGCCGAAGCTGCCACGATCGAGATTCCGTCGATCATGATCGATGATGCAGTCGGTGAAGAGCTCAACCGAACTCGCCAGCGCTTGCAGATGCAGCGGACATCGCTTGAAGCCTATTTGCGTTCGACCGGTCAGACCGAGGACGAGTACAAGGTAGAGCTTCGGCCGGAAGTTGCCCGTCGACTTCGCAATTCGCTTGGTACTGCGGGCGATCGCCGATGCCGAAGGAATCGCGGTCACTGACGAAGAGATTGAAGACGAGATCAACAAGATCGTCTCCGGTGCCGCCAATCCAGAGCAGATGCAGAAGGTCTACAGCGCAGATCGCTACATGCGCTCAGTGCTTCGCAATGAGATGTACGACGAGCGCCTTTCGAATCACCTGATCGCCAGTGCGACCGAAGGCAAGGGCGCGACCCTGAACGGGTACGATCCGGATGCCGAGGCATCTGCCGTCGAGGATAAGCCGAAGAAAAAGAAGTCCAGCAAGAAGGCAGCCGAATCCACGGACGATGCTGCTGAAGAGCCAGCAGAAGAGGCCCAGGCAGAGTCCTGATTCTCACCTAATCCAAAAACACTGAGCGGGTCAGCAATAGTGCTGGCCCGCTTTCTTTGCCGTGAGTTTTGACGCCACATCGACCTGACGTATCTCAACGGTGATGACTAGTCATCGTCGCCGTCGTCATCGTCGCCACCATCGTCATCATCGTCGTCTCCCACTGGTGGGTCCGGATTGACTGGTGGGGAGTCGATGACAGGATCGGTCTCGACCGGATCAATGACAACTGGTGCCTCGACTCCGATGGTTCCGATTTCATCACCGAGCGCCTCTCCCGTGATGAAGATCGAGGCGTAGGTCATCGAGGCATCGCCTGGGCTAGGAGAAAGTACGACGATGCCGGAGATTCCATTCCCGTCCACTTCGCGTAGTCCGACAACCAGGGTGCCAACGCTATCTGCGACGCCAGTGACATTTCCACACGAAATAGATTGCTCGAAATTGTCCCCGCTCTCGTGAATGTTGATCGCGAATTCGCCGCCGAGCATTGTACTGATTGAGATTGGCACGTTCGCTGTGAAGGCGTACTCGGTGCGGTCGCCATCGCCCGTACCACCGCGTGTTCCGTCCGGTGAAACCAGACTGTTGAGCGGCCATTGCACCTCGCCGAGATCACCGCATGAACCGGAATAGATGTATGCCGGGCGTGGGACCGGGTCGAAAACTGATGGTGCGTCCTGGGCATGGACACCGGTGGGGTTGGCTGGCAATGGTGGCGCAGCGTCCACTGGAAGCAGGGATGCCATTGCACCTTGTGCCACCAGCAGGAGGCCTATCAGTATTCGGAGCGGCAGGGTAGATCTGGTCATGGGTAATTTCTCAAGGTTACGGTGTCCGCGGCCGTTGTCACAGCGGCCACGGACATAGTAGAGCGTGCTGATGTGGGAAGACTACGGCAGAACTAGAGTCTGCGGCACTGATCTTCCTTGTTGCCCTGAACGACGTTCTTGCTTCCTGTTGGTGCCGGACTGTTGCTCTTGCACTGGAGGTTGCCGCCGACGTTGTTGCTGCCGATAGCCACTCCGCCGCCGTGCGAGAAGACCTGGATATCAGCATTGACGGTGTTGCGGGCCAATCGGGATTTGCCACTGTTCGAGACGGCCTGGATGCTGCCGGTCACCTTGGCGGATTCAATTGAGAATGGTCCGCCAGCGTCGAGCTGGATTGAACCGCCAACCGTCGTCGACCCACTGATTCGAACCAGTGCATGCCCTGCGACTGGATGTTGCCAACGATTCGGGCCGAAACGACCTTGAGCGTTGCGCCGCTGGAAACTTTGACCGTGCCCTTAACGCGTGTTCCTTCCAACGTACAGGTTCGGCCACTTGGGACCACTACGTTGTCAACAGTCGTCGCGCCAATCCGGCCGGTACATCGTCGTTCTTCAGCACCAGCAGGACTTGAACCGACCACCAGCGCCGTTGAAAGTACGAACGCAAAGACCATAAATGAACCCAGAATTCGTCGCATCTGTTTCCTCCATACCACCAAAATCCCAATACGGAGCATGAGTTAACTGCTCCTCTTTGCAGACTAGGGTGGGCTGGTGAGACAGATGTGAGACGGAAATAAGAAAACGCTTATTTCCGCACGGTACGCTCCATTTGGCGCATAGGTCAGGTCGGCGGATCGAACCGATAGCCGCTGCCGTGGACGGTGGTCAGCACATCGTCGGCGCCAAGCTGTTGCAGCTTCTGTCGCAGGTATCGCACATAGACATTGACCACGTTGGATTCGCCATCAAAATCGTATTCCCAGACAGCGCTCAGGATTTGTTGCCTGGTCAGGAGCCGACCGGGGTTGCGGGCGAAATACTCGATCAGTGCGAATTCGCGCCGGGAGAGCTCGACAATCCGGTCGCCTTTGCGCAACCGGTGGGAGACGAGATCGATATGCAAATCGCCGAACTGCAGGGACGATGCCGTTTGTTGATCATTGCGTCGGGTGGTTGCGCGGATTCGGGCAAGCAGCTCTTCCATGGCGAAGGGCTTGGTCATGTAGTCGTCGGCACCGCCATCGAGTGCAGTCACCTTACTACGCAGATCGCCCTGGGCCGTGAGCATGATTACGGGAAGCGCGGGGCGGGTTCGGCGAATGTAGCCAAGAACTTCGAACCCATCGATGCCGGGCAGGTTAATATCGAGAATTACCAGATCGACCTGATCCACCCAAAGCGGGATGGCATCATCTTCACCGGACTCCGCTGCGACAATTTCATGACCGTGGGGTTCCAGCCCGCGGGCAATCATTCTGACGATACCGGGTTCATCTTCAATGAGCAGAATCTTCATGAGTACTAGGATACGCGGGAGCGGAATTCGCGTGAGTGGACAAGTGCACTCATGACAGATAAAGCGCAACAGTCCGCCCAGGTACGTCCGTGGGGACTGATCGGTGTATCGATTGTCGTGTTGCTTGCCGTTATCGGGTTGGCTGGCGTCGTGCTGGTCGTCCAGAACGAGCGGGTCAAGAGCGCGGCCGAGCGAGGAATCGAGTACGACGTAGCGGTTGAAGACGTAGGTGACGATCTACAGGTCGCCGTTCTGGACCTGCGGCACTACCACCGGAACATTCGCTTCGGTGGCCCTTCGGCGGTCGCGATCTCGGACTACGACCAGGCGTACAGCACGCTGCTCCAGGAAATCGATCGGCTGGAGGGGCTTGGTGTCGAAGACCTGGACATACCGCAGCCGGACGAACTGCGGGAAATGGCCACAACCTATCACGACGAGTTTCGTCCCACGATCAGCCTCTTCACGGCCCAGCCAATCGCGTTCCGGGATGCGAGTGAGATCGGTCTTGCCCGAATTGCCGAGTTGGAACGTGCCACCGAAACCATCAACGATGTAGGCGAGCGGTTGACGAGTCAATCTCTGGCGCGTGTCGACAACGCCGCTGCAACTGAGCGCCTGGTGCTGATCTCACTTCTGACCGGCGTGGCGTTGGTCGGTGTGGCGCTGTCAATTGCTACCGGACGGATCGTCCGTCAGCTCCAACTTCTGAACTCGCAGGAGCAGGAAGCGCGTCAGCAGTTGGCGGTGGCCCTGCAAACCCGGACCGATTTCATCGCCGATGCCTCGCACGAGTTACGGACACCGCTAACCATGATTCGGGGGAATGCCGAGATCGGAATTGCGAAGCCGGGTGACCCCCTGCACATGCAGGTTCTGGGTGAGATCCTCTCGGAAGCGAGCAGAATGGGCAGGCTGGTCAATGACCTGCTTTTCCTCGCCCAGTCCGACGCAGGCTTGCCGTCAATCGAACGTGAGTATTTGCCGGTGCAGTGGATTCTGGACCGGATCGGCTCCTCGGCCGATTCGCTCGCCCGATCGCATTCCCGCTGCCTCAACCGCGAGATGAACGGGTCCGGCTACCTCGAGGTCGATCCGGAGCGAATCGAGCAGGCGGTGCTGATCGCGATTGATAACGCTGCCAAACATGCCCCGGCCGATTCCTGTATTGACGTAACTGCCACGACCAGAGCCGGATTCTTCATCCTGGAGGTCGCCGATTCCGGAGCGGGTATTGCACCGGATCAGATACCGATGTTGTTCGATCGGTTCTACCAGGTCGGAAGTCGACGTACCCGCAAGAAGGGTGGCGCCGGTTTGGGACTGGCGATTGCCCGGTCGATTGTCGAGGCGCACGGCGGCACGATCAACATCGAAAGTCGCGAGGGTCGGGGTACGCGCGTGATCATCAGGTTGCCGCTCAGCACCGAGGAGTAACGCGAAACGGGGCGGCATTACTGCCACCCCGCCGATCTCTCATCTTGTGTCCTGTAGTGCTTACGCGCTTTCGGCGTAGGGGATTTCCTGCTCGGTTCACGGTCATCAGCAGCGGGCGGGTGCGGTTGTTGATCACGTTCGCGTCGACCACGCACTTGCGCACGTTCTCCAGCGACGGAATCTCGTACATGACGTCGAGCAGCACTTCCTCGATCGTCGTGCGCAGTCCGCGAGCGCCGGTCTTGCGCTCCTCGGCCTGACGCGCGGTGGCCTCCAGCGCCTCGTCGGTGAAGATCAGCTCGACGTTGTCGAGGGCGAAGAACTTCTGGTACTGCTTGACCACGGCGTTCTTCGGCTCGGTCAGGATCCGCTTCAGGTCGGTCTGGTCAGGTGATCCAGCGCGACCGAGACCGGCAGGCGACCGACGAACTCCGGAATCAGCCCGTACTTCAGCAGGTCGTCGTGGGTCAGGAACTGGAGCGGGTTGTCGACTCACTTCGCCCTCTTCGCCGCCGCCGCCAAAGCCGATCGGCGCGTGCTTGCCAATCCGCTTGGCGACGATGTCATCCAGTCCCTCGAACGCGCCGCCGCAGATGAAGAGGATGTTGCGGGTGTCGATCTGGATGTATTCCTGATGCGGGTGCTTGCGGCCGCTCTGCGGCGGCACGTTGGCGACCGTGCCCTCGATGATCTTGAGCAGCGCCTGCTGCACACCTTCGCCGGACACATCCCGGGTGATGCTCGGGTTGTCCGACTTGCGGGCGATCTTGTCGATCTCGTCGATGTAGATGATGCCGGTCTGGGCGCGGGCGACATCGCCGGCGGTCTGGATCAGCGGAGCAGGATGTTCTCGACGTCCTCACCGACATAGCCGGCCTCGGTCAGCGCGGTGGCGTCGGCGATCGAGAACGGCACATCGAGCAGCTTGGCCAGCGTCTGGGCCAGCAGGTCTTGCCGCAGCCGGTCGGACCGACCAGCAGGATGTTGCTCTTCTGGAGCTCGATGTCGTCGTCGCGGATCGAGACCGGCATTGATTCGCTTGTAGTGGTTGTAGACCGCCACCGAGAGAATCCGCTTGGCGCGGTCCTGCCCGATGACGTACTGGTTGAGTTGCTCGTAGAGATCGCGCGGGGTGGAGATGCGCGGAGATCGCGATCGCGGTGCGCGGAGTCTGCGGCTCCTCTTCTTCGATGATCTCGCGGCAGAGCTGCACGCACTCGTCGCAGATGTAGACCTGATTTGGTCCGGCGATCAGTCGGCGGACTTCTTCCTGGCCCTTGTTGCAGAACGAGCATCGGTAATGCACCAGCTCACCTCGAGAATGTTCCCGTGTCGCCGATGCACGTCACGGTCTCTGCTTGCTACCAGATCAACCACGTCCATTAAACGCGAATTGAACGGCCGGACGGGTCTGGATTGGTAGCCGCAACGTCCCTGTCCTGCGCGGAAGAACGTCCCCTGCGCGCTACTTCTTCTGGTGCCGTTTTCGGTAGTGCTTCGACCGGTGCGTTCACATGCAGCCAGCTTGGACGACTCCAGCACCTCGTCGACGATGCCGTACTCCTTGGCGTCCTGCGCGGTCATGTAGTAGTCGCGCTCGGTGTCGCGCTTGACCTTCTCGAACGGCTGGCCGGTGTGCAGCGCGAGGATCTCGGTCAGCTTGGTGGTCAGGGTGAGGGTCTCGCGGGCGGCCACCTCGATGTCGGGCACGTTGCCGCGGAATCCGGCCGAGCCCTGGTGAATCATGACCCGGGCGTTCGGCAGGGCGAAGCGCTTGCCCTTGGCGCCCACCGGCCAGCAGAACGGCCGCCATGCTGGCGCCCATGCCCATGCAGAAGGTGGCCACGTCCGGCTTGATCATCTGCATCGTGTCGTAGATGGCGAGGCCGGAGTAGACCACGCCACCCGGTGAGTTGATGTAGAGCCGAATGTCCTGGTCCGGGTCCTCGTGCTCCAGGAAGAGCATCTGGGCGATGATCACGTTGGCGATCTGATCATCGACCGGGGTGCCCAGGAAGATGATGCGGTCCTTCAGCAGCCGGGAATAGATATCGAAGGCGCGCTCGCCCCGATTCGTGCTCTCGACCACCATCGGGATCAAGGCGTTGACGTCCGGAATGTTCATGCGATCTGCGTCCTCAATTGACTGGCGTTCGGGTCGAACTGCCAATCCGGTAGCGTCCTGGACGGAAAAGCGGACTCGTCAACATGCGTGATTACGTGCAAGTTGGAGTCCGGTACCGCCAGGCGAGCAGTAACAGAACTGCAATCATACTCCCTCACTTCCGGTCTGGATAGGAATATCGGGGCGTACGTTCATCCCTATTATTGGTAGTACCGTGCCTGCGCAGGCTTGGATGTTTGTTCACTCATACATGCCGAAGTTTCCCCGGCCTACCGTGATAGACTCAGGTTCAAGCAAGTTGTGCAGTGAAAAGGGCCGCCATTGTTGAGGTATGTCCTGGGCCGATTAGTCGGCCTGGTGTTCGTGCTATTCATCGTTTCGTTTATCGCGTTCCTGCTGATGCACGCTGTGCCGGGCGGACCGTTCGATAAGGGTGACCGGCGTTTGCCGGAAGCAACCCGCGAAGCGATGATGGAAAAGTACGGACTCGACAAGTCCATACCGGAACAGTACGTTCGCTACATGTGGGCCGCGCTTCACGGTGATTTCGGTGTTCCGTTCCAGAGCCCGACCGAGACCGTCACCGGGCTGATTGCCCGCGCCTGGCCAGTCACGATCAAGATCGGCATCCCGACGATCATCATTTCCTTCACACTGGGGTCCATTCTTGGGTATGTCGCGGCCATGCGGCAGAACTCATGGGTGGATTATCTCGTCACGACCATTGCCACGTTTGGGCTGACTGTGCCCAGTTTTGTCTTCGCGACCTGGCTGATTCTGTTCCTGAGCATCCGTTTGGGTTGGTTACCAACCGGCGGCTGGGGTGAACCCAAGCACTACATCATGCCGGTGCTGGCCTACTCAATTGGGCCGACTGCGCTTGTTGCCCGCTATGTGCGAGTGTCGGTACTCGAAGCACTGCATGCCGAACATGTGCGCACAGCCCGAGCCAAGGGCCTTTCCGAGAACCGGGTCATGTCTGGCCATGTCATTCGCAACGCCCTGATCCCTGCGGTGACTGTCCTGCTTCCCGAAATCCCCAATATCCTGACTGGCTCGATCTTCATCGAATCTGTCTTCCGGATTCCAGGGCTCGGTCGGTTCTTCGTGACCAGTACCGCTACCCGTGACTACCCAATGATTCTGGCGCTGGTGTTGCTCGTCGCAGCTGTCTGGGGAATCACGTACTTGCTCACGGACATCCTGTACACCATCCTGGATCCTCGGGTCCGCATCGGTGGCGGTTCGTCACGAGGTGGTTCGTAACATGTCAACGGCAATCGAAGTGCCCAAAACTGGCGCCCTTGACCGATCAAACCGTAAGAGCCGCTCCAATTTTGATCAGGCTCGGCAACGCTTTTTCCGGCAGAAGCTGGCGGTTGTTGGTCTGGTGATCGTGGTGCTCTTCATTCTGACCGCAATCTTCGCCCCGCTGCTTGCGCCAACCGGGTACGCGGAAGCCAGCCTTCGCAACGCCAATCAGTTCCCGAGTTGGGAGTATCCATTCGGAACCGATCCTATTGGTCACGACATGCTGAGCCGGGTCATCTTCGGTATCCGGACCTCGCTGATCGTGGCCTTTTCCGCAGTCGGAATGGCCTGCGTGATCGGGTTGCCACTTGGTATCGCAGCCGGTCTCAAGGGCGGTTGGGTGGATTTCTTTGTGCTCCGGATCGTGGAGATCATGACCGCGCTGCCGGGCATCCTCTTCGCGATCTTCCTGATGTCGGTCATCAGCAGCGGTGCCTTTGCCAACATCATTCCAGGCGGGCAGGTTTTCAACGTCGCACTGGTGATCGCGGTGACGAGTTGGGTGCCGCTTGTGTCGACTGATGCGTGCCCAGATCCTGACCCTCAGGGAGCAGGAGTACGTGACGGCGGCGCGCAGTGTTGGCGCAACCGAAGTTCGGGTCGCGCTGACCCACCTGTTTCCAAACGCAATACCACCTATGATCGTCGCACTCACCCTCGGAATTCCGGCGGCGATCTTTGCAGAGGCTGGCTTGAGCTTTCTTGGTATCGGCATCAATGAGCCGATCCCGAGTCTGGGCAAGATGGTCTCGGACAGTCGCCAGTACATTCAGTTGTACTGGTATCTCGGGCTCTTCCCCTCGCTGGCGATTGCGCTGGCGGTGCTGGGATTTGCCTTTCTTGGGGATGGTCTGCGGGACGCTCTTGACCCGCGCCAGTTATAAAAGTTGGCTGTCCAATGGCGGGCAGTCAGTATGAAAGGACGCGTGCAAACGTGAAAAAAGCTCCGACGCTTCACGATCTTCTGGCGCTCATGCCAGAGAACGATCCGCTAACGCTTTCCCGTCGAAAGGTGCTCTCTGCTTCTGCAGCCGCAGCGGCCGCCGGAATCTTCGGTGGATCGATGCTCCAGAACGCCAGCGCTGCTCCGGCCGCCAAGCCACGAGCCAAGCGGGTGCGCGGCCAGGCCCTGCCAGAAGGTGCCGCCCCGGTTGAAAAGCAGATCTTCATCCAGGCCGGCAATGTCACTATCGCCAAGGCGTTCGACTTCTACGAGGCCGTCTACGAGCGCGTCGAGCCAGTCGCCGACCTCTTCGGAGATCCGCTGGTGCGCGTCGATCGAGACTTCGCCATCCTTCCGGGTGGTGCCGAGTCGTGGTCGGGCAGCGAAGACGGTATGACCTGGACCTTCAAGATTCAGCGAGGGCAATGTCTGGTCCGACGGTAATCCCGTAACAGCCGCCGACTGGGTCAAGACCTTCCAGTACGGTGCTGATCCGGCCCATGCCTGGGACTTCACCTGGTTCTTCCAGGGCGTTCTCAAGGGCTGGAACGAAGCCATCGCTGGCGAGATCACACCCGAGGAACTCGGCGTGATGGTTGGTGCCAACGAGTACGAGCTGGTCATCCAGACCGAAGTTCCGGCTCCGTACATCCCGGCCATGATGCTCTACTCGAACACGCTCTCGAAGGCCGCGCTGGAATCCACCGGCCCGCTGTACAACAGCAGCGTCGACACCTCGGTTACCTCCGGTCCGTTCATGCTGACCGAGTACACCAAGGATGTTCAGGCCGTCGTCAGCCGCAACCCGAACTACAAGGGCAACCAGGTCGTCATGCTTGAGCAGATCGTTGCCAAGCTGGCCACTCCGGATTCCTTCTTCCCGATGTATCAGACCGACGAAATCGACTTCATGGAAGGCCCGGATCCGGCTGCCCTGACGTTGATGATGGCCGACGAAGAGACCGCCAAGCAGGTTTACTCCGGCGTTGGAGACTTCCCGACCTGGTACCTCTTCTTCGACGTCACGATCGCCCCGTGGGACAACAAGCTCGTTCGCCAGGCCTTCAGCCACGCGATCGACCGTGATCTCCTCAAGGAGCAGGTTCTCGGTGCCAACGGCACGCAGGCCTACTCATGGTTGGCCCCGGGCTTCCCGGCATCCCAGCGTGAGGCTCTGCAGGACATTCAGGCATTCGACCCGACCATGGCTCAGTCGCTGCTCGCCGAAGCCGGATATCCGGAAGGCGAAGGCTTCCCGGCCCAGCAGATGTGGCTTCGCGCCCCAACCCCACTGGACAAGACCGTCGCCGGCGCACTCGCCGCGATGATCAAGGAAAACCTGAACATCGATGTCGAGCTGCTTGAAAAGGACCAGGCCGGTTTCACCACCGCCCTGAACGCCAAGCCGACCGAAATTCCGTTCGGCTACGTCCGCTATGGCTTCGACTACCTGGACCCGTCCAACATGCTCTCCGTCTGGAAGAGCGGCGGACGCCACAGCTGGGTCAACGCCGACTTCGACAAGGGTCTGGCCGATGCATCTGCCTTCCTTGGCGATCCGGCCGAGCGCGTGACGATGTTCCAGGCCACCGAGCGCATCCTTGTCGAGGATGTTCCGGCGGTGTTCGTGTACCACGGCACCCCGGCCCAGTTCATCAAGCCGTGGGTCGTCGGAGACTTCATTGCTCCGGACTCCAACGGAATCTCCAGCCTGCACTGGCCAGGAACCAAGACCATGAGCACTGTCATCGAAGAGATGTACATCAGCTCGGACGTCCCTGACCGGTAAAGGGAGTTGTCAGTTGTCTGTTGGCAGTTGACAGTGGAATGAACGAAAAAAGCCCCCGAAGTGGTCAATCCACTTCGGGGGCTTTCGTATGAAATGTATAAACGATCAAAACGTAACGTGCCTCGGAATGGGATGCTTTGGCCAAAACCCAGAACCCAGAACCTAGTCCTCCACCAGTGCCTTGAGCGCTTCGAAGGCGCCGTTCCAGGCATCGATCGAGAATGCCCGGTCCTCGTCAGATTCCAGACCCTCGCCTTCTTCGCGGAACGTCATCAGGGTTCCATCGCCATCCGCTTCAAGCCGGACGGTCACGATGGTTTCGACGTTCTCGGCTGGATCGGCACTCTCGTATTGCCAGGTCTTGATGATCGACGACGCTGGAATCAGCTCCCTGTAGATGCCGGAGCAGACGTGAACACCGGGAATATCCTCGTCGCCGTCGGTCTCCAGCCGGAACGCGCCTCCGACTCTGGCGTCGAGGGTCACGCGGTCAGCCAGCCACTCCTCCAGATCGGACTCTGAGGTCCACGCCGCGAACACGACCTCGGGCGCAGCGTCGAGGTAAAGCTCAATTTCGATGATGTTGAGGTTGTTCATGTCAGGACTCCGGATTGTCTGGCAATTGATCCGAGCAGATTCTGACATACAAGGCCAGATCAGGTTATGAGCTGGTGCAGGCAATACAATCCGAACTTGAAGGGAGACAAAAATGATGACGGATAGACAGTTGATTGCGTCGGGGTCGCCGTATGAGAAGACGGTTGGGTTTTCGCGGGCGGTGCGGGTTGGGAATCGGGTTGTCGTGGCCGGGACTGCGCCGATCTGGCCGGACGGATCGGTTGATCCCGATCCCGAAATGCAGGCTGATCGCTGCTGGGAGATCATTCTGGCGGCATTGGCCGAGGCTGGTGCCGGCCCGGAGCACGTGATCCGCACTCGCCAGTACATCACCGATGCCAGTTACAACGAGGCGGTTGGTCGGGCGCACGGACGCATCTTCAGCGAGATCCGACCGGCCAGCACGATGATCGTCGTCGCCGGACTGCTCGATCCCCGCTGGAAGGTCGAGATGGAGGCGGAAGCGTGGATACGCGAGGAGTCGTGATTTCGAGATGGTGATGAAATGAGAAGACCGAGCGGCGAGCGTCGACCACGCTTCCAGGACGTTTTCTGAAGCCTGAAGTCTGCCTGATCTCACACGCTGGTTCCTACGTAAGCCAACCCTTTCGTCGGAATACGATGTACAGGATTATCGAGACTGCCAGCATCATGAGCACTGCCATGGGATAGCCAAGTCGCCAGTCCAACTCCGGCATGTGCGCGAAATTCATGCCGTAGATTGTGCCGACCAGTGTTGGAGCGAAGAGAATTGCCGCCCAGGCTGAGATTTTCTTGACTTCGTCATTCTGATGAATAGCCGCTTCCGAGATTGCCTTCACTTCCTCGTTTTGCTGTAGCCCGACCACGGCCAGATTGACATTGAGAATGTTCTGAAGCAGTTCCCGGAATTCACCAGCATGTTCCTGGACGCGAATAGTGTGATCCTGCACGTCGCGCAGGTATTGCTGGAGTTCCTGATCCAGTCCCATTTGCTCCCACTGGTTAATGAGGGCGTTGAGAATTCCAGTCAGCGGCTTGGTGGCTCGCTGGAATTCGATCACTTCGCGGGTCAGTTCATAGGTGCGACGAATAGCATCGCCGTTGCCACTGAAAACCTGGTCCTCGATTTCGTCGATATCGTTTTCCAGACCAACGACAACCGGTGTGTAATCGTCGACTACCCGGTCCAGAATTGCGTAAAGAATTGCCTGGGTGCCAAGGCGAAGAAGATCCGGTTCCTGCTCCATCCGATGTCGAACATTACCGCAGGTCGGGTCCGTCCCCATGGCGGACGGTCACGACAAAGTCCTCGCCGACGAAGATGTGCAACTCTGAGAACTCAACGGTCTCGTCGTGGTCGCGATACTGGGCAGCTCGCAGAACGATGAAGATTGAATCACCATACCGTTCGAGTTTCGATCGCTGATGGGCCTTGACGGCATCCTCAACTGCCAGCTCATGCAGGCCGAACTCATCGGCGACGAGCTCAAACTCCTCGATTGTGGGTTTAAGCAGGCCGATCCACGCTACGCCGTTTGCCGCGCGGCAGGCCTCGTAGGTTTCGGTCACGGAACCGGGCGCAGGCAATCGTTTGCCGTCAACATAAATGGCGCTATCGACAATCATCTGCGCTGCCCTTCTGAAACTCCGTCCGGTGTTCGCGCTCAGTATCACCCGTAGGCGCGACGTTGGCGACGCTCGGAGAGCTCTCCGGAACTGAACACAGAGAGACAGAGACCGCCAATTGGCGGTCTCTGTCCTGGGTGAAGGAGGTGGGAGGAGTCGTGGTTATCGGAAACTAGTCGTCATCACCATCATCGTCGTCGTCGTCGTCGGTCGTCATCATCGCCGCCGTCGTCGTCCCAGTCGTCGTCACTTCCGTCATCATCGCCGCCGGGTCCGTCATCATCGCCGCCGGGTCCGTCATCATCGCCGCCGGGTCCGTCATCATCGCCGCCGGGTCCGTCATCATCGCCGCCGGGTCCGTCATCATCGCCGCCGGGTCCGTCATCATCGCCGCCGGGTCCGTCGTCGTCACCGCCGGGTCCGTCGTCATCGCCGCCGGGTCCGTCGTCATCCCGCCGGGTCCGTCGTCGTCATCGTCCCAACCGTCGTCGTCGATGTATCCGTCGTCATCCCAGCCGTCTTTGTCGTCGTCACGATAGTCATCGCTATCGTCGTCGCCGCGATTCCAGGCTCCGTAGTTGTTGTCATCCCGGTCGTCATCATCGTCGTCGCGATTGAAGTCGCGGGTGCCGTAGTCATCGCCAATCGATGAGCCGACGATGAAAATCGAAATGTTGGTGGTTGCGCGGTTGGCCGGATTGACCGAAATGTACGCGACACCGCTGACATTAGAGGTGCCCCATGGCTCGAGTGCGACAACCACTGAACCGGTGTCATCGACGACGCCGCCGACATTGGCGCAGGCGATGATGTTGTCCATCACTCCTTCGCTTTCATGGACAAGAATCGCGTAGTCGCCGCTGAGCAGTTGATCCAGGCTTACCGGCAGATTAGGGGTGAAGCCGTATTCGGAGCGCTTGCCCTTGCCTGAATCGTCTCCTTCGGGAGAGCGCAATTGCTTCAGCGAGGCGACGCGGCCCCCGGGTGCTTCGCAGCTTCCTTCGACCAGGGTTACCGGGCGAGGTACTGGTCTGTACACGCCGCCGTCGTCATCATCGAAGAGCGCTGATGGTGCTGGTGCGGCCGAGTTGCCTGGAGCGGCATACGTCGGTGCAACGGCGCCGAGACCGATTGCGAAGGTAAGGCTGGTGGCCATGGCGATTCGGCGATAGAACGCTTTGCTGTAAACCATCGAGATTTCCTTTCGGATAATTGCGGCAGTTGCCTGCCATGTTTGCTTCTACTCAGTCAAAAGGATCGGAATCGGGAATCTGGTACTAGAGTCGGCGGCACTGATCTTCCTTGTTCCCGCCAACGACGTTGCCACTGCCGGTGGGAGCCGGGGAATTGCTCTTGCACTGGAGGTTGCCGTCAATCCGGTTGCTGCCGATCGAAACCCGGCCGTCGTTCTCGAAGACCTGGATATCGCCGTTGACCCGGTTGCGGGCGATCTTGGAGGCGCCGGTGTTTTCGTCGACCTGGATGTTGCCCTTAACGGCGACGCTGTCGATGACGAACGTGCCGCCATTCTTCAGCTGGATTGAGCCGCCAACCTTCGAGGTGCCGCTGATCTGCAAGCGGGAAAAGCCTTCCGACTGGATGTTTCCGACCACGTTGATCGAGGTCGCCTTGAGCGTTGCACCGCTGGAGATCCAGATGTTGCCCTTTACCCGAGTACCGGACATGGTGCAGGTTTTGCCGCGCGGAACCTTGACGTTGTCAACCGTTATCGCGCCGAGTCGACCGCTGCAGGAAATTTCTTCCGCCCGGGCGCTTGCGGCCCCAAATGTGAGTGTTCCGATGCCCATAACCAGGAGCATGAAGAGCGCCAATGCCGTTCGCATGTGATTCGTCCTTTCCGACGTTCTTTGCCAACTCCGCCAACCGCGAAGCGAGTCCAACTGGATCGCGGCCCAACCGCCGCGTATCTCACTGGTGTCCAGACTAGGGAGGGGTTGTGAGACGGTAGTTAGAAGGAAATATGAGAATTCTTATCAGTCGAATTGGCACCGTGTTCGGGAAATCGTTCGCTATCCGGATTGACGGTTAGTCCCGGTCTCCGCTAGAGTTGCATTATCCTGATCAATTAGATCAGAATTGAATTGTTCTATCCCTTAGCAGAAAGGGTGTATCCCATCGTGTCCAAAATTCGACTTGACGGACTGACTCGTCGCTCACTTTTGGCTGCTTCAGCCTCGGCCGCTGCATTGGCTGTTTCCGTGCCTGGTGCGATCCGGGCGCAGGACGCGACCCCGGATGCCACGCCGACGGTAATCAACGGCATTCAACCGGATGGCAGCTGGGCGTTTACCGATGATCGCGGAATCACCATCACACTCCCAACCTCTCCTGAGCGCGTCGTAGCCGATATCAATGTGGCGGCGACCCTGTGGGACTTCGGTGTTCGCCCGGTCGGCCTGTTCGGCTGGAACATCCTGTCAGCTACTGAAGTGGCAGGTGGAGCTGGCGGCAATGTCGATCTTTCGACGGCAGAGATCGTCAGTGAAGTTGGCACCGATGCAATCGATGTCGAGAAGCTGACTGCGCTCGATCCCGATCTGATCATTTCGCTCTATTTCGGTCCGGATTACGGCGTCTGGAGCATCAACCCGGATGTTCAGGCCGATGTTGAATCCCGCGCACCAGTCCTGTGCCTGTCTGGATTCTCACGGGCAGACGATGCCGTTGCTCGGGCAGCTGAACTTTCATCGGCACTCGGCATCGATCTCGAATCGGACGAAATTGCAGAGCAGCGGGTCGCGTATGAAGCCTCGATCGAAGCATTCAGCACGCTATTGGAATCCAAAAGCGGGCTGAGCGCGCTCTTTGTTGCGCCGGACCTCGATTCCTTCTATGTGGCCAATCCTGCCGCCGCCGGAGACGTTGGGTTCTATCAGTCGCTCGGCCTGGTCGTGCCGGAGCTTCCAGTTGGCGATACCGAGTATTGGGAAGAAGTCAGCATGGAGGAGGCCAATCGCTATCCGACCGACGTTCTGCTCTACAGTCTGCGCGGCACGATGCTCGGACTCGAGGCATTCGAGGCGCACCCGACATTTTCGCTGCATCCTGCGGTCAAGGCCGGTCAGGTCTACCCGTGGAATCAGGACCTGATCACCAACTACGTCGGCATGGCGAAAGAGTTGACTGCGCTGACGACTGCAGTTCGCGGATGCCGATTCGACGGTCGGCGAGATTTAACGGTAATGGGGCAGGCACCCGATCCTTTGCAAATTGGGTGCCTGCATGTCTGGCAGAAACGTTTCAGACGTATTCATCGACTGGATACTGCAGCGGGTCCCGACCAACCGCAATTCGAGCTCGTCAGGCCAGGAACGAGGCGGGTTCGTTCAACGCCGCTCGCAGGGCTGCCCAGAGATACTGATATTGATCCCATAGCGATGCTCCATGGACGCTGATGGTCATCGGGCCGACCTGTTCGATATTCGCCGAGCGGGCGGCCCGGTTGCACTGAACCATCGTCAGGAAATCCACTTCGATCACAGCCGGTCCATCAAGGGAATATGGCGTGATTGAGCCGATCGCACTGAGAGCCCGCTTCGCCGCCGCAGTAATCTCGATGGTCGTAGCCGCAGGGGGGCGACACAACGCCGAGTTACGACCGCTCGCCTCCTTGACTGCCACGACTTCCAGCGATTCGCCCAGGAATGATTTTGCCTCGGCACAGGTCGTCGCGTCGCCAGTCAGCATCACCGTGGGAATCCCGAGAGACGCCAACACCAGCGCATTCAACCCGGTCTCGCCATGCGGTTTGCCATTCACCCGCAGCTCATAGACGACTGCTCCGGCGATGGTGTGCGGGTGGATCGCCTTCGGAGTCTTGGCCATCGAGTGGTAGCCGATGAACAATGCGGCGTCAAACGGTCCGCTGTCCGCCGCCTCGAGTTGGCAGTGATCGCGGGCATCGGCGGTTCCAGTGACCAGATGAGCGGCCGGATGCAGATCCTCGATCTTGATGTTGCGCATCGGCCCGTGACCATCAGCGACCACGATCCTGGTGGCGCCGGCCTGGACTGCACCTTCGATCGCCGCGTTCGCGTCGCCGACCATCAGCTTGCGCCCACGTTCATATTCCGGCTGACCCGGCATCATCATGTCAGCGTGGACAACGCCTGATATTCCCTCGATATCAACCGATATGTAAACGTTCACCAGTGCCTCCGTTCTGAGTCGATTGTCATGTGGCCGTCAGCGTACGCAATGTCGGAGGGGTTCGCTACTGGTCGCTTACCGATTATTCGGTTGCGAGGGGCAGGAGAATGCGCATTGTTGTGCCTCGTCCGGCTTCACTTTCGAGGTCAATCGTTCCGCCGTGCGCCTCGATGATCGACTTCGCGATCGCCAGACCCAGCCCTGCCCCACCTCGCTCTCGGGCACCGGACTCGCCAACCTGGTAGAAGCGCTCGAAGATCAGTGGTTGTTCCGCCGGTGGTATGCCGGGACCGCGATCCTGAACCAGGAACTCAAGCTGACCATCGTGCGTGCTGCATGCGAGATGAACCGATTCGCCATCCGGGCTGTGCCGGGCGGCATTGTCGACGAGAATCAGCACGGCCTGCTCGATGCGCTCGGGATCGACCCTCAGGTGGCCGGTGCCTGCGAACGACGTGGTCAGATTTGCTCCGTGATGCCGCGCCATCGCCTCGGCAGGTTTGGTCAGGCGGTTGGTGAGCCATTGCACCGGAACGTACTCGGGATCGATTGCCGGCGACCCGGCATCGGACCTGGCCAGGAAGAGCAGGTCGTTGACAAGGCGGGTCATGCGGGTGGCTTCAGAGTGGATTTCGGTCAGTGCCTGAGTTTGAGCGGGATCGCCTGGCCCTGTCAGGCCAATTTCGGCATTGCCCCGAATCAAGGTCAGTGGTGTGCGCAGTTCGTGCGATGCATCGGCGATGAATGCAGACTTCATCCGCAGAGACGATGCGAGTCCACGACTGGCGGCCTGTTCTGCTGCATTCGCAGCATGCAGCCGGTGCAGCACGCGTCCGGTCAGCAATGAAAGCACGATGCCGATCAGCGCAACACCACCCAACAGCGCTATCAGGATGGTGCGCTCCCGTTGGGCGGCGTCTTCTACATCGCCAAGCGAGGCGGTGGTCAATTGTTCACCGGCATCATCGATTTCGAGCGCCATCCCCTCCAGTTGGTCGATTCGGGTCAGGCCGATGGCACTGGCGGAATTGAACGCGACCGGCTCACTGGTAAAGAGCACGATGCTGGGTCGAAACGCGTCGTGGTAGGTGGCGGCCAACGCCCTGATCTCGTCGGGTTGCGGTACATCCAGTTCAGCGACGCCGATCGCTTCCAGTTGATCAATGTGATCGAGCAGTACCTGATACGTCTCGTCGAACTCGGCGATAACCTCATCAGTCGGGCCGCTGAAGACGATATTCCGATGGTTATGACGCAGATCCAGTACGGCGACCCGGATGTCGTCACCGAGACCAGAAACCGCCACGTCGTACTGGATGGCCTGCTCAGAGGAGTTCTGCAAACGCGTGGTTTCCGCAACACCGAAGATGGCGACGGTTCCAAGCGCAAGCAATAGAACCAGAATTGATAGGCCGGCAAACCACCAGGGGGTTGGCTGTTTCAGGCGTTCTGGGAGCATCGACGCGATTCCTCATCAATCCATCTGGTGGTCAATGCGACTATGCTACGGCACATGAAGGTATTGCTTGTTGAAGATGAACCCGCCATCGCCCGAATGATCGAACGGGGTCTTTCGCCGCATGGCTACGACCTGATTCTCGCCGAATCGGGCACGGATCCGGTCATTACGGTCTCGCTTGAAGAAGTCGATCTTGTGCTGCTGGACATTCAGTTGCCGGGCAAGAGCGGTATTGCGGTCCTCAGCGACATCCGCAGGATTCGGCGAAATTTGCCCGTGATAATGCTCACCGCACTTGATGACATCCAGAACAAGGTCTCGGCGCTTGATGGTGGGGCTGATGACTATGTCAGTAAGCCATTTGCCTTCGATGAACTGATTGCCCGCATGCGAGCGGTCACTCGGCGGGCAGATCAACGAAGTGGCTCGGTGATCGAGTTCGGGGACTTGCGGATTGATCTCCTGTCCCACCGGGTGACACGGGGAGGAACCGCGCTGGAGCTTTCCCGCCGCGAATATGCCTTGCTGGAGTATTTCGCCCGCAACCCCGGTCGGGTCCTTTCGCGACAGCAGATTCTGACCGCGGTTTGGGAGTACGACTTCGAAGGCGAATCCAACGTCGTCGATGTCTACGTCCGGTATTTGCGCAACAAGCTCGGTCAACTTGGCCTGCCCAATGTTCTTACAACAGTTCGTGGCAGTGGCTACCGATTTGATCCGCCGGCCGCCTGAACCTACCCAGATACCGAACAGTACCGAGTCAAGATGAGAGTTCTCTCATCTGAATCTCATACCAGACTCATCAGGATCAGCTAGCGTTCAAACTGGATGGCTATGCCCACCAGATTTCTCCGGCGTGGGTGCAGCTCTGCCAGGTATTCCCGTACGATTGCATCAGGACCAGGTTTGCGTGGCTGAGGCGAGGATTTCCCTCGCGCGGGTCACGAATAGAAGAGTGAACCCTATGACTCGTTCCCACGGTCGGCCGTCGTTTCGATGGTCAGTCATACATATCCTGCTCGCCGCACTCGTGCTTACAGGTGGCGCAATCGGAGCGGCCAGGCTCACAGATCGCTCGGCTGATGCGAGGGCGATACAGGTCGACTCGACCATCCCACCCGTCCCCCGACCGATCTATATTTATGCCGGGGCGTGCGGAGAGCTTGGCGAAGTTGCCTGGCCCCTGAACAATCTGACATCGCCAGATGGCTCTGCCGCTGGTTCAGATGACGCCGATCGAACTGAATATTCCTTTACGTCGAATGTACCGCTCACTATAGACGCACTCCTGGCCGGGTCCTTTGCCATCAATATCCACGAAAGCTCGGAGAACCCGGACCAGATGTTGGCTTGTGGCAATGTCGGCGGTGTCCCGGATGCGGTCGGTACGCTCGTTCTGGGGCTGCGAATCCAGGGTGATCTGGACGTGACCGGGATCGCCGTTCTCTCTCCCAGTCCGTCCGACTTGTCGCGCACGCTTGTGTCGGTTTTCATAACCGGTTCCGCCCTGGGAGATCAGACCGGTACGATCAAACCCGAGAGCACGGCAATTCCTGATCTGCCCGTCGTGGACAATACGAATCCTCCCGGTGGCGATCCAACTGTGATCGTTGTGCCCACGACTGACGATCCGGTCGTCGAGCCAACTGAAATTGAGGTGGAGCCGACTGAAGTCGAGATTGAGCCCACTGAGGAAGATGATGATCATGGCGGTGATGACGACGAAGAAGACGAGGATGACAACAGCGGTGAGGATGACGACGAGGACAACTCCGGTCAGGGTTGATCGATCGGCGATGACGTTCACCATATGATTGATTAGAGCGGAGGTGCACATTGCACCTCCGTTTTGTTGCCGTTCCGCAGTTGCAGATTGCTGATCGGGCTACCGGAGCTGGCTTAAAGTACCGCTCCGATCCGGGCCTGCTCCGTGAGAGTTTTCACATGTTCGATCTCACGTATCTCTCATTTCCCACATCTAGTCTGAGTAACAGAAGCAACCGGACACGTCCTAATCCGGCAACGATCCAGACCGTCAATTGGTGGCGGTTGCTGACGAAACAGACCGCGTGATTACACGCAACGAGAAGGGGAAACACCATGATGCAGCGACTGATGACCTTGACCCGAATGGGCGTAGCTTTTTCCTGGGCACTTGCCCTGGTTGGCGGCTACGGCTTACTCGCCCATTCCGATGCCTCTGCGGCCGGCGTATCCCGCCCGTCTCAATCTGTCACGATGCTCTTCAGTGATGGTGAAGACGACAGCGAAGATGAAGTCGACGATTCCGGCAACGACGGCGAAGACGATTCGAACGATGACGTTGAGGATGATTCGAACGACGATTCAAATGACGATGTCGAGGATGACTCCAACGACGATGTCGAGGATGATTCGAACGACGATTCAAATGACGATGTCGAGGATGACTCCAACGACGATTCGAACGACGACGTTGAGGATGATTCGAACGACGATTCGAACGACGACGACGAGACCGACGATTCGGGCAATGACTCAGACGACGATTTGAACGACGACGATGAGACGGATGATTCGGGCAATGACTCAGACGACGATCTGAATGACGACGACGAGACCGACGACTCGGGCAACGACTCGGATGACGATCTGAACGACGACGATGAGACCGATGATTCCGGTAACGACTCAGACGACGATCTGAACGACGACAGTGATGATTCGAACGACGACGTCAACGACGACAATTCCGGCTCGGATGACGAGGACGACAACGAAGATCGCATCCAACTTCGCAACGGACACGTTGTCATTGACCTCGACGGCGACGGCGAGATGGACTATGCAATCACTATCGGTTCGTCAGCCAGCAACTAGCAGCTACCTGCTCCGCCTTTCAGGAGCGACCAAAAACTGGCTTGTAGTTACTTCGGTCGAGCAACCTGATTACATTCTCGATGCCAACTCGGCATGAAGCACAACAGGCAGAACGGGGTCGCCACCAGGCGGCCCCGTTCTCTTATGTGGACTCTTTTGATGTCACTAGAGCTTCCCCAGTGTTGTCGAAGGCGAAGTGGTGGTTCTGCGACCACTGAGGCTAGGGGAAACCGGCTTCAAACAAGGGGCAATGGAGTTCCTCACCGAACTCATTTCCGCGTAGTAGGTGCGCGAAGCACTGGACCGAGTTCAATCCGTACGGCGTGAATAAACAAGGCGGGCGTACCAACCGGTACGCCCGCTGAATGATTTCGATTTTGGTCAGTGCTATTGGCTGGACTGCTTCTTGCGCTCTTTGGCGCGGTCGTTTTCGTTCAGCAGTCGCTTGCGCAAGCGGTAGGCGAGCGGCGTGATCTCCAGCAATTCGTCGTCGGCGAGGAAGTCCAGGCTCTGCTCGAGGCTCAGCTTGACGGCCGGAACCAGTCGGATTCCGATATCCGAGTTGCTGGCGCGCATGTTGGTCAGCTTCTTGGCCCGGCAGATATTGACGATCAGGTCGCCCTGGCGTGGTTGCTGTCCGACAATCTGGCCGGCATAGACATCCTCACCCGGCTCGGAGAAGGTGATTCCCCGCTCCTGGGCGTTGGCGACACCGTGGGCGAGCACCTGGCCAGGTTCGCTGGCGACGAGTGCACCGGTCCGGTTGGTCGGGATCGGTCCCATCCACGGCTCGTAGCCGATCAATCGGGAGCCCATTACCGCGTTGCCCTTGGTGGCGGTCAGGAAGGCATTGCGCAGTCCGATCAGTCCGCGGGTTGGAATCGCGAACTCGAGGCGAACGCTGCCACGGCCATCGTTGACCATGTCGAGCATCTTCGCCTTGCGGGTACCGACGAGATCCATGACGACGCCGACGGAATCCTCGACGGTGTCGATCATCAAGTGCTCGACCGGCTCCATCACGTGGCCTTCGACTTCCTTGGTGATGACTTCCGGTCGCGAGACCTGGAATTCATACCCTTCGCGGCGCATCGTCTCGATCAGAACCGAGAGGTGCAGTTCACCGCGACCGGAAACCGCAAAGACATCGGCCTGCTCAGTCGGTTCGACCCGGAGTGACAGGTTGGTCTCAAGTTCACGGTACAGCCGCTCGCGCAACTGGCGGGAGGTTGAGTAGGTCGCTTCCTTGCCGGCGAACGGTGAGGTGTTCACGCCGAAGGTCAGCTTGAGGGTCGGTTCTTCGATCTCGATGGTCGGGAGGGCCTCCGGTGTCGACGGATCGACCAGGGTGGCGCCGATCTTTGCATCCGGGAAACCGGCGATGGCGACGATGTCACCGGCGATTGCGAATTCGACCTTGCGCTTGCCAAGTCCCTCGAACGTCGCCAGATCGGTGATCTTGGCTCGGGTCTCGGTGCCGTCCGGAGCCATGTGCAACAGCGTTTCACCGGTGCGAATCACGCCACGGTGAACCCGACCAATCGCGATCCGGCCGCGGTGGGTGTCGTAGTCAAGCGATCCGATCAGCAGCTGCAGTGGAGCGTCTGGCTCGACATCTGGCGACGGGATGGTGTCGATGATGGTGTCAAGCAGCGGTCGAAGGTCATCATGCAGTGCGTCTTCGGCGAATCCTGCGCGGCCCTGTTTGGCGATCGCGTAAATCACCGGGAACTCGAGCTGGTGTGATTCGGTGGCCAGATCGAGGAAGAGGTCATGGGTCAGTTCGATGACTTCGGCACAACGAGCGGCCGGGCGGTCGATCTTGTTGACGACCACAATCGGCTTGAGACCGAGTGCGAGAGCTTGCTGAAGGACGGTGCGGGTCTGGGGCATTGGGCCTTCGACTGCGTCGACCAGCAACAGGCAACCGTCGGCCATATTGAGAACGCGTTCGACCTCGCCGCCAAAGTCGGCATGGCCAGGGGTGTCAATAATGTTGATCTTCATACCGCGATAAACGATGGCCATGTTTTTGGCCAGAATCGTGATGCCGCGCTCGCGCTCGAGATCGTTCGAGTCCGCAATCAATTCGCCCTGGGCATCAGGATCGCGGAAAATGTGGGATTGCTTGAGCAATCCGTCGACGAGTGTTGTCTTGCCGTGATCGACGTGCGCGATGATTGCGACATTTCGAATCTGGGCAGCGGTCAATTCACCGGCCGGAGCCGTAGTGGTAGTTTCCATGGGATGTCATTCCGATTCGCCGTAGCGGGGAGGCGGGCCACACAATACGACCCAAGCGTCTGCGCTCGGGCCTTCAACACAGGATTTTAGCACGAATGCCCGATTATGGAAACATGTAATTGTGCATGCGTAACTGGTTGCTACGCACGTGAACCTGCGGGCAGCCCTGTCCAGTTGCTGGCTGTCCTGAAAATGGACCACATCGGGTCGCTGAAACGCCTCGCAACCCGCTAATCTTGGACTGTCACTACACGCTCGGTCGCACAATCCTGCCCTGCCTGGGCAACCCGGAGTTTCACTGCCATGGACAACACAGAATCAGCCGGATCACCACGCACCAGTCTTCAGGACGCCCGTCGTCGGATCGTGCAGCAGTTGACCCAGGATCCGCGGGTCCATTCAATAGATGGGCACACATTCGGTTTCAGCGCGCCGATCGATTTCGCATCCCCGGTTGGCGGCTATCTGGCGATAGAGTGTGCAGACGGTCGGACCTATCTCGGGCAAATCGCAACCAAGCAGGTCGATGAGCGAGAGGGGCCGGAGATCAGCGTTGCCGGTGATGCCGGGATCGGCGTGCAGTCGGCGGCTATCGCAGTCAACCAGACCGCGTTCAAGGTGCGCTTGCAGGTAACGATTGGATCCGGGCAATTGCTCGGGACGAGTCGATGGCGACTCGATTGTGCCAACGTCAGACACGGACACCTTTGCCGAGGCCACCGTCGCGTTCGCTCCAGCTTCCCTGGTTGAATCCTATTTCGAGGGTCGGACCCGCGGCAAAACCCCGCTGGATATCGGTACGATCCGATATGGCGAAGGTACCTCCCGGGCGGTGATCCAGGCGACCGGTTTTGACCGGCACACATTCCTCTGCGGGCAATCGGGTTCGGGCAAGACCTACGCGCTTGGCGTTGTGCTCGAGCGCCTGCTGATCGAGACCGAGCTGCCGATCATCATCATCGATCCCAATTCTGACTTCGTGAACCTCGGTGGACCGCGAGCATTTGATGTCGCCAAACGTGGCTTTACCGGTCAGTTCGCGACTGCTGAGGAGTACGAACCAGCCCGAGTCCGCTACGAGCGCTCAGCCAGCAATGTACGCGTGCTCCGGCGGGTTGCCCGAGGTACGTCATCTGAACATGCGTTGCGGGTTCGGTTCAGCGATCTGGCCCTGAATGTACAGGGCATGGTTTTGCAACTCGATCCGCTCGGGAATCTCGAGGAATTCAACGCCTTCAACTCGATTCGCAGCACGTTCGGTGATCGGCCGTATTCGCTTTCTGATGTACGCGCCGCCGCTGCTTCGGAGCTATCGGTAGTTGCGCGGGACCTGGCGCTGCGGATCTCCAATCTTGGTGTCGAACATTGGGACATCTGGGCCGAGGCGGACGAAGTACCAATCCTGATCAACCCGGAGCTGTCCTGGCGAGCGCTGGTGCTGGACATCGGCGGATTCACGAATCCCGAGGAGCAGGCATTGGTCGCTCTGGCGATGCTGAACGCGATGTGGAAACGTCGGGAAGCTCGCAAACCCTATCTCTTCGTAATAGATGAAGCGCACACAATCTGTCCGCAGGAGCCGGCTAACAAGCTGCAGGCTGCCGCGACTGAACGGGCGATCCAGATCGCAGGAGAGGGTCGGAAGTTCGGTATCTACTTCCTGGTCTCAACCCAGCGACCGCAAAAGCTGCACGCCAATGTCATCTCGCAGTGCGACAACCTCTTCCTGATGCGGATGAACTCGTCGGTTGATATCGCTCATCTGGCCGGGAGCTTTTCGTTCGTGCCGCAACCGCTGCTGGCATCCTCGTCCTGGTTCGTGCAGGGCGAATCGCTGATTGCCGGTAAGGTCGTGCCGTCGCCGCTGCTGGTCCGATTTGGCGGTCGGTACAGCCAGGAAGGTGGTGGAGACGTGCCGACTGACTGGGCAGTGAGCGCAGATCGGGAGTGACGATGATCGCATTCCTGCTGGTCACTGCGACATTTACTGATGGAGACTGCCGGCATCTGGAAAGATCCGCGGACCCGGGTTCTGTCGGTGATGTCGTTGTCGCTCATCACTGTTGGCACCGTGTTCTATCACAATGTTGAAGGCTGGCGGTGGCTTGATTCCGCCTATTTCAGTGTGATTCTGCTGACGACGGTTGGGCTGGGAGACCTCTCTCCGAAGACTGACTTCGGCAAGATCTTCACCATGTTCTATTTGCTCGCAGGAATCGGAGTGCTCGTCGCGCTGTTCCAGTCGATTGTGCTCCGGGCGACTGATCGTCGTTTGGCTCGAAGAGTGCATGAACCGATGTCGGACGCGGCCGACGGGACAGAAGAGGTCAGTTAGCCTGGTCGTCCGATACGTCGATTCCGGCGCGGAGTCGTTTCGGCGCAATCCGATACCAGGAATCGAAGATCAGATCCGAGCAGCGTTTCCCGATCAACCCGGGCAAGCATTACCCGAATCCAGCCTCGATCCCCCCAGACTCCGGGATGCGGGATGTAGGTCTCCGGGTCGCTTTCGATCAGGACGCGGGCATGCTCCGGTTCGAGCCGGATCGTGATCCTGTCCGGCTCGGGAAAGCTGGCGAAGATCTTCGTCCCGATCCGGAAATCCGGCTGATCAAAATGGCTGCGTTCAACCGCACCAGGTAGCGCCAAGGCAATTGCGCGAACATCGTCAACGGTGATCATGCTCAAATCATAACCAGGCAACGGACGCAGTTCAGTCCTGAATTGCGTCCGTTGCCTGTCGATGTCCTACCTGCGCGCAGGTTCACCGAGGGATGATAGGCAGTGTGATCCGGCTCGGGTATTCGGCGCTGTGATGAATTGTCTGGTGCGCGACGATGCATTCCTCTTTCGTCGTCGTGGCAATCACTCCACCAGTGTTCGGGTTGCGGTCGAAGCGCGGGAAGTTGCTGCTGCTGATCTCAACCCGGATCTGGTGACCCGCCGGGAAGACGTGACTCGTCGCCCAGAGATCGATTTCGTACTCGTAGACCTCGCCGGGTGTCAGAAGAACCTGCTCGGACATCGACTGCCGGTACCGACCGCGAATGATGCCGTCGGTCAGATTCTTGATGCACCCGCACGGGCAAACATCGACCAGCTTGGCCGTGAAATCGGTATCGGTCGCGGAAGTCGAGGCGAAGAGCTTGACGATCACGGGGCCGGTCACTTCGGTGTCCTGCTCGAGTACCGGTCCGGTGTAGCAGAGCACATCCGGGCGAATTTCGACGTGGCGCTGATCGTATTGACCGGCTTCGGACATCGCCTCGTTGCAGCATTGGGCACCGCCAGCACTGGGCACCGGATTGAGTGGGTCGTAGATGAAGTGATCCGGTCGGGTCGATGCTCCCGGCAATGATGCGGACAGGGTGCCGTCGCCATCGAGGGTATTGGCGCGACCGGCGGAGTCGAAATAGAAGTCCGTCATGACTGCGGCTGGAAGCGGCCATTCCGATTCGCCGCGCCAGGCGTTGTCACCCATAACGAAGATACGGACGCGATCTTCCGCCTCGTAGCCATTCTCCATGTCGCGCAGGTAGCGATCGTAAAACCGCAGGTGGATACCGTAGAAATCGATCGCGTCGTGCCAGGAGCGCATACCGGGATCGTATTGCCCGACCGGATTCTGGTTGGCGATCGTCATGTGATCCCACGGCCCGATCAGGAGATGCTGTTTGTTGCGCGCGGCTTCTGATTTGGCTCCGTGGCGCATGCCGAGATAGTTCTGGATCGTGCCGCCCAGGAAGATGTCATACCAACCGCCGAGGTGCAGCACGGCCAGATCGAGATTGGCGTACTTGCCATCGACCTTGTACTGATCCCAGTACGGTCCGTGATCCGGATGCGCGAGCCATTCATCGTAATACGGCGCAATGTCAGTCAGGAGTGGGTCACCGGCGAGCGGCATGATGTCAAAGTCGTTCATCATGTCGTCGCAGCGATCCCACAGGGTCTCGAAATCGACCTGTTTGGCGGGATCAAGTTCGGCTCTGCGACGAGCGGTATCCGGTGCGAGGTTGGTCAGCACCCAGCTCTTGGCGAAGCTGAGCTCGAACGCGCCACCCTGATAGATCCATCCTTCGTGGTAGTCGGCCGCAGTCACATTCGGCGCGATCGCCTGAAGTCCTGGTGCCCCCGACAGCGCTGCCTGCCACTGGGTGAGTCCGACGTACGACGCGCCGAACATTCCGATTCGGCCAGTGCTCCACGGTTGCTCGCAGATCCAGGCGCAGGTGTCGTATCCGTCCGGTTGTTCGGTTGCGAAGGCGTGGAACTCGCCCTCCGATTCAAACCGACCGCGCGTGTCTTGCAGGATGACGACATAGCCGGCACCGGCGGCGCGGATTCCGAAATTGCAGGCGATTACTCGACCATATGGAATGCGCTGAAGGATGACCGGATATTTGCCGGGGGCGGCTGGTCGGTAGATGTCCGCATAGAGCTGGACACCGTCCCGCATCGGAATTGGCACACCACGATCAACGGTAATCGAGTACTGGGTAAGCACGCCTGCAGCTCCTCACACAACAGCAAACCGGTTGCGTGATCTTCGCATGCAAATCGATGACTGTGGAAGCGTGACGAGCAGCCGTCAGGACGGCTTAGTCTTACCAGCCAGTTCGAGCGGTTCCGCAAGCTCATCGTCAAACAAAATGTGAACGCTTAGCGTTCCGCCCAATGCCGCGGCGTATTTGTCCAATGTTGAGAGTTGCGCATCTTCGCCACGTTCAATTCTGGAGATGTTGGCCTGGGTAACGCCCATTGCTTTGGCAACTTCAACCTGGGTCATTCCGAGATTTCGACGGAGTTCGGAAAGTTGCAACCCGCGCATCATCTCCGACTTCAGGGATTGAACCTGCTTGACTCGATCTGCGATCTTTCCTGATCTGATCTCTTAGTTCCGAAAACGGACGATGACCACTCACTCGATGAGTCCTTCCTTCGTTCAGTTCGATCAAGTGATCGTCAGTAAAGCGAATCTGCAATCGGTATCATTTCTCGATACCAAGCCTGCCAACGGTTCGACTTGTCGCCACCTATCAACAGGATGGCGTTCCGGCGAGGATCAAACGCGAAGAGAATCCTGGTATTGCCGAATCCCGGTCGAAGTTCTTTCATATTGCTGTGACGTGAGCCTTTGATTGAGTCAACCAGCGGTCTACCGCAACCTGGCCCTAATTCCTCAAGAATTTCGACGGCAGCATCAATCGCGTTTTGCGCGCTTTGGTCCAGCGTGAGCCACCAGTCCTCGAATTGTTCTGTAAACTCAACCGACCACATACCCCTCACCAATATAATGTAGACATTGTAGAATGCAAGCGTTGTGCGGTTAAATCGGACTTTGGATGACTGGCAGGGTGATTCGGCTTGGGTATTGGGCGGTGTGGTAGATCGTCTGGTTGGCGACTTCGCAATCGGCGGCGGTTGCTTCGGCCACGACTCCACCGGTATTCGGATTGCGGTCGAAGCGCGGGAAGTTGCTGCTTGCGATCTCCAGGCGGATGCGGTGGCCGGTCATGAAGACATTGCTGGTCGCGGTCAGGTCGATGGTGAACTCGGTTACCTCGCCCGGGGTCAGTGGTTCAGGATTGGACATCGAGTTCCGGTAGCGCGCCCGGATGATGCCGTCGATGATGTTGTTGGCGGTGCCATCGGGATGCACATCGACCAGCTTGGCCGTGAAATCGGTATCGAGTGCCGATGACGATGCGAACAGGGTGACGCTGATCGGACCGGTCACCTCGATCGGCTCGCCCATTTCGTGGCTGGTGAAACAGAGCACGTCCGGGCGCATTTCGAGATCGCGCTGATCCTTGCGCCCCCAGTTCAGTTTCGATTGATGACCGCAGAGTGGGCCGCCGACGGTCGGTACCGGGTTGAGCGGATCGTACGCGTAGGTATCAACTGGTTCGGACGCAGGCGGGGTGGTCGAGAGGAAACCGTCACCTTCGCGGGTGTTGGCCGAGCCGTCCGAGTGCAGGTAGAAGTCGGTGTAGACGGTTCGCGCCAGCGGCCACTCCTGCTCGGTCCGCCACTTGTCCTCGCCCATCACGAAGATGGTGACCGGTGGAACGTCGCCGAATCCGTTGTCCATATCGCGCAGCACATGATCGAAGAAGCGCAGTTGCGAGCCGTCGAGATCGATCGTGCCGTTGGCGGAACGGACTCCGGGATCGTAGTTGCCCATCGGGGATGCCGTCGAATACGTGTAGTGATCGCGTGGATTGACGAGCAACCACTGTCGGGATCGAGCCTGTTCACTTGCTGCACCTGGCTCGCATACCGGCGTAATTGCGCACTGTTCCGCCGAGGAAGATGTCGTACCAGCCGCCGGTGTGGAAGCAGGCAATATCGAGATCGTCGTAACGCTCCTCGGGGGCAAGCGCAGACCAGAACTCATCGTAGGTCGGGTGGGCGAGCCATTCGTCGTAATACGGTGCGACCCGGCTCAGCAGCGGATCTCCGACCAGCGGCATCCGACCAAAGGCGAGGTCGATCTCATCGTGGCGGTCGTAAACCGCGTCGAGATCGGCGCCTCCGAGTCGCATCGCGGTGTTCTGGGCCAGGCCGAGGGTCCAGCTCAGGTTGAACCCGAGTTCGGCCGCGCCGCCCTGGTAGGTCCAGCCGTGGTGGTAGTTGGAGCCGGTGATGGCCGGCGCGATCGCTTCGAGTCCCGGTGCCTTGGCCAACGCTGCCTGCCACTGGGTGAGCCCGACGTACGAACCGCCGAACATCCCAATCCGACCATTGCTCCAGTCCTGCGCGCAGATCCACTGGCAGGTATCGAATCCGTCCGGCTGCTCGTGGACAAACGGAGTCCAATCGCCCTCGGAGCCCCAGCGACCGCGGACATCCTGGACGATGACGATGTAGCCCACGGCTGCGGCCCGCATCGAGAAGAGACTGACGGTTGCGCGGTTGTACGGCGTTCGGCAGAGGAGAACCGGCAAGGGTCCGTCGATATTCGGTCGATACATATCTGCGATCAGCTGCGTGCCGTCGCGCATCGGAATCTGGACGGTTTGATCGACGGTGACGAGATATGGAGTTGGCACGATTTCGGCTCCGGTATAGCAACGAGGCGAAAGTCAATCAGAGTCGCATTTTCGCACGGTGCTTTCCGCGACGAGGCGGTGATCCGACCGAGATGAGGTGTTCCGTTTAACCGTGGAGGAACAAGAACGGCAACCTCGTCTATTGACCTGTCCGGCGCTACTCTGGTTGCACGTGCACGCAAGACCCGAATCTATCCCGTTATCGTTTCAGGCATACCAACACACTGGGAGGAACATCATGGTCGCGGCTTCTATAGAAAAACCCGGAATCGCCATCTCAACCGATCAGTTCGACAAATTGCGGATGATGAATCTGGTTGTAGGCTTGATTCACCTGGTTCAGGCGATCTTCATGCTTGCGATCAGTAACGACTTCACACTTCCCGTCACCCGCTCGTTCCTGACCGATGCGCCCGGCTCAGACCCGTCGGTGGCCAAAGCGTTCGATGTTCCGCTTGGCCCGCTGGTCGCACTCTTCCTGTTTCTGGCCGCGATCGATCACTTGCTCGTTGCGTCGCCGGTCCTGAATGGCTGGTACAACCGGTTGCTCAAACGCGAGCGCAACGACATTCGCTGGATCGAGTACTCGATCAGTGCGTCGTTGATGGTCGTGCTGATCGCGATGATCACCGGAGTCAACGATCTTGGTGCGCTGATCGCGATTGCCGGTGTCAACGCCTGCATGCTCTTTTTCGGCCTGCTGCAGGAGCACATCTCCAGCCCGAGCGACGACAAGACCAACTGGATGCCGTACATCTTCGGCTGCTTTGCCGGTGCGATCCCGTGGGCGATCATCGCGCTGCAGATTGCCACCAGTGAGGAACTCGCTCCCGGTGGAGGCGTCCCGGGCTTTGTCTACGGGATCATCATCTCGCTCTTCCTGCTCTTCAACACCTTCTCGGTGAACATGGTGCTGCAGTACAAGAAGGTCGGGAAGTGGCGCGATTACATCTACGGCGAGAAGGTCTATCTGGTCCTGAGCCTGGTCGCCAAAACAGCGCTCGCCTGGCAGGTCTTCGCGAACGTACTGGTTGGGTAACGCCTGACTAGATGCCCCAGATGTCGTCGATCTTGAGTTCGCCATCTTCACGGGCGAACACGAAGAAGAGCGTCGACATTGGTGGCGATCCCTCACTGTCCTGCAGGGCGATCACAACCGCCCCGACCCGTCCATCAGCCAATTGGCGGGCGTAGACGATGTCCTTCAGAACGACCGGTCCAGATGTGTCTACCTCCACCACATTGGGATCGCCGGTAAGGGCGGGATTGGTCAGGTCAACCAATCTGAGGCCGTTGATCGTATAGAAGGAGAGGGACCGCAGCATTTCGCCCGCGTTCAGGCAAGCGAACAGGTGGGTCATGGTGGCAGCGATTTCGGCTTCAGTCTCCGGCGATGCTGGCGAGTCGTTAAGCAGTTCGTCAATCGATGGCGCCGCGATGCTTTCCGGAATGTCGAGTGCGAGGAGATCGTCCAGGTTGGTCTCAGGCGCGGTGCATTCCACTATTGGCGTGGCCGAAGCATCTGACTGCAGTGCGACTGCTGCTGACGGTGATTGGCTGATGACAAGCCCAGAGATGACCAGTAACGTAAAGACCCTGGCAACCGCTGACATGCGCAACTCCGTTTCGAATCCGACTGTAATTACGTTAGTCAGACTACACGAAGTCAAGAGGTCAATCGAAATCAGGCGGCGGAATGTAGCAGCACATGAGAATCAGTACGGTATCCTAGGTCCTGGAAGGTGCCTCCCCGGCGCCGACACATGGGCCCGCGTCGACCCCTCGCGTGGCAGAAACACCGCAGGAGTCGTCCATTGCTGAAGTCATCCCGATTGATTCGATCCCAGCGCCTGCTTTCCATGTTCATGGTGGCAATCACGCTGCTGGTGATTATCAGTCCGACTATTTCGATCCCGGGAACACGGGCGCAGGACGAGACTCCTCCACCGTCCGGCGATGTGATCGTAGTGCTCAAGGACAACGTTCCGGCCGGCGACTTTGCGCAAGCCGAGGAGATCGACGGGGTCGTTCCCAACCAGATCTACACCGAGGTTTTCGACGGGTTCGCTGCCGAGATCACTCCCCAGCAGGCCGAGGAACTCGCAGGCAATCCCAATGTGGAAGCGATCTACGAGAACACCGCATTCCGTCAGGCCGACCAGACCACGCCATTCGGCGTGGACCGGATCGATGCGGACGTCAATCCATCGGCCGATATCGACCAAACCGACGATGTCCGAGTCAATGTCGATGTGGCCGTACTCGATACAGGCATCAGCTCAACCACCGGTGACCTCAATCTCGTCGGCGGTACGGATTGCGCGGCTGGACTTGGCTACGACCAGGATGGCACCGGGCACGGCACCCATGTGGCAGGAACGATCGGTGCGCTCGACAACAATGTCGACGTGGTCGGTGTTGCACCAGGCGCTCGGCTTTGGTCGGTACGGGTGCTGAACAGCTTCGGCAACGGGTCGGCCGCGACCATCATTTGCGGACTGGACTGGGTGGCCCGCCGGGCCAGCACGATTGAAGTCGTCAACATGAGCCTCGAAGGCGGAGGCAGTGACGGCGATTGCGATTCCGATGCCGTCCATCTGGCCATCTGCGCGGTCGTAAACGATGCCGGAGTTCCAGTTGTTGTTGCAGCCGGTAACGGGTCCACGAATGCGGCAAACGTGATTCCCGCGGCGTACGACCAGGTCATCACGGTCTCGTCGTTTGCGGACTTTGACGGTCTCCCGGGTGGACTCTCTACCAATAATGGTTGCTCACCGAACAATTCGGACGACAATTTCGCGACAACCAGCAACTTCGGCGCCGATATCGATATCGCCGCGCCGGGACGTTTGCGTGCTTTCGTCATTCCCGGGCGGTGGCACCGTGCTCAAGTCCGGTACGTCGATGGCCACACCGCATGTCACCGGGGCAATTGCACTTTACCGAGCAGTGAACCCGTTGACGACTCCGTCGGACGTCAAAGCCTGGTTGCTGGCGAATGCCCAGGCACAAGGTGGACCGAATGGATTCACCGGCGACACCGATGGCATTGCCGAGCCGGTTGTCTGGCTGGGTGGCGGCGATCCGGTGCCGACCGCGACGGCCACGCAGGTGCCGACCTCGTACTACCCGCTTGTCCGCAGCGCGTCCTCTCCGAAGACGGCTGCCTCGACCTATGTCCGCGACAACAAGTACGACAAGATCTGGAAAACCAAGCCGCAATCCTCTCCTCCTTCAGAAGCATGGGTCTGGGTTGATCTGGGCAGCCGCAAACCGATCGGCAACATCCGCTGGGTCTTCGGTCAGGCCGGGATTGGCGACTACTTCGAGATCGAGGGATCGAACAACCTGCTGACCTGGGAGTACATCACCAAGCGCAACGGCAAACCGGTCGGGGTCTGGCAGGAAAAGACGCTCACCAAGAATTACCGGTACGTGCGCTTCCGATTCGAGAATCCGAATGGCGATCTGGAGCTTGGTGGACTCTGGGAGGTCCAGGTTTGGGCGCCGGGAATCGCCCCGCCACTGGGTGAGCCGTCCCCGACTGCTACCCCGACCAGGACGCCAACTCCGCCGCCCTCTGGACCGTACACGTTCTACGGCAGCCAACGGACGAGCAATTCGACCGATCCGAAGGCGATCTGGGATGGCGATCTGGAAACGACATGGCAAACGGACGGTCTGAGCACGCCGACTTCGGCCTGGGTGCTGGTCACGCTGGGTTCGGTCAAGCCGATTGACACGATCCGCTGGCAGTACGGCACGGCGGACATTGGCGACGACCTGATCATCGAGGTATCGGATGACAAGGTGACCTGGTCGACGGTTCACACCGAGGTGAACAACTCGCCGGCCGATGTCTGGCTGGACGTGCAGGACCTGAATGTCAGCGGCAAATATGTGCGGTGGCGGTTCAGCAACCCGAATAGCGACCCGGTGATTGGTGGCCTGGCAGAAGTCGAGGTGTATGCGCCGGGCGAGTTTGGCGGCGGCTCGGAGCGACCGATTGCACCGTCAGCAACGGCCACGGGCACACCGGTTCCACCAACCGCAACCAGCATCGCTACCGAAACCGGGACGCCAGCGCCTCCGACTCCGGAACTGACTGCCACTGAATCGCCGGTCGAGACTGCGACCGACGTTGCGACGGAGACCAGCGACGCCTCGCCGGTTGCGGAACGAGCCGACGAGCACGCCGTCGACCGAGCCAACCGTTGATTCTGGAAGAAGCAACTTCAACTGTCGAGTCTGATGAACCGACGCCGTACACAGTCGTTCAGACCAGCCGATCCGCGTCGAGCCTTCCGGGGACGTTGGCGATTGACCGCGATCCAGAGACCGTCTGGGGTCAGGCGCCGGATGCTGAACCGGGTCGGGTGATCGTGTTGACGCTCGATCTCGGCGAGACAGTCGATATTGGCGAGGTGCGGATGCTGATTGGTCCGGACGGATTGCTCGGCAATGCCACAATCGAAACATCGACCGATGATGTGAATGGACCTAGTTTGCCGATCCCGAATTGACCGCGGTAGCTGAACGATGGATGGTTGGCAACCGAATCGGACGAATCGATAGCCGAACCGGTCCAGGCAAGGTACGTGCGGGTCGTCCTCGTAGCCGCTAACGAAGGCGAATCATTGGGTGGCGTAGCCGAGATCGAGATCTACCCAGGGAACCAGATACGTAGTTCGGGGTGAAAACCCCGATAGCCTTAATCGGCCGCCACGGTGAAACCCGGAAACGGCTTCGGATTTCTAAGATGCCGGCGCGACGAAATTCGGGGTCTTCACCCCGGACTACGTTTGTGCTATCCCAATCGTCGATCGGGCGGCGCTATCGGGGTTTTCACCCCGAACTACGTCCCAACGAGGCGCTTCTCTATGCGCGGTGGATGACGCCGGTCATGCAGTGGACTGCTCCGGCACCCTTCATCAACTCGCTGATTTCGACATCGAAGCACTCGACGCCGTTCTCCTCGAGCATCTGCCGGGTGATCGGGTTGCCGGTCGGGAGGGCGACGACGCGCGGTGCGAGCGGAACCATGTTGATCGCCATGCCCATCTGCGCTTCTTCGCCGCTCGGCAGATCGAGGAACCGGAAACCATGCCGTCGCATGGTGTCGTAGACGACCCACGAGAGCTGGGTCGGCATGACCAGGCTCAGGTCCTTGTCGATGACGTTGATGGTGCCGTCGATGTGGCCGCAGCCGTAGGGAATCTCGACCAGAATGACTTCGGGTACACCAACCCGGCGGAAGGCATCGGCCACCTGCTCGGCTCCGGAGCGATTGCTGCGCATGCCGTGCCCGACGAAGACGAGGTCCTCGTTCGCGACCACGACGTCCGCGCCCTCGAAGGTGCCGTCGCTGTGCACTGTGTGGATGATTGGCACGCCAATCTGGGCGAGATCGGCGGCGGCATAGCGCTCCTCCCCGGCCCGGCTTGCCGAGGCCATCCGCGCGATAACGGCTCCGGTTGGGGTCATGCAGAAGTGATCGCGGCAGAAATAGGCATTCGGTTTGTCGAGCGGTACCGGCTGGCCCAGATGGACGGTCACGCCGTGCGATCGGTAGAACTCGACCAGGCCGGCGTGCTGATCCCGGGCCTTGATCGGATCAAGCAAGTCGTACCAGAGGGCGCTGCGGTAATCGGTCACTTGCTCGATTTCGGGGCCTGGCGTTCGCATCAGGACCGACTTGAGCTCGCCGTATTCGGAGCGAACCCCGCACTCTGCCCAGATCGAACCAATCTCCTCGGGCATGGTCGATTCGCGCGGAACCCAGCCCTCACCACCGTGGGAGGCCTCATCAGTCTGCTTGACGACATCGAGATCGCGACCGGTTTGCAGTGCCATGTTTCCGAACTCCCTTGTTCTACGTGCAATGTAAATTGTCAGGATGGCAGTCTAGCCGAACCAGTAGCTCTCCGGATCGAGTGGATTGGTCCCGGTTTCGAGTTCGCGGCTGTCCCAGACGGAATCGCCATCGCTATCGACGAGCGCCGGACTGGTGCCGATCACATTGACTTCGAAGTCGTCCGAGAGCAGATCGCCGTCCGAATCAGTTCCGCTCAGGTCGGCGGAATCGGTTGTCACGGCGTAGAACCGGAACGTCTGGACCGAGTAGTCGCTCGTCAAGTCGATGCGGATTGGTCCTTCGGTTGGGTTTTCCGGGTAGACCCAGACGAGTGGATAGTCGCTTGGGTAGGCGTCGATCGAAAGTCGATATGCGTAATCCACGGCCAACCCAATGAAAACGTACCCGGTCCCGGTGGAGGGGGCATCCGACGTTCGAAGCGTGCCGGCGAAGGCATCACTCGTCAGGCTGAGCTCCCAACCGTCGAACTGGACCGCGCAAAACCAGGGTTGCGCCCATGTCCCCGGCAGACCCTCCGGGCAAACGTACAGCTCAAGCGAGATGGTCCCAATTCCGGATGGTGGCAGGAGTCGAACCGAAAAGACCGGGTCCGGATTGTCAGCGCTGATCGTGACGATGAAGACATTTGGCGAACCTGGATCCGCTAATCCGCCTTCGGTTTCGAAATCGCCCTTGGCCGAATCGAGATTCTCGATCACGTATTCGCCATATGGAAGATCGATCAGAGTGAAGGTCCCGTCGTCATTGGCAGCGATCTCACTGGTGACGATGGGAGTTCCGAGTCCGCCGCCCGAAATCCGGAGATAGGCGGCATCTGGTCGATTCGAGCAGCCGCCGGTGCTTCCGCCCATTCCGCAAATCTGAGGCTGAAGCGTCAGCGTGCCGGTGCCGTCCGCCGGCGGATCGACGTCACCCCCATCGTCCACAGGAACGTCATCATCGACGGGTACGTCGCTGGTGCCCTCGTCGAGCGGCAAAGGTTGGGTCACATCGCGGACGGTCGGCCCGATCCGCACGACAGCAAAGGAAGCGGGATCGAGTGACGTTATGTCAATGTCTTCGGTGAGAGCCGCGTAGTCGCCACGGGCCAGTTCGATTGGCTCACCTGATCCCGCAAGCGTAATGTCAGCATCGAGCGCCATGATCAGCCCGAGTCCGTCCTCGCTGGCGGCAATACTGATTGTGTCGTCGTCCCCGGCGAGATTCCCGACTGCGAGTTCAACCTCGCGCTTGCCGGAGAGAATCGTGAAGGCTTCGCTTTCGAACACGGCCGGGTTCGATTCGTCGTCGGTGAAGTCGTCCGGCATAAGCACAATCCGCCGATACGTCACCGGGTCCGCCGCTTCGGTGTTGATGACCAGCTGATCGCCGTCGTTGCTGAACGCGGCCTCCCCCGCCCCGAGCAGCGCTTCCCGTCCCGAATTCGCATCGAGCACGATCAGTCCGCCCTCGTCGACGAATGTGAATCCAGCCGCAGCGGTCACGGCTTCGCGCGGGTTTTCCGGATCAGCTTCCAGTTCGTAGACGCGCCAATCGACTGGATCACCGGTGAAGTTGACGACGCCCTGGGCGGTGACAATTGGTGCTCGCGCGGCCGCAAAGGCTGGGACAGTGAATGCCATGCCCGAACTCAAAATGATTGCGACGAGAAGATAGCGGGTCAGACGGGTCACGAGAGGTCCCTTACCGGAGCGCTTGTCTAGTTGGCGGCCTCACTCTTGACGAGTCGAATCCGCTCCCAGGAGGTCACCCAATCCAGATAGGTTGCGGGGCCATCCACCGTTTCGCTGAGCGGTGGGAACCCAAGCATAGGCGATTGTGCGAGGGCCGCGTCAAGGTTGGAATAGTCTGTGAGATTCCTGATGTGTTCGTCGATCAGGCCGGTTGCGCCGAGATTGACGATGCCGCGGATGGTCCGATTGGCCAGCCCGGCCTGCTCCTCAGCGGACAACATGAAATCGATGAACTGGTGAGCGGCATCGGTCATTGGCGCCTCTGCCGTCAACGCCAAGGTCTGCATCCACGCGAAAGTCGCCGGGGGCGAGGCGGGCAATTTTCAGGTTGGCTCCGTTTGCTTCAGCAAGGAGCGGCATGCCCTCCCAGCCAGTGGTGGTGATCGCAATCTTGCCGGCCGCGAGCTGAGCGGTCAGGTCCAGGGTATACGGCGTGAAGTGCCCGACTCGATCCTGCTTGATGCGGGTTAGCAGATCGACCGTTGATTCGAACTCATCGGGCAACAGCGCGGGTGGATTCTCTGCCCCTGCCGCCCGGCCCCAGACATTGAAGTGGCTCCAGCTATCATCCTGCATTCCGACGATGCCGGTGAACGCGTCCGAATCTAGGTCGGCCCAGCTCGTCGGCGGTTCCGGGAGCAGATCCGCGTTGTAGACAGCTGGCGACGTTCCCCAGACCAGTGGCACGGCGTAACGCTTGCCATCGATGACGGTTGTATCGGGCAGAAGGAAGTGCGGGTCGACTTCGCTCAACCTGGAAATCAGGTCCTCGTTCAGTGGCTGAATCAAGCCTTCCGATTGCAAAGTACTGATCAATCCGTGGTGTGGCGCGACCAACGAGTACCAGGCCAGGCCGCCTGAACGTAAACGCAGGAAGATCTCGTCATATGACCCGATGTTGTCGACGATCACCTCAACGCCCGTTGTGGCCCGGAAGCGATCGATGACACCCTGATCGACATAGCCACCCCATCCCAACACGCGGAGTGGCTCCTGGGCAATTGCACCTCGTCGGAGAACGATGGGTGCAGCGACGGCAGATGCGATCAGGCGGCGGCGGTCAATCATGAATCCGTTTCGGCTCGTGCAGATCCGGGCAACGGCGCCGCGGGCAATGGCATATCAATGCCGAGGGTCAACCCACCATCAATGATCAGGGTCTGGCCGGTAATGTAACTTGCCTGACCCGATGCCAACCATGCCACTGCGGCAGAAATCTCCGACGGTTCGGCAAATCTACCCATCGGAACTCGCTTCAGGTACTCCGGGCCGCCGACCGGATCGGTGGTGATGAAGGCCGCACGGGTCTTGACCATGCTCGGCTCGATCCCGTTTACGCGGATTCCGAACTCGGCCAGATCAATTGCCGCGGAGCGGATCAGGGCCTCAACTCCGCCCTTCGATGCGTTGTAGTGGGCGAGGTTCTTTTCGACATACCAGGCATTGGTTGATGAGGTGCAGACGATTGCGCCGGAACGCTGTCGAGCCATGACCCTGGCCGCTTCCTGAATGCAGAAGAAGGTGCCAGTCACGTTGACATCGATGATTCGGCGCCAGCTTGCGTCGTCGATATCCAGAAATGGTTGCCCATCGGCAATACCGGCGTTGGCTGCGAGGATGTTCAGTCCGCCAAAGGCATCGACTGCGGTCTGGACCGCGGCTTTGACCTGGGCGCGGTCGGATATGTCCGCGGCAACGGGAATCACGCCCATTCCGATCTGGTTGGCCGCGTCAGTTACTTGTTCAAGGCTGATATCGACGGCGACGACCTTCATGCCTTCGTTCACGAATCGCTCGAGGATCGAGCGACCGATTCCGTTGGCGGCTCCGGTGACAATCGCAACCTGATTTTCGAGATTCAGCACGATGAGCTCCTCAATAGTCCGATGGAAGGGTACAAGTCAGTTTGTGTGCGTATTGTCGCGTGTGCGTCACTGACTGGCTGAGCAACCGCTTGACAAATACGTAACAACATAGTTACATGTTTGTATGGACAATGTTGCGATGGCCATTTCCGATCCAACCCGGCGTTCGATTCTGGACGCTTTGGTGCGCCAATCCCGGTCTGCCGGTGAATTGGCCGCCATGTTTCCGGTTTCGCGCCCCGCAATCAGCCGGCATTTGCGCGTGCTGCGAGAGTGCGGACTGATTTCGGATCGGGTGGTTGGTCGCAACCGTATCTACAGCTTTCGACCCGAGGCGTTGAGTGAACTGCAGGGTTGGTTGAACAGTCTGGTTCCTGCACGCACGTGGGCAAGCAGGATGGACGCCCTGGCCACGGAAGTTCACAGGGCCAAGCGAGACCGTCGTACAGGTGAATCAGAGGAGGAACAGAGCGCATGAGTGGTAGCCCTACCCCGACCGGCAAAATCGTCACGGCTGAGGACGGTAGTTACGAGCTGATCCTGACCCGCGTCTTCCCTGGCGCAACGGCCGAAGATGTCTGGGCGAGTGTGACCGATCCGGAGCGAACAGCCCGCTGGTACGGTCCTTGGAAAGGTGAGGCCGGCGTCGGCAAGACAATCGACGTTCAGATGGCGTACGAGGAAGGCGCACCGTGGATGCCGATGACGATCGACGCATGTGAGGCGCCGAAACAGCTGGCTCTCTCATCGCACGGGGAGTACGGCTCCTGGTACATGGAGATCCGAATCAAGGAGACTGGTTCGGGTGCCGCATTGGACCTGATTCAACACAAACTCGACCCGGCGATGGCGGGGGATGTCGGTCCAGGCTGGGAGTATTACCTGGACATGCTCGTGGCAGCGCGGGAAGACAAACCGTTGCCAGACTTCGCGGATTACTACCCGGCTCAGCAGGCGTTTTTCGCCGCCCAGGTTCCGGTTGTTTCAGCAGACGGAGAAGTCTGACCCCGAATACCAATTCATCGCAAACAAAAACTGGGCGGTGCATTTGCACCGCCCAGTTTCAATCTTCGCCCGAAGGCTCAGATTACATGACGTTGTTCCAGTTTCGGATGTTCCAGTACAGCGCCTCGGCAAGCGAGGAGCCGACGTTGTCATCGTTCAGTGTGAGGGCGATCGCGTACTTCTCAACCGCGCGGGCGACTTCCGGAACAATGACCTGGTCATTGATCAGGTGGTCATTCATCGCGATGAAGAGCGCAACGGCCTCTTCCTGGATGGTGGTTGCCGCAAGCCGATCGTACATTGCGTCGTAATCGGCATTGGCATAACGGCTCTCGTTGATGCCAGACCAGTTGTTGGCCTTCTGGCTGATCGACTCGCCATTCGGTCCGGCGTACCACGACTGCATGTAGTTCAGCGGGAACGTGGAGGTCGGGCCGTTGGTGTACATGAGCAGGTCAGCATAGAAGTGCTGAGCGTTCTGCTCGTTACCGGCGGCGCTGTCGAAGAAGATACCGGCGTCAACCTGCTTGAGGTTAACGGCGATACCGATCGACTCCCAGTTCTGCTTGTTGACGGCCTGCGTCTTCTGGCGAACCGCGTTGATGGAGGTGGAGTAGGAGATCTTCATCTCGACTCCGTCCTTCTTGCGTGTATCGCCATCAAGAACCCATCCGGCCTCATCAAGGAGGGCGGCGGCCTTCTCGAGGTTGAACTCGAATGTGGTGTTCGGGCTCTCAATGGAACCGATACCACTGAGGATGTTTCGTGCGCCCGGCTCAAGATCGCCACCCTGATAGAACTGGTTGGCGATGGTGTCCCGGTCGGTGGCCAGAGCGAGTGCCTGGCGAACCTTGAGGTCGGAGAAGAATGGGTGCGGGACGTCCTTGTGGGACTTCTCGCCCATGCTCTCGTCGTTCGGATCCGAGAAGTTGATCAGAAGGCGCTCGACGTTCGATGGCGGGCTCACACTGAGCTTGCCCTTGCCACCCTCTTCGAGGTCGCGGAGGATCTGCGGCTCAACCTGGAGATTCCAGGCGAAGTGCCAGTCGCCGGTCTGAAGAACGGCCTGTGCTGCGGAAGCGGCATCTCCACCACCCTTGAGGTTAACCGTCTGGAAGAACGGCTTGTTGGCCTCACGGTAGTTCGGGTTGGCTTCGTAGATGACCTGGTCGTTGGCCGAGAAGGAGCTGACCACATACGGGCCGGTTCCAACCGGGGCGAGGATGAACTGGTTGTACGCCTCTCCGCCAGCCTCGAGAACGTGCTTCGGGTAGACCGCGCCGAGATACGTGCCGGTGAACGGCAGGTACCAGGCCAGCTGCGGGCCAACGAATGTCAGCTTGACGGTCAGATCATCGATTGCCTCTGCGGCTGAGATGGCCTGATAGGTCAGTGTGGTGATGGCGCCATTGGCGGCATCAGTAACCCACTGCCAGGTGAAGACAACGTCTGCCGCGGTGAACGGCGTGCCGTCGCTCCAGAGAACGCCTTCCTTGAGCTTGTAGGTAACGGTGGTGAGGTCTTCGGAAAGTCCACCGTTCTCAAGCGACGGAACTTCGGCGGCGAGATTTGCGGTCAATGTGCCGTCTGGCAGGTAGTTCATCAGCGGCTCAAGCACGAGGCTGGCGCCGAGTTGATCCTTGGTGCCGGTCGCAGTGTGGAGACCGAAGTGGGTCACACCCTGCCACTGCAGCATCTTGAGCTCGCCACCTGCGCCGCGGGTCTGACCCTCGGTGCCGGCATCTGGAGCGGAAGCCCCGCCGGCCGCAGCCGGTGTTGCGTCCTGTGCATGAGCGACGGTTGGCGTGGTGGCGTTAACCAGGTACATGGCGACAGGTGCGCCAACACCGAGCATGGTTGCGCGGCGGAGGAAATCACGGCGAGAAATGTGGCCGCCCTTGAACTCCTCGTAAAGTGCCGCGAAAGGTCCGGTTTTCTGCGTCATTGAGCGATCCTCCATGAATTCAACGATATGAACATCGCTGGCGACCGGAATCGATCACCAGCGAGTATTCCAAGTTATTCGGCCGGGGCCACAACTTCGAACGGAGCAACCATGCCGTGGCGCAAGGTGCGGTACACCGTCAGATGCGCTCGGGATAGAAGCAGAGCAGGGTGTACATGCCGGCCGGCAGGTTCACCAGGGTCAGGTCGGCAGAATCGCCAGGCATGACATTCTGCGATCAACACCGATGAATACGATGTCCTCGTCAGCGAATTGAACCGTCCATGAGGCCCATCGGATCAGCGCCTTCTGGCAACTGGACCATGACGAGCTCGTGCGGTTCAACATTCGTCGTCCGGGCTGATCGGCCTGAAGGATCAGGACTTCAGTAGCGACAACCGATGCAGTGTTCGGGGCGATGGCATATGTGCCATCTTCATTCTCGAGGAGATTGACGCCAACAGCGGCGGTGTCACCGTCGACGGTTGCGGTCTCGTTCTCGATAGCGTTCAGCTTCCATGCATCGCCTTCCATGACCAGCCACCACTCTTCAGCGACGACCTGGCACTCAGTCTGCCAGTACTGAACTTCGACGCCAACCGCGCCGTTGTCATAGGAGGTGACCGCCATGACTTCCATGGTCACCGAACGGCAAGTTCAGTGAAGAAGCCGTCGGCAAGTGCATCCTCAATCGGACGCATACCCGCCCATGGACATGACCAGATTCGGGGTCACCAGGGTCGCAAGGGCGTCAGGATCGGCCACACAGGCCTTGAAGTTCTCGATCACGGCTGTTGCAGCGGCTGTGGTGGCTTCGTCAGCTGGCATGCCAACCGGAGCGGCGACCTCTTCGGCCATTGGAGTTGCTTCCATGGCTTCAGGTGATGCAACGGCTGCGGACATCTCGCCCGGAACGCACTCGGCGGTCGGGGTTGCGTCTTGCGCAAGAGCGACGAACGAGCCGCCACCCAATGACAACGAGCCGACCAGACTCGCTGCGATCAGACCCATACGCGCCAGATCAGTCAAGCGCAAACTGGGACGGTCAGACATCCTAAAATCCTCCTCATACCAACAAACGACGTGGAACTCACAACTTCCCCACGGACAGTGTCCTCGTGCTTGTGCACATTGAACTGTTCTTCCGCAAATAAGCTGAATGATTCGCAGTGTAGCGGGATTTGTTTGCCAATGCTAGGCCTTATTGGCTAGAAGAAATGGTTTGCCTGAGTTGGCTGCGGGACATTCCGGTTCGCCTCCGGCGGCCGAAATTCACGTAACGCGGAACCGCGGCTCCGTTAAGAGCCGCGGTTCGCATCCTGATCGATTGTTTTAGTCGGGGCGTCTACAAATCCAGATCAATCTGGATATCGGCACCCTCGTTCACGAGTGTGAGACCGTTGGTGCCCGGTTCGACGTCGAACACGAGGGCAATTCCGTATCCGGAATCGGCAATCAGCAGTTCGTCGGTCCCATTCTCGTACGCAGAGCTCAAAATGAGATCGGTGGCACGGAGGTCGATTTCAAAGACATTGCCGTCTTCGTCAACCAATGTCCAGGCTTCGTAGTCAAACGGAAGTCCATCGGCATCGGCTGACGGGAAGGTGTCTGCGAACACCACGACGAATTCTCCATCTGCCTCGCGATCCTCTACGGAGTCCTGCACCACGGCAGACGTTGCCGAGAATGTGCCGTCACCGGTTTCAACGGATTCACCAAGAGCAGTCAGGTCCGACGCTGACTCGGTGGGATCTGCCCCAGCCTCTTCCGTCGCTTCCTCAGTCGGATCCTCGTCCGGGACCGCAGTTGGCGCAACGATGTCATCTGGCGGTCCGGACTGCGCCCAGCTGCTGGTGACATTGCTGGTTGCGTAGCAGGTGTTGGCACCTTCAACGAAGCCGTTCAGGAACCACCAGATGCGCTCTGATCCGCGACCATGTCCGCCCGGATCGGCTCCTTCTTCTCCGCCACCAAGAATGATCACGTATTGAATGATGTTGGCTTCAATGTCCTGCGCTCCGAGGCGGCCGCGCAGCTCGGCATCCCGAGACCATGAGCCAGCGTAACAATCCGCCATGTACTCGATTTCCTGTGAGGTGAGCACGTTCGGATCGAGGCATGGGGTCTGGTAGCAGACTTCCATGCCGAGGATGTGCTGCACGTGATGGCCAACCTCGTGGGCCATCACGACCGGAATCAGGAACGGAACATTACCGACCTGGTCGAACTGGAAGTTCGCGAAGCCCATATCGATGTAAATGGCGTCATCAAGTGGGCAGAAGAACGGACCATTTCCGAATGTTTCGGTTTCGAGGTCGAAGGAGACGGCAGGTCCGCATGGGGTGTCAATTTCACCGACCCAGGGGATAAATTCAGTCGGCGGGCGATATTCCTGCCCACCGGAGATCAGCGGGTACTCGCGTAGCCAGTAATCATTGATGTCAGTGATGGATGTCTGGAAGAGCTCCAAAAGCTGGTCGGCATTGTCCGGCAGTTCGCCATCGCCCTGGACTGGACTCATTGCTACCGCAGAATCCGGCTGTGACGTATCCGGTTCATCCGGGGCATCAGATGACTCATCCTCGTCTTCCGGAATTGATCCATCGGTCGAAAGTGTCGCCAGGAGATCTTCCCGAGCATCGGTTTCATCCGCCCAAAGCTCGGCCAGGCCGAGGTGCGTGATGACAAGATTGGCAGCACCGTCGTTGATTTCCTGACAGGAGATGAAGCCAGCGAACTCGGTCTCGACCGGATCGCCTGTTTCTTCGTCGTCAAACGTCAGCAGGAACGTGAGGTCGACACTCAGAGTGCCATCGTCACCTTCGGCCGGGGCAGACGCCTCAAGGTCGGTCACACCGTCAGAATTCTCTACGTAAGCGATGCCGTAGGTTTCAATGCATTCATCAACGGGCAGACCTTCACCGTAGCCCTCAATGTAAAGAATGCTCCCATCGTCATCCAGGCGGAGCATGTTGTAATCGGTTTCGACTCGCTCGTCCCGAACCTCCCAGGTCCGGTCCCATTCAAGCGAGTAACCGAAATCCGGGCTTACATACGTGCTGCCGGAAACTCCCGATACGCCAGCCTCAGTTTCATCCTCCGATTGTGCGGAAGCAGGCATTGCGGATGTCACAAGAGACATCATCATTGCCAGCAGCAACGCAAGGGCGCCGAACGAGCGAATCAAACCAGTTCTCAAATGCGTCATTTAAATCCCCTTCGGCGAGATCCCATCGCCCAAGCCACCCAAAAACTCAGAGGGAATGCGACCGGCTCGGACACGTCTGTATCGCTGTCGGTGCGTCAGCCTACCAGACACGCGACATCGAATGCAGGTGCCGAGTAAACAGAAACGGTCACTTCCCTAACCACTAACGTCAGGACTTGTCGAGGGGTTCCAGCATCCTGATGCGTGTTGGCGTCCACTATAGTTGTGGGCAACGAGTTTGACTTTATCCACGGTGAACCACGACATCATGAACAATCAGGAATCAGATACGGCGGAGGACACCTCAACGCCGGATACGCTTCAGTCCGAAACCGAAACCCCGATTGTTGAGCCGGAAATTGCAGCAGACGGTGAAGTCGGAGGGGGTGGCCCATTGCTTGCCCAACCGGTCGCCGGACGACCAGTACTCTCGCCGGATGGATCAACCGTCGCGATTGTTCAGGCCGACGCAAACGGAACTCCGCGAATATTCCTTGCGCCAATCGATGGTGGTGAGGCGACCGTTCTTGATGTCGAGCTCGACCTGGGTTCGATTGACAACACGCCAGCCTGGTCGCCGGATGGCACGCAACTTGCGATTGCCGCGCCACATCCGGCCGACGGGCGATCAGCGATTTGGGGCATCACGATTGCAACACGGCTGGCCCGGGTACTGGTCGAGCACGATGCCCGCGACTCCGAGCCAATCTGGTCGCCGGATGGCGAGTGGATCGGGTTCCTGTCCCGACGATTTGGTCGCAACGCCGCATCAGTCGTACGCTCGGATGGTTTGAGCGATGCGATTCAGGTCAGCGATGCCGCACCGGGTTACGACGATCACTCCCTAACCTGGTCGCGCGATAGTTCCAAAATTGCGTTTGCCCGCTACCACGTTGACGGGGACAAGCAGGGCGACCACATCTTCACGGTTGATGTGCGGACCGGAGCAGTCAAGCAAGTCACCACCCGACTCTGTGGCCGACATTCACTCTCCTGGGCCCCGGATCGCAATCTGATCATCCACGTTGCGGATGACAACGAGTGGGACCAGATAGCCGTCGTCAACGCCGATAACTCCTCGGGCTGGAATGTTGCCGCCGAAAAGGGCGACAAATACGATCCCCGCTGGTCGGCCGATGGACAGCGCGTGACGTACCTGCGCCGCCATGAGGGATTCGTTCGCTGCTGCGAGCGCGGCACGAGTACCGCAACAGCCGAGACGATCGATCCCGGCGAAGGAGTCGCATCCGGCGCCCAGTTCCTGCCCGACAAACGAGTGCTTTATGTCTACGAGTCTGCGACGACCGGACCGCAGGTAATTGTCCAGGAACCCAAGGCCGATGCCGAGCGCACCGTGCTGCCGATCATCCCGGCATGGACACCAGCGCAGCCGACCGTTGTCCCGACGTACTTCTCGTTCATCCTGAACGAGGTCACGACCGGTGCACTTGTGTATCGACCCGCAGAGCAGACCGGCGATATTCCAGCCGTCATCGTCCTGCGCGACCAGCCAGACCAGCCACGGGTTGCCAGCCTCGACTTGCTCGAGCAGGCGTTGGCAGCGGCCGGATTAGCCGTCTACGTCCCGACGCTGCTGGGTACTCCGGGCGAGGGCCGCAAGGTGCATCAGCTGCTTGCCGAGCAAGCGGACACCGAATCCGAGTTGCTGGACTTGCTGGCACTGCTTGATGCACTGAAATCGATCGACGGAATTGACGCCAGTCGCGTTGGCATTGTCGGCACTGGTCACGGTGGTGCGCTGGCATTGGTTCTCGCAGGAAGCCGACAGGGTTCGGTAAAGGTCGTTGCAGCCGTCAATCCGGTCTGTGACTGGAACACAGAGTTCGACCATGCCAATCACTCGATGCGTGACTGGATTGTTTCCAATCTCGGACTTCCGGCGACCAATCAAGGGCGATTTGCGGTTCGCACTCCATCAACGTACGCAGCAGTCATCAATGAGCCATTGATGTTGTTGGGAACTGATACCGCGCCGCAAGGTCGAGCCAGCCAGATCGACGGACTTAGCGGACTGCTCAGGGAACTTGATCGCACGTACGAACATGATGTCTCGGTGGGTGAGCCCGAATGGAATGCCTATCAGCGCGTAGCCACGTTTGTTGGCTCGGCGCTAACGGCAGTCAGCACCGATCGGGTCCAGCTAACCGAAGCAAGTTCAGCGGACGCCGTCTAGACCTCGTACGCAGCACAGCTTGTACGGTGGACTACGGTCAAAGTACCCACGTACCACTGTGATCGTGATGCTTTTGCCATGGCCGGATACCCGATACTCCCCCTACTTTTGGGGGAGTCGCACACCGGTCGGTTTCGTCACCTTGACTGCTCCGAACATGAGATGACCCCCGTCATCAACGATCCACCGGGTGCCTGAGTTGCCTGAACGACGGCGAGGTTCCCGTGCACCACGTTGGACATCCTCGAACACGCGATAGCGCCCCATTAGGCGCGTATCGACGAACGGTGCTGCTGATTCTGGCGGTACTTGCACTGGCCGGGGCGTACCTTGCCTGGCGAATTCCGGCTGGGGCAGACGGCTCAACTGGCTGGAGCGGTCGATTCATACTGGCCTCCGGTTTCCTGGCCGGCTTCGTTTCGCTCCTCAATGCCCGCCGTAATGATGACCAGCGAGGCGCTTGGCTATTCATCTCGAGTGGTAGCGTGATCTGGTCGGTTGCTCACCTGATCCGATCGAACTCCGACCCAATGGTCGTTCTCGTCTACACAGCGCTTTTCCTGCTGACCGCAATCCTGCTGATGGTCGGTTGCCTGCGATTGGCCGGGATTGGTGGCGAGCAAGGTGCGTTCAAATCCCTCCTGATCGATCTCTTTCCGCCAATAACTGCACTCCTGACCGTGGTCTGGCTGATTGATATCGGCCCGTTCATAGAGAGTCGCGACCTGCTTTGGCATTACCAGGTAGCTGCGGGAATTCATGGCCTGGCCGCAGCTGCATTGATCGTCGTCGGGCTGGCAGGGATGCTTTCGTGGCAGGCGCTCCGCACCCAACCGTATGTCCAGTCAATGATGGCTGGCCTGGCCATGATTGCGATCGCTGATGGGTTCTGGTTGCAGCGGGGGATTAACCGCTCGCCGTCGTTAGGCGTCATCAGTGATGTTGCCTTCTGCATCGGCTTCGCAACAATTGCAATCGCTGGTCTGCAAGTGCGGTTAACGCCGACCAGTGCAGCGGCATTTGATCAGAATCGGGTCGTGCCTCCCCGCCTCACCCGCCAGTCCACTCCCCTTTCCCTGGTGCTACTGCTCGCGCTGGTATTCGGACAGGCAACCTGGGGCGAGCTCAGCAATCACGGAATCGAGATCGCGGCTATCGCTGGCCTTGCCGTTGTGATCTTCGCGATGATGTGGGAGAACCTGGTTGCTGCTCGAGAGACTGTGCTGACCGAGGAGATTGACACGCTCAGCGAGCGGATTGACGGTCTGATTTCGCAGGTCGGTCGCGATCCGCTGACTGGACTGCTGAACCGGCGGGCATTCCAGGATCGGCTGGAATATGAATTGGCCTCGGGTCGAATTGCCAACGAGTCCGTGGCGATTGCGTTGATCGACGTTGATGACTTCAAGAACGTGAACGACACGCTCGGTCATGCCGTGGGTGATCAGGTCCTGCAGGCAGTTGCCTCGATTCTGATCGGTGCGGCCAGAACCAGTGACGTGGCGGCCGCTATGCCGGCGACGAGTTCGTGATGATTTTCCCGGGCGTGGATGAGACGACAGCGGGTCAGGTGAGCCAGCGCGTCATCGAAAGCGTCCGCAAGATCAACGATCAGCTCGCACCAATGGCAGACATCCGGATTGGCCTCTCGATCGGCGTAGCGGTGACCCATTCGTGCAAACGCAATGTCGCCCAGTTGGTGGCAATTGCCGATGCAGCGATGTACGACGCCAAGGAGAACGGTAAGGATCGGGTCGTGGCGGTTAATGCCGATACCCTGGTCACGCGCGCATTCTGGGGGTCTGAACCGGCCGTGGGAGCAGGTCACGGTCAGTGGTCCGCTGAAGCCGATCGTCGCGAGACCCAGATCCGAACCGCCAGCTAACCCCGCACACTCCTCCACTCAGCTGCGAGGTCGTTAGCGTCAAAGAGCGGCACGACCAGAACGCCCCAAGAGAATCCGGCCAGAGTCACAGCCGGACGCACAGATGGTTCAGGTCGGGAAGTGGTGTGAGGTTAGTCCGCTGAGGACTGTTCGATTTGAGCCGATGGGTTGCTCGCCGGTTTGGCGACGTTGGTTGAACCGACCGGGGCCACAGCGCTGGAAACTGGTTTGCGCTTGCGCATGCTCTTCGGACCTTCGCTGACGGCGCTGTATTCCTGGTAGTAGTAGCCGCCATCTCCCTTGTCACCCTGCTGATTCAGCACGACACCAATGATTCGTGGAGCGCCACGATGGAGAATCTGAACGGCTCGCTTGAGTTGGTCCAACCGGGTCTTACCGCCCAGCGTGACCAGCGCGGTGCCATCAACATGGGCGGCAATGATCAAAGGATCGCTGACGGCGAGCACCGGCGGCGAATCGACAATGATGACGTCCACCGATTCGCGCAGTTCATGCAGGATCTGGCGGAGTCGATCGAGGCTCAGAAGATCTGCCGGGTTGGGTGGGATTGGTCCAGAGGGGATGACCTTCAGGTTCGGCAGCATCGTTTCCTGCGCGGCCCAGCTCCATTCCCGGTCGGGATAGGCAAGCAGCGAACTCAGTCCGCGGTCGTTTACCAATCCGAATATTCGGTGTTGGGTCGGTCTGCGCAAGTCAGCGTCAATCAGGGTCGTCACGAATCCGGCCTGGGCGAGCGCGACTGCGAGATTCGCGGCAATCGTGCTCTTGCCCTCACCTGGATTGGGACTGGTCAAACTGATCGTAACCAGTTCCCGGGTAGCAGAAGCAAATTCAATATTGGTACGCAGCAGGCGGATTGATTCGGCCGCAACACCCTTTGGATCATCAAGCATGAAGAGCTGAGATCGACCAGGCTTGAGTTTATCCAGACTGCGGACGGTAGCGAGAAGCGGTCCGCCAACGATTGCCGGGAAATCGAGTGTTGATTTGACCGTGTTGTCGAGGTAGTCAAGCAGGAAAACCAGGCCGGCGGCGATCATTCCACCGAGCAACAAGCCGAGAATTATGTTGAGCATCTTCTGGGGCGAGAAGGGATAGATCGGAGGCACGGCGTTGCTGAATACGCGAACCGTGTCGCCAGGATTTGCCACAATCGTTCCGATTTGTGTCTGGAAGAGCTGGATGTTCGCCTGATCACGCGCGATGTCCTCGGTGAGGTCATCGATCTGGTTCAGCGTCGCATCGGTATTGGCCGATTCGGACCGTTCGAGCGCCAGAATCTCGGCGCGTTTGGTATCGATCTCGGCCTTGAGGTCATCGATACGCAGTTGCAATTCAGTTGTTCGTTCGCGAACGCTCTCGTCGTTACGGAGCTCAACGACGTTGACCAGTTCCTGGGCAACGGTATTGGCGATGGCAGCAGCCTGGGCCGGGTCACGATCTACCGCTTCGATAACCAAAAGAGATGTGCCGGCATCGACCCGACTGGTGATTTTCGCGGCCAGTGTTTCTGTGCTTAATGGTGGATTGATTTTGGCAACGGCGTTCTCGAGGACCTGCGGATCCTTGACGAGTCGCTGGTATGTCTTGGCCTGCCGCTCAGACCCGAGCAGGACGTCGTACGCACTGTCGTTGGTTGACGACGTCCGCACGTCCAGCGAGACGTCCGCCCGATACAGCGACGGTTGCGTCGACGAATAGAGAAACGCAAGGACCCCAAATACCAGTGGAATTGCAATGAGCAGCCACCACCATTTGAGGGCGCTGCGGGCAAGTTGTCGGAGATCGACGTCCAAACATGTTCTCCGTCAATAGTGAGGCATCAGTAACGAATCGAGCACCCTGATGGTCTCCGATCCCATACGGTCAGTCTAGAGAACATGGGTACGCCCGGGTGGGGTGTGTCCACGCCATAAAGTCCCGGATTGCTTGATTCTGAGGGGTTAGCGATCGATGTCGTAGGCCTCGAGGACGATTCTGGCATGTTGCAGGATCTGTTCCAGGGCATGCTCGAAGCGATAGTCCTTGTCTTGCCCGGACACCTGCACATGCAGTTCCAGATTCGGGTGGACGCGTATCCGGCGCCACTGTTCCTCTTCCGGACCGTTGCGAACGGCGAAGTGGGCCTCAAGATCCGCGGTCGAGGCGAGATCGATTCGCTCCTTGATGTTCTGGATGCCGGTGACTTCGTTCTTGAGCTCAACGATTCGAAGGAGACGCAAGAGGTGATCACGGTCATAGGTGGCTGTCGGGCCTCGACCGTTTGCCGCCTTGATCAGTCCTTCGGAGATGTAATACCGAATCGTCCGGGACGACAGTCCGGTCATCTTGATCAGATCGTTGATTGAATAGCGGGCATTGCCGGATTGGCGCGCTTCCGGCGGGATCCGGACAAAGCTTGTACGGACAAGTTTGTCTTCCCCGCCTTCATACGACGAGCTCATGATTGATTCGCCGCCTGAACGATTGCCCGGACGCGGGCGGGATCGGCAGGATTGGTTACCACGCCATCGACCTTGAGCGCTGTTCCGACTATGAACCCGGTTGCACCTGGCATGGTCGGAATGGTCTGCGCATTTGCACCGCTGCCAATGTAGATCGGTGTTTCCGCCGTATGTGCGCGAAGGGTCGCGACAGCGATTGGATCGGCAGCAGCGCCAGTTGCCGGACCGGTCAGGATCAGCGCCGACGCAAATGCGCGCTCAGTGGCGTCGTCGGCCTGTTCGGTGACTGATCGCTTGGACAATCGGTGCGGCGTGTTTGACGTCGAGGTCGGCCCAGACTTCGATCTCAAGTGCTCCGAGTCGCTTGAGTTCCTGCTGAACGGCGTGAGCACAACCCTGAATGATGCCGGATTCTGTTTGCATCACACCGACGTAGACATTGGCACGGACAAATCGGGCGCCGGTCATTGCCGCTATCGAAACCGCGGTCACAACGTCGTTGCGGAGCACATTGACCCCAATGGCATGTCCGGTTTCGCGCTGGACGGCATCGATCACCCGGGTCATGGCACTCGTGACCGCCGCATCAACCCGGTCCCGCACAAACGGAAGGTCACCGTAGTTTTCGACGATGACCGTATCAATTCCCGCTTCCCGGTAAACCGTGGCATCCCGCAGCATGGCGTCGATGATGCCAGTCATGCTGCTCGCATTGCCGCCACGTGCTGAGCCGGGAAGTGGTGGCAGATGGAGGACACCGACGACGCGGGGCCAGGAACGGGAAACGGGCATGAGCGAAATCAGCTCCTTGAGAAGTAGCCGGCGAAGAATGCGCCGATCGCGAAAATAATCATCAGCAAGGCGAACATTGTGTAGCCGCCGCCGGACTTGACCGCGGCCTGATCACGCAACACGTACCGCTTGCGCAACAGCGAAAGTGCGAGCAAGAACGTGCCACCGCTGATACCAAAATAAACCAGCGCCTGGGCCGTCATAGATGCGATGCACTCCAAAGGTCAGACCGATTGACGGCTCATTCTAGCCCTGTTGGTCGGCTTTCGGCACGCCAGTCCACCCGGGTGGACTCCCAGTCACAGCACGTCAGTTTATGGTTAAGTCGGTTTGGATAACCCAGTTACCCTGCTCCTGCCTGACGTCCGGCGTGCGCAGCATGCTGATACTGATTTCGGGTCCAGCTGCCTCTGATGACAGTCCGACAATCCCCCACGCCCGCATTCCGTCATCGATCGGCCGGATTCCCTCAATCGTGACGGAAACGGCGGCCGCGTCGAAATCGGTAGCGATCCCAACCAGCTGCTGCATAAGCGCCTCGGCCAGATTCGGGAGATCGGCAGCTTCGGCCCGGATCTTCGCGGTGAGGTCAGGTTCCAGATCGGAGTTGGCTCCCGTTCCGGTTGACGCAAGTAGTGAGCCGAGCAATTTGGACATCGCCACTTGAAGTACAGGATCCGACACCGTGATCTGGATAGTCCGGTCTGCTCGCATCCTCGCCTATCCTTAGTACCGGGCTGATCGACGGAAATCGCCGATCCCGTGCAGATTATGTTTCATGTGAAACATGATCGCCTGTGCGAGCGCCCTGATGCGACGTTCTTGAGCACTGCTCTCTGCTATTCTCCGAGGCCCATGACGACACATTTCCCGGGGCGGTTCCCGATCTACCAGCCTGAAAAGAACCTGTGCGAAACCGGTACCTCCGGTGGCGCGTTCTGGGCTGCGTATGAGAGGTATCGAACCACCCATGGCAGACACGTTAGCCCGGACCGCTTCAACCACCAGATCGTGGTTGGGCACGACCACAACCAATACATCGTCCACCTGGAGTGCTCCAGTGTCGGATGAGGCAGATTTGGTCGCTCGGGCCAGAAGCGGAGATGCGCTTGCATTCGAGCGACTCTTCGAGCGATACCACGCACCGATCCTCAACTATCTTCACCGCATGGTCGGTGATCGGGCGCTTGCCGAAGACCTTGCCCAGGATTCATTCGTCAAGGCATACCGCGCCCTTCCGAACACCCGACCGGATCTCGCCTTCAAGGCGTGGCTCTACCGAATTGCCACCAACACCGCTATCTCCCACCTTCGCCGCCGCAAATTGATCCGCTGGGTGCCATTTCTCCCAACACAGGACTATGCGTCGAACGAATCCATTGAACGCTCTGTCGGGCGCAAGCACGATGTCGAGCAGGCACTTCACCTTTTGCCTGATCACTACGCCGCAGTGCTGGTTCTGCGGCATTACCAGGGGTTATCCCTCGCCGAGACCGCAACGGCGCTCGGTATTTCGGAAAACGCGGCCAAGCTTCGTCTCTTTCGAGCCCGGAAGGCCTTTGCGGTCGTCTACAAGGGGCCGGAAGAGGAAAACTTGATCGCAGCGACGGGTTTGTCCGGGTTGGATGGTTCGGAGGACGCAGGGTGATTGGTCGTTCGCACGGTGATGGTTCCACTGTGCCCTCATTGAGTCACGCAGATGCCGAAGGGCTGATCTCTGCGCGCCTCGACATGCCCCTCGATCCCAGACAGGAGCAGATGCTCGCTGTCCACCTCCGCTCGTGCCATCCCTGCACGCAATTCGCAAACCAGATGGACGCAATGCGTACCGGTTTCCGGGCGATACCGCATCTCCCCGCCAGCCCGACGGTTTCCCGACAGGTCCGTGAACGGATCGCCCAACCGAGATCAATCTGGGCACGAATGGGTGGCTTCTTCGGCGGCCAATTGGGCGGGGCCCCGATGGCAGCATCGGCCGCATTGATCGCCCTGGTGGTCGTTACCTATGCGATCTTCGAAAGCAATAGCGACGATGGCAACAAGAATCCGGTGATCACTGCCGGCAGTCAGATCACGGCAACAGCATCGGTTTCCGACAACGCCTATCTTCAGTCCACCGAGACGCAGGTTGGGGAACCGACCTCAACCGTTTCCCCAGGCAAGGTCATTACCCCATCAGAAGTGGCAACGTCGATTCTGGAAATACGTGCAGCGACTGACGAGCCTACTGAGGCCAGTTCGTTGGCCGATGAGCCGACCAGCACTGAGGCTGTCGATCCGACTGCGACCAACGTAGACCCGACCGCGACTGACGTTCCGACCGAGGAACCAACTGCTACGGATGAGCCGACCGAGGAACCATCCGAGACTGCCACCAGCGAGCCGACGGTCGAACCAACCGAGACAGTTCGCCCGACTCGCGAACCAACCGAGACACAAGAAGCTACGGCCACCGAAGAGCCAACGGACGAGCCGACGGCGACTGAAGAGCCTACCCGTGCGCCAACCAGCACCAAAACTCCGACCGAAGAACCGACGGCGACCGAGCGGCCCACACGCGAGCCGACCGAAACCGAAGAACCGACCGAAGAGCCTACGGCTACTGAGGAACCAACCGAGGAACCGACGGCAACCGATGTGCCGACCGAGACTGGTCCGCCGACAATCGAGTCCATCACCGGACAGAACGATGAATTCACCACGGAACCGGTTGAGGAGGACACGGTTGAGGCCGATCCAACCGAGGAAGTTGTCGAGGTCGAAACGCCTGCAATCGAACCAATCGACGCCGATCCGACCGATGAATCCGGCAATCCGGACGACGTCGGCGGACCAGCCGACGATCCGACCGAAGAGAATGGCCCGGAAGACAATGATCGCGCGCCGCTCGATAACTCTGGTCGGATTACCGGTCTGCCCTCCAGTGGTGGTGCCCCGGTCGGTCCTTTGCGAATCAACAGTCCGCAGACGTTGATGGTGGTCAGTGGCGATTCCGGTGGCTCCTCGCTCCAGGTTGTGTCAGCTGGGGATGGAACGGTCTATGCCGAACTTGGATCGGGTGCGAATCCGATCTGGTCTCCGCTGGGAATCGTCCTGCTGTATCAGGATTTCTCGGGTGGTAGCCCCGCAGCTGCAACCTACGACAGCGAAACTGGTGAGCGTGACGCGCATCTCGAATCCTGATGAAGTGGGTGCGCAGCAGGATATTCCGGCCGGTTGGTCGGGAACCGCGGCCTACTTCCTGCGGGTCAACGGAGACAATTCGGTCAGCCTGCTCGGCTACGACGTGAACACGCTTGAGACGTTCACAGTCTGGGATGGAGGCGATATTGGGTTCTCTGGTGTCCGCCCGATACCGACTGGCGGCGGATTCCTGATCGCAACCCAGTCCTCGTGGCTGCTGATCGGTGTTGATGGGACCGTAGCTGAACTGGGCCCCAACGAGTTGGGCATCACTGGTGAGGGATTCCTCAGTCCGTACGGCACACTGGTTGCCTACCCTGCTGGCGGTCAGATCGTGGTGGCCGAAGTCAGCAGCCCGGGCGTGCCGATCGGGACGCTTCCGTACGTTGATGGAATCGGGGCTGGGTTTACCTGGCAGCCGGATGGCGAATATCTGGCCGTGAGCGATGGGTTCTCGATCCAGGTTTACGACTACCTCGGAGACTTCATTGGTGCCGCAACCAGTGACAATGGCGTTACGATAGCTGCACCACAATGGCTCCCGGATGGCATCTATTATGTCGAGACATCGCCGAAACCAAGTCTCCGCCGTTTGATCAATGAAAAGGTTCCCGGCTTCGGCGAATAGTGGCCAGGTCAGGCAAGTCGGGTGGTAGACTCACCCGTCTGCGGAGAAAGGGGCCGCAGTGGCTGCTCTTATGTCTGACTCCATTTCGCCTTCGCGCGACGACATTCGATTTGGACGCACGGTAATCTCGGTAGCGGTGGGCGAACTGGTCGATCAACCAGTTGAGGCCATTGTCACCGCTGGAAATCAACGTGCCATGTTCGGCGCCGGTGCCGCCAGCACGCTCTGGAATGCAGCCGGTGAGGATGTCGAACGCGAATTGCGAACACAGGCTCCATTCGATATTGGCAAGGCTGTCGCAACAGGCGCAGGTCGACTGGAAGAGCGAGGAATCCGGGTTATTCTGCACGCCATTATCGCCCCGGGTCTCGGAGAGCGGCCGAAGCAACTTGCGATACCAGAGGCCCTTGAAAACGCATTTGACCTCGCGGTGAAGAGCAAGATCCGAAGCCTCGCCGTTCCACTGATTGGCGTAGGGGTAACCGCGCCCTCGGAGCGTCGCATTGAGCGGGCAAACCAGATAATCGAGACGTTGGTTGCCGTGCTGCGGACCCGAAACCATCGAATTGAGCATGGTATTCTCGTGACCCGCTTCGAAGATGATCGCGCTCCGTTAAATGCGCTGATCGCACGTGCCCGGGAGCGGCTCTGGACCAGTTGAATGTCGAATCACACTGCCCGCCTCGATAATTCTGTGCCCCGAATGGGGAGAACCCGGCATTGAGCGACCCAACCCACGAACTGCTCCAACCTGAACCGCGGCGCTGGCGTCTTGCACCCGACGCCTGGCGGCTCTCTGGCAGGGTAACCCCGAGCAGGCTTGATCGCTACCTGCGCTACAGGACCGCCCGCGGACTTCCCCGGTCGCTCAAAGCGCGATTTCTCGCGATGCGGATCCCGGAACAGACCATCAAGGAGGTTCTGGGTGGTATTCGTGGGCTGGCCCGTTGGATGGACGAGTGGAACCTGGCCGCACAGCGTTTTCTGACCGAGGCGCGCGGTGAGGAACGAGCCGGCAGGTGGCAGGAAGCGGCGGTTGCCCGAATCAATGCCGCAATGTGCTTTCACATTGCCCATCTGGTCACGGACACCGATCCACGGACCTTACGGACCCTGAGGGCCAGTTGCGTTTCGACGTTTGCCCAGGCGGTACCCAGGGTAATGCCCGATGTCAGCCGCATCAGCCTTCCGTGGCGCAATCGGACCTTGCCCGCCTACCTCGCCCTGCCGACTTCCGGAGAGCGTCCCTACCCGCTCTTTGTATTCCTGAACGGGGCCACGACCTGCAAGGAAGAATTGCTGCTCTGGTCCACTCCCCTGCTCCAGTCCGGGATTGCCGTGATGACAGTTGACTGGCCCGGTACCGGTGAATCCGCGTCCTTCACAGTCCCGATAGCCGACTGTGACGACATAACCGATGGCATCTTCGATTTTGTTGCTGGGACGGCAGATCTCGATCCGACGATGGTGACTATCGGTGGTGTCAGCCTCGGCGGCAGCGTGGCCATTCGCTGCGCGGCCTTTGATCGACGGTTACTGGGGGCGATGGCCGTGACTCCTCCATACGATCCGATGTCCTGGTGGGGTTATGTCAATCCACTGGTCCACCTCCAGTTGATGACTCTGGGGACGCGCAATGAGGATCCTGCGGACATCATTGCTGAATTCAGCCTTGTCGACCTGATTCCTCGCCTGCGAACCCCGGCCCTCATTTTTGGTGCCGGACGGGACATGGTCGTTCCTCCGGACGATTCCCTGGCGCTGGCATCGGCCGCCGGTGACCTGGCCACGTTGGTCTGGTATCCCAACGGCGGGCATGGACTGTACGAGGAACTAACGGACTGGCTGCACTTGACCGCAACCTGGATCAACGGACTCGTTGATCGAGTCCCAGACCTGATTGAACCGCCGCCTGACGTCACCTCGACCCAAACAACGCCGATACGAACCGCACCGGTTGAGCGCACGACCGCTGCCGCAGTGGAGCCTCCGTCCACCCGGGTGGACCCGGTTGAAAAAGAGCCGATCCCTGTCCGAATGCCGGTTGAGGAGGCCGACGAGAACGAGGTTTCCGAGGATTTCGATCTCTGGGAAGATACCTAGGCAGTCCGTCGAGGGAGCACTGCCCGAAGTCGCCCGAAACCGTTCATCCGCAACGTCAACTCCAGAACGAACAGCAGCAATGCCAGTGCCGCAAACCACGCCCAGAGCGAGCGGTATGTGTGCAGAACGTTGCCGCCAGTTGCAGTTGCCTCAAACGCGATCGAAGCATCATCGACCGTAAGGACGCGACCGCCGGTCAGCGCCGCGATTTCTTCAAGGTTTTCCTCCGCGTCCGGCGCAGGAAGAAGCTCGGGTGAGCCGGGCAGGGTGAAGGCCATCAGGTCACCAGTCGGATCGCCCGACGAATTGACCAGTTGCAGCTGATACGCGCCCGGTTCTGAGCCTGCTATCCGGACCTGATAGGTGCCAAAGCCCGATTGAACCAGGCGGATACCATCGGTCACCGCACCGTCGGAACCGGTAATCACAGCACCAACACCGGACAAGTCGACATAATCCTGATCGGCCCGATCGTTGCCAGTCGAAAGGGTCAGGACAAGATCCGGGCCGTCGTGGCTGACATCGACCTGTACTGCCTGATAGTCAGGATCAGGAAGGGTCCAGCGCAATACGCCAGCCCAGAATTCATCGAAGCGCTCCCACGACTGCCACTGGTCGGCCAGATCGGAGCCGCTATCGGGAGTCCAGGCGACCACTCGCCCAAGGCCGTATTGCCACTTGGCCAAGACTGGATCATTGCGGTGACTCACAAGCACGACCTGAGCGCCCGGCTTGGCCGAGGCAAAGTCGTAACCATCCAGTGGCGGCATCGTCGCCGGTTCAAAGCCGGTCATGATTGGAGAGGGGAGTGTCTGCACCGCCTGGAAAACGCCCCGGATTACGGACTGTGATCCAGCGCTTTGCGCTTCCTCAAGGGTCAAACGGGGAATGTCGCTTGCTCTGGCGGTGAAGTGGTACCGACCACCACCCGCTTCAGCAATTGACTGCATCAAGGCGGTATCTGAATCGTTGCCCACCGCGATGGTCGAAATTGTCGTGCGGTCGGCCCCGGCATCAGCCACCAGCTTTGCATAGGCATCACGGGTGCCGGACTTGGACTTTCCGTCCGACAAGAGGACGACATGCCGCACATCGGCATCAATGTTGCGAATTGCGTCCAGTCCGACCTGCAGGGCCGGATAGATCTCGGTTCCGCCAGTCGCCTTGATTCCGTCGATTGCGCCATTGAGTGCCTGCCGTGTGGATTCGCCCTCAATCTGCGTTAACGGAAATACCCATTCCTGGGAATCCGAGAAGGTGAGCACTCCGATGGTATCGCCGTCGGCCATTGCGGTACCAGCCAGACGCATCGCTTCCTTGGCCATGTCGAGCTTGCTGGTTTCTGAAAGTGGGTCATACGCCATTGAGCCGCTGTGGTCCACGATCAAGAGCAAGGCTATTCGCTGTCGCTCCCGTCCGTCCGCGACCTTGACCGTGACCGGGAGCATCTCTTCGAGCCTGGTTCCGGCATACTGACCTGGCCCATAACTCGACGTCCCACCCAGAACGATCAGACCCTTGCCATAGGAGCGCGTCGCTTCCTGCAACGCAACGATTTGCTCCACCTGCAGCGCACTGGCCGGGACGTTGTCGAGCACGAATGCATCGTACCCGCGCAACACCGAAAGCTGAACCGGCAGGCGGTCAGGCGTGACCGACGTGACCAGCGCACCGCGGGACGTCAGAGCATCGACCATCCGGGTGGGATCGGATCCAGCCGCGGCCACCAGCAGCACATTCGGCTCATCGCGCACGATCATCGCCAGTGGTGCTGAGTTGTTCTCAGCAAACTGATCGATCGTGGCATCGCCGGAAACGTCCACCCGGATACTGTGGAAGCCCGCGGTCAGGACTGGCAGCGTGAATGCGTACGATGAGAGCCCGGCGGGAAGCTGGATTTCCTGCCGCTCGACAAGTGCGCTGTCGATTACCAGGTCAAGTTGAGCGGTGCCCGGATTGGCTGTGGAGACTCCAACCAGCACGTTTGGCTGCTCGCCAAGCCAGATCGATACCGGCGCGGTGACGCTATCGACGCGAAGATCGTCATTCCCGGCACCGGAAATATGTACAACATCGATTGGTGTGCCGTCATCGGCCGCCTGCGAGACCTGATTCGCCGCTGAGCCGATGTTTTCCGCTCCGTCCGAGATCAGGATGATGCGTCGGTTGCCACCAACTGGCATGGACCGGGCCAGAGCCAGGGCCGTTTCAATATTGGTGAATTCCGGGTCGAGTGAGCTCGGGTCGAGGTTGTCGATCCAGTCCGAATCAATGGCGCTGGCAGGAGAGGAGGGCACGGCAACATCGGCCGATCCACCAAATCCGATCAGTGCGGCGTTGTCGGTGTCACCTGCTCCGGTGAGTGCGGAATTGATCCAGTCGACCGCACTGTTGCCCTCTGAGGTGGCAACACTGGTCGACTGATCAACAACCAGGATGGTCGTGGCAGACGTTGTTGTCTTTCACTGAAAGCGGCTCGGCAATGGCCAGGATGAGCGCGACCAGTACGGCCATTCGGAGCGCGACTACCGACTTCCGCAATCGGCCAGAGCGTCGTCCAAGGCGCAGGGTGAGCAGACCGAAGAGAGGCACGAGCAAAAGCAACAGGAGGAGCTGCTGATTTCCAAAGTTGAGATTCATCATTTCGACGCCCCCTGACTCGTCAGGAGCGAACGCCGATGATGCGTCAGCAGTGTGCCGATCCACTCGAATGCCAGCAGTCCCAGAACCGCCATCAGCACGAGCGGCCAGAGGTCAAACCGCAATCGCGATGAGCCAGACTCCTGGGCGGAGGTCGGTGTTTGCAGGGCAGTCCCAATTAGCGGGTTCGGCACGAGGTTCGATTCGATCGGATGACCGGCATTGACGATGACCGTGAACTCGCTCGATGGACACGCCAGCGCTGTCCTGCAACTGCACCAGGTAGGAGCCTGGCTGACCGGTCTCTCCGAACGTGACTGCGCTTGTCGATGCATTCGCGGTGTTCGGACGTGGGCACCGTGCGTACGGTTCCATCGGGCAGGGTGATCGACACAGCTGCCACATCGCTGCCAACAGTTAACGTCAGCGGATCACCGGCAGCGAGACTGGCCGGCAATCCGCGATCGACCAGATCGTCAACGACGTTTGCGACGAGAATCGGGAATGCGACCCGAACCGGCAAGTTGGAGAGGCCAATATCGAAGGCAAGCACGATCGCTTCCTGATCCGCAGACGTGCGCGTCCTATAGATGAGCGGACCGCCTTCGGCTCCAACCACTTCAATGTCGTCAGATTCGACGGTCAGAACCGGAATCTGGCCGAACGTGACTCCGGCAAGGTCGACGCCGTTCATGATGGGATCCTGGGTCCGTACCCGAACTGGCTCGGGATCCGCGATTGCAGATGACTGTTGATCCGCGTTTCCGCCGGGATTCGCCGAACAAGATGGGCACCGCTGGCAGGCTGGTCGAGGGGATGGCACCCTCGAACACGATCAAGTCTGTCCCATCCGGGGCACCCGGACGCGAGAAACTGATTCCTGGTGAGTGTCTCAACCTGCGACCCCGGAATCGCCGAAAGCGCACGCAGAATCGAACTCGGCGCATCAGACACCAGCAGCATCCGGATGCCGCTTAATCCTGAGTCTGCCAGCGATACCGCGGCAGTGTTATCCGCGATCAATGCATCAGCCTCGGCGATAGTTGCCGACCCGAGCACCGCGCCGGCAGGAAGGAGCTGCGTGACAGTCGCCGCAGCGCCCGGATCGATCGTCAGTGCGCGTTCGATAACTCCGATTCCATCGGCGGTAATGGTGAGATTAACGACCACGCGACGATCACCGAAATTGACGATCCGCGCGAAGAGATCCTGCCGACCGGGGTAGGTGGCCGACCCAGTAGCGGAAAGCTCGGTGATGGCCACGTTGTTGGTCGATACCGATCCCGTGATTTGCTCGAACGTGATCGGTGCCGTGAGTTCAGCGACCAGTGCCGGGTCTACGGTCCCTGCGCCATCACTGATCAGGACGATCTCATCTTGCACACCAGGCACGACCAGGTCTCGACATAATCGTATGCGCTGCATTGAAGTCGGCCTGACCACCCGGGAGGGGGCGACTGTCCAGCACATCGAGCAGATTGTTCAGTTCCGCAGGATCGCTGGCCTGATACGTGCTGGTATGTGTGCCGATCAGCAAGACGGTCGCACTGTCACCTTCAGTGAGGTCGGCCAGGCGTTCACGGGCAGACGCTTTGGCCAGATCGTAGTGTGTTCGGCCGACGGAACCGAGCGGATCTACGGCAGAGCCCATGCTGGTCGATCCGTCTACGATCAGGATCAGATGGCGGGGATCCGCCCGACCGGCGAAGCGATTGAAGAGGGAGGCAGAGGCCGGTTGGGCGAGGGCAAACGTGATCAACGCCGCAATCAGCAGATGCACCAGCAGCAATAGTGAGAGCGGTGGCATCCGGAAACGCTGTTTGTCGGTCGGGGCAGTCTCGGCCCCGACCCAGAAGCGGGTGGACGGAATTGAGCGCTCGGTCGGGGTGGTCGTGCGCATGTACAGCAACACGATGATGGGTACCGTAATCAGGCCGATCAATCCCAGTGGGGCCAGCAATGAAAAGCTGCTCACTGCAGGAGTCCAAAATCGTTCAGGAGCGAAACAACTACCGACTCGATGGGTTGCGATGTCTCCAGCGGAATCCAGGTCACCCCGTGACGTCCGCACATTTGCCCGATCTCGTCCAGCCAGGAGCCGAATGACGACCGATAGTGTTCAAACGCGGCCTCTCCCGGATTCATCATCACTTTCGTCCCGAGCTCGGAGTCGATCAGTGTGGTCGGCTCCCCGGTCCGCGAGTCTTTCGGGAAGAGTCGGGCAGGTTCACGCTCGGCCGGATCCAGAATCTGGATGATTGCAACATCCCAACCACGGCCACGCAGACCCCTGAGAGGCGTGCTCAACTGGTTGGCATCGTCACTCATCAGATCACTGAGGACGAGCAGAAGACCAGGTGATGGATCGCGGTGGCCGTATGACGCCAGTCGGTCGGCAAGCGATCCGAATCCATCCGCCTGGACCGTATCGATCCAGGTCAGGAGTTCCGGAATTCGAGTACGCCCCTGAACCGGCCGCAGCGCCGCATCCCGTGCATGGGCGTAGGGTGTGATTTTGATGCGATCAAAGTGCCAGAGTGCGGCATATCCGAACGCGGCAGCAATCTGTTGAGCAAACCGATGCTTGGTCGGCAGGTCCGGACTGCTACGCCAATCCATGGAAGAACTGGAGTCGACCAGAAGATGCACCGAGAGATCGGTGGTGACCTCGCTCAGGCGAATAAAGAGCTCGTCGAAGCGCGCGTAGAGATTCCAATCCACCCGGCGAATGTCGTCACCAGGCGAGTAGCGCCGGTAGTCGGCAAACTCCGGAGACGAGCCGTGCCGCCGGGATCGGTGCTCTCCTGCGAATGTCCCCTGCTGAACCCGTGGCGCGCTCAGGGTCAGGCGTTGCAGTGACGCCATCAACTCGGAACTTAGCAACGCGTCACCTGGTGCCTTTAGCCGACTGCGCATTGACGGAGCTTGATCGGACCTGAATCGTTTCAGTAGCGTTGGCACCATCATGGATTGTCCGAGAAGTAATCTTCGACAATCGGTCGGTACTCTTCCGGAACGCGATTAGAGTCCGGACCAGCCGAGCCCACATCACCCTGCTGGGTACTGCCAGCACCAGCGGCAACACCAGCGCCTGAGCCAGTGCTCGAGGTGGACGAACCGCCTGTACGTTGCCCTGATGAATCCGGAGAGCGCGAGAGCGTGATCGACGTTGTGGTCTCTTCGCCATCACCCGAATCGGACGCAGTTCCGGTCCCGGTTCCACTGCCATCGACGATGTTTGGATCGGGTGACCCATCCGAGCCAGTGCCAGGGCGGGACTCCGCTCCGTTCGAACTCTGCCGATTGGTATCGTCGCCCTTGCCGCCACCCGCGCCTGTCCCGGCACCGGTTTCCACGTTGTCCGATGTTCCCGCGCTGGAGCCATCCGGTTGCGTCGAATCGCCTTCGACCGAACCGTTGCCGGATGAACCGGGACTGCTCTGATCGCTCTCGCTACCCTCACCCGACGCACCGGATCCACCGCCCTGACTGGATTGCGGGCTGTCCTCCGAGTCTGCGGAAGAGCCTCCAGCCGGTTCCGCATCCGCACCGTCGGATTCCTGCGAATCGGACGATGAGCTTTGTTCGCCAGAGCCGGAGTCCGAGGACTGGTCGGAATCGTCGGATTGCTGACCAGATGATGCGTCACTCCCTTCTCCGGCCGTTCCGGTGTCGGTCGCCTCGCCGTTGGATTGATCCGACCCCTGGTCTGGCCGCGACCCATCGCTGTCCTGTACCGATCCGGTCTCTTCCTGTTCGCGGGCATCACGCATCTGTTCGGCGAGTTCAGTCTGGTCAGCGACTTGCGACCCGGTCTCCTGGATTGAGTCGCTCAAGTCTGATAGTGATTCCTCGGCTTGTTCAGGTGTTGAGCGGAGTCCGTCCGCAGCGGCAGAAGCCGAATCCTGCAACTCGGGATGCTCACCAGTCATCTGATCGGCAGCAGCATCAAGTTCTGAAGCGAGCTGGTCTTTCAACTCTGGCGACATCTGGGCAAGGGACGGGGAGATCGCATCAAGTTCCTGCGCTGCTTGCTCGTAATCGCCCTCCCGGATAGCATCGGCAATCGAGCTGGTCAGCGGGTTGTCGTCCAGCGCATCGGCGATCTGGAGCAAATCCTGTTCGGCCGCCGCTGAGAGATTGGCCATCTCCTGCACTTCGGCGACCGTTGGCCGGTAGAGCTCGGGCAATGCATTGTCCGGAGCAATTGGTGCCCGTTGCATCATGCGATCGCTGGCCGGCACAAATGCGGGCACGCTTGAGCCCAGAACCGGATCGATTGAAGTGCCAGTGCCGTCAAGCAAGTGCAAAGCCAGCAGGACCATTGCCAAGCCAGCGACAAGCACCCCTTCGCGAACCGGAAAGCGAATCTTCAGGGTCGGATGTTTCGAGAGCATTGCGAGCGTGTTGGTGGCTTCGACGACCTGCAGATAGGCGAGGTGGGGTGATTGCTCTCGCTCGCCTTCGAGCGCGGAGAGATTGTCATAGGCGGTAGTCAGTCGATCGGAAAGCGCGAATGATCGATCGACCATTGAGGCCGTTTCCCGAAGTCCGGGTCGATAGCGCCACGCGAAAATCAGACCAATCCCCGCCAGCCCGCCAACGGTGATTGCCATGCTGGTTGAGCGGACGGAATCGCGTCCGTAAATGGCTGCTATCGACCAAGCACAGCCAATCAGAAGTGCCAATGTGAACGCACGCAGGAGGAGCGTTGTGAACCGGATTACCAGCTGCTTGCGTCGAGTGGAGGAGAGCAGAGACTGGAAGCGCAACGCCGCAATCGTCTTCGCAGGTGCCTTCGCGGGATTCTGGGTCCAGTTCGGCGCGGGCAAGTCGGTCCCAAGCCAGAACGGCAGCCACAACAAACGTACGAGCTTCTGGAGCAGGGTCAATCTGGTTGGCCAGAGCAGCAATCGGAGCGATCGGATCGATTCGTCCGGAGACCACGTGGCCAGTCCATCCATGAACCGTGCGGTGGCCTCCGATAACGCTCGTCCAGTTGTCATAACTCTGGTGGCCATGATTACGCCCAGACCACGTCGCTGGGCCCACGAGCCCGCAACCAGAAGAACAACCAGGCCAGCGTCACCAGCCCGAGACCGGCCAGCAGCACCACCAGGCGACGCTGACGGTTGTCGAGACGGTCAACGACGGCGACCGCTTCGGCGTGCCGGGTCTCGTCTCCCAGTCGCGCAAACGTGTTGCCAGCGTCCTGGGCGGCGGCCCGTGCTTCCGGATATCGACCCCAGCTATTGGCCAGTTTCGAGGCGGAATTCAATTGACCGAGGGCAGTGGAGCCGTCGGTGGCCATCTCGCGGTAGGTGGCCAGCGTGCCGGTTGGAATCTGATCGGCGGGCAAGAGGGCGTACTGCGTCTCGACCTGGTCAAGCAAATTGACTGCCCGGGGGTAGTCGAATGAGGTCAGAGCCAGCTCAACTTCTGCCATAAGCGCCTCGGCCTGGATTCCAGTATCCGCCTGGGTGATAAGGCGCTGGACTTCGGCCAGGGAATCTGGATCGCCAAGTTGCCGATACAGATTCTGGGCCGGTCCAAGCACCGCCTTGGCCGAGACGTACTGACCCTGGCTCAACAGATCCCGCGCTGGTTGCAGATCGAACGACGCCATCAGATTGTCGCGCCAGCCAGACGCCGTCCACGGGGCCAGCCCGGCCCGCCATTGCTCCTCAAGTCCGGTCGCATCGGTCGCGAAGACGGTGCGGGCGGCATCTTGCCACCGGGAGCCGATTGCCAGTTCGGCCAAAAATGATCGGAGCGCTGGTATGTCGTAGCGGTTGATCAGGAACGCGGTGATCGAATAGGTCTCGGCCAGGACCAAGATCGGGCTCATTTGGGACTTGTAGTGAAAAGAGATCGAACCACGTCAGCAGGGTGTCCTGCTGATCCCCGGTTTCGACGGTCGCCGCCAACTTGGCGAGGTACTCGATTGTCGGCAACTCCAGGTAGAGGGCGATTCCGTTCCGGAGTGGGCCCGGAATCAGTCCGTTTCCAGATTGCACCAGCACCAGTTGAGCCAATGCGTTGCGAAGTGAGTCCTCAGCCAATGTTGGAGACGCCGCCAGGAGCGAATCCATGTCGACAACGATCCGGTTGCTCGACAGATCGAGCTTCACGTCGGAATGAGGAGACACGGCAATCTGCCCAGACGCGACCCTGCCGCGGAACTGGGCTGGATTCGTGTAGACATCGACCTCGATCGGTCCCGGAATCGCGACACCCAGCACCGTTTCGGCGTGAGAAACCGCACGCTCGAATGCAGGGTAGAACTCGGTTACGAAGAGGGATGCAGCTGATAGCTCAGCATCGGTTTCGACAGGCTGCACGTGGAAACTGAACCGGTCGGCGCTCGTCGTGGGCCAGCGCGCGGGATCGGGATACTCGGGCCAGGCAGCAACATGATGCGATGGGAGTAGGGCAACACAAAACAGGAGCAATGCGGCGAATCGCAAAACCCGTGCGCCTGGATATCGTCGAGCCGGTACGCTCATCGTACCGCCCTCCACAGGTCAAACCGGAACGGAGACCGGTCTGGGTCGTCCGATCTGACTCAAATCTCGTGCGATCCGCCGTATGTCATCGCACCATGACCGGCCAATCTATCTGCTTGCCGCCGATTGGAGGCATCGCCCATCCCTGAATGATTGGCAGCCTAGCACATGGTCCGGACAGGAACCATCCGATATCCCGTTGTGCTGGGTACAATCGTGATAGCGGGAGTTGGCAATGCGCTTGCCCCTCAAAGTCACTCGTCAGGGAGGTTCCAGTTCGTGGTAGCGACGGTAGACCGATTGCGCGGAGAAATCGACGAGATCATGCCAGGCGTGATCGCAGACAGACGACAGTTTCACGAAAATCCGGAACTTGGTTTTCAGGAGTTCGAAACCGCCAAATCGGTTGTCGAACGTCTGCAGGCGCTGGGTGTCGAAGATATTCGCACCGGAATTGCGGTTACTGGGGTTACCGGCCTGATTCACGGCGGCAAGGGGCCAGGCAAGGTTGTCCTGCTCCGGGCTGATATGGATGCCCTTCCGTTGACCGAGGAGAACGACGTTCCCTATAAATCCCAGGTTCCCGGCAAGATGCACGCGTGCGGACACGATGCTCATACCGCGATGCTGCTTGGCATCGCCCGCGTGCTGACGGATCGCAAGAGCGAGTTCGCCGGCACAGTCAAACTGCTCTTCCAGCCAGCCGAAGAAGGCGGGGGAGGCGCACGGGTGATGATCGAGGAAGGCGTCCTGTCCGATCCCGATGTCGATGCCGTTTTCGGGATGCACATGGATCAAGGCAATCCGCTCGGGACAATCTCGTCACGACCTGGACCCGCACTTGCTGCCGCTGATCGGTTCTACGTCACGATCAAAGGCAAGGGAGGCCACGGAGCACATCCGGACCTGACCCACGACCCGATTGCCATCGGCGCACATATCGTCACGGCCCTGCAAACAATCGTCGCCCGCGAGATTGACCCAATCCAGCCAGCCGTTTGCACGGTTGGCGCATTGATCGCGGGTGAAGCGGCAAATGTGATTCCGGATACGGCAATCATGCGCGGAACCCTTCGCTCGTTCGATCCGGGTGTGCGTGCTCATCTGGGCGAGGCGGTCGAGCGACTTGTTACCGGAATCGCCACGGCAATGCGGGCCGAAGTCGATTTCGATTACCAGCCTGGCTATCCGCCAACGGTCAATGATCCGGAAATGACCGAGCTCGTGATGAAGATTGCGGCCGAGGTCGTCGGGGAAGAGAACGTACACGTTGCTGACAAGATGATGGGTGCCGAGGACTTCAGCTACTTCCTCGAGAAAAAGCCGGGTTGCTTCTACTTCGTCGGCAGTGCCAATGAGGAGAAGGGGCTCAATTGGGGTCATCACCACCCACGCTTCGACATTGATGAAGAGTCGATGGCCAACGGCATGAACGTGATGGTCCGGACGGTTCTGTCCTACCTGGGCAACTGAATCAATGGCATTTGACCAGGGTCTTGCGGATCGTCTCCGTGAGACCCTGTTTGATCAACCTGGCCTGTCCGAAAAGCGCATGTTCGGGTCGCTCTGTTTCCTGCTAGACGGCAACATCTGTGCCGGAGTCTCACGCGACCGCCTGATTGCCAGAGTCCCGATCGAGTTATACGAGGAGAAGCTGTCCGAACCGGGCGTGGGCAAGTTCCCGAATGACGAGCGGCACATGAACGGCTGGTTGGTCATTGAGGCCGACTACATCACTGAAGACGAAGAACTGTCGGCGTGGGTTGAGTACGGCATCAACCTCGCCCGCTCACTGCCACCCAAGTAAGACGCCGGACAGGCGATATCGAGTGGCAAGGGGCATTCGCCAAAACCTGAGACCCAAAACCCGAAACCTACACGTCGGTTCTGATGACCGATTCCACCACGCGGCGATGCAGTTCCGGGACAAGGCGACGCGTGTTCCGGCTTCATCAGGACGCTCCGGAGGACGGTGATCGAATCCTGATCCCAGTCGAGGTCGTTATGAACACCGGGATCGAGCTGGTCACGGGTCATCGTCAGTTTGGCCAGGAAGAATGCATCCGGATCCGGTCGCATTCCATGGACAAATACACGGTCCGTCCAGGCCGATATTTCGGAGACCGGACGTCGGCGGCTTGCATACGGATAAAAACAGACGATGTCGAGATCCGGTTGGGTGACCAGGTGGACATGGTCGTCAGCGGCAATGAGATCAGCCCAGGTGACCGCCGCCTCACGACACCGCGCCAGCACAGCGCCCAAGCCGCCTGGAGTCAGCGGAAAGACTTCCATGGTCGCCCACAGCGCGGCGGCAGCGGCCCCGGCCCGAGAACATTCGAGGCTGATCTCGCCCAGGTGCAGATCCCCCGAAGTGAAATAGGTGTACGGCGAGTCGTGCTTGTAGAAGTGACCGACTGACGCATCCCGGAACAGGACCGAACCGCATCCATACGGCTGCAGTCCATGTTTGTGCGGGTCGATCACAATACTGTCGGCATCGCACATCGCCTTGTATGCCGCCGAGGAGTGCGTATTCAGTTGGCCCGATTCAGCGAGGATCCGGAAAAACCCGCCGTACGCACTATCGACATGGACCCGCACGTTTGCCGCTTTGGCGATCTCGAGAATCGCGACCAGATCATCAACGGCGCCGAGCGATGTCGTCCCCAACGTCGCGACGATCGTGCCGATGTCATTGCGCACGATGGCTGTCTTGAGCGCGCCGACGTTCATCCGTCCATTACTGCCGGAGGGAATCGAGACGTGCTTGACGCCGAGCACACCGCACATGCGCGAGTGGGTGTAATGGGCACTCGCCGAGGACGCAATCGACTTCCCAGGATTGAGCTCGCGGGCAATCCACAGCGCCTCGAGATTGGCGATTGTTCCAGACGAGGTCAAATGGCCGAGGCTCGTGACTGGATCGTACCCAACCATTGTCGCCAGTCGCGAAATTACATCCCGCTCCATTGCGGCCGTGGCCGGACCGCCGTCCAGCGCGTGGTTGTTTGGGTTGAGCTGCATGGCCATGGCATACGCCTCTGCCGCGATCGCATGCGGTGGCTTCAGCATCTGGCCCGCGTAGACCGGGTGTGGGAACGGGTAGTTGTCGGTCAGCCGTTTCGCCAGCCGACCGAGCACCGCATCAGAGACGGAGCGGATCAACAGTCACGCTGGGATCAGGCTCAACGGGACCCCACTGCTGCAGCCATTCATTCAGCGGTCGGCCACTCTGGCTGTCCCGAAAACTCATCATCTAGACCTGCGACTGTCCATAACCGCGTGGAAGGTAACGACCGGATCCGGCAAGCCCTGGAAGGCGGGCGTCGCCGGTAAGTGAATCGTCGTAGATGGTCTCGCCGCGACGCAGTGTCCGGACTACGCGACCAGTCACTGTCTTGCCGTCAAACGGGGTCCATTTCTGCTTGTGGAACATGTCGTCATTGCGAACTACCCAGGATCGCTCCGGATCAAAAATGATCACATCGGCATCCGAGCCGATCGCGATCGTGCCCTTGCGTGGGTACAGGTCGAAAATCTGGGCCGGGTTCGTCGCAATCTGGCGAACGAATTGGCTCGCGTTCATCGATCGGGCCCGGACTGCCGTGTCGTAGAACACGGGAAGAAGTGTCTGGATACCAGCTAATCCCATCGGGACCCGGAAGATGTCCTCCTCTCCCGCGTCCTTCTGCTCTTTGGTGAAGCCGCAATGATCGGAGCAGATGACGTCGATCGTTTCGTCGAGGACGTATTCCCAGATTCGATCAACCTCATCCTGGTAACGCAGGGCAGGAGCACATCGACCGTATCCCTTGAGCGTCACCAGGTCGTCTGTATTGAGCGCCAGGTACTGCGGACAAGTCTCTACCGTCACCCTGACTCCCTTGGCTCGCGCCTCGGCAATCAGGCGCAGGGCATCAGCCGACGCGCAGTGACAGATGTGGACCCAGCAACCGGTGATTTCGGCCAGGTAAAGCGCCTCCGCGACTGCGACTGCTTCAACCAGCGGTGGTCGTGACTCGGCGTGAGCCATCGGATCGGTTCGACCAGCATCCTGCATCCGCTTGAGCCCGGAGAGCACCAGGTTATCGTCTTCCGCGTGCAGGCCGTACGGCATCCCAGTCTCTGCGATGATCGTCATCGCCCAATGCAACGCCGTTGTATCGACTGCCGGGAATGATGGACTGGATGATGCCATGAAGGACTTGTATGCGACTGCACCGGTCGTCGCCAGGTCGCGCAACTGCTTTTCGTCCTGCAATGGTTGGCCGACGATGCCTGCCCACAGCGCCATGTCGACGAGCGCGGTCTTGCTCACCTGATTTCGTTTGGCCTGATACTGTTCTACCGTAACAGTGGTTGGGTCTGCCTGCGGCATTTCAATAACTGTCGTAATTCCACCCGCGGCAGCGCCTTGACCACCGGCCAGGAACCCTTCCTTGGTGAATTCTTCTGGCTCGCGGAAATGGGTATGGACGTCGATTCCACCCGGCATGACCAACAACCCGGTCGCATCGATTCGTTGGTCCGCTTCAACATCGCTAGCGTCAAGGGTGAGGCTGACGATGCGCTCATCAGCTATGACGACGTCCGCGCGGAACTGGCCATCATGCGTGACGACGGTCCCGCCATAAATCACGACGGTATCACTCATCTTTTGGGCCTTCCGGGTAATTTCAGGAGACGTCGGCTGCCGAATCTGCGGGGGCAGTCACTGCCCAGTCCATCGCATGGCGAAGGTTATAAAGCATCTCGGCAAAACGGAGAACTTGCAGTCGGTCGGTGACTGGCAACTCCCGCATAAGGTAATACAAGCGCCAGTCATCGGGCGCAAATGCCGATACAGAATTTCCGGGTGGATTAACCTGCCCGACTTCGAAATACGATGGCCCACCGATTTCACGCAATGCGCGCTCAGCCGGTGTCTGAAAATCGCTCGCCACTCGAATCCTCACCTTGTCGGGGTAGACCTGCCGAAACAGGTGCCTGTCCGTCATATGGGCCTAGCATACTAGTTCTTTCGGCGACCGGGAGGGGCATCCGGATGTCCACCAACAAGAGGACACGGGCAGAAAACGCTGCCCGTGTCCCGATCTTGCGATTAAATCGACTAGAGCTGGGTTTCCGACCAATCTTGCATGGCCTGCTCGCCAGGGCGATCAACATGGACATGTTCATCGACCAGGGTCACCCAATCGAGGGGAATCCAATGGTGCTTACCCTGGTCGTCCTTCGTCAGCTTGATTGCGTTGCCGTCGAGGTGATCAACCGTTGCGAACTGGCCGCCCTCTGAGCAGACAACCGGCATGTGTTCCTTGATCTGTGTTGCATCAACCATGACGTGCTCCTGTTCCGCGCGACCGTGGACTACTTCTCGTCCTTGTCGGTAACCTTTTTCACGAGACTATCAACTGCGTCCTTGGCATCGGCGACGCCCTTCTTGACCGCGCCTGTTGCCTGATCAACCAGGCCCTCATTCTGGAGATCCTCGTTGCCAGTTTCCCGGCCCACGGCCTCCTTTACCTTGCCCTTGGCCTCATCAAATGTGCCGCTGATTCGGTCCTTGCTTTGATCGGTCATTACCGGTCCTTTCGATGCGAGTCCCTGGCGAACTGATTCGACGTCCGATTCCGAACGTGCCGGGACACACCGATAGTAGGCACTATCAATTGATGACCAATGCCGTTTGGCTACGCTTCAATGGCAAATTACCCTCGTTGTGTAGCAGGTACGACGATGCGGCAGCTACCGTCGGTCGAAGCGGGATTACTGAATCGGACTAGAACGTAGTCCCAATCACAACCGATGAGCCCGAAGCAACTGCCTCACTTGCCGAATTCATTACGTCCAGAACATGCAGTGCGTGTTGGGCTGTCATGATCGGTTGCTCCTCACCTCGAATGCAGGCCGCGAAATGGCGTGGACCAGAGAAGAGGATTGGCTCGTCTGGCTCAACTGCCACCTCGGACCAGCCAGCTGGTCCGGCTGCGCTTTCGTCAAACTGGAACAAATCGACGTTCTGGCGAACCCAGTAATCCATGTCATTTGCCACGGCCAGCACACCGGTATCGCCGATTACCTCCAGGACCGGGCCGCGATTGGCGGGCATCGCGAAGCTCGCGATGATCGTCGCGAATCGGTTGTTTGCGAACTCCAGATTCATGGTGATCAGGTCCGGCGTCGAAACGGTGATTGTTTGACCAGCGAGACGGGGAATTGTGGTGATGCGCTCGGGGATCAGAATGCCGCCCATCGCCTGAACCCGTGTCGCCGGACCGAACAGACCTGTCAGCGTCGTGATCAGGTAGACGCCCAGATCGATTGATGGTCCCACGCCAGGCGCATAGAAAACTGCCGGATCCCCGGTGTATTCCGCCCATCCCGCCGGTCCCATAGTGGCCAGGCGTGCGAAGGCATGGGTGGGATTACCGATCACCCCGGCCGCAACCAGCTCCTGCATCTTCCGAACTCTGGGAGAGGCCATCACTGCCGGAGCGCAAAGCAGGAGTTTGCCCACCGAAGCGGCATGATCAATCAGCGCCTGTCCGTCCTCGATTGTTCCCGCGAGTGGCTTTTCAGACAGAACGTGAAACCCGGCATCGAGAAGTGCAGTCGTGGTCTCGAGGTGGAGCGGGGCAGGAGTGAGATTGATCACCCCGTCGATGCCATCCATTCGGGTGAGTTCGGCGAGCGATGTCAGGACTGTTGACCCAGGAAACAATGACGCGGCTCGCTCTGCCCGTTCGGCAATCGGGTCACAAAGTGCAACCACTTCAATCTCATCCTGGAGCTGCTGCAGGCCCGAAAAATAGGTACGAAAGGCAACATCGCCGCAACCAAGCACGCCTAGTCGAATCACGTGGGGAACTCCTTCGGGACTATCGTTTGATTATCCGTCCGTACAGTGGCCTGATCGGATGCCTGACGGGCTACCACCCATCCTACTTCCCCAGACCCTGCAATGTGTCTTCCCTCCCATTCTGTTCTACCCATCCCGTCCGTAGCCTAGGAATGACTACCGCAACGACGCGGGCTTGCTACTCAGGATGGCTACGAGGGCGGCTGTTCGGGAGCGTTTGAATCGGTATGCCGGCATTGATAGCCATTACGACCGCACTTGTGGCCGTGACTGGATGCGGATTCTGGATCCGTCGCCAGCCGGCTTTTTGCGTGTCCTGGATCCTGCTCGCTTTCGGCACGCTTGGGCTCGCGGCGGCCACGCTTTCTGCTCACCTGAATCCCTCCTCCAACACTGGTTTCTGGTTGGTGGCTCCTGTCGTTAACGGCGATGACCCTCGCTGCGCTGGACGTGCATCGCACTGACCGCCTGGGTACGTTCGGGCTCGACGAGTCCATCGACCTCGTAGCCGTCTTCGTTGCGGTGGGTTTCGCCGGTTGGGGATTGCTGATTGATCCACGCTGGGCATCGGCCGCGTCGTCAGAGCGGGCCTTCCTTGCCGCGATCATCCTGACCGCCGCCGCTGCCGCTAGCGCGATTGTGCTGGCTTCGACAGCGAACCGCTTACCCGTGCTCGTACCAATCGCATGCGGCGTAGCTGTGTCGGCGGTAGGCGCGAGTCAGAATGCAACTATCCGGCGGATCCCGGAGGCAATCGGGACCGACCTTGAGCGATGGCTCTGTCTGACTGTGGTTGCCGTCTGCATCGGTACCCTCGGAGCAATGCGTTTACCGACGCATGAATCCAGACCATGGACATTTGCGCAACGCCTGCGAAATACGCTCGGGGTCTACACGGTTCTCGCGTTTGCGGTGATATTCGTCGCCGTCTCCACGCTGAACAAATCGTTGCCGCCGTTTGCTGCGCTTCTGGTGATGAGTCTTGTTGCGGGACTCTTCATTGCCCGGTTCGGCAATGCCTACCGCAAGATCGTCTCGCTGCAGACTTCAGTCTCGACACGCAATGCAATCATCCGCATGCCTACGCAAGCGGTTGCAGTAAGGAACGCAGGTGACCTGCAGGAGCTGCTTCAGCAACTTGCCAAGGTTGCTGCTGACATTGTCGGAGCATCCCGTGCCGAGCTGGTGCTGGATCAGAGTGTTGACGCACGTGGTTTGGCGGACCTGCGAGCAAGCTGGGGACTGACCTCAGTCGAATCAGACCTCTTGCGGAAGTACCCTCGCCTGGATCCGCTCGTGAGCAATACCCGGGGTTTCGCACCCTTTGTGCTGCGACAAAGTGACCTCGTTCTTTCAGTCGCTGCGCAGCATGCCTGGAGCGTCGCCGGAAAAAGCGAGGCGCTGATTATTCCGCTGCATTCAGGTGATCGCCTACTTGGCCACATTGAAGCGTGGACACCGTCCGCTCCGGTCGATATCGATGGCTCCGGCATCCTGATTGCGTCCGATCTCGGCAACGAGGCCGGGATGATGATTGAGCACGCCCGGTTGATGCTCGCGTCCCGAAGTGAAATTGTCGAAGCGGAAATGCTCCTCGCGGTAGGTGAGGTGTTCGCCAGATCCCGCAATCTCGCCGAATGTTTGCCAGCGGTGGCCGAGCGTTTGCTGGAGCGAGCCGAATCAGACCGGATCACGATTTCACTGATTGACGAAGCATCAGGGGACGTATTCATCGCTGCCGACGCCCGCAACCTGCCCAAGTTCGGAGCCACGCTTCAGGGTAATCATTGGCCAGCGGAGAGCTGGGCCAGCTACCTCGAACTCAGAACCGAACCTCGACCAGTGGCCTATGCCAGGCGTGATCCACAAACCCCGGAGCGGATTGAGCGAATCATGGATCTCCATGGTGCTGAGAGTTATCTGGCCCTGCCGGGATACGTCGATGGCGCAATGACCTCAATCGTCCAGATCATGTCGAGAAGCCGGGTTCTTGCCGAATCCGATGACGTCCAGGCGATATGGATGTCGATAGCACGGCAGATTCAGCTCGGCATTCAATCGGTGCGGACGTTGGAGGAGAGTCGCCAGCGCGAACGACTGGAAACCATGCGTCGTCGGATCAATGAGTCTATGCAGTCTCCTGGCGACCTGCAGGATATATACCAGTTAATTGCCGACATGTTCCGCACGATCGAGGACATCGACGGGGCAACAATTCTCAGCGTGGACGATGACAACGGTGAATACGTGGTTGAGGCCGAGTGGACCTACGACCCGATTCCATGCCGCCCAATTGGTAAACGGCATCAGAAGTCTGACATTGTGATCCTCAACAACATCGGGACTGAAAGTGCTCCGCGGATGCGCTGGATCGGTCAATCGGGATTGGAGGAGCTGCAGCGCGAGAAACTGGCAGCCAATCACATAGGCGCTGCCATCGCGAGTCCGCTTCGCATTGAAGACAAGCTGGTCGGCGTGTTGCTCCTCTTTTCGGCCGATCAGAGACCCTTTTCGCCAGATGTGGTGGAGCTGGCGGAACAGCTCGCCGGCACGATTGCAATCGTAATCAAGACCATTTCCCTTAGGACCCGGGAGGCCGAACAGCATGAAGAGCAAATGCTCAAGCTGCGAATGCTTCAGGCGGCCACGTCGCATGAAAATCCAGTCGAGGCCCTGCGGGCGGTTTCTGAAGCGGGAATCGGGTTTGGCGGTGCCCAATCAATCAACATCGCGTTCATAGACGAATCCCGAACGAACATCGTTATTGCCGCGGACAGCACCATTCCCGAATGGCCTGGCGTCGAGGAACCAGGGACGCTGATGGCGATCGAAGCCGAATCTTTGCAGGACCTCGCTTTTCGAACCATGCAACCCCAGCATTACACAAGCACGCAGGCGGTCCTCACGGAGGCTAACCTTGCCGACATTGAGGAATACAACGCACATTCATGGATCTGTACACCGATGCGCATGGGTGGACGCGCGGTCGGCCTTCTGCAAGTGCTTTCGCAGCTACCGGACGCCTTTGACGCTCGTCGTATCCGGATGTGGGACGAAGTTGCCCAGCAGGTTGCCCTCGTCATTTCGACGTTGCAAGTCTCGTTCGACAATCAGCGCCTGTCTCATCAACAGCTCGTACTCTCTCGAATCCATCAGGCAAGCAGTTCGTCCTCGTCTGTTCTGGAGACCTACCGGACCATTGCTGAGGCCGGGCTTTCGCTTGCTGGCGTGGACTCCAGCGCGGTGTTCATCTGGCACGAAGAAGACAACGTGCTTGAGGTCGCCTGCCACCTGGTCAGTGATCCATCGTTTGCAAGCTATCCACCAGGGTGGAGGGACAGACCGCTGGCATGGATCGAGGAGGATCAGCCAATTCGACCGAGGGAGACCACCCACCTTTGGCTGGAGGATCCAACACTGACGCCCCAACAACGCACCTTTCTCGCCGAATCCAGGATGGGCCGCGCCGCCTTGTTCATGCTCATTGAGGATGGACAAGTTCACGGCGTGCTGAGTCTGAAATCCCGGGAACCGGTGGCCTTCGATTCCGACGTGATTCGACTTGGGGAGAGCATTGCTACAAGTTCCGCAGCGATCGTACGCAATCTCCGGGCGAGATCTGCCGAGCGCCGGATCGAGCAGGAACAACGCGCACTACTCGAACTGTCCAGAGCAGCTACAACCTGTGCGACCGAGTGGGAACTGCACGGAGTGATTGCCGAGGCGGTGCGGCTGCTCTGCGACGCGAGGTCGGCCAAGGTTTACGCATTTGAGGCCGATACACATCTGACCACGTTGACCGCCATTAGTTGCGATGAATCCGGGATCAGTACCGCTACCATCGGCGATCAATTTGCGACCGGAACCTGGTCACTCGAGCGCGAATTGCTTGCGACCTCGGATTCGCTGATCGTTCTTGAACTTTCGGATGATCGGGTTTCCGCTGAACTCCGGGCAGATCTGGAGGCCGACGGCATCGCAAGTCTGGCCTGCCTGCCGTTGATCGTTGGTGATGGTTTGCGCGGCTATGTTGCTGTCTGTTCGGACCAGGCTCGCCATTTCACCTCTGCGATCGTTCGCTCTACGGCCACATTCACCAACCAGGCGGGCCTGGCGATCGAGCACACGCGACAGCGTCTTGAAGACGCCCGAATCGCAGACCAGCGTGAGTTACTGCTGAAGGTCAGCCAGGCAGCCGGTAGCAGCCTCGACCTGGGACATGTGATCTCCGGGATTGCCAGCGCAAGCATGGGTGTTGCCTCGACCGAGAGTTGCGCAATCGAACTCTATGACCATGAATCGAACGAGATGATCCTGAGCGGGCTTGCTCGGTTGGATGACTGGGTCATTCCCGATGATTCACTGGCAAACCGTCGCGCCTTCGGCAGCTGGAGTATCGACCAACTGGTACGGGCAGAAGGCTCGATCCTGATTGGTTCGACAGACGATCCGCGGATCACCAGCGATATGCGCGCGGATATGACCCGGTACGGAACGCAGAGCATCGTTGCCCACGCGCTGATCAGCGGTGGGCTCTTCATTGGCGCGTACTACTGCTTCTCCAGGAACGCAAATGCGTACGTTGAGCCGGACCGGTGGCTGACAGGCGAAATCGCGACCCATATCGTTTCGTCGATCCAGAACGCGCGTTTGCTGGAGCATGAGCACCAGGTGGCCCAGGAGCGGGAGGGGTTGCTTCGAATTACCGAGGCCGCAACCAGATCGCTTGACTTGCGCCACGTACTCAAGGAAATCGCGGCAGCCACATTGGGGCTTGCCGGAGCCGAGAGTTGTCACGTTGAACTGATTGATCACGAGCACCAGGAATTCACGACTGAGGCGTACGCAGCCATTCCTGAGTGGGCGGCAAACGAAGGAGCGGTCCTCGGCAAGAGATGCCCGATCGGTGCCTGGTCAATCGATCACCAATCGGTGAGTGCCCGTGAGCCGATTTCAATCGGTTCGCAGGATGATCCCCGCGTAGACCAGGCGATGCGTGACGACATGGTTGCCTACGGAACGCAAAGCATGTTGCTGATCCCGATCTGGCTGGACGAAACCTGCGTTGGCATCCTGAACATCTACTCGCGGCGCAGGCATGCCTTCTCGGATGCCCAGCAGACGATTGCCTACACCCTGGCCACACACGCCGCGAATGCGATCCAGAACGCGAGGACACACGAGCGGGAACGAGATCGTCGCCTGCAACAGGAGTCGCTTCTTCGGCTGACCTCAGCAGCTACATCGAGCCTGGATGTCAATGTGGCGATGCATGCTGTTTGCGAGGCGTTGTGCGAGGTTGCCAATGCGGAATCTGCGGTAGTGGGAATTTTCCATCCGCAACTCGAAGCATTCGAAATCGTGGCCGATCTCACTGCTCCCGATTGGGACTTCGCCGATACACCTGGTCGAATGTATCCAATTTCGGATTACCCGGCATACGACATAGTCCTGTCCGGCAATGGATCGTTTGCGATCGATCGGCAGACACCGGATTACGAACTACGCTCATACATCGAGGACAATCCCGTTGGCCTTGCCACCTATGCGCTGATTCCGCTCTGGCTCAACAATGTGTGCCTTGGTTATCTCGGGATGTTCGATCGCCGCGATGGTCAGTTCACCCGTTCTGTGCTGGATCTGATGGATTCCGCAGCGCCATTGATCGGACTGGCCCTGAGCAACGGGTTGCAGTGGCGAGAGGAGCGCCGTCGGGCCTCGGATCGTGCAGCAATCGTGGCAATCGGTCGTGCGGCTGTCTCAGATACGGCCGTCAGCGAAAAATTGATGCAGATTGGAGCAGCCTGCGCATCGCTCTACCGGATCGATGGCGTCACCATTTTCGAATGGGACGAGGCTGCCGAAGAACTTCGTTCGCTTGTGGATACGGGCGGCCCGCACTGGCCAACGGTTGGCCGGTCAGGGATCAGGGTTTCATCACCAATTGATTCGGCATTTCGGGCCTGTATCGGCGAACGTGAGCCATCCCGTTTTCACATCGACGACGATCGACTTGGGGATGACTTCAAGATGCTGATGCGGAATGCCGGAGCACTGTGGACCGCTGTATTTCCGCTTCGGTCAGAAGACAAACTCATTGGCCTGATCGCACTTTACTCACAGGATCATTACCCGTTCGACAACGAAACGTTGCGCATCGGCCAGGAAATCGCAACCCACACCGCCCTGACCATTCAGGCATCGCGCTTGCTCGAGACGACCCGGCGATATGCCCAGCACCAATCCGCACTGCTGACGGTGAATCAGGCCGTCATGAACGCCACCCAGTCCTCCATAGGCGAAGTTCTTGAACAGATCAGCAACGAAACAATGCGTCTGATTGGCGCAGAATGTTGCGAAATCGAGGGACTTGTGCCTAATCTGGACTCGACCCTGATGCTGGCGCAGGTTGTTGACGAGAAGTGGACCGGCGTGGCCACTGGTATGGGGCACATTCTGGCGCTGTCGGAATGGCCGACAACCAGATCCGTACTTGATTCCCAGATTCCGTTGATTCTTGCTCCATCGCATGAGTACCTCAATGAAATCGAACGGGAGCTGCTTTTCTCGGCTGATACGCAATCCGCAATGATCGCACCCATGATTCTGGACGGACGGTCAACGGGAATCATCAGCTTCTACTCTCGCATTCCGAATCGATTCACCGAACAGGATGGTCAACTTGCACGGGAATTCGGAAGTCTTGCCGCACTGGCAATTGACCGCGCCCAAACCCACATGGCGCTCGCCGAACAAGCGTCGTACGACGGGCTGACGGGATTGCTCAACCACCGGGCGCTTCTGGAACGGCTCGATCAAAACCTGGCGTTGTCGAACCGCACCGAAGATCCGGTTTCGCTCCTGATGATCGATCTGAACGACTTCAAGAACGTTAACGATGAGCACGGCCACCTAGCAGGAGATCTCGTGCTCCGGGAAACTGCCTTGTTCCTGAAAAATGCTCTGCGAGCCTCAGATTTGATCGGCCGCTATGGCGGCGATGAGTTCGTGGCAGTCTTGCCGGGCACGGACATCGTCCAGGCTATCGCTCTAAGCCAGCGACTGCAGGAGAGAGCCACTGATGTGAAGATCACACTCCCAAGTGGCGCAACCGTGGTACCGTCCTTCGCAGTTGGATACGCATCCTATCCGAGTCAGGCGACCGATCCCCGCTCGCTTATCGACGCGGCCGACCGCGCCATGTACGAGGTCAAGAATCGACAGTTGGCGACGGATAGTCCGGTCGCCGAGCTGATACAAGAGACAGAAGCTGCTCGCCTGACTGGCTAACCACGGGGTCAATTCAGGCGAACGATATTCGTCTGGAGCAAGCCCATGAACCACCGCCACGCCCTGATCACGGGACTCGTCCTGATCGCTGCGATCCTTCAGCAAACGGCAATTACACATGCACAGGACACACCGCCGTTGTCCGTCGCTGCCAGCGGTTTCGTGAATCCGCGCGGATTTGCGTTTGACACGGCTGGTCAGCTTATCGTGGCTGAGGCAGGTGTCGGCGACGAGTCCGGACAATCGGACGGACCTGTGTCGGCCGGGTCAACGGGAGCCATTTCGACAGCGCAAGATCGATGCGCCACTCCGCTAACAACCGATCTTCCCTCTGCACGAAACACGCTCGGGGAGACCTGGGGACCGACCGCGATCGCCACAATTGGCAGTCGCGTGTTTGCACTGATCTCAGGTGGTGGCGAAGCGAACGGCAATCCAGAGGTGGCCAGCGGGGTGTATGAGCTGGTCGACGGTGGGCTCCTATTGCGTGCTGATCTCGGTAACTGGTACACAGCAAATCCAGTAACCACCCCTCCCACGGAAAGTTCAATCACTGGCGGCCTTTGGGTCGCGATGACGGCGAACTCAGCCGGCGACAGTCTCCTGGCGGTAGAGCAAGGGGCGGGACAACTTGTCCAGGTCGCGTTGGACGGAGTGGTCTCGCGGATCGCCGACCTGTCAGCCGACAACCAGGCACCTTCCGCCATAGCGACCGGGCCCGACGGGTCAATCTACGTCGGTTACTTCACCGCCGAGCCGTATCGCTTCCAGGACGGCAACGGTCGAGCGCATCAGCTCCGACGGAACACGCGAAGTCGTCTGGACTGGTCTCACCCAGGTCACCGGACTGGCCATAGACGCGCAGGGCGTGTCTGTACGCGGCTGAAATGTCCAGCAGTCGCGATGAGCCTCCGTTCTTCGTACCTGGCTCGGGCCGAATCGTCCGCCAGACCGGTCCAGATTCCAGCACAGAAGTCGTGACTCAACTCAATCTCCCTGGTCAGATTGCTTTCGGACCGGACGCCGCCTTGTATATCTCGATGCCAATGAACGGCGCAGATTCAGGGACGGGACTCATCCTGCGCGCAGACGTATCCGGAAGTGCACCGTTGGTGGCCGGGGAGTTCGATCTCGCACCGCCGTCCTGTCTCGCGGGATCCAGCGAGGTGGTGATCATCGTGGACGATCTTGGTATCAACCCGTCTACGGTGACCGTCCCGGTTGGGGCGACGGTAACCTGGCGCATGGGTGGCGAGTTTGATCATGCAGTGGCATCCGACCCGTCAAGCGCGATCAACTGGGATTCTGGGGTACTGACGCCTGGTCAGGAATTCTCGGTAACGTTTGAGCAGCCGGGAACCTTCGCCTATTTCGATGGACTTTATCCAGACCATGTTGGCGAAATTGTCGTGGTTGCTGAGTAGCCGATTCCGGCACCTCCGGCCTCAATTAGTACCGCAGTGCCGCTAATGTAGTGTTGATTGCCGCGTACGTGCTCCATCCTGAAGGAGTGCGTCTGGCATTCGGTCCAGCGCTCCAACGGTTCGCGTCTCTGGACTCATCGTGTTAGGCAAGCCGCCGGCCATCTCGACGCTGATCGGGCATCTGGGAGACCGCCGGCAACTTCTGATCAACATTGCGGTAGTCGCACTTAGCTCGGTCGGCGTCAAGTTCGCTGGCATGCTTCGCGATGTCGTGCTCGCTTCCGAGTTCGGAACGTCGGACGCAGCCGATGCGTTCATCGCTGCCTGGGCCATTCCCCAGTTTCTGGCGGTGATCTTTGGGAACGCCCTCGCAGGGGTGACGATTCCGCTCCACGCCGAAGCCAAATCGCGCCAGGGTGAGGCTCATTCGCGCAAGTTCCTGAGCGAAATGCTGCTGATCGCGATAGGCATGCTCATTCTGGTCACAGTGCTAATGATTCCGTTCCGTGACGCAATGTTGTCGCTTGTTACGTCCAGTTTTGGTCCGGAGAAGCTCGAGGCAACCCAGGAACTCTGGATGATCATGCTTCCGGCATTGTTCCTCTACGCGATGTCGACGCTCTGGTCTGGCATGCTCAATACGGACGATCGTTTTGGGCTAGCCGCGATTTCGCCGATGCTGATTCCGGTCGGTACGATTGGTGCGCTTTGGGCATACCCTCAGGGCGGTATCAACTCACCGGCGGTCGGGTTTGTGATCGGAAGCGTTGCTCAGGCCGCGGTGCTGCTTTGGGGACTTCGCCGCAACGATCTGGTCGTTTTCCCGCGCTGGTACGGGGGGCTGGTCGAAACCCGGCTTGCATTCAATCAGTTCGTTCCGTACCTCGCCAACGGCGTTGTCTTCGGTGGCGTAGGCGTTGTCGATCAGGCGATGGCGGCGACACTCGGCCAGGGAAGTCTCGCGATCCTGAGTTACGCGAACAAACTCGTCCTGCCGGTGCTGGCCATCGGATCGACTGCGTTGGCGACCGTGGTCTATCCGCGTTTTTCTCGATTGGTGGCGGAGCGCAACTGGGAGCGATTGCACGTTCAAGTGCGGTCGTATCTGGGCATCACCCTGCTTGTCACGATTCCGGTGATGACCTTCATCGTGATCTTTTCCGAGCCACTCGTCCGGTTGCTCTTTGAGCGCGGCGAGTTCACCGCAGCAGATACCGCCGCGGTGGCCGAAGTTCAGGTGATCTACGCCTTCATGATTCCGGCGTACACCCTGGGCATGTTCCTCTCGCGCGTGCTGAATGCCATGCGCGCGACCCGGTTGCTCCTGATTGGCTCGGTCTGCATCTTCATCTTCAATATCGTTGCTGACTATTTGTTCAAGGAGTGGATTGGAATCCGGGGTATCGCCCTTGCCACAGTCATGAACTACATGATTTCACTTGCGTTTAACGGATTCCTCTTCCGCCACTTGATCCGGCAGCGGCTCGCGGAGTCACGTGCGGTATGACCACTCAGCGAATCACCATGACCATCCCATCCTTGACCAGCGGCGGTGCTGAGCGTGTCCTCTCGACCATGGCCAACTACTGGTCGCAGAAGGGTGTGCACGTGACGGTTCTGACCTTGACAGAGCCGGACGATGTGCCGTTCTACAAACTGGATCAGCGAATTCAACTCATTGGTCTCGGGCTGACACGACCGGCCAAAACACCACTCCATGCAATCACCAATAATGCGCGCCGTTTGACATCACTTCGAGCCGCGATCAGGCAATCAAGCCCCGATGTAGTGATCAGCTTCATGGACCAGATGAATGTGCTCACGCTGCTGTCGACTCGCGGTACAGGGATACCGGTCATCGTCACCGAGCACACTGACCCCGGCCTGGCCCATCGCCATCCAGTCTGGAATCGATTGCGCAACATGCTCTATCCCCGCGCCGCAAAGGTGATCGTGCTTTCGGAATCGAGCAAACAGTTCTTTTCACCCAGAATCCAGGATCGCACACTGATCATCCCTAACCCGATCATGGTCGAGGCGGCTGACGGTTCGATTCATGCGTCGGATCGGCACCAGATCGTCGCGCTTGGTCGCTTTGGGCCTGAGAAGGGATTCGACACGCTGATCGCTGCATTTGCTGAACTTGCGCCGGAGTTTCCGGATTGGGATCTCGTCATCTGGGGCGACGGGCAGCTTCGCGGTGCGTTGGAAGCACAACGCAATGAACTGGGTCTCCAGGATCGCGTCCGATTGCCAGGTCGTACCAGCAATCCACACGCAGAATTGCGCAAGGCCGATCTCTATGCACTCTCGTCACGGCGGGAAGGCTTCCCGATGGCATTGGCAGAGGCCATGGCCTGTGGCTTGCCGGCGGTTGCCTTTGATTTGCCGAGTGGTCCACGTGACATAATCCGAGACGGAATTGACGGCGTAATCGTGCCCAATGGTGATCAGGCGGCGCTCGGCTCCGCGCTTGCCAATCTCATGCGCGATCCCGATCAACGAGCAGCTATGGCCTTGAGGGCGCCCGAGGTGCTCGATCGATTCGGGGTCGAATCCGTGATGGGCATTTGGGACGATCTGCTTCGCTACGTGGAGCAGACAAGATGAAGCTGCTTTTTCTGCACCGGTTCAAGGATGTCAAGGACGGTGAACGCGAGTTCGGCGGGGCAGAACGGCAACTCGTTGATCTGGCACGTGGCCTCCGCGAATTGGGTCACGACGTCGTGATCGTCACATTCTATCCGGGCGGCGACATGCTCTCCGAAGCGGATCGCGGTGGTGTCCGGATTCTGTCCCTCGACAAACGTGGTCGTTGGGATGTCATTCCGTTCCTCTGGCGATTGACTCGAACCCTTCGCCGTGAGAATGCTGACGTGCTGCACGGGTATCTGGGACTGGCTAACGCACTGCTCGTTCTTACCCGTCCGGTGCACCGCGGCAAGGTCGTTTGGGGTGTTCGTGCGTCCGACATTGACATCACGCGATACCACTGGGTCAACCGGTTCGACGCCTGGATCGAGCAGGTACTTAGTCGATTCCCCAACCTGATCATCGCCAACAGCAACGCCGGCCGTGATCACGCGATCGAGCGCGGGTTCCCGGCAGACAAGATTATCGTCATTCACAACGGAATCGATCTCGACCGATTCAAGTTCGATCCAGACGGCCGGGCGAGATTGCGGGCGGAGTGGGGGATCGAGGACGCGCAACGCCTGGTTGGTCGAGTCGGTCGACTCGATCCGCAGAAAGACTTTCCGAACTTCGTCGCTGCGGCCGGAATCGTTGCCGAAACTAATCCAGACGTTCGATTTGTGACGGTTGGGAACGACATTCCGGGCCCTGGAGACGAATTGCTCGAGCAATCGAATCGTTTGAATCTGGCCGAGCGGATCGTCTGGGCCGGTCCGCATGGTGATATGGCCGCCGTCTTCAGTGCGCTTGATCTGAATGTCTCTTCGTCCGCCTACGGGGAGGGGACACCGAACGTTGTGGCGGAGAGTATGGCCTGTGGTGTGCCGTGCGTCGTTACTGATGTAGGTGATTCCGGCCTGGCAGTTGGTGATCTCGGTATCGTCGTACCCAGGTCGGATCCAGAAGCACTCGCCACGGCGATTACCCACGCATTGGCTCAGTCGCACGATCCGCAGGCGTTGCGCGACCACATCGCCACGAACTTCTCGATTCCGCAGCTGGTGAGTAAGACGAACGCTGCGCTGACCGGTTTGCTCGGCGGAAAGCGAGGCAAATCGTGATTACGTTCGGAGCGGCCTACCGCCATTTTCTGGTCTTCTTCGCAGTAGCAGTGTTCTTCACCAACATCGCATCGTATTCCCAGAAGTTCGGACTGATCCCCCTGTTCTGGATCGTCATGTTTGCCGGAATGTGCGCACCGCTGATCCTGTCCCGACTGAACGAGGGGCACATTCAGATGCGCCCGGTCGTGTTGTGGGGAATCGCGTATCTGCTGATCAGCGTTTTCTGGTACTACCGGACTGATCAGGATGCCGTCGCGTTTCAGGAGGTCCAGACCCGGTTCGTATCCGTCATTTTCCTGGTGTTGATGCTGATAGTGTTCAGTGGTGAGCGTGAGCAACGTCTGGCTCGATGCTGGATTGCCGGCGCGGTGTTGCTGGCAACGGCGCTCAATGTCTATGAGCTGTTCAACCCGCTCACCTTCAGCACGATTCCGGGTCGCTCGTCGGGCCTGTATTCGAATGTCAATCAGAGCGGCGCGGCACTGGTGCTGGGTCTGATTCTCAGCTACCAGGTCATCCCGGATCGTTTCAAGGTCGCCTTTGTCACCATCACTGCGATCGGGGTGCTGCCGACGTTCTCCCGTTCATCGATGATTGGCTGGGTGCTGGTCGTCGCATTCTTTTTTGTCCGGGCCGGGATCGTCGCGCAATTCAGGCGTATCGCGACATTTACGGTTGTTGCAGTGGTCCTCGTTTACTCCCCCCTGTGGTCGGACCTTCAAAGCACACTTCAGGAGCGCGGCCTCATTAATCTCGACATACTCCAGCGAGTCTCCTTTCTGACCGGCGGAGGTACCGAGGATGCGTCCTCAAACGAGCGACGGGGTGTCGCCGCCAAGGCCTGGGAAATGTATGGCCAGCAGCCGGTTCTGGGGTGGGGCACAGGCGCGAATCGGCATATTGAAGGCTTCGACGTTGGAACCCACAACATATACCTGGCGATGATCGTGGATCACGGTGTGCTCGGCTTTTTCATTGTTCCAGGCTTGCTGCTCAGTGTGATTTGGGGAATGAACAAACGCAGTTTCGACACAGCGTTTCCCGTGGTTAATGTTCATGGTCGTCTGGGGAATGTTCAGTCACAACGTGCTTGAAGAAATGCATATCTTGCTGGCAGCTGGACTGGTGGCGTCCATTGTCGCCTCATGCCGGACCAGGCCCGTTCCCGCACCGATGCCCGATGCCGAACCGATACCTGCAGAACCAGCTAGCGCTTGGACAGCCCGCATGAAACCAGTTGTTGCGCATGTCATTACGGGCCTGAATACCGGTGGCGCCGAACTTATGCTCTCGCGCCTCGTCGAGCGGCACGCGGACTCAGCCTTTACGCCGATCGTTATTTGCCTGACCGACGAGGGCCCGGTAGCGGATACCATCCGCTCGTTCGGGATTGCCAGTCCACAACCTCGGCATGTCCAGAGGCATTCCTGATCCGATTGTCGTTACCCGTCTGGCCCGACTGCTTCGGCGGGAGAAGGTTTCGGTTGTCCAGACCTGGCTCTATCACGCCGATCTGATCGGCGGTCTCGGAGCGCGGGGAGCACGGATTCCGGTTGCCTGGGGCGTGCATCAGAGCAAGCTGGACGAGCAAACCGCCAGTCGCAGCCTCAAACTCGTGGTGCGAACCTGCGCCCGAATCTCCCGCTTTGTACCAGCCGCGATTGTCTGCTGTGCCGAAGCATCCCGAACCGCCCACATTGCCCACGGATACGATCGCCACCGGATACGAGTCATACCAAATGGATTCGATGTCAGTCGGTTCACGCCGGATCCCGAGGCCCGCGCGGAAATCAGATCCGAATTGGGAATTGCGCCAGAGACCGTGGTGATCGGAATAGCTGGCCGATTTGTGCCGCTCAAAAATCATGAACTCTTTGTCGAAGCGGCAGGACTGGTCGCCGCCTCCCACGATAATGTTGCGTTCGTTATGGCCGGAGAGGGTCTCGATCACGCCAACGATGAACTTGCCAGATGGATCGATACCGCCGGAATCGCCGACAAGGTGCATCTGCTCGGACGTCGATCTGACATGAATCGGGTGCTGGCCGCGCTGGATGTTTGCGCGCTGACGTCCCGGACCGAGGCATTTCCGATGGTGCTGGGCGAGGCGATGGCAACTGGTGTCCCTTGTGTATCAACCGATGTCGGTGATGCCGCACTGCTGATCGGTGAGACCGGTCGAGTTGTCCCGCCCGGTGATCCGGTCGCGACTGGCCACTGCATTCGCGGAGTTGGTCGAGATGTCGCCAACTGAGCGCACGACCCTCGGCAGCCAGGCTCGCGCTCGCATGGTCTCCGACTTCGACATCGCCTACATCGCCAAACGCTACGACCAGCTCTGGAGTCAGTTGGCCCGGGGAGAATCCGTGTGCGAGTGATCTATGCCATCACCCGCGGCGACGTTGTCGGTGGAGCCCAGTTGCACGTGCGCGATCTGGCCATCGGCACCAGGGACGCCGGACATGACCTGCTCGTGGTCTGCGGCAACGAAGGCGAGCTGACCCGCGAACTGCAGGCCGAAGGCATCGCGGTCGAGATTTGCAAGGGGATGCTCCGTGCGATTCATCCGGTGCGCGATGTCGCGGCTGTGCGGGACATGACCCGGATCATTGATGAGTACAAGCCGGAAATCGTCAGTGCGCATTCCAGCAAGGCCGGAACCATTTGCCGGATCGCTGCCCGCCGTGCAGGAGTGCCGGCGGTGTTCACGGCGCATGGTTTTGCCTTTACTGACGGTGTGCCGCAGCCAACCCGGACGATCTACAAGGTGGTTGAGCGGATCACGGAGCGGCTGGCCGACAACATCATTTGCGTCTCGGAGTTCGATCGTCAGATCGGCATCAAGGCAGGCATGTCCCCGAAGCGGCTCGTCACGATCCACAACGGCATGACCGATGTCGACCCGCATCTTCGTGCTAAACCCGCGGATGGTGATCCGGTCCGACTGGTGATGACTGCCCGTTTCGACCGGCAGAAGGATCACGACACGCTGCTACGGGCCATTGCAACGGTTCCAGATGTCCACCTCGACCTGATCGGGACTGGCCCCGACATGGAGAAGACGCAGCAGCTGGCCCAGCAGCTTGGCGTTGATGATCGCGTGCATTTCCTTGGGCAGCGCTTTGATGTCGCCGAAATCCTCGCTGGTGCGCATGTATTTGTGCTGAGCAGCAACTGGGAAGGCTTTCCACGCTCGACCCTCGAAGGGATGCGAGCTGGTCTACCGGTGGTCGTCTCCGATGTCGGCGGCTCGGCGGAAGCGATTGTCGTCGGGAAAACTGGATTCACCGTTCGACCGAATGATCGGGAGGAACTTGCCTCGCGCATCCGTGAATTGGCCGTCCAGTCCCGACCTCCGCCAACGAATGGGCGAGGCCGGCCGAGCTACGGTACGAGCAGGAATTCATGTTCCAGACGATGCTCGACAAGACCCTCGGACTCCAGCAACAAATCATCGACCGAACGTACCAATCAGCCAATTAGTACCGACTTGCGGTGACCGATGGGCTAGGGCATTCGGGGGGTGCGATCACCATACTGGGTAACACGATAGTCATGGGTGGGGGCATGACCTGACACGGTGCCACTCACGCAGACGACTCCGCGAATCGTGAACTCGTTTCTCTGTGGCTGGATGGCATCATGGTTGTTTCACTTCACCGCAAAGCCGGAGCGTCCATAACCAAAACCCACCTGAAAGCCGTCCCGGATGCACCAGAATCGCCTGCCTATCGCGCTGGTGTCGACGCTACAGGTTCGCGAATTCAGTGGTTCAACCGATGTTATCGATATTGTCGCGTCCGAATGGCGCGAGTTGGCCAACCGCGTTCAGGCCCAGCCATTTCTGCTTCCTGAGTGGATCGGAATCTACCTTTCGACCTTTGAACCGAACGCACGAGTCACGCTCTACACCGTTGAGCGAGCCGGCGTATTGGTCGGCGTGCTCCCGTTGATTCGCGAGAAGACGGAGATGTACGGAATCCCGGTTGGTCGGCTGCGCGCTCCGGTTGCGCCGAAGTGCCCCGACAGGTTTGACATCCTTTGCGCGAGCGACGATTCGGAAGAAGTTGCCGCCGCACTATGGGCCCACATTCGCACCCGGAGCTATTGGGACGTAATCGAACTTGTCGATCTTCCCGAAGGCGGTCCCGGTTGGCGCATGATGCAGCTGGCTGAGGAATCCGGGCAACGAACCGGTCGCCGGTTGAGCCGACGAACCCCATTCATCCCGTTGCCAGATCACGCATGTGATCTCGCCGAGATCGCTCCGGCAACCTCTGCCAAGTTCAGGGCCAATCTGCGCCGTCGTCGGGCACGCCTGAGCGATCTCGGACCCGTGGAAGTCAAGCGGCTTTCGGAGATGGATGACGCCATGCTCCAGCGATTCCTCGAACTGGAGAACTCTGGCTGGAAGGGGAGCAAGCGAACTTCGATCCTCTCCATTACACGTATGACCAACTACTACAAAGCCCTGGTTGCGGCAGCCGCGGCAAACGGATACCTGGCAATTTATTCGCTGGAGGCCGGCGGGGAAACGATCGCGATGCACCTGGGTGTGGCGATGTTCGGTCGCTATTTCGTTCCCAAGCTCTCTTTTGACGAATCCCGGCATGAGTTCGGACCGGGCCATCTCCTTGTCAGTGAAGTGATCAACGATTGTGTTGCCCGCGGATACACCGAGTTCGATTTTCTGGGTGATGAATCGGCCTGGAAGCGGGAATGGACGGACCAGTTCCACATTCACTACCGAGTACACATCTTTAGCAATTCGCTGTCCGGTCGGCTTGCCTACCGGTCCCGCTACACCGTGATCCCACGTGTAAAACGCTTGCTGGATCGCCTACCCCGATATCACATACCCGCTCCCCAGATTCGTACCGCAGGAGTTCCGCGATGAGCATGATTACATCACCGGCAATCGGCACCCGCATGTTTGCGCTGAAGGACACGACGCTCGCGCCCGGGATGCTGATTCGCCGCACTTCGGAAACTGACCTTCCGTGGGTGCTCAAGCAAGCCAGCGTCAAGTACCACTATCTCGGACGTAACGCGAGTTTTGCCCTGACCCGCGGTCTCGGTCTCGAAGGTGCCGAGATGCTTTTCCCGGCCTTTTTCGGTCCACCAGTCCTCCAGGCTCCGGTTGAGGCAGGTGCGCAGATCCGGTTCTACCCGGTGCGGGCTGGCATGCAGGTGACCATCGAGGATATCGAGGCCGCGCTGACACCGGCGACCAGAGCGATCTACCTGATTCATTTCAACGGCTTCCCGGGGCCAATCGAACAAGTGATGAAGCTGGCCAGCGAGCGCAACCTGGTCGTTATCGAGGACGCCGCCCATGGGTTGCTGACAACGATCAACGGGAAGCCAGCCGGCAGTTTTGGCGACGGCTCGGTCTATTCGTTCTACAAGTGGGCGCCGGTTCCGAATGGGGCAGCACTGGTCGTCAATGTCCCGACGATTGAGCCTCTTCCGGCCGGAACACGCTCGAGCATTACATCGGGCGTCGCGCTCTCAACCTTCTCGCTGCTTGATCACGCGGCACTGAACTGGGGACCAGCGGGGGACAAGGCGCGTTCGATGGTGCGTTGGGCGGGCAAGCAGATGTCGCACGCCACCAACCTCTCCTACGTATCCACTGGCGGCGTCAAGTTCGAACACGACGAACTGGACTACGCCATGAGCGCTATTTCGCATCGGGTTTTGCACGCACAGGATTGGCGGGAAATCGCCCGTCGTCGTCGTCGCAATTACGAACTGATGACAGACCTGCTCGCGGATGTTGCCCCACCGACCCAGGGGGAACTTCGACCGGGCGTAGTACCACTCTTTTACGCAACGCAGGTCGAAAACAAGCGCGCGGTTCTCCTCCGGCTTTCGGCGCGTGGTGTTGAGGGACGCAACTTCTGGGAACTGCATCACCCACGATGTCCAGTTGGGATGTTCCCGGAAACCGACGAACTGCGCCGGACCCTGCTGGAACTTCCAATTCACCAGGACCTCGATTCAAACGACATTCGCCAGATTGCCGGCGCAGTGAGAGCAGCGCTCGGACTCGCAAACGCACAAGGACCCCACGCCTGAAATGAGTTTTGAACACGTAATGGACACCACCGTAAAACGAGGAGGTCAGGTGAAAACCTCCACAACTCAAATAGCATTCGAGATCGTTCGAGACACTGCCGCCGTTGCCCCGGTCTGGCAAACGCTGGAATCTGAACTGGCGTCCACGGGACTGACCAACTCCTGGGCCTGGACCGAGTGCTGGCTTGATGCGTATGGCGCGACCGTCCCACATTGGTTCGTTATCGCGACACGAGATGGGCATCCGGTCGGAGCAGCGTTGCTGACACGCGGACGCAAGCAACGCCGCGGACCGCTTCCGATCCGAACGATCCACCTCGGGACATCCGGCGAGGAACCAGGGCGCGGTGTCTGGGTCGAGTACAACCGTGTCCTCGTCCATCCCAAGTATCGGGACGCGTTTTTTGCCGAACTGCTTTCGGTTCCTGGTGCACTTCCTTTGTCCGCAGACGTTTTGGCGCTCGACGGATTTGAGCTTGAAGACATTCCACAATCCGCCCGGGGCAAAATGCAGATTCGGGAAAAGGTGTGTCGGGTTGCTCGCCTGAATGACGCTCCGACCTTGCTTGAATCATTTGATGGCGATACCCGGCGCAAGCTTCGCAAGAACAGCAAGAAGTTCACCGATGCGTTTGGGGATCTTGCTGTTGAATGGATCGATTCGGTCCCACGAGCCTTGATTGTGTTCGACGAAATGGTCGAGCATCATCAACGTCGCTGGACTGCGGCCGGTGAAGCGGGTGCATTTGCTGATACCCGGTTCACGTCATTCCATCGTTTGCTGATTGAGCGCACACTCGGTTCCGGCCAGGTTGTCATGGCCCGGACAACTGCCGGCGAAACGCTCGTCGGCATCTTCTACGGATTTATTGAGAACGACGTCATCTACCAATATCAGTGGGGTCTGCCGGCCTTTGAGGACAACAGCCTCTCACCCGGTTTTGTTGCCGGGTTCCTGGTCATGGAGGAAGCGCGTCGGCGGAACTTCTCGGAGGTGAACTGGCTCGCCGGGGATAGTCGATTCAAACGGGACATGTCCAATGGCGATCGCACCCTGATCTGGGCGGAGAAGACCCTCTCTCCGTGGAATAGCGCAATTAACGGTTTGATCTCGTTATATGGAAGACTTCCGGAAGCCGGAAAGCAAAAGATTCGGGGAACGCAATGATTTCCAAGATAGATATGGCAGTTGGAGCATTCAGAATGTTGGGCGGCGATGTGGTTTCCCGCAACGCTCCGTTCGGACATGGCGTGCTTGTCGTCAACTATCACCGAATTGGAGTGGCTGCTGAATCTCCGTTCGATCGGGATGTCTTCAGCACCACTGAAGAGCAGTTTGATCAGCAGATGGGCTTCCTGAAGCGCAATTTTGACGTGATCAGTCCATCCGATTTACCGCTCGCCCGCCGCAATGGCAAGGGCCGGTACGTCATCGTGACGTTCGACGACGGGTATCGCGATAACTATGAAAAGGCGTTCCCGATTCTCAAGCGGCATGGCTTGCCGGCGTCGTTTTTCGTGCCGACCTCGTTCATCGACAAGCGCGAACTCTCCTGGTGGGACACGATTGCCTGGATGATCCGGCACAGTGATTCGCCCGAGCTGTCGGCCGGCAAGTGGTTCCCGACTGCGCTGCCGATGGTCGGAGAGGCTCGCGAAACCGCCATCCGCGAGGCCCTCAAAACGTACAAAACCCTGCCCGGACGCGAGACATCCAACTTTGTCTCCGATATTGCCGAGATGACCGGCCACGCGACTTTGCCAACGCATCTTGGCGATGAGCTCTGGATGACCTGGAACAACGTTCGCGAATTGAGATTGGCCGGAATGACCATCGGCGGCCACACCGTCAATCACCCGTTGCTGGCGCGACTGTCGTCATCGGAACAGATTGCCGAGATTCGCGGGTGCCATGAACGCCTCACCGAAATGCTGGGTGTGCCGCCCAAATCATTCTCGTACCCGGTCGGTCACCGTGACACCTTCACGACGATCACGCGGGCAATTCTGCTTTCGACGGGATTCGAGTATGCATTCAGTTTCTATGGTGGCTACCAGAATCTGATCGACATCGATCTGCTCGACATCAAGCGGGTTAACGTCGGTCGACGCACCACCCAGGCCGTCTTTGAATCGATGACGTCGCTGCCGTCGGTACTCGCCCGCTTCGCCTAGAAGGGTTTCCCCCGGATTTCCTCATGCGGTGACCGTTCGTGCGAGAATCAGAGCACGATAGTCGCCCGCCGTTGAGGAGTACACGTGAAGATCACCGCACAGGCATTCGATCCACTTACCGTGGAGGCGGATGCCCTCATTTTTGCTGTCAAGAGTTCTGATAAGTCAGTCGACCTTGGTTCGCTCGGCGCCCGTTTTGACGAGATACTCGGCGGAGCACTGGCTGCGTTCGTCAGCGATACCGGATTCACTGGTGGTCGTGGTCGGACACTGTCTATGGCCACGGTCGGCAAAGTTCCGGCTCGTCGCATCATTCTTGCCGGTTTGGGATCGGGTGACGTATCGGCCGAATCGATTCGGCGCGGGTATGGAGCTGCCGTTCAGGTTGCGCGGGATGCAGGAGCGAAACGGGTCGCCCTCGTGCTGCCAGATGTAGATCCTGGTTTCGGTGCGGAATTCGCTGTCGAAGGCGGACTGCTCTCGACGTACCGATTCACGCACTACTACGGCAAGGCGCGCGCGTCCGATCCGCCGCTTAAGGAGATCGCCGAACTGGTGATCCTCGAATCGGGCGATGGCATCGAGGCCGGAATCTCCCGCGGTCAAGGACGAGCGCTTGGCGTGAATATGGCCCGGGATCTCTCCAACGAGCCAGCAAGTACGCTCAACCCGGTCGAGATGGCCGCTCGCGCCAGTGCTGTTGCCGCGGAGAACGATCTCGAAATCAAGATTCTCGGACCGGCCGAAATGACCGAGCTGGGCATGGGCGCAATCACGGCCGTCGGTCGTGGCAGTGTCAACGAGCCGCGCATGATTCATCTGATCTACCGACCCGATCCGGCAATCGCGACGGATCGAGTCATCGGCATCGTCGGCAAGTGCATCACGTTCGATACCGGCGGCTACTCGATCAAGACCTACGAAGGCATGCTCGAGATGAAGGGCGATATGTCCGGCGGTTCCGCGGTTCTCGGAGCGATGGCGTCGCTTCGGGCCGTCAACTGCCCGCACACAGTTCACGCGGTCATCTGCGCGGCCGAGAACATGATCTCCGGCGACGCGTTTCGGCCCGGCGACATCCTGACTGCGATGAACGGCGTCACCATCGAGATCCTCTCGACCGATGCCGAGGGACGCCTGGTACTCGCTGACGGGTTGGTCTACTGCTCGAAGCAGGGCGTCCAGGAAATGATCGACCTGGCCACGCTGACGGGCGCGATCGTCGTCGCGCTCGGAGACGGCACGGCGGGGCTTTTCTCCAACGACGATGCGCTAGCTACCCGGATCCTGAGCGCCGGTCAGACATCTGGCGAGCGAATCTGGCGAATGCCGCTGACCGAAGAGTTGAACGATCAGATCAAGGGCGAGATCGGCGACATCAAGAACACCGGCGGTCGTGGTGGTGGAGCAATTACCGCCGCACTCTTCATCAAGCACTTCGCCGAGGGTTTGCCGTGGGCGCATCTCGACATCGCTGGTTGCAATCGCACAACCAAACCATCTGCGTACACCCCCAAAGGAGCAACTGGTTGGGGAGTGCGCACGCTCGTTGATTATCTGATTGCACCATCAGGGGAGCAGGCATAATGGCAGTCAATTTGGATAATCTCAACTCAATAGTCGATGAAATCATGCCCGGTGTAGTCGCTGATCGACGTTGGTTGCATCAGCACCCCGAGCTTGGCTACCAGGAGTTCGAGACAGCCGCCTTCGTCGCTGAGCGATTGGCGGCGATGGGCATCGAGGACATCCGGACCGGCGTTGGCGGCACTGGTGTCACCGGGGTGATCCGTGGAGGACTTGGCGAGGGCAAGGTCGTCGGTTTGCGTGCGGACATGGACGCGCTCCCGATCGACGAAGAGAACACCACTGATTACATCTCCCTGACACCCGGCAAGATGCATGCCTGTGGCCACGACGGGCACGTTTCGATGCTGCTCGGCACCGCCAGGATCCTGAATGAGCGAAAGGCGGAGTTCGCCGGATCGGTCAAGCTCTTCTTCCAGCCTGCGGAAGAGGGAGGCAATGGCGCGCTTGCCATGATCAAGGACGGCGCACTCGACGATCTCAAGCCGGACGCGATGTTCGGGATTCACCTCTGGAACACCAAGCCGGTTGGAACAATCAACGCAAGAGTCGGTCCGATGATGGTCGGTGCGGACGGATTCACGATCGTGATTCATGGCAGTGGTGGCCACGGAGCCCTGCCCAACATCTGCATCGACCCGATTGTTGCTGCCGCTGCGGTGATCACGGCTTTGCAGACCGTCGTCTCCCGAACTAACAATCCGATCCAGCCTGCAGTTCTGACCGTTGGCACGATCCACGCCGGCAAGGCAAGTAACGTGATTCCCGATTTCGTGACAATGGGTGGGACGATCCGGTTCTACGACCAGGATCAGCGAATGGTGATGCGGAAGCGGCTCACCGAATTGGCTGAAGCGACTGCCGCCGCTTACGGTGCGCGAGCTGAAGTCGAACTTGAATGGGGCGTTGGTTCAACCGACAACGATGAGGCAATGACGGCCATCGTGCGGGAGGCGGCTGCGTCTGTCGTTGGCGCCGAGAACGTTGTTGACGGGGACATCCTCATGGTCTCGGAGGATATGAGCGAGTTCCTCTCGCGTGTTCCCGGCTGCTATTTCCTCGTCGGCAGCATGAACGAAGAGCGCGGTCTCACCTGGGGGCACCACACCTCCCGCTTCGACATCGACGAGGATTCGCTCGCCATCGGAATCGAAACAATGACCCGAACTGTGCTCGCCTGCCTGAACGCCTAGCGCGAAAGGGGGATCCGGTATACGCCGGATCCCCCTCTCGCCATCTACTCAGATGCGCTAATACGGATTGTCACTTGTGCATGAAACATCCCAGTTGACCTGTCCGCTGGTAGATGCCCATTCAAATTGGTACGTTCCTCCTGAGTTGAAGAGATAGGTGTACGAGTCGTTGGTTGGTCCCGAAAAGAGCTCATAGAACCCACTCTGAATTATTTCAACTGAAGCCGAGTCACCGGAGAATGACCAGACGATTTGATCACCCGGCTCGAACATCGGACCAGCGAAACCCGTGTACGAATAAATGCCGTCGTACACAGGATCATTCAGCGCTGAGCACGCCTCGGAGAAGCCTGGCGCCACTGTTGCCGTAGCCGTTTCCTGGTTTGGAGTAGATGTAGGCGCCGGGACCGTGGAAGTCGCGGTCGCGGTAGATGACCGCGAAGCTGGGATTGTGGACGTTGCGGTCGCGGTAGATGACGGCGCCGGGAGCGTAGAGGTTGCGACCGCGGTATTGGTGGGCAATGCGGTCGCTGTCAGTGTTGGCGTCGGGTTGGGATCTGTGGAGAACACGCGAACCACAGCGGACTTGGTAAACGAACGGGATCCTTCCGTCACCGTTAGTGAAAACGGCTGATCTGGAGGTAGAGCTGAGGTCCCAAAAATATCTGCATTGGGTTTGAGTGACAGCGATTGAAACCCGGCAGGAAACGAAACAGTCGATGAAAGATCAAGCACCTGTGGATCAACGATCGCTTCGACATCGAACCCGCTCGCCGGTGCTGGTCCGCTTAGCCGGATGATGACTTTGCCCTGTCCACCATGTCGAATGACCGATTGGAGGCCGATGCTGGTCAGAATCGGAGCCTTGATCAAAACGGTGCGGCTGCGCGTCACTCCATTCAGCGTCGCCGAGACCACCACTGAACGATCGGTGGAAACTGCCGATGTGTTGACACTGAACAGAATCTCGGAGTTGCCCGCCGGAACCTGAACAGTTGCGGGAACCGAAACTGCCAAGATCGTTAGAGGTCAGGGCGACGGTCGTCCCTCCGCCAGGAGCATTCTCTGTCAATTGCACGCGTAATGTGATTTGTTTGCCGCCGGTTTGGGACCCGGATCCATAGAGGTAGTAGAGCGATGGAGCGGCCGAAGCTTGATTGCTGACGTGCGCGATCGTGGTTGCGACCAGCAGCAGGGCGAAGACACTTCGCACCAGGAACGACAAGAAAGGCACCGGTATTCCTCCTACGGGGGCGGGGACCACTGTATTGAGATTGACTATGTTGGAGAGATTACATTTGTAATGGGAGTATTGGCAATCTAATTCACCCACATCTTCCCCACAGCTTCGGCCCGGGAGCGGACTAGCGAACTCGTGGTTTGATCAAGAGTTCCAGATCATCATCGTGCACTTCGAAGACCCACCCCGCGACCGAAACGATCGCGGGTGAGCTGATTTCACCGTTGCGGAGTTCGATTGCAATGCCGTCGACAATCAGGTCCGTCGTCTGTTGCAGGGAAAACGCATATTTGGGATTGCGGTAGACATTCCGGGTACCGCCGGCTTTCTCGACAATCATCCAGGCGAGTTCGAGCGCGCGCTCTTCAGTGATCTGTGGCGGTGGCACGGACAGGGTCAGCGATTCCCGGGAGTCGACGTCGGCACTGGCGGAGCTTTGCCACCATTGGTTGCCCCTGCGTCCGGCCCGGGAGGTGATCCACGCATCCAGCGCCATCCCGGTGACACAGCCTCGACGGCTTTGTGCATCTCGCGGCGACCCTTGAAGTATTCGGAGAGCACTACTTGTATGGCGGCGGCTATCGGTATCGCTAGGAGCGCACCGATTATTCCCAGGTACTGCGTACCGGCCAGGATAGCGACGAAAACGGTCAATGCTGAGAGACCAACGGCGCCCCGCATGACACGCGGGACCAGGACTGAGTTCTCGAGGAATTGCAGGAGAACCACGAAGACGGCGACCATGATCGCCTTGTCCCAACTCTGTGTCGCGGCAATCGCTGCTGCGGGAATACCACCCAGCCATGGGCCAACTATCGGGATGATCTCAGTGATGCCCGCCCAAAGACCAAGGAGCGGCCAGAATCGGACTCCAATCAATCCATATCCAACAAAAGACAAGGTGCCGATAATCAAGCAGAGCGTCAGCTGGCCGCGAAGCCATCGCCCAACTTGCGCTTCAACCTGGTCCCAAACCCTGTCCACCCGTTCCCGGGAGGTGGGTTTGACCTGGTTGATCACGATGCGCCGCAACAATGCCTTTTCGGTCAGGTAGTAGAAGGCCATCACGAACACGGTCAAGAGCCCGAGCAATCCGCCGCCGACACCAGTGACAATTCCAACGGTCACCTCTTCAGACGGGCCAGTCGGATTGTCGATTTCGGTGAGCAACCGATTCAGCAGGTTGACGCCACCTTCGGAAAGTAGGCCGTTACCGCTGGTACTCCAGTCGTCGCGAAGTTCCCGAAGCTGAGCCGGCGCCTCATCACGGAAATTCTGGGCCTCTTCGCTGATTGTAGGTGCGGCCAGCAGGCCGAGCAGCACTATTCCACCAATGATGGTGATGTAGACCGCAAGGATGCTGAGCGGTCGTGGAACATGGCGGCGGTGCAGCGCCATGACTGGACGTTCAATGATCGTAGCGAACAGGATCGCGAGCACGACCAGAACGACGACCAACTGAATCTTGACCAGGACATAGGCCGCGACGATGACCAGAAAGAGGGATAGGGGAGTAACCCCTGGCCGGTGCCATTCAGGTTCGATCGCTGTTGGAGGTGTTTCAGCCGCGCGAGGCGGACCCAATCGTTCGCTCACTGGAGGTTACTCACCGCTCGGCCAGATGACGGACGCGCCAGTACTGCCGATCAAATGGATCAACGCGCTTGCGCTTGTCCGTGGGCGAAAGGTCATTCCAGACAGTGGCGAACGCGTAGACATCCTCGCCATTTATCTCGACGCGACGAGCAACGCCAAACGGTCGCTCCACCGGGAAAATCTCACGCGGTGGCTTGGAGATCACTTCGCACTGGAACCAGCCATGCGTCGGGCATTCGCCGGCGTGCAATTGCCAGACGAGATCGGCAGTGACTCCACCCAGATCGCGAATCATTACGCGTTCGAGTCCAGAGTCACATATGGGGCAGCGCATCGGCGTTTGAGCATTGACGCGATCCTTGGAAATCAAGACATTAGATGGCTTCAACTGCGATGCTCCAGCGTGGATTCCAGGGTGACCCGGGGCCGATTGGTTTCCTGAGAGTCTAGCATCCGTGACCAGCATTGGCGATCAATCTGCAAGACGGAAAGTACCCAAATTTGCAGAGAATTAGTGTATCCTTGGCATCTGCGCACCGTGTTCAAGATGCTAGCCTCGAGGCATTGCACATAGCGTGAAGGACATACCCATGAGTGAGCAGCAATTGGTGGACCAACTCGTCGCAACCTACAGCGCTCTGAATCACACGGTTCGAACGCAACCAGAGGAGTTATTGCAGACGGGAGCTCCATCCAGTCGGCAAGTGATCCGCAAATTGCGCGATGAAGAGCTGAGGTTCTCTCAGGATCTCAAGGCCCGGGTTACCGGTCAGGCAGTGTCCTATTCGCAAACCCACGAGCTTCCGCGGATTGGAACCGAAACCGAAAACGATTCAACTGCGTCCTTGATTGCACAGTTCGGCACGGCACGCGAAGCGACCCTCGCCATGCTGATTTCCTTACCGAAGACCGGTTGGGATGAAACTGGTTCGTACGATCGGTCGATTCGTACAGACGTTGTCAGCCTCGTAGACCGCGACAAGGCAGCACTTGGTTCAATCCAGGCATTGTTGGGCAGCCATTCAGGATAAGCCCGCGCACGTAATTGAAGGCCGGAGACCCGCGATGGCAATTTCCCGACAGAACCTGACTCCACTTGATGGATTTGATAACCGGATCGACTGGAATTCAGCACTCGAACGTTGCAACAGCCGTTTGGTCAATAGTGTGCGAGGAGGCAATCTCCTGGCTGCCCACGGCGCCATATTCGGAGCAACCTTTCTGGGCTTCTTTGTCTGGAATCTGGTTACTGAACCAACGAACTTATCTGGTCTAAGGGGTTTCCAGTACTGGGGCATTCTGGTTGCTGTGCATGCGTTGCTTGCCGGTGGATACGCGGTCGTAGCACGGGTGCTTGATCTGGATCAACCATCGTTTGTGACGGATGCGCTTCCTGTTTATCGTGCCCAAGAGGTTTCTCCGCGTCAGTCTGCTCCCGCTGCCGTCTGGGCGCGCGGAGTTGAGGGTGCTTCCCGTGTCAACACGTCCGCGCGTCGCTGGGTATCTCCAACACGGTCGACCTCGGCTGCTGAAACCAGTTGGCCAGAGCAGCCGCCACTGTTGCAGGCGACTGAACGAGTTGATGTCGGCGAAGTGACCTGGCCAGATTCGGCACCCGTTTCGACCATGCTGAACGCCGCTCCGATTACGAACTCAAATCCGTCCGACGAGTTGGTTTCAATCGATCCGGGCACCCATGGCGATTCCGGTTCGCAGACATGGTTGGATGGCTTCGTTGAGTCACGTTCAATGGATAAGGAACATCGCTGGTCGTGGGTTGAAGCAGCGGCTGCCTCGTGGATGTCCAAACGCGACAAGCCTGACGTCACCCGAAATTCCGCAGATAGTCAGGATGCGGTTATCCCGGATCAGATTCCTGCGCAACCCGACGACGAACCCCGGGCCACCAACTAAGCTCCAATGCCAACTCGAGACTTCACCGTTGCCGTTTTTGTCGTGCGGAACGGGACTGTGCTGCTGCATTTGCACAAGCGACTCGGACGTTGGCTTCCTCCAGGCGGCCACATCGAGCTGAATGAGCTACCCGACGACGCGGCCATTCGGGAAGTACTTGAGGAAACTGGAGTCAGGTGCATACTGGTCGGACCGTCTCCAAATTCTGTCAATGAACCTGGACAGCCGCGGCAGCTGGTGCGCCCGATCGGAATCCAGCTTGCCGACATTGGTGACACCGGTCATCAACATATTGATCTCGTTTACCTGGCGCTCGGCCTCGACGAGGGTGACGGTCGTGGCAGCTGGTTCACCGAGGGTTCGATGAACGAATTGAATCTCGATAGCGAAGTTGCCGCGTGGTGCGGGTACGCATTGAAGGCTTTATCCGGGAAGGTATGAGAACGGGCCAGGTGAAAACCCTGGCCCGGTCACGCTTGTGGCTAGCCAAAGACAGCCAGCGTCATTCCTTGAGCTTGATCACTGTGACCGCGCCGCAATCGCGACACCAGCCAGCAACAGAACTGCCGAAGGTCGGATAGTCGTCGAGAAGAGTCGCTGAGTAACAGGCCGTACCGCACTTGGTGACCACGAATGCCAGGACCTTGGTTACCGTGAACTGGGCGGAGCCTCCGGTCTGCCAAACTGGCTTGATTCCTCCGTGCGCTTCATCAATCGCAATTGGCAGAAGCATCACGCAGTTGTACGGGTCCCTGTCACCTTGTTGACACCCGTCCAGACCCTGAACGTTGTACCTGATTGGCTTTGGGGACGCGCCGCCCTCCACCCACCATCTTGTGCCCAGCTCCGCTCGTTCGTTGCTCATGCCATTGTGCGCATTACCGAGGGCTGCTCCGCGCCAACCCGTTGCTGGAGAGCCGTCTGCCTTTGCGAGACCGCAGGTCGCAAAGTTGGGCTCAGCCGCCGGGTCGTTGGGGATGGTTCCCATCACGCGGAATGTCTTGCCAACTGCCGCAGGGTTAACGAAGTTGTTGCTGGAGAGGATGGACAATTCCGATCCGTCCATTAGTTTTGTGTCATACCCGCAAACCATGAACGGCGCGTCAGTTCCGCCGCGAAACAATCGCTCCACGCGCGCCGCAGCCGTTGCTCTGGTCGTTACCTGGGTTGGCGCACCCGGTACCGCACGTACGAAGAACGTCTCGTGCGTTTCCCGGACCGTAATGGTTACACCGGTTGCATCGGCAGGCACGTACGCATCACAGGCTGATACTTCGTACAGCGAGTCGTTGATGTAGTCGCATGATTCAAGTGCAGGAGAGCCTTCGTGCGTCTGGTTGCCGTCGATCGTGTTCTGGATCGCAGTCATCGATGAGATCTGATTGGTCGGGGAGTAGTTCGAGATAGAAAGGGCACCTGCAATTGCGGCAAGATCGGCTGCGTTTTGCATCATGCGCCGCTGGGAAACGGAGTAACCGACGTCAATGGACAGTCCAAGGACTCCGATCATCGTGGTCATGAAAATCGCGAACATGATCAGCACCTGGCCGGGACTGGCCGACTTTGGCTCATCGTCCTGTTTGTAGCCAGCTCGCTCCAATGCACCTGGAATCAGGGCATCTGCAGTTGAGATTGGCTTCACTTCAATACCTCCGCGGTGGATGTTGCTTCAAGAGTCAGCGTCCCGATTCCAAAGTAGTCATTGAGGAAACCGGTCATGATTGGTTCAAACGTGCGCATGCCATAGACAACGATGGTGGTCGTGGAATTGTCCTGAGGATCGAGGTTGCCGATCAATCGAACCGTAACCAGTGTTTGGCCATCGCTCAGCATCGGGGAGTGGTCATAGACACGATTGATAATTTGCGGTGTCTTGGTCGGATTCCTGGCGCCATACGACGCAGCTTCGCGACAACCATTGCGGAGTTGAACGTAATCAACGAATACCTGACCAATGTCGAGCGTTCCCAACATGATCAGCAACATGAGTGGCAGGCCGAGAGCAAATTCGACAAACGCCTGCCCATGCTTGCGCCCGTGTGACGACGCGTCTGGGCCGGTCATATCAACCGGCCCATCTGTTGGTTTTGAAACTGTACGTACTGGAAAATGAACGTTCATTGCTTTCCTACCTCCAGGTAGTTCCGCGGAGGGTGCTACTCCGTTTCAACCTTGGCAGATGATTGCAATGTGATCGGGCCAATCCCCAGGAATTCCTGCGTGATTGCAGAGAATTGATACGACGCAGTAACTCGTACGTCGGCACAACCTGGATAGCAACCACCGGTGCAATTCACCGTGATATCACCGTACGCGAGTCCCAGACTCGGTGATTTGTCAATCACCCGGTCCTTGATGTTTGCCGTCTCGGCCGGATTGATCTTTCCGTAACGGGCACCCTCACGAACTGCATTGCTGAGTTCCGAGTACATGTACACCGCTCGTCCGAAGTCAATCGTTCCGAAGACAATCATGAAAAACGCGATACTTACGATTGCAAACTCAACAATTGCCTGGCCAGATCGCTCTCCAGTGCGAAGTGCCCGCAAAAACCGCGGACCATCCTCTACCGGCTGGCTCTCTTCGACGATAATCGTCTCTTCCATGGGTTCAAATCCCCTCGTCGTCCTGTATGTGGGACACACTGGGATCTCATCTCCTGACATCCCGTGCAGGCATCATCGTCGCTAACAGCATGGCCGCATAGATTCAGTTGGATTGAATCCCGGACGGGAAGATCGTCTCGACAGACAGGACCATCGGGGTACTGAAATCGGTACAGGGGCACGGGCTACGATCAATACCCCCAAAACGGCCCGGGTGAACGTACGTTGTCCCTAAGTCACACAATGTCAACGCCGTACTAATTGGCTATTCTCTACACACGAGCGCAACGCAATGAGGCAACGCCCGTCCGGATCGTGGGGCATGCACGAAGACCGGGGGAAAACGGATCGGATACCGGCCGCACGGTCGGGTAGTTTGTGTTCACGGGAGGATCGGGAGAGAGTGATTACACGTCGTCAGTTGCTTGCGTCAGTACCATCGGCCGCAGTCATCAGCTGGGTCGGACCATCCATCGTCCAGGCACAGGATGGTGAGGCAATCAAGGTCGGTTTTGTTTATGTCGGCCCTGTCGGTGATATGGGCTGGACCTATGCGCACGATCAGGGGCGGCTGGCACTTGAAGCGGCAATCCCGTCGGTGGAGACGACATTCATCGAGAGTGTTCCGGAAACCGCCGCCGATGCTGAGCGCGTCATTCGTGGCCTTGCCCAGGATGGCAACAAGGTCATCTTCACAACCTCGTTCGGATACATGGATCCGACCATCACGGTGGCCGAGGATTTCCCGGACACGGTCTTCATTCATATCTCCGGGTACAAGACAGCCGAGAACGTCGGCACCGGATTCGGCAAGATCGAAGAACCGCGTTACGTCTCCGGCTGGATTGCCGGCAAGATGTCTGCGTCTGGTTCGCTCGGGTATGTGGCAGCCTTCCCGATCCCGGAAGTAATCCGCGGGATCAATGCCTTCACGCTTGGCGTCCGCAAGGCTAACCCGGCCGCGACGGTCAAGGTTGTCTGGACCAACACCTGGTTCGATCCGCAGGCAGAGCGCCTTGCTGCTGAAGCCCTGCTTGATGATGGTGCCGATGTGATTGCCCAGCATCAGGACACCGCCGGACCGTCCCAGGCCGCCGAAGCCCGCGGAGCGTTCTCCGTTGGGTACAACTCAGATCAGGCGGCATCAGCGCCCAAAGCTGTTCTGACATGCCCAATCTGGATCTGGGGCAGCTTCTACACTGACACGGTTCAGCAGGTTATCGATGGCACTTGGACCACCAGCGCCTTCTGGGGCGGCTGGGTTGATGGCGTTGTCGGTCTCTCACCGATCTCGGACCTCGTGCCCGGCCGAAATCAAGACTGAGGCCGAAGCTGAGGCAGCGAAGTTCGAAGCCGGCGACCAAACCATCTTCACCATATTCACCGGCCCGATCAACGATCAGACCGGCGCCGAGAAGGTTGCCGCCGGAACCGAGATGACCGCCGAGGAGCTTCTCGGTATCACCTGGTTCGTCGAAGGTGTCGACGGAGAAATTCCGGCCAGCTAATCAGTCACACACTGTCAGGGGGTAGGCCCAGTGTCTGCCCCCTCACCAGAGTTAGTCTGCAAACACGTCAGTTCTGAAAGGGCCGTTGATTGGTGAGTGCGGTAAGCCACCCTGCAATTGAGTTGTCCGGTATCAGCAAGCACTTTGGCCCGATCGCCGCCAACCGGGATATCACATTTGATGCCCGATTCGGCGAGGTACACGCGCTGGTTGGTGAGAATGGAGCTGGTAAATCGACCCTGATGTCGATTGTCGCCGGGCTCTACCGTCCGGACTCCGGTCGAATCAGAATCAATGGCCAGTTGACATCGTTCAAGTCCCCACGAGATGCGATCGATCTCGGGATCGGAATGGTCTATCAGCATTTCATGCTGGTCGAGACAATGACGGTGGCTGAGAACATTCTTGTTGGTCTACCTGATCAGGGGCTCCTGCTCAAAACAGGTCACGTAACCGCTGCCATCAACGAACTGTCAGAACGGTTCAACCTGGGCATTGATCCCGCTGCGTACGTCTGGCAGTTATCAGTCGGCGAGCAGCAGCGGGTTGAGATTCTGCGATTGCTTTACCGGGGCGCCCGGATCCTGGTGCTCGATGAACCCACAGCAGTTCTGACACCAACCGAAGCCAGCAGCCTGATTGCAACGGTCAGGGCGATGGCTGCCGATGGATTTTGCATCATCTTTATCTCGCACAAACTGGATGAGGTGATCGCAGTATCGGACCGGATAACGGTGTTGCGACGGGGAACCTCGGTCGGGACGATACCGGCCGCTAGCGCGGACCGCCAGACGATTGCACGCATGATGGTTGGACGGGAAGTTCATGCCGTACCCACCGCACGAACCACCGCGGTCACCGATGTCGTCTTGAATGTTTCGGGCCTGCAAGCGAGCAATGATCGGGGTCTGCATGCATTGAACGACATTGCACTCTCGGTTCGTTCCGGGGAGATCCTCGGGATCGCGGGTGTGGCTGGCAATGGGCAGCGTGAACTTGCCGAAGTCCTGACGGGTCTCCGCCCTGCTTCGTCGGGCGTGATCACGGTGGGCGGTCACTCGATTGTTGGAGTTTCAGCATCCGGGATCGCATCACATGGGGTTGCGCACATTCCCGAAGACCGCCTGGCAACCGGCCTGGCCGGCGGTATCGACGTGGAATCGAATGCGGTATTGCGCACCTATCAGGACACGCCAATGTCCCGCGGTCCTGTACTTGTTAAGCGGGCGATCGGCGCATTTGCTGATCGATTGATCGCCGAGAACGACATCAAGACGCCGAATCGCAAAACACGGGTCCGCCACCTGTCGGGAGGCAACCAGCAGAAGTTGATCATTGCCCGCGAACTCGCGGGATCGCCGAATCTGATCGTCGCCAGTTCCCCGACCCGAGGAGTCGATATCGGTGCCACTGAGGCGATTCATGCGTTGCTCAGGGAACATCGGGATCGGGGAGCGGCCATTTTGCTGATCTCCGAAGACCTCGAGGAATTGCGCTTACTGGCAGACCGGATCGGCGTCATGGTTCGCGGCCGGATTGTGGACACGTTGAACACATCAGACGCGACAATCGAACGGTTAGGCATGCTTATGGCAGGCATCGATCAAGGTCGCATTGGTCGGCGCCGGGATGGTTGATGCGCCGGGGACAATGGCCGTTGACGATTAACGGCGCAACGCTCCAACTCGAGCGACTCCCACAAACGTCGGGCTGGAAATCTGCAGCGATCACGATTGGGTCGATTCTCGTCGCCCTGGTCCTGTGTGGAGCTGTACTCCTGATCTCCGGTGAAAATCCGCTGACGGTCTACCACTCGATGCTGACCGGCTCTCTCGGCGACCGGTACGCGCTTTCGGAAACGCTCGTCAAGATGACGCCACTGCTGATTACCGGTGTGGCGGTTGCCGTCGCGTTCCGGATGCAGCTCTGGAACATCGGTGCCGAGGGGCAATTGACGATGGGGGCGGTGGCGGCCAGCTCGGTGCCGCTCTTCCTGCTGCCAGATGCTCCTGGAATCGTCATGATCCCGGCAATGGTTTTGGCAGCGATGATCGGGCGGCGGATTCTGGGGAGCGATTCCCGGCGCGCTGCGGGCATGGTTCTCCGCCAACGAAACCATCACCACCCTGATGATGAACTACGTCGCCATTCTCTTCGCGCAGTACCTGGTTTACGGTCCCTGGAGAGACCCGGCGGCATTTGGCTTTCCAGGCACAGCGTCGTTTCCTGATGCTGCCTCGCTTCCGAACTTCGAGACCTACCGGGTTCACCTCGGTCTTGTCTTTGGCGTTGTTATCGCGGTCGCGGTTCAGTTCCTGCTCAAGCGAACCCGCTTCGGCTATCAACTCGCCGTGATCGGAGACAACCCGCGAGCCGCCCGATACGCGGGAATGAACACGAAACGAATGATCGTGATCGTGCTGGCGTTGAGTGGTGCAATCGCTGGTATCGCAGGTATGTCAGAAGTCGCCGGGATTGGCCATTCACTGCAACGAACTATCTCACCCGGGTATGGGTACACCGCCATCATCGTCGCCTGGTTGGGGCGCCTCAATCCAATGGCGATCATCGTCGTCAGCTTCGGCATGGCCGCGATCCTCGTGGGTAGTGATCAATTGCAGACTGCCATCGGACTACCAGGTTCGGTCGGTCCAATGCTCCAGGGTGCGATCCTCTTTTGTCTGCTCGCGGGTGATTTCTTTACGAGATTCCGGGTTCGTCTGGTTCGACCGAGCAACGAGCTGGCGCATGGATAGCGTCTGGTCAGTTGCATTCCTGACGGCCGTGCTCACGGCTGCAATACCAGCCGGAACCGCCATCCTCTATGCCTGCCTCGGCGAGATCATTACCGAACGCTCGGGAGTTCTGAACCTTGGCGTAGAAGGAATGATGTTGATGGGCGCGCTGGGCGGTGTAGCGGTCACCATGTGGACCGGACAGGCCTGGTTTGGAGTAGTCGGGGCACTCGTTGCCGGATCCCTGATGGCAAGCCTGCACGCGATTCTGACCGTTGGATTCCGCGCCAATCAGGTCGTCAGCGGCCTTGCTTTGACACTTTTCGGCGGGGGGTTGAGCGCGTTTCTGGGGCGCAATCTTGTCGGCAAAGCCATGCCGGATAAATTCACGAAGATCGCCATTCCGGGTTTAAGCGACATTCCCTGGATCGGGGACATTTTGTTCCGGCAGGATCCGCTGGTCTACCTTTCATATTTCATTGCTCCTGCGCTCTGGTTCTACTTGTTCAAGACCAACGCCGGTTTGCACCTTCGGGCCATTGGAGAGAATCCCGCCGCAGCTGATGCGATGGGCGTGCCGGTCAACTGGCTGCGCTGCGTATATGTCATCGTTGGTGGGGCATTTGCTGGTCTCGGCGGCGCGGTCATCTCGCTCAGCACCAATCCGGGCTGGACAGAGGGAATGACCGCCGGGCGTGGCTGGATCGCTGTTGCTCTGGTGATATTCGCGGGCTGGAATCCCGCCTGGGCCGTCCTGGGTGCGTATCTCTTCGGTGGGGTTCAGGCAGGTCAATTCCAGTTGCAAGCGGTTGGGGTTGGCGTCTCCTCGTTCTTTCTCAACATGCTGCCGTACATTTTCACGATTGTTGTGCTGGTGATCGCTTCGGGCGATCTTGCGAAGCGGCGAATCGGTGCACCCGCTGCACTCGGCAAACCGTTCATTCGAGAGGACCGGTAGCTCCCTCCATGTCCGCAATTCCTCGATACGACCGCAAGGCCGAACAACCAACCAGTGTTGAAACTGGCACGCTGATTGCCCTCGCAGATCTGGATGAAGCCCTGGCTGGCTCTCAGCTCACTCCCGGGAGCCGCGATCTGATCCGTGCCCTGATGCGAACCAGCCGTCCCACAATCTTCGATGGCGGCGGGGTCGGATTGGATTACGGAGCGCTGCTAAAGACCGTCGCCCGGCCGGACGTTCTGGGTGGTCATGTTCGGGAGGTCGCCGCGTATTTGCAGGAGCGGCACGTTGACCTGCTCTTCGTGCCGGGAATGTCGGGATATCCGATTGGCTCCATGTATGCATACGCCAGTGGAATACCGGCGCTGCTCTTGAAAAAGCAGGCGTATGATCCAGAGAGCATCGCCAATCTGCCGCCCGGATCCTTTGTCATCCCGTCCTACACCGGTAACATCGACACCGTGATTTCTGCCGATCTGGTCGCAGCAAGGGACATCCTCGCTGACCTGGTTGATCGCCAGTTGCTTGCTCAACGTAACGATGCCCTGGTAACGATATCGATCGAGATTGGTGGCGCAGACGAGATCATCGACAAGGCGACCATGGCGACCGCGATTACGGAAAATGCGCCGATCTTTGTGCGATCGGTGATTGACGAACTCCTGGTTGCTCGATCGGTGGAGATCAATAATCGTTCGGTCGAAGTCACTTGCCGCGTAGTGGCATGGGCGTCTCCACTGATCAAGGCCTACAACCGGGCTGACGCGATTCTCCGCGATGGGTTCGGAATTGATCCATTCGCTGGAGTCAGCATTACTGGAATTCAGATCGATCCTCCCGCCATCGGCATTGCTGGTCTGGGATGGGTTTGCTTCGGAGAGACAACATGAAGTTTGAGCGCATGATCATGGAGGTCGAGAGTCCCGAGCAGATCGGGTACGACCTGGTTCGGGTCAATTTCGCCGAGAGTTCCATGCGTGATCGGACGCTGACTGAACTCGGCATTCCGTACGATCGGATCAGCAATCAACTGCTCTGCTACGGCGATCACCGCGGGAGTGAGCACCTGCGAACCATGATCGCGGCGGATGGCAATGGTTTGCTGACGCCAGAGGACGTGCTGGTTACTGTCGGTGCGGCTGGTGCGCTTTTTCTGACCGCTACGGCGCTCCTGGAACCTGGCGATCGACTTGTCGTCGCTCGGCCCAATTACGCCAGCAACATCGAAACACCACGCGCAATAGGCGCCGACATCGTCTATCTCGAACTGAGTTTTGAGGATGGATATCGCGTTGATCCCGACAAACTAGCGACATTGATCACGCCCGAGACGAAGCTGGTATCGCTGACATCACCGCATAACCCGACCGGTGCCGTCATCCCGCAGGCAGACCTGCTTCGCATCATCGAATTGGTCGAGCGAGCTGGCTGCTGGTTGCTGTACGACGAGACCTATCGCGAACTGGCTGACGACATTCAGCCACCGGCATCGACTTTGAGCGATCGGGTCATCAGCGTCTCGTCGCTCTCCAAAACGTATGGCGTGCCTGGTATCCGCCTGGGGTGGGTCACCTGCCGCAACGAAACCCTGATGACAATGCTGCTGGCGGCACAGGAACAAGCCGCACTTGCGCATTCAGTACTGGACATCGCTGTCGCCGAGTACGTGCTTGAGCATCGTGTCGCGTTGCTGGCCGAGGTTCGGGAACACATCCATGGCCAGCGGTCGATCATCAAGCAGTGGATCGAGGCCGAACCTGGCATCGAATGGGTCGAACCAGAAGGCGGTGTGGTCTGCTTCCCACGCTTCACCAACCCGTCGATTGATGCCCGCACCATCTATGCGCAATTGCAATCGGATGGGATCTTTCTGGGGCCGGGTTGGTGGTTCGAGCAGGCCGACCGACACATGCGAATCGGTTTCGGTTACCCAACTGAGTCGGAACTGAGAACTGGTCTGACGTCGATTTCAGACGCTATCCGACGGTTTTGAGGATGCAGTTATGAGTAACGACTCCTCAGAGCCGAAGCACTGGATTCCTGACAACCCGGACGGAAGTGGCTGGGCGGATGTCGATTGGGCAAGCGCTGTTCGTGGCAGCCGTTATCACTATCGGCACGGCGACCCGCATGACATCGCCAGCGCTGCCCGGCCGCAGTGGTACCGGATTGACACTCGCCTGGACACACCGTTGCTGCATGCACCACACGAGAACAGCTACTACGTTGCCCGTGAAGCGTTGGCCGATTTTCTGAACGAGCTCAGCCTGGCTGGTGGAGACGAAACCATCTGGCACATCGAGCCGTGTGACGATCCGCCGGTCGAATCGAGAGTCATTCGCCTCTAGACATTGAGTTCATTGAAGTTCAGCGGCTGCCCGCACGTCTCGATGGCAACGGCAGTGGTCGCCTCAAGGAACTGATCCACCTGTCCCGGTTCGACCAGATAGAGATTGGTGCAGTACCCCGGAATCAGTCCCGGATCGCCCAGCCTGGGAACGACCGCTCCGTAGAGCAACGGAATCGGCCCGCGACCGCGCACATTGCCATTCGTCAGATCCTCGAAACGAAGATACCCATCGAGCAGAATCTCGAGCTCGGCAATGCGCAGCCCCTCCACCTCATAGCCGCCGCCATCGCCAAAGACGTAGACCAATTGTTGGGTAGGAGGATCGGAGGTCAACTCCACGATTCTGGCCTCGACCCGCACCATTCGAGAGGTTTCGAATGGGACGCGCCAGTCCTGCAGACTGGGTACCGCACCCAGCAGCACGATGATTGCACCGACTATCAACCCTCCCCATTGCAGAATCTGGGGTTGAAAACGTCTTGGCTGCCGCTTCGCGAGCCAGCGGCAAATTGTTCCAATCGGCACGGCCACGATCAACGCAATCACCGGTACGATGAAGACCAGACGTCCGATATGCACTTGTGATGTGAAAAGCAGCGGCAAGCTGAAACCCCAAAGCAGGGCATGCAACATTCGCCCTCGGGGGTCTCTTGAAGAAATCCATCGCCAGGAGAGCCAGCCCAAGCAAAAAGAACGGAACGAGCGTCCCGGGATACAGCCGTCCTTTCGGGTTCCAGAACTCGGTAATGGCCGGTTCGGTGCCGCGATCGAGCAGCAGATTCGTAAGGTCCCGCGCGTTCTTACGGATCAATTCGCGGGCCAGTTGATCTGGTGAGGAGTTCAGAATCTCCTCCCGTTCCTCTTCCGAACCTGGTTGCAGGAAGGTGACATAGCCGCTCTTGTTGTCGTCGATAGCGAAGATTTGCTCGCCGCGACCGTTGAAGTACCCCTTGAGTGCTACGTCCGGACTCTGCGATAGGACCGGGACGAAGGAGCATGATCGCGATCGGAATCACAAATGCAGTGACGGCAAATGAGATGGCAAAGCGGGTTCGCTCACCCCGGCGGAAGACACATTCGACTGCCAGTAGCGCAAGGGCGATTAACCACAGGAACCTGATCGGGCTGTAGAAGTAGCTGTTCGCAATCAGCGAAACCTGCAACAGAACCAGCCAGATCATCCAGCGTCGATCACCGGGCCGAATCGTCAGCCAGAGCAGGATGAATCCGATCAATGCTGGCGTGATCGACATGCCGACCATAGTTGCTGTGCGCCCGTAGAGGAGAAACACCTGCGATGTCGCGACCAATGCCGCAGCGGTCAAGCCGAGCGCGTCCGAGTAGAGCTTTCGTCCAAGTACCCAGGTCAGCGGAGTGGAGAGCGCAGCAATAGCAATGATCGGCAATCGCAAGCCGAGCCAGGTGTTCCCGAAAACCGTCATTCCCAGCCAGGCGGGCCCGACCACTACCGCGCTTTCGCCACTGGTTGTCATGAGCCCGTCGTTCAGGATGAAGACATCCCAGGTTGGATGAGCAATGAAGTCGAGAACACCGCGAATGGTGTAGCTCTCCCAGTTGTATGCAAACGCAGGTCGAGTCCCAATTCGCCAGGCTAGCAGTGCAAAGGAAGCCAGAAACAACCCTGCAAATATGAAAATGAATCGTGGTAACACGCATCGCCGGTGGATTTGCGATGGCGTCAGGCCCTGGCAACACGTGCGACTCAGATTGATCGATCATCAGTTGGGCTTGGGGGATGCGCCATCCGGGAGGAACTGCCAATCATCATGAGAAGTACGCTTCCTGAATCCTACCCGCGGCTGAAACTGGCTGCAAAGCTGCCGCGCTTCGAGGGCAGCCTGCCGTAGGATTGCGCGGAAGTGTTTCGTAGTTGATTGGGGATAAATAGATGGCATACAGGATCATTGGCTGGTACATGGGCATTGGTAACGGGAAGTACACGCGGGCTGGGTCGCACAACCGCCGAATGGCTGGCCAAGGCGGGTGCGTCAATCATCGTCAGCGGGCGTGAAGACGACGCAGTAGCCGATTCTGTTGCCGCGATCAAGGCAATCGGAACCGATGCGATTGGGATCCCGGCGGACCTGGCCGATTACTCGGAAGCACACCGTCTGGCTGAGGCCGCAATTGCCGCCGTTCCGTCAATCGGCATCCTGGTCAACAACGCCGGGATGAGTATTCGGGGCAGCTTTTGGGACGTGACGCGATGAAGACTGGGACTACCAGGTCAACGTCAACGTGCGATCGCCGTATGTCTTGGCCCAGCACCTCGCGAAGCACATGATCGCCAAGGGTAACGGCGGTCGGATTGTCAACGTCAGCACAATCGGAGTGCACGGATGCCACCGCAACGCGGCCGTTTACAACCTGTCCAAGGGCGCAGTCGAGACCATGACCCAGAACATGGCGTTCGAGCTTGGCCCGTACGGCGTTACCGTCAACTGCGTTGCTCCGGGCAACATGGCGATTCGGCCCGGTGCTGCCGAGCATGAGGACTGGTTTGAAACCGTCCATCAACACTATCCCGGTCGGTCGATTGGGCAACGCGGATGACATTGCCAATGCCGTTCGCTTCTTCTGCATGCCGGAAACTGCCTTCACGACCGGACAGACGCTGCTGGTGGATGGCGCGCACAACAGCTACCTGGTGGAGGCGCTGCCAAAGCCCGTCAATGACACATCGGACGCAGTCGATCCGCGTAGCAAGCGGTAGCGGCAAGCCTGGTACGTTCCGGGTGAACCAGAGGTTTCGGCATCAAGTAGTCCAATAGAGCCGTACCACGTATCCGAGTGGTACATGTTTTCTTCACGAGTGATCTCTAGTATTGCAAGTACAAAGTGCGACGAGGTCCAGCCACCTTGGTCGCGCGGGCAAGGATTTACTGCTCGAAACGGACCAGCCACCGTCAGAGCAACCCTACCCCTTCAGGATTTGCGCCGCGTGGAACCAGCCATCTACGCGGCCGCATCCCTGGCAAGAAGACGGAAACCGAGGAGGTCACTCCCCGGTTTTTTGTTGTCCGGAATCTGGCACCCGCGCCAGGATGAGCGTGTCGCGCAAATCGCCGGCACTGGTGCGGGCCTTGTTGCGCAACTGTCCTTCGAGCACATATCCCGCTCGCTCAGCTACCTTGCGACTCCGTTCATTTCTTGGATCGCAGTGGATTGAAATCCGGTTGGCCTGGAACTCCCGAAAAGCGAACTCGGTCAGAACCTCCACCGCCTCGGTGATATACCCCTGACCAGCGTGCGCCGCTACTGCCCAATACCCGATCTCAAGCGCCGGCACGGTCCAGTCGATGTCGTGATATCCGGTCGCACCGAGAATAGTCGCATTGTCATTGCGGTCAAAGATGCCCAGAGCGATGTTCTCCCGCCGGGTGAATTCCAGCAGTGCCCGCGTGATGTATTCCTGTGTATCCCCCGGCGACTGGTGCCGATCAATCCAGTCCATCCACGGGCGCAAATGCATCCGGCTCTGGTCGATGGCGTTGAACAGCGGCTCGGCATCCCGGTCATTCCAGATCCGCACAATCACGCGAGGACCAGTGACGCCCTCTCGCAAGAGTCTGAACGCCGTGGCTGGCGGAACGATCGTCCGCATTGGATTGGCTACCACTGTCGAATTGGGGTAAGAGTGATCACTTCCGGTGCGCCAGATGCCTGGATGATCACTTCCTGTTCAATCAATGCGCCCGCCCAATTCGGCACGAACAGTCCCGGCTCAACGCAGAGGACCATGCCCGGTTCCAGCACCGTTGGGTTTGCGGGAGTCAGCAGCGGCTCCTCAACCGTCTCCAGGCCGATTCCGTGCCCCATCATGCCGCCGAACGCATTGGCAAACGGACTCTTGTCGATGACCGATTTGGCCGCGGCAACCACGTCGCCAACCGTGTTTCCAGCCCGGCAGAGGTCAACCGATGCAATCGACCGCGTCGTGGACGGTCTCCAGCAATCGCAATCGCTCGGCGTCCGTCGGTCCGCACGCGAGTGATCGATTGACGTCGAACTGATACCCATCGACTGCACCAATTGCATCGAGCACGATCAGATCGCCCCGGACAATCTGGCGGTCGGTGGCTTGCGGCCAGCGTGATCCCATCGACGACCATGGGCCAGAGTGCACCCGCATGTACCGGACAAAATCGGCGCCGTTGTTCATCGCGGCGAAAATCCCGTGCGCGCAGGCAGAGCGCTCAGTCGCATTACCTTTCTGAATTTGCCCAATTGCTGCGGTCAGCGCTGCATCGGCCGCTTCCGCAGCGCGACGCATCGCCTGTTGCTCCGCGTCACTCTTGATCACGCGCAATCGAGCGATCAGTTCCGAATCTGGCTCGAGCGTCAACTCAGGCAGTTCCGTGCGAATCTCCCGGTCCAGCGGAGCCGGCAGGATATCGTCACTGATCATTCCGATTCGAGCGCGATCCAGCCCCTTTTCGCGGAGAACCTCAATCACGACCTTCATCAGGTTCGACGTCGATCGCACATCGCTGATCGGAACCAGATCCGCTCGATGCTTGCGCGGATCGGTTATCAGCGTCGGCTCACCCTTGACCGGAAGGATCAGAAACGCGTGGCCAAGGCCGCGATGTTCACCGGTAAAGACGGTGGACGGGAACGGCGGGAAATGATTGCTGAGGTAGGCAAGATCACCGGGCCGATCGTAAAACGATCGCCCGATCACCAGCAGCGCATCATATCCGGCAGCTTCCGCTGCGGCTCGTGCCTTCGTTTGTCGATCGATTATTTCGTCGTGCGTGATCATCCACCAAGTCTACCCAACCCGGCAAAGTCGCAGCCACGCCAGACGCCACGATCAAGCAGTGGCGAAGGTGAATTCGAACGAGGCAAACACATCGAACGTGCTCGCCAGTTCAGGGTCAAAGGCAGGCAGGAACGAACGGGTTGCCGTTCCCAGCGAAATGAGATCATCACAGGCGTCACTGTTGATGTAGCCATACGCAGATGGACCGAACATCACCATTTGCTTGGCGACTCTGACCAGGTTGCCCAGACTGACACCGAGTGCGTTAGCCATAAGGGTCGCTTCCTCACGTCCATTGATCACCGCGTCCTCGAACGCAGCGCCACGCAGGTCCTCACAGGTATCAGATAGGTACATCGCTCCAGGTGGGTCGAACAGGAGCGTCAACTCGGTCGCTCCCGTCATCAGCGCTTCCAGAAGGGTGGGCAGCGATTTCATTGCCTCGCCGTTGACCTGGAACGCGATGACTCCGCTCCCTGGCCCGTAGAAACCGTTCGCGAAAGGCGAATCGTTCTTTGAGCTGACGATCATTGTCGGATCAACTCCCAGGCCAACCAGAATTCCGATCAGTGTGTCGAGATCGTTTTGCGTCACCACTGGCTTCGCATCCGCTTCGGGTGAAACGGATCCCGCCGCAGGGTCGATCGGGATCGGGGCATTCTGCGCGCGAAGGATCAGTTGACCAACGGCATGCGTTGCCGGCGCCGATGCCTGACCTGTGGCGGAAACCACAATCACGGTCTCTGATCCGGATGGTGAATCGGCCGAAGGCGTGCTTTGCGCACGAACGGTTCCGGCGGTTGCGAACCCGGCCAATCCTAGCCCGGTCAGGGAGGCCATTGCGCTCCGCCGGTTGAGTCTGGTAGTCATCTCTGAACGCTCCATCACATCGTTTCTGAATCACATTCGCTATCCCGCGAGTGGGATGCACAAACCTAACGCCAACTCGCCCTGAATTGTTTCCTCCGCACGCCCTCCATTCCCGATGGAAGGGTCACCGGGCATCCGCACCGGGATTCTGTCCGTAATCAGGAGGTGGCCAGGTCGAAAGACGGTAGTTGTTTCCACGCAACAATCACCACGACCGAGCGCGGGTTATGATATGTACGGACACATCCCGCTGAGTCCAGGAGGTGATATGTCCGGACCCGAAATGCAATCGAATAGAGATTATTGGCTGGATCGTGTATCCCGCCGAATCGCCATGCTGTCCGAGCGACCGGCCTCGCGACGTTCAATCGCATCGCAACGGCAATGACAATCGCTGGTCTGGGTGGACGGTCTGTTTGGCAAACCCGATTTGCATCTGCGTCGACCGACAGCGCACTCAACGATGCCGTGACCGCTGAAGGGCTGCTGGTAACGCTTCTTGGCATCGCCAGGACCAAGGCCGCCGATCTTGCGCTGGACGAAGAGACCGTCCGCCTGATCCGCGCCGCGCAGTGTGAAGACGAAGCGCATTTCAATAACCTCGTATCGTTCGGTGCCGCCCCGACTACGGGTCGCTACACCATTGATGACGCGATCTTTGTCGACGCCGGGTCATTCCTGACGAAATGGGTAGCACTCAAGAACATCATGGTCGGACTCTATCTCTCGGCTGCCCGCGAGTTTGGCGAGGATGAGAACTACGATCTGGTTGAGCTTGCGTTTCAGATCGGGACGGTTGAGGCACAGCATTACGCGCTTCTGCGCCAGTTCCTCGGTGAGCGAATGCCGGCTGATCGAGCTTTTCCGGAATGGCAGTTTCAATCAACCAGCGAGGCGATCGATGCAATCCGCGAACTCGGTTTCATAGCCGGTCCCGGAACGGTAGTCGATTACCCGGGTCCCGGAGATCGGTACTGTCGTGGGATCACAGGACTTGTTGCCGAAACCGCAGCGGATCAAACTCAGCCGGATGTAACACCAGATCCTGACGCGGCATCGCCCATATCGGACAATGCCACTCCAGTGGATACTGAATCAGACGCAACTCCGGTTGATGGTGAATAGGTTTTATCGGGGCAATGGGCAGTGAATAGCGACGAGCCTCCCATCATCGACGGTGAAATTGTAGAGACGTCTTCTTCTGCAGAAGACGAGTATCCAGTCGATCGCCTGAAATCACGGGTAAACGAATCGCTCAACAAGCGGCCGCTGACGGTGTACCTGGTGCTTTTTGCCGGAGCCGCCACATTGTTGCTTCTCCTCGGAGTCGTCTGGATTTCATCCAGGAGCGGTGATGATCAACAGGAGCTGATCTGTACCGAAATCGCACCAGCCGATGCTCGTGCGGCCATCCTGGGTGGCCAGGTGGAACGGATCAACGTCCTGGTTGATACAGACAATCCCGTCGAGACGCTCACGGGGATCCAGATGCGCTTCATTGACGGGACCTGCCGGCAAACGCCACAGGGAGCCGATCGTCGCGCGGACCTTTTCAGCATCATCGGGGCGGTCGATCTTTTGAATCAATTTGGAGACATCAGCGTCCAGATTCACTATCAAGCCCAGAACATCGAGCCAGAACTGCTCGCGTCGTCGACCGCCACAGCGCTGCCGACCGAAGAACCCACCCTCACAGCGACCCAGGCTCCTCCGACGGAAACTCCAGTTCCACCCACCGAAACTCCGGTCCCTCCTACGGTCGTGTCCAGCCCAACCTTCCTGCCACCGTCAACAGTTGCTGCCTCAAGTTCCTCATCGCCTAACCCGGCCCCACCGATTGGCGATCCTGGCACCTGACCAACTTTCCGACCAATCTCCCAATGGACTGAATGCCAATTGCGTTTGGCTCCCGGTAGAGTGCTGCTGAGGAGGAACTCGTGAAGCGCGCATTTTCACCATCACTTGACGGGGTCTCGTGGGCCGGTCGAATCATGTACGGCGTCATTCTCGGCATCGGCATGGTTCTTGTGCTGTACGGTGTCCAGCGTGGACCGCTGGTTCTGAGCCTCGCCGCCCTGGTCCTGATGGTTCCGTTTGTTTTTGCTGCGCCATTCGTCTTCGGCGCGCGTTGGAAAACTCCCGAACGTCGACCTACACGCCGACCTGTCGTTCGCCGTCGGCGCCATTAAGCGTATCCGTGGCTTGGAACCTCCGGGGGATACCGTCGGGGGACACGATGTCTCACGATTCGATGTATCAACCGGCTCCAGGTGAATGCTGTCGGATCCGAACTCGCGCGACGTGAGCACCTTGTATGCGTAAGAAATCCAATCTGTGCCCTAATTGCAAGGTCTCCACTGAGCCAACCTGGAAGTTTTGCCTTGCCTGTGGCGAGGTCCTGATTGAGGACGTTGTCGAGGTTGAGTTCGATCCAAGCTACGTCTCGCCCAGGCAGGAGAAGGCGTACAAGAAAGGCAAGGTTCGATGCTGGCAATGCAACGAAAAACTCAAGGAACACACCCCAGCCTGCCCAACCTGTGGCGCCGATCTCCTTAACCCTAAAGACGCGGTCAAAAAGTTCGAATCTGTTGAGCCCAAGGGAGTCATCGGCAATTTGCCGATGTGGATGATCCTCGCGTTCGCATTGATGGGTGTGGTCACTCTAGCCGGGCTTGGCTATTCAATGTATATGGGCGGAAACAAGTCCGAAGCCAGTGAAAACGCGGAAAACGGAGGATTCAAACTACCATCCCTGCCAGATATTGACTTCGGTAGCTTGTTTGGGGACTCCGAACAGGCTTCACCGGTCCCGGATGGCATTCCATCGGCAGCGGTTGAGGGCAGGGCGATCTCGGTGTCCGATGATGGATTGATTGTGGTTCGAATCAATGGCCATGATATCGATGTCAGGCTTGCCGGGGTGCCAGAGGACTTTGCTTCTGAATGTCAGGGAGATAAGGGGCTAGCCCGCGTGAAACGGATTCTCTCCACCGGAGCGGTGGTGTATCTGCACCTTGATCAAGTGGGCAGACTGGTCACCAACGAAGACTACGATACTCAGTCCGTATACATTTGGGAGGAAGACCCTGGGACCGGAAAGGTTCGATTCGTTAACGAAGAGGTCCTTGCCGGTGGCGAGGCCGGAATCGTGACTCCTGTGCTGACCGACTTTGAACCCGCCGCAGACCTCATTGCCGCTGCCCAGCGCGCGAAGGACAAAGAACGCGGTCGCTTCGCTCCGGGCGCCTGTTCCTGAACCAGCCTCGTATGATTCACCTCGAATGGAGCATCGTTCCGCTCTCCGGGGTAACTACTGTGCCAAGACCTGAAATAAATGCAGAACGGTTGCACGCATCGATCGCCCAATACGCCTCAATTGGGGGAACGCCAAACCATGGTGTAACCCGGCTAGCACTCTCCGATGAAGACAAGTTAGCTCGCGATCTTCTGTGCGCGGACCTCCGGGCACTCGGATTGCAGCCCAGAGTCGACGATCTCGGAACTATTTCGGCGATTCGATCCGGATCCCACTCGGTGGCACCGATCCTGGTTGGCTCCCATCTCGATACAGTGATCAAAGGTGGTCGCTACGACGGTGCCCTGGGGGTATTGGGCGCATTGGAAGTGCTGCGCACGCTCGACGATCTGGGGATCGAAACAAACCTGCCGGTGGCGTTGGTGAACTGGACCAATGAGGAGGGTGTCCGCTTCGAACCGGCAATGACGTGTTCCGGCGTCGCCGCTGGGCGATTTACGGCGGAATACGTGTACGGGCGAACAGATCGAAACGGGGTGTCGTTTGGTGCCGAACTGGACCGGATTGGTTATCGAGGAAACGAGTCCAACCGGCCATTGCCAATATCCGCCTACCTGGAACTGCACATCGAGCAAGGCCCGGTGCTCGAGTCACGAAACGCTCCAGTAGGGGTAGTCGGCGGTATCGTCGGCATCACCTGGAGCGAGGTAACGATCATCGGTCAGGCCGATCACGCTGGTCCCAGCCCCATGTCCATTCGACGGGATGCCCTTTCAGCGGCGGCCGAGATCATCCTCGGCGTCGAGCAAATAGCCCTGAATCGTGACGACACCGCAGTCGCAACAGTCGGACGATTGGTTGCTGAGCCAAACGTGATCAACACCATCCCCGGTGTCGTCCGGTTCAGCGTCGACTTCCGGCACCAGGACCCAGCGATTCTTGATGCCCAGGTTTCCGCTCTGGAGCAACTCGTTCAATCGGTTGCCAGCCGCCGCGGGGTACAGGCGACGGTCGAGCGATTCTGGACCAGCGAGCCGACGCCGTTTGCCCCGAACGTGATCGAGGCGGTTTCCGCGTCGATGGAGGAGCTCGGCCTGGGCAGTGCATCGCTCTGGTCTGGTGCCGGCCACGACGCGAAGTACATTGCCGATATCGCGCCGTCCGGAATGATATTTGTCAGAAGCCAAAATGGTTTGAGCCATTGCGAAGAGGAGTATTCGACTCCGGAAGACATTGAAGCTGGGGTCAATGTCTTACTCCGAAGCGTGATTAAACTGGCCGGAATCTCGGCGATCGGAGCAGCTCAGTGACGAACTATGCGGACGTTTCGTATTGGCTCGAGTCCTGCGGCGACGATCTGACCCCGCGCCCGCCGCTCTCTGAATCGATCGATATCGACGTGGCGATCCTGGGGGCAGGGTTCTCCGGCCTCTGGACCGCCTGGTACCTCAAGGAGCGGGATCCATCGCTGGTCGTGGCAATTGTCGAACGCGAAATAGCCGGATTCGGTGCCAGTGGTCGCAACGGTGCCTGGTGCACGAGTGAGTTCCCGACTGGTCCTGAAGCGCTGGCCAAAACGTACGGAGAGCAGACAGCCAGGGCCACGGTCATGGCCATGCGCGATACCGTCCACGAGATCAAGTCGGTTATCGATGCCGAAGGGATTGATTGCGACTGGCAGAACGGCGGTCAACTTATCATCGCGCGCGGCAATCATCAGCGTGACGCCGTCGATCATGAATTCACCGCAATGACTCGGCTAGGGTTGGCCGATGGACTCGAGTTGCTGGACGAACGTTCGGCTCGGGACCGGGTCAATATCACCGATCTGAAATCCGCGCTGTTCTCACCTCACACCGCGGTGATTCACCCAGGCAAGCTGGTCCGCCAGTTGGCTCGCTCAGTGGAAAAGCGGGGCGTCACAATCTATGAGCAGACCGCCGTCACAAAGGTACACCCAGGGGCGTATCCAACCCTCGAGACGGCAACAGGTAATATCCGGGCAAAGGCAATCGTGCTCTGTGGCGAGGCGTATCTGAGCGAGCTTGACGGATACGATCGGTCAGTAATGCCGGTCTATTCCCTGATCACGTTGACCGAGCCATTGTCTGAGGCCGATTGGGACGAGATTGGCTGGCGCCAGCGGGAATGCATCGCCTCCTGCCGGTACACCGTCGATTACCTCTCACGGACTGCCGACGGTCGGATTCTGTTCGGCGGTCGTGGCGCACCATATCGTTTCGGTTCGAAAATCTCACCGGAGATGGACAAGCACCCGGGAACGCACCAGATGCTGCAAGACAATGTCCGCTCCTGGTTCCCACGGTTGAATCAGGTCAAGTTCACGCACACATGGGGTGGACCATTAGGTTGGTCACGCGATTTCCTGCCGACAGTTTCGTTCGACTCCGCCAATGGCATCGGCATGGCCCACGGCTACACCGGCAACGGAGTCTCGACCACGAACCTCGCTGGACGGACGCTGGCCGATATGGTTACTGGTCGCCAATCGAAACTCCTCGAACTTCCGCACGCCAATCACAAGACCCGGCTTTGGGAGCCAGAACCATTCCGCTTCCTGGGCGTTCGGTTCATGCAGCGGGAATTCATGCGGATCGATCGCAAAGCGGAGCAGACTGGCATAGCACCGAGCGGCAAGTCACTTGCGGAGCGGCTGACCGCCCATTGACCTTCTCGTCAGTCTGAGATCTCGGGCAAACGTCGGTACCGGAGCACTGGTGAGCCGAAATAGCGGGCCGCGCCAACTTGCCCAACCAATACCGACAGCCATGTGCCAGGTCGTGAATACACCGGCGACAAACGCGATCACAAGTAATGCCGCGAGGTTGAGCACACCGGCCCAGGCAGCGATCGGAATGACCAGCAGAATCAGGGCCCGGCCGATATCGCAGGCAAAGATGACCGGCTTGCGCGGTATCCGGTCAATCCACGCACCTGCGTGCAACGTAAAGAGCAATTGAGGAAGCTGTCCCGCTGTCAGCAGCAACCCGACCTCAAATGGTCCCGCGTTCAATTCGGAAATTGCGATGATCGGCAGGGCTAACCTGGTGATCTGATCGCCTGCAGCCGAGATCGCTGCCGCGGACCAAAGCCGAATAAATGCCGGAGATTTCCAGAGCGGTCCGCCTGGCCGCAGTTTTATCGGTATTTTCATGCGCAAATCATACCGATGGTACGAATGTGCACAGGATTGGCCAGATTTGGGGACAGATGGATACCGTGCCGGGGACAGATCGTATAGGCGTGATCGCATTCGTGTGAATGACAATTGAGCTTGCACTACGGATTGTCAGAATGTTGGCTTCGCCTACCGTCGAGAGACAGCGGACAGACCCGTGTGAATCATGCATTGCAGGTGCTGGTGACAAGTAACGCTTCGAGGCATCCGTCCGTCAATACTGGACAAGGGTGCCAAATCCAATGATGAACCGTTTGTCGACGAGGGTCCGATTCATCCTCGCGTCGATTCTATTGATGACTCCACTTTTGATTGTCGGAGTGGTCCTCTTCGATCAAAGTTTTAAACGCAGCCAGGAACAAATCGTCGTAACCGAGTTTGCGACGGCAGACGTCGTTGCTCAGTCAGTCGCCGAGCTTATTGCCGGTCAACAACAAGGACTCCAGGTCCTTGCTGAGCAGGACGCCATTCGCGCCATCGATCAGCGACCGGATGAAGCACTGGCCCTGATGGACGAATACCGCGTCAGTCGAACGGCGGTGAATGGGCTCTTCCTGATCGGGAACGATGGCCAACTGATCCGAAGTACTGGCGGAATCGACGTCACCACGTTGCCGGCATCGTTCACCTCTGCTGCTGAAGCCGCGTTGATGGGTGGTCAAGTAACGGTATCGGACTCGATCCTCCTGCCCTCAGGTGAAGTCGAGGTCGTCGCGATCATCGTGCCGGTCTACGCAAATCCCGAAACCGTGGCGACCTCACCAGACGGAACTCCTGTCGCATCGGATGACGTACCGGCCCAAACCCCGTCCGGTGCGGTGGGGGCGTTTTACTCTGTTGAGCGGATGATCGCCGGTTACCAGCCAGCTACGGGATTCTCAACCGGATCGGACATCGCGATTGCGCTCGTCTCCTCAACCGGGAAAATCGTCAGCGTCCCTGGCGGAGCTAACGACCCTGGACAGATATTCAAGGATGGCGATGATCTCAACAACTCGGTCATGTCCGCTCTTGCTGGTCAGCGAACCCGGTTCACCTTCACCGATCCGACCGGTCTCGATCGAGCGGCCGTTGCCGTTCCCATTCCGCTGGCAGGTAACGACTGGGCGGTGCTCGTTTCCGTTCCTGAAACCACCAGCTACGGCCCAAACAGGTCGTTGATTGAGCGCGGCCTGCTGATCCTCATCGCAACAGTCGCAATTGCCCTCATCCTTGCTGTCGTGCTTGCGTCGTGGCTCACCCGACCGTTCCGCCAACTCGCAACCCAGGCCGAGGCATTGAGCAGCGGCGGATCAGTCGCCGCGCTTGAGCCAACTGGCCCAACTGATGCAGCTGAACTGAGCCGCAGCATCCGTGAAATGGCCGACAAGCTGCACGCCCAGGTGCGTGACACCGAATCGGCACGCGAGGAGATTGCCCGTCAGGCAGAGCGACTGCGCGATCTCCTTCGGCGTACCGTCCGCCTGCAGGAAGATGAGCGACGTCGAATCGCGTCAGATATCCACGATGCTGTCTCCCCGTTGATCACGGGGGCCCTTTACCAGACGCAGGCAGTGCGGATGGCCCATACCAGCGGGAACGGGAATGGCAACGGCAGTCATGGAGATCATGTCGCCAATGGCGAGGACGTCGAAGCCGAAGGACTGCAGGAAGTCAGTGAGCTGCTCGAACGCGCCATGCGCGAGCTGCATGACGTCATTTTCGATCTCCGCCCACCGGATCTGGACGACATCGGAATCGTGGCCGCGCTGCAGCGTCACGTCGATCAGGTCAATCGCAGCGGCTTGCTTTGTACGCTGGAAGTGGTCGGCGACGAGCGTCGATTGTCTCCAGAGGTGCGGTTGGCGCTCTACCGAATTGCCCAGGAAGCGCTGCACAATGCCGTCCGCCATGCGCGGGCCGACGAGTCAGTTGTTCGGTTCGAGTGGTTGCCAGATCGATTGCGGGTCACAATTCAGGATGACGGGTCTGGTTTCGACCTGGATAAGGCTGGACGACGTGCTGGTCTCGGGCTCATGAGCATGCGAGAGCGAGCAGCATCAATCGGCGCCTCATTCGAGATTGTCTCGCGAGAAGGTTCGGGCACGGCTATCGTGGTCGAACGAATCAGCGACGACCTCGATCTTAACTCGGAACCAGGCACCGCAGAAGTTGGATTCGAGGTACCCGATGATGTTGCAGACAATATGTCTGACGTCGACCCCGGAGAGTCCATCGAGGAGCGCTGATACCCGTGATCTCTGTACTACTCGTTGACGACCACCCGGTCGTTGTCGAAGGGCTCCGCAAGCTCCTGACCCAGACTGGTGAAATCGTGATTCTGGCCGAGGCGAACGATGCCGCTACCGGAATCAAGCTCGCCAAACAAATGCAGCCTGATGTCATTCTGCTGGACCTGCGCATGACCGGGGCGACCGGAATCCAGGCCGTCCGCCGGATGCGCGAACAGGAAGTCCGCTCGGCCGTCATCATCCTGACGTCGTACGGCGATCAGGCCTATGTGCGTCAGGCGATCGAGGCAGGAGCCGATGGATATCTGCTCAAGAGCACACCGCCGGACGATCTGATTCAGGCAATCCGCAATGCCGCCCGTGGTCGCAAGCCGCTCAGCCCGGAATTACTCGACGGAGTTCTTGACAGATCTTTCCGGCCTGGCTCGTGAACAAACCCGTCGCCAGTCTGACTTGACGGACGACGATCGCGAAATCCTCCGCCGCGCATCTGAAGGTGCGACCAACAAGGAAATCGGCTTTTCAATGGGTCGCAGTGAAATAGCGATCAAGAAGCGATTGCAATCAATCTTCTCGAAGTTGGGCGCTGTTGATCGGGCCCATGCCGTTGCCGAAGCGATCCGACGCGGCCTGATTTGATCGTGGCAACGACGAAAGCCCGATCCATCTGGATCGGGCTTTCTGGACGTTAAAGCGGGCTGCTACCCGAGAAAGTCTCCCCGGTCGCCGAGTGTGATTTCCAGGGTAATCTCATCACCGTTGCGATTGATTTCCAGATCGATGGTGTCGCCAGGTGCGTAGTTGAAGAGTGCCTCAGAGAACGTTGTTTGACCGTCCAATGCGAAGTCACCGACCTGGGTAATCACATCGCCTTGCTCGAGCCCCGCATCTGCGGCCGGTCCGCCGGCAGGAACGTCTGTAACGATGACGCCGGAATCGATATCCAGATTGAGCTCTGCAGCGACTGATGGTGAATTGCTTTGATATTGGATTCCAACGTACGGGTACGTCACTTCGCCGTCGCTAATCAATTGCTCAACGACCTTCTGGACGCTGTTCGACGGAATTGCGAAGAAGAGTCCCTGAACCGGCTGGCCGCTCTCGTCTACCGAGATTCCAAGCGTATTGACCCCCACGACTTCACCGGCAAAGTTGACCAGCGGTCCGCCTGAATTGCCCGGATTGATTGCGGCATCGTGTTGGACCAGGTTGTTGTACTGGCTGTTGCCGCCACCCGGGAAATCACGATTGGTGGCGCTCACGATGCCTTGGGTAACGGTGTTCTGGAAGTTACCCAGTGGCGACCCTAACGCCAGGACTGGTTCGCCCGCCCGAAGTGCATCGGAATCACCGAACGCGATCGTGCCGGGAACTTCTCCGTCGACTTTCACAACGGCAAGGTCGCTGACCTGATCGGAGCCGACAAGTTCAGCATCCATGACTGTACCGTCACTGAACACTACCTCAAACTTGGAACCGCCGGTCACCACATGCCAATTGGTAACGATGTGCCCGTCGGTATCAATGATGAAGCCGGTACCCGAACCAACCGGTTGAATAGCGTTGGACCCATCCTGGGCCTGGACGCTCTGCTCGTTGATGACTGTAACCACGGCGGGACTAATCATCTCGACTACGTCGGCAGCGGAGGTCGCAGCGTTTGTCTCGTCCGACGTGTCCTGAATGTTGAGGGCCGCTGGAGTCTGGGAATCCTGTGCTAACGCGTCGCCAAAATCGATAACGCCGGCTTGGCCCGCAACGATTCCCATCATCATTGCCACCGCCAATGCGGACGTGGTTAACCACCGCTGTGCTCTACTCATCGGAAACGTGCCTTTCAGAAATTGCTGATAGTGGTGGTCCTGCGAACGATCTCCACCGTTTAAACCCGCAGAATCGAATTGGTCCGGTTGGGGAGTTCGGGAGCTGTATCCCGGTCTGCGATCCGGACGCGGATCGATTGACGGTCGTTCGCCACCATTTGATAGTGGCAGCCAAGCATGAACTTTGCATGAACGTGCGCGAATCTCTCGTGCGGACACTTGTATGACCTGGGCCACGCAGTGAATTCGCTCCTGATGCACACGTTCGCCGTCCCGGGACGGCTATCATTTACAGGTATTCGACATTGATTGTCAGAAAGGACATTTCCACAAATGGTCGAAAAGTCAGCAACAGCAAAATGGTCGGGATCACTCATTGAAGGAAGCGGATCCTTCAGCACAGGGAGCGGAGTCATTACCGACAGCCCGGTCAGCTGGGCGTCTCGAACTAATGAAGCCAAAGGGCCAGACCAGCCCGGAAGAACTGATCGCTTCGTCGCACGCTGCCTGCTACGCGATGGCCTTCTCCCACCACCTCAGCTCCAACTTTTCGGCACCGGAATCGCTTGGAGGTCACCGCAACCGTCGGATTCGGTCCTAATCCCGAAGGCGGCATGAAGGTCACACACTCGCATCTGACCGTCGTCGGGAAGGTACCGGGCATGGACGCGGCCACGTTCGCTAGTGCCGCTGCAGATGCCGAAAAGGGATGTCCGATTTCCAACGCCCTCCGCGGCAACATCGAAATCACCGTCGAGGCGTCGCTCGCCTGAGTAATCAGTAAGCAAGGCATCAGATCGGAGTGCGAGTGAGCGTTCAACGCATCCGGGTGGTGACTCGGCGTTCTCCAGCGGCAATCACGTTCTGACGCCAAAACTCCGACTCGTACTCTACGGGGCGACGGGAATCCTCGTCGCCCTCTGGTTTTCGCTGGAAATCCTCGGTGCCGCCGGTTTTGTCGCGTTCGCTGGCGGGATGATTCTGGCTCAGATCGTTTTCCGCATTCGACCTTCGATCAACATTGCCTTCGCCGCCGGTCTGATCACGTACATCCCCGTACTGGTGGTCTGGAACGCGGCAATCGGGCCGCCTCGCCCGTCGAACCGGTCCGCAACCCAAACTGCGGTCGCCACGCAAAACGCACCCTGAATCTGGACCCACGTCCCGATTCCCTGGTTCGACGCGACCGGAGCATCAGACTATAGTGCTCGGTCTGTAGGGTGAATCACGCGGGAAACGAGCGGCAATAGTGCTATCTGAACTTGATGGAATGAATGAAGGCCTCGATTATCGGCGCCGCTATGGCGGTCTGATCGGGGTCAACAGCAAGGTGCCAATTCGGGACCGGGCAATCCTCTCGCTGATTTACACCCCCGGAGTCGCTGAAGCATGTCTGGCGATCAGTCAGGATGCGCTATCGTCATTCGACCTGACTTGCCGCGGCAATACTGTTGCATTCCTCACTGATGGCTCCGACATTTTTGGTCGTGAGCGTGGGCCCGCCGAAGCGGCATTGCCAATCGCAGAGGGCAAGAGTGTCATCTTCAAGACGTTTGCCGGAATCGACGCATTTCCGATCTGCGTCGCCACCAACGAACCAAGTGAAATCATCAAGGTCGGCATCGCAATTTCACCGACGTTCGGCGCAATCTGCATCGACGATATTTCCGCGCCGAACTCCTTCACCATTGCCGATCACCTTGAGAAGGCCTGCGACATTCCGGTCTTCTCGAATCAGCATCACGGCACCGGCGTCCTGGTCCTTGGTGGCCTCTACAACGCGCTCAAGGTCGTCAAGAAGGACATCGCTGATGTATCGGTTGTCATTTCCGGCGCAGGGGTTGCCGGCATCGGTGTTGCCCGTCTGCTGAAGCGGGCCGGGGTCGGCAAGATCGTCGCCTGCGATCGAGCCGGCGCAATTCACATGTATCGCTCCGAACGGATGAACTGGGCGAAGTCGTACATGGCCAAGGAGACGAATCTCGAACGACGCCAGGGATCGTTGGAAGAGATGCTTCGTGGTGCCGATGTGTTTATCGGACTTTCAACCGGCAATATCGTTACGCCGGAGATGATCCGGTCGATGGCGCCAGATCCAATCGTATTCGCGCTCGCTGTACCCGAACCGGAAATCTCTCCGATTCTGGCGCGCGAAGCCGGAGCCCGGGTGGTTGCCACGGGTCGATCTGATCATCCGAACACAATGGACGTCTCCCTCGTATTTCCGGGCGTGTTTCGCGGCTTGCTGGATTCCCGTGCTCGAAACATCCGCCTTCGGACGCTCCTCTACGCCGCCCAGGCGCTGGCGGACATGGTCCCGGATAGCGAACTGCATGCCGACCGCATCATTCCCGACATCTTCGACTTCCGGGTTGCCCCGGCAGTCGCGGCTGCAGTTGTTCGGGCAACCGTCGAGGCAGGCGAGGCCGGGCGTGACGTTGCGCCGGAAGAAGTTGCCGAGAAAACGCGTCGATATGTCTACGAAGGCCGATTGCAACCACTTTCGAGTAGTAGCCGCAGCGAGCAGAAGACGTTCCGCGAGGAAGCAATCGAACTTCGACGTCGCCACGGAGGCGTCCTCGAAATTCACAGCAAGATCCCGATCCGTGACCAGCACATTCTGAACATGATTTACGTCCCGCCGGCGGCGCTTGTTCCTGCCCACGTGATTCGGGACGATCCGAGTCAGGTGATGGAGCTGACGTCCAAGAGCAATCTGGTCGCGATCGTGACCGACGGTACCGCGGTTCTGGGCCTGGGTGACATCGGGCCACAAGCCGCCTTACCGGTAATGGAGGGCAAAGCCGTTTTGTTCCGGTCGATGGCCGGAGTCGAAGCATTCCCGATCTGTCTGGCAGCGCGCGATGCCGATGAGATCGTCGAAATCGTTGCCGCCATTTCGCCGAGCTTTGGCGGGATCAACCTCGAGGATATTTCGGCGCCACGATGCTTTGAGATCGAGCGCAAGCTTCGGGATCGGTTGGATATGCCGGTCTTCCATGACGATCAACATGGAACGGCAATTATCGTTGCCGCTGCCTTGCTGAACGCGTGCAAGTTGCGTGGTTCCAGCCTCGACACAGTCCGGATAACGATCAACGGCGGCGGAGCGGCCGGTATTGCCGTTACCAAATTGCTGCTGTCGCTCGGCGCCGGGGACATTGTCATCTGCGACCGGGCCGGAGCCGTGTATAAGGGCCGGACGACGCACATGGACTTCTCCAAGGAGGAGATCGCAGGGATTTCCAACAAGGACAAGCGGACCGGGCAGTTAGCCGACATCATCGAAGGGTCAGACATCTTTATCGGCCTTTCTGTCGGTGGAGCCTTGACGCCGGAAATGGTCAAAACGATGGCGCCGAATCCAATCGTGCTGGCGCTCGCCAATCCGGTCCCGGAGATCTCTCCGGAACTGGCCAGGTCTGCAGGTGCCCTGGCGGTGGCCACCGGCCGAAGCGACTACCCGAATCAGGTCAACAACTCGTTGGCATTCCCCGGTGTCTTCCGGGGAGCGCTGGATGTTCGGGCACGAGTCGTCAATGACGAGATGAAGATTGCTGCCGCCTATGCAATCGCCGAACTGGTTTCCGACGACGAGCTGACGGCGGACTATCTGATTCCGGACAGTCTCGACCTTCGCGTTCCACCGCGAGTTGCCGCCGCCGTTGCCAGAGCGGCAAATGAAACCGGTGTGGCTCGATTGATCATGGATCCGCGTGAAATCGAAGCTCGCTGTCGTGACCTCGTTTACGAGGGGACCCGTAGCTAGGGCAGGCGCACCTTGCAATTTGCTGTGAATGAACTGCATGGATTTACGCCAGGCTACATTCGCGTGTTCGTTATGCCACAAGTACTATTGTGACCCGTTGACACCTAGTACTATCGGATGTATCGTTCTGGTACTTAAGACCCGGTACTAAATGGCTATCTACGTCTTGAGCCAATGAGCCTACAAGGGAACAGAGCGGTCAAGACCCCCAGGGAGCCCTCTCTCCGGGGGTTCTGTTCATGCTCAATTTGCATTGGGGATACGGTCAGGCCTTGCGGCTCATTTCGTCTCGAAGTGCAGCCAGTTTGCGATTGGTTTGCGGACGCACCATCCGTGCGCCGTTCTCGCCTTCGAGGATCTCCGAGGCCGAGGCATCAACAAGGGCAGCAAACTTGTAGATGTTGAGCCCGCTGGCGGTGCGAATCTGGCGAAGTTCTTCTGGTGTCAGTACCGGTACCGAATTGTCTGTGCCTATTCCTGCTCGCAGCTCATGCATTTTCTGCAGGAAGTACGGTGATGGTGATGTCCGACCGGTAATCCAGTCTTGATATGAATTGAAATCTGTTCCGAGTGACGCGGCAAAGTTCTTCGCGGTCAGTCCCAGGTCGTACCTGAGCGCGAGGATGTCATCGACCGTCATTGGCTCCTGAGGTGGGGTCGAATCAACCAGGGCATACATGACCGGCCCGAGATCCGCTGGAATTCGGGTATCGCCGGCCTCCCAGGATCGATAGCGCTCCTGCTTCACTCCAAGTTCTTTTGCCACCGCACGCTGGGTAAGGCCTAACCCGCGTCGAATCTGCAACATTTCCTCTGGCGTCAGGAAATCCCTGGACATATCCATTTACTCCCCGAAAGCTCTTCTGGCACGCGATCCGTCCAAAATGCTGTGGCAGTGTACTGATTGACCCAGACGCCCGCTTTAGGCAGATGGGACAAAAGCCAAACACTCACCTCAAAACTCAGGCACAATTGCGGCTAACACAGACGTTCAATGTAGCTACGGTCACCATAACGTGAATTGATCAATCTGCAATAGCGAGGCAAAGTCATTTGAGTCCTGAAATCGCGACACTGACCGATCCGTCTGGCAGCACTGCCAGCATTATGACCAATTTTGGATTCAACTGTTTCAGTTTCGCGCCAATGACCTCGTCCGGACCGCGTGAAATCCTCTATTCGCAACCCGGATTCAGTCCAGATTCCTCTCCGCTCTTTTCGGGAATCCCGGTTCTCTATCCCTTTGGTGGGCGTCTCGACGGCGATTCCTTCCGCTGGCAAGGCAAGACGTACAAAACGGTCAACGCTCTCACGTACGAAGGAAATGTGCTCCACGGTTTCGTTATCAATCGTCCCTGGCGCGTGATTGAACAGACCAGCAATCGTGTCGTCGGTGAGTTCCAGGCATCGATAGACGATCCGTCGCTGCTGGATCAATGGCCGACGGATTTTCGGATTCAGATGAGCTACGAGTTGAGGGGCAGCAGCCTCTCCAGCGAGATCACGCTGCACAATCCGGACGATCGCCCGTCACCGTACGGCTTCACGACACACGGGTACTACAACCTTGACCTCGGTGGGGGAGATCCACAGGCATCGATCGTGACCATCCCGGCCGCGGCCACCTGGGAACTGGTCGATATGCTCCCAACTGGAACGATCTTGCCAGTGACGCCAGAGCAAGACCTGCGAACCGGACGTCCACTGGCCGGTCGAAAATTCGACACGATCTTCACCGATGTCTCCCCGGAATCCGATGGGACGTTTCTGGCGTCAATCCACGATCCCCTGGTCAACCGGACGCTCGATCTGGTCTCAACTGGTCCAATCCGCGAGTTCGTCTTTTTCACGCCACCCACCGGCACGTCGGTTGCCATTGAACCGTATACCTGCTGCCCAACCACATTTGATCTGGAAGAAAAGGGTTTCGACGCTGGCCTGCGGATCCTCGAGCCCGGACAGACCGAGCGCCTGACACTGGAGATCAAGCTCAGCGAGGGCTAGGTGCGATCTCGGTAGTAATCCGTGTACCAGTCGACGAAGTGACCGAGGCCGGTTTCAATACTGGTCTGCGGCTTGAACCCGATGGCACGCTCCAGATCGGATGTGTCGGATGACGTCGAGAGGACGTCCCCCGGCTGCAATGGCAGGTTGTTGCGGACCGCGGTTCGATCGAGCAGACCTTCGAGCGTCGTGATGAAGTGATCAAGTTCGACCGGCTCGCTATTGCCGACGTTATAGATCCGGAACGGGGCATTGCTCGTGGCCGGATCGGGCTCGTCGCTGTTCCAGTCGGGATTCGGCTCGGGGATGACGTCCATTGCCCGAACGACCGCTTCGGCAACATCCTCGACATAGGTGAAGTCGCGTCGCATCTTGCCGTTGTTGAAGACGTTGATCGGTTCCCCGTTCAGGATCGCCTTCGTGAAGAGGTAGGCGGCCATGTCCGGTCGACCCCACGGCCCGTAGACCGTGAAGAAGCGCAATCCAGTCGTCGGCAACCGGAAGATATGGCTGTATGTGTGCGCCATCAGCTCATTGGCTCGCTTGGTCGCGGCATAGAGGCTGACCGGGTGATCGACATGGTGATGCGGAGAGAACGGCTGGGCTGTGTTGGCGCCGTAGACCGAACTGGTTGAAGCGTAGACAAGATGCGGCGTGTTCTGACTCCGACACCCTTCGAGTATTGTCAGGAACCCGGTCACGTTGCTGTCGACATATGCTTCCGGGTTTTCGATCGAGTAGCGAACTCCGGCCTGGGCAGCAAGGTGTATCACCCGATCGAACTGTTCGGACGCGAAGAGTTCGCGGACGCCATCCCGGTCATCGACAGCCAGCTCCCGGAAGCGGAACCCTTCGCGACCAGTTAGTCGTGCCAATCGATCCTGTTTGAGCGACTGGGCGTAGTAGGAGTTGAGATTGTCGATGCCCAGAACCTGATGACCATCTGCCAGCAATCGGGCCGCTACAAACGAGCCTATGAAACCAGCCGCACCGGTCACCAGAATCTGCATCGCTAGACAGCAGTCCCAACGGTGGCTGGTTGGGGAAGCTGACCAAGGCCGATACCGAAGTAGGTGAAGCCCTCGCGCTCTACCCGTTCGGGATCGTGAATATTCCGCCCGTCGAAGATTACCGGCCGGGCGAGACGCTCCTTGAGCACCTCAAAGTCCGGCGCGCGGAACGATCGCCATTCGGTGCAAATGACCAGGCAATCGCTGCCGTCCAGTACATCGTCTTCAAGTTCGACCAACTCGAGTCGGCCGTCGCTCACTTCGATCGGATAGAGTCGTCGCGCCTCATTCATCGCTTCCGGATCGAATGCGACAACCCGAGCTCCGGCTTCCCAGAGCGATTCCATCAATGTTCGGCTCGGCGCATCTCGCATGTCGTCAGTGTTCGGTTTGAACGCGAGGCCCCAGATTCCGATCTGCTTGCCGGCCAGATCTCCGTCGAAAAACGCATTGACCTTGCTGAACAGCACCTGCTTCTGGCGGTCGTTCACGTCCTCAACGGCTCGCAACAATTGCGCGTCGTAGCCAACTCCGGCGGCAGTCCGCTCAAGCGAGCGCACGTCCTTTGGGAAGCACGAGCCGCCGTATCCGCAGCCAGGGTAGATGAATGAATAGCCGATGCGCGGATCTGAACCGATTCCGATTCGCACGCTTTCGATATCAACACCGACCCGCTCGGCGATATTCGCGAGTTCGTTCATGAACGAGATCTTGGTTGCCAGCATCGCGTTCGCAGCGTACTTCGTGAACTCAGCGGAGCGCACATCCATTACCAGCATCCGCTGATGATTGCGGTTGAACGGTCCGTAAAGCTCACGCATAACATCGGCGCCATGATCGGTATCCGTGCCGATAATGATTCGATCCGGCTTCATGAAGTCGTCGATTGCCGCCCCTTCCTTCAGGAATTCCGGGTTGGAGACTACATCGACGGCGATATTGATTCCGCGGAGACTCAGTTCCCGCGCAATTAGTTCCTGAACCCGGTCGGCCGTACCAACGGGCACAGTTGACTTGTCCACGACAACGACCGGCCGCGAAATGAACTGACCGATCGTACTGGCAACCGCGTCCACATATTGCAGATCGCTGGAACCATCGGGCAGGGGAGGAGTCCCCACGCCGATGAAGATCACCTCGCCATGGGCAACTGCGGCTTCGGCGTCGGTAGTGAATTTGAGGCGACCGGCCTTTGCGTTGCGGAGGACCATCTCCTCAAGGCCGGGTTCGAAAATAGGGACTATGCCGTTGTTGAGCCCGTCGATTCGTTCAGCGTTGACGTCGACACAGAGCACATCATTTCCGACATCGGCGAAACAGGTACCAGTGACCAGCCCCACGTAACCAGTTCCGAAGATCGTGACGTGCACGGTTCCTCCTGTACCCGGGAATCCATTGGATTGCGCCGGGGCTTTGCTTGAAGCACATGAAAATCGACGACGCTCGGTCGTCCGCCCGTCAGCCTAATTGACACTGGCTACGCAATCAAGCAGCAGTCGCTTCACGGGTAGCTTCAACAGTGACCGCCAGACCGTCTTCCAGAGTCGTCTGGGCAATGAATCCGAGGTCAACCGCGGCGCGGGTAACGTCCGCCAGTGAGTGCCGGATATCGCCCGCTCGCTCGTCGACGTGGTCTGGTTGAGATCGTACTTCCGAGCAGTGTCGAGACGGCCCGCACGACCTGATTCAGCGACGTGGGACGACCGGAGGCGATGTTGTAGACACCGCCAACCTGAACCGGCACCGATGCCGCGCGCAGATTTGCCTCGACCACGTCGCCGACGTAGATGAAGTCCCGGGTCTGCTCACCATCGCCAAAAATGATCGGGTCGCTCACCACGACGAAGCATGTCGATCAGCTTCGGGAATTAAGTGCAGCGTAGGCGGAATTTGGTTCCTGACCGGGACCGAAGACGTTGAAATAGCGAAGTGCGACGCACTCCAGTCCGTAGCAGGAGTGGAAAACGGAGCAAAGATGCTCGTCGGCCAGCTTCGATGAGGCATACGGTGAGATCGGGCGCGGCATCAGTGATTCCGATTTCGGTGAAGTCGGTTCGTCGCCATAAATGGCCGACGTCGATGCCAGCACAAATCGACGCACGCCAGCATCCCGGGCGGACGTCAACAGATTCAGCGTTCCGCCTACGTTGATTGCGTAGGTGGTAGCCGGGTCGTTCACCGACAGCGGAACGGATGGCTGTGCAGCATGATGGAGAACGGTCGTCACGCCGTCCATTGCCGTGGCCACCGTGGCTGCGTCACGGACGTCGCCTTCGACAAAGTCGATCTGTCCAAGGATTGGTTCAAGGTTGTGCCGATTGCCCGAGGCGAGGTTGTCGAGTACACGTACCTGATGGCCGTCCCGAACGAGGCGGGCAACGATGTGGGAGCCAATAAATCCAGCTCCACCGGTAACGAGCCACATGAATATCTGTCCTATCGCTTGCTGGTCACATCGTGCGGGTAATCAGGCCTGTCCGAACAGGCTCAGTACAAGCACCTTAGCACGAGTGTTGCGCCCTGCGAACAGGCACGCTGGCCCTCGGTACGAAGGTCGCGCGCGATTAGGACTTGCGGGTGCAGAAGACCATGCTGAGGGTCATACGCCTCAGAAGCCTACGTTGGGTCCGGCTCCAGGAAGCGAACGATTTCGCGCTCAAGCTCGGACACATCAATCAATCCGGCGAGTGCAGGGCCAAGATTCTCAGCCACGAACGCGGATGCGTTCCGCCGGGCGAGATCACTCGTCGCGCGCTGTACCGCCTCCCCCAGTAACTCGCCGGACTCCTCCAGGACTTGGCCCAAGCCACGCAGTTGCAACTGGGTGATTGTCAACTGCACTGCCAGATGCGCAACTGTCCTTGCGAGTGCCTCGATCGCTTCGTTGGGGTCACTGTGGACATGTGGATTTGCTGTGTTCACGGTCGCCTGTCTCGTATTTGGCCTGCTAGACTAAAAGCCCGCCACACAATGAAACCAAATCGTGCGTTCCCGCGATCATACATAGGGTACGTCGTGAGTTAAGCAAGTGCAGGTTGCCATGGTATCGGGAAGTTGGTCGAGTTTGCGGTGGTTTCTGATCGGTCTGGTTATGTGCTCGTCATTGTTCGGCGTGCAGTCTGCCAGCGCGCAGTCTGACGCGGTTGGGTGTGCGATTCCTGATCCGATTGGATCGGGCAGTGCTACCCCGGTCGCAGACGATGATGACGTCCCCTCAGAACGTGAAATGCTGGCAATCGGGCTCGAAACCGTCGTCCGCAGTTACGCCGCCTGCCAGTCCAGCGGCGATTTCGCAACCATGTCAAAACTGGTCACTGAGAAGTACCTGGGCCAGGTGTATGGCGGCGGACCGCGCATGGCGCGGAGCACATTCCTCGAATTGGCAGTGGCGTTGCCGACTCCGGCTGTCCGATTTCGCTCATTCGATGACATGAGCATCATCAAAGATGGTGAGATCCGGGCCAATGTCAAACTGATTATCGGCAATCAACTGACCTTCGAGCGACTTTATTTCATCGAAGAGGAAGGGCGACCAGGAGTCTGGCTCATCAATGCAACCGAACCGCTCAGAGTGCAGCCACCCCGGGAGCACTCGACGCTGGATGTGACGATTGCCGGTGATCAGTATTCACCTGCCCAGCTATCGGCGATCGGGCCAACAATTGAGGTCAATCTCACCAACAATGATATCGAGGACCACGAATTTCTCGTGCTCAAGTTCCCTGAAGGTGTCGGCCCAGGATCACTTCTGATTGCGCCGGGCCCCGGTTTGCCTGATGGCGTTGAATACATTGCGCAAGTGACAATCCCGGGATCGACGAGTACGAACCTTGTCCTGGTCGGCATGAAACCGGGAACTTATGCAGTAGTCGACTTGCTCCCGACGGAAAGCGGCGTTCCTCATCTAGCGCTCGGTATGCAGGCCACGCTGACGATCACCGAGTAGTCCACCTCATCGTTCCCCTCCGCGGGTATCATTCGGGGCATCCCATTCAGGGTGTCCCGTTTTGTATCCGTGGAGTCCCGCTTGATGTCGTCTGTCCAGGAAGTTACGCGAGATGGCGGGCCGTTCATTTCAGCGTCGCCCTCAGTTCGGCTACTGACCGACGAATCCACTGCCCACCCGTTTGCGGTCACAATCGCCGCCGCATGGTCGTGCTACGGGGCTAAACCAGCCAAGTCCGAAAACGTCCTCAAACTGCTCAATGGATCAGGACCAGCGAATCAGACAACCGAGCAAAGTGCTGATCGGGCTGACCGTCGCGATCGCGCACTGAAGCTGTACGCGGACCTGTTTGCGGCCGGCCATCACACAACCTTCCAACACTCGAATTTCACCTTTGTGCTGGATAACGTCAGCCGGCTCGCGATCTGGTCGTTCTTCCATTCGCACCCGCATTACAACTCGGAGCAGGTCTCGCAGCGCTATCGGGAAGTCAGTGGCTCGGTGATGACCACGCCCGATCTACCGGCCGCGCAACTGGCGATCTACCAGTCTGCAATTGAACAAAGTCTCGAGGGATATCGTCGCCTGACCGAGATTCTTTCGGTCGATGCATTGAGCGGGTATGGCTCCGTCTTCCCTTCCCGGGTCAAGGCCGAAAGTGCAGAGGCGCAGGAGAAACTCGCCGGAGCGATTCAGAAGAAGGCCCAGGAAGTGGCCCGCTACGTCCTGCCACTCGCAACACCCGCCCACCTCTATCACACCGTTAACGGCCTGACCCTGCTCCGCTACCTGGTCCTTGCCAGCGGACCAGACGTGCCGACCGAAGTCCGATTCATCGTTCAGCAAATGGTCGATCAGGTGCTTGCTGTCGATCCGCTCTTCCTCGGTTCGCCCGAGTACCCGCTCAATCTGCGGCCCTTGCTCGAGGATGAATCGCTGGAATCGCAGACATTTGCGCGCTGGCACGAATCGGTTGGTCAGCGCGCGGACGATGCGCAACGCTTCGTGACTGACTTCGATTCGCAGATGGGGCCATGGCGCAACAGCCGCCTGACCTCATGGAATGCGAACGGTGAGCACGTACTGGCCGATGCGGTCCGGACTGTTATCGGCGCGACCGACATGCCGGACTCCGACGCGATCTCGACGGTGCTGAACGGTGCCGACAATTCGTACCTCGGGCACTCCCTGTATCTCGGCATGAACTCAAAGGTGATGCAGACGCTTAACCACGTGCCGTTCACCTTCCAGAAGCGGATCAGTGGTGCCGAAGATGCCCAGAACCAGCGCCATAGGGGTACCCTCGCGTCACGTCCGATCCTGCAAGCGCACCTGCTCCGCAATCCGGACGTCATTACCCCGTGGGCAATCGCCCGCAATCCCGAAGCGCTCACGGTCTACAACCAAACCGTAAACGCGCTCTGGAACGCCAAGAACCAGCTGATTGATGCCGGCGCACCAGTTGAAACCGCGCTCTACCTTCTCCCGAACAGTCATCGCGTGCGCTTCTATGAGAGCGGCACCCTGATGACCTACTACTGGAAGTGGATCAAGCGCCTTTGTTACGACGCCCAGCGCGAGATTTTCGAGACGGCCGTCGAAGAAGTTGCCCAGGTCCGCGAGGTCTACCCGACCATCGGCAAATATGTGGATGGCCCACCGTGCGTGATGCGCAGCCGCACTGAGACACGCCCGTTCTGTCCGGAAGGCGAGCGCTTCTGCGGTGTCCCGGTCTGGCGCGGGTATCAGTTCGAGACGCTCGCTGATCGTCGAGTGCTTTAGGCCAGGCCTATGGATCGCACATTTCGCCTGGCAACAATCGATGACGTCGATCAGTTGGCGGAGCTGATTGAGGTTTCGGCACGCACGCTCAGCGCCGGTCATTACACGCCGGAGCAGGTTGAACGAGCGCTTGGTCCTGTCTTCGGCGTCGACACCCAATTGATCACGGACCAGACCTTTTTCGTGGCCGCGGACGAGGATCGCCTGGTGGGTTGCGGTGGCTGGAGCAAGCGGAAATCGCTCTACGGCGGCAGCGCTGGTCGCTCCGAGCCGGACCCGCTCCTCGACCCCGCGGCGGACCCGGCACTGATCCGGGCGTTCTTTGTCCACCCCGACTGCGCACGCCAGGGTATCGGTCGGAAGATCCTGCAGTTGTGTGAGGATGCCGCCCGCGAAGCCGGGTTCAAGCGACTCAACCTCGGCGCGACGCTTCCTGGAGAACCGCTCTACGCCTCACTGGGATTCACCGTGACCGAGCGCACATCAATTGATGTCGGCGACGGAATCACGCTGCCCTACGCCAAAATGACCAAGAGCCTGGTAGAACCTGCAAAGCGCACCGGCAGGGAATTCGGTTTCACGCCCTAATCAGGACCGGATAAGTCCGCTGATGGCAACAGACTTCGATACCAGGCGACCAAAGCGGGTCGTTCCGTTGTGCAAACACCTGGAGCCTGAATTGGAAACCTTCATCGTCCTCTCGGCCGCCGGACCAAATCGCGATTTGTCTGTCGATTCCCGAGGCCAGGCGTTCTGGGATGAACACGCCGCCTACATCGATGCCCTTGTTGTTTCCGGATTCATTCTGCTCGGCGGCCCACTGACGGACGAGGGAGGCGCTATGCTCGTTGTCACGGACACAGATGAAATGGCTGTGCGCGCCCGGCTCTCAGCCGATCCCTGGTATGAACACGAGCATTCTGACACTGGAGCGGGTTGTCCGCTGGCAGATCTTTGTCGACCAGCGTTCGCCAGCCATTCCGGCCAACTAGCAGCTGCTGATTCGGCCGACAATGCGCTCATACGCCCGTCAGGTCGGTTGCGCCTTCACTGGAGATCACGAGCGCCCGCTTGCATCCCTTTGGGAATTGTCCGAACTCGCGCAGCGTTTGCAGTCCGGCCAGTCCCGCCGCTCCGCATTCGCCAGCGATCACTCCAGACGATGCCAGATCACGCATTGCCCAACGCGCTCGTTCGTCTTCGATTGCCACGAACGTGTCAATTGCCGCGGCCAGCGTTGGCCAGGCCAGGGGCGAGGGTGTCCCGCAATTCAACCCGCTCATGATCGAATCGAGTGGTCCCGGTATCTGAACCAACTCGCCCGCCTCGATCGATGCCGTCACACATGCGGCGGCTGTCGGTTCCACGCCAATAAGTGTCGGACGCGGATCGACCCGATCTCGTCGGTAATGTCGACAGACTGCAGTTGCCAGTGCCCCCACTCCTATTTGAACGGCAACCAGATCCGGTCCAGATTCGCCGATCCGGGCAAGCTCGTCGTCGACCTCCCAAAGGATGGTCGAATAGCCATCAATAACCCAGCTCGGCACGTCTTCGTATCCTGGCCAGGCGGTGTCGGAAATCACCATGCACGTATCAGACGCCAGCGATGCCGATGCATCCACTGCCTCATCGTACGAGCCGTCAATCACACGCACCTCGGCCCCCTCGGACCTGATTGCCTCAATCCGTGCCGGGGCCATGTCCTCGGGAACGAGGATGATCGCGCCGAATCCGAGCCACCGGGCCATCCGTGCCACCGCCCGGCCGTGATTACCGTCTGTCGCACATGCAAGGGTCATCGGCAGTAGTGCTTCCGCCTGCGTCGCCAGTTCATCCAGGGTCGACCAATCCGACTCGGTGATACCCAGCTTGCTTTGGACGGCCTTGATCACTGCGTACGACGCGCCGAGAATCTTGAAAGCGGGCAGTCCCATCCGGCTCGACTCATCCTTGAGCCACAGCCTTTCCAGACCCAACTCCCGGGCAATAACCGGTAACTCGATCAGCGGCGATGGCTCATATCCGGGCAACCGACGGTGTATCTCGATCGGCGCGCGGGATGGGTCTTGGGCGACAAAATCCGGCACCACCAGCTGATTGGCGACGATCCGTTCGGTTCGATTCGATTCCGCCAACGTCCGGATCACCACGGCGATCCCTCGGGCCGATTCGCCTGATTGAACAATCGTCGCGATGCCGATTCAGCCAACCACAGCCAGCGTCGGGAAACATCCCCAGACGTAGCCGCCGAGTGTGAGACCGCTTCTGATCGAATCCGGTTCAGCATAGACTCCTCGTGGAACGGCACCGCATCGAGAATCTCCAGCATCTCAATGTACCGTTCTGCCGCAGCTTCTCCGCCCACCCGAGGAGCGACGTCCTCGGTCATGAACCGACCCCAGGTCAGTCCCGGATTCCAGGTGAAACGGGCAAATGCCAGGTAGCTCAGTTCGGTCGACGTGACATACGAGGACGGCTCGCCCCAGACAGTCAGACCCTTGAACCCGACCTCGGCCGCCTTCTTTGCCTGTTCGGCGAAATCCTTGCCGTTGAATCGGTAACGCTCGGTACGGTGGTCTCCGTTCCACTGGCAGTTGAACTGGGTTCTGAAGACATTGTTCGCCGTCGGCAGGGCTGCTGCGTATTCCGGGGTCATTTCCGTCCGGATGCGATTCCAGTACGAGCGATTGACCGTGTGCTGGTAGATCCCGCCTTGTGGCAGGGACCGCAGTGGAGTTTGGGCTTCGGCGTCGAGCAGGTTGTCCCACTGGATTTCGGAGTAGATCCAGGCATCCGGTCGGTGTTTGAGCGTTGCGTCGTAAAGGCGCGGGTAGAAATCGGCCATGTCCGCGTGGGACCAGCTTTCGGCGTACCCGTCGCGTCTGGTCGCATCCTCACGAGCGGCCCGTCGCGCGTTGCATTCTGCACAGGCACACACGCCATAATCACCAGCCTCAATGTTGATGCCGCCAATCTCGCACGTCTCGGCCAACCAGGAAACCGCATCCTCCATCCACTGCTGGTTTTCGGGTTTCGACGGACAACCACGAACGCTGTAATCGCCGCGTGGGAAGAAGAGCGGGAAGCTCAGATCCTGCAACTGGAACCCCGGCGGTCGTTCCATCTCGGCTGCGAGGTGCGGATGTTTGCGCAGCCACGTCGCCAGGTTGAACTCGTGGTCCATTTCCCAGACCACCCCGCCGTACGCATTGATCGCGATGCCGGGCATGATCCGGACTCCGCGCTCATTTGCGTATCGGCAGAGCTCCTGAGCGGCGGCAACACCACCGTGCGATTCCCGGAAGAACCCGAAGATCGTGATAGCGGCGATCCGGTTCATGCTCATGAAGTCGACCGCACGTTTGAAGTCGGCCAAAAATCCCTCGGGCGGCTTGTGATAGGGGTTCATGACACCGATTTCCTGAACGCCGATCTGGCTGACGTCCCAGTTGGTCGTGTGATCCCAGTTCCACCACGTGCGGTACGGCAGGCCCGGCGCCTGCTCGATCTCACCTGTGGCTACGGTTGCGTCAGGAGTGAGTTGTCGCTGGATCAGTTCCTCGACCCCGTAGATCACGCCGGAAAACGGACCACCCGAGATGTCGACCAGTGGCCGGATACCGCCGGTAGTGCGAATCGAGAACCCGCCTTCGGGTTTGGACGCGGTTGACGCAAGTCGAATGGTCGCCACGCCTTCCGGGGCCGCGTCCTCGAGGGCGACAACGTTCCCTGGCAGTGACGCCTCAATCCGTCGGAACGCATGCGGATGCTCCCGCGCTCCCTGAACCAGCACCAAACCATCAAGTCGTACGGATTCAGTCATGGCACTCGATTTCCTTGGCTCGCATGTTCATCGGACCATATTGTCGCAAAGCAGCAGGCCAGGAGCGCTGGGTAGCGCGCGAACTGAACACAAGCGAAGGTGGTCGTACCTTGATCGCCAGGAGAGCGATCAGGGCAACTGGGCGCGAGGAAACCGGACATGCCACAAATCGAGCGACGGAATGACGTCAACCCGAAGCAGGGCGAGCGCGAACACGGCGACGTCGAAATCACTGATGACTAGGCCGTATCCTGAACGGCCGTTCGCTTGATCTTGTCCATCGCCTTACCTTTGGCCAGTTCGTCGATCACCTTGTCCAGATAACGGATCTCCCGCATCGTCTCTTCCTCGATCTCTTCGATCCGGACGCCGCAGATCACACCCTTGATCAGCGACCGGGACGGGTTGAGCGCGGGTGCCTCGGCGAAGAAGGTCTCGCAGTCGGTTTCGTTCGCCAATTGCGATTGCAGGCCTGCAGAATCGTAGCCAGTAAGCCAGAAGATCAGCTCGTCGACCTCTTCCTTTGTCCGACCCTTTCGCTCGGCCTTGTTTACGTACTCAGGGTACACACGCACGAATGGCATTGTGTAAATCCGGTGCTTCGTCATGAGGCTCCTCCTTCTGCGATCCCCTGTTTCCGACTGATTCGGCGGGCCGCTATGCGCACCAGGTGCGAGCAAGGTCGGCGTAGATCTCGCGACAGGTCTGCACCGAGTCGAGATCAACCCACTCGACATCGGCGTGTGCTCCCTCGCCAACCGGACCGAAGATCACGGTTGGAATCCCCGCCGCCGAGGTCAAGGCAGAGTCCATCCAGCCGCCGACTCCAGTCAGTTCAGCCGGTGCTCCCAGTTTGGAAGCAATCACCGACTGCATCACCGAGACCAGCTCTGCGTCCGGAGTGATCTCGAATGGCTGACGAGTGATCCCGATTTCCAGCTCAGCGGCATCCCCCACCAGTTCCCGGAACTGCGCGGCCACAATCTCGTCGGTCTCGCCAGGAACGGTCCGCCGCTCGATCTGAACCCGGCATCGATCTGGATACGTCGAGAGTTCGGTACCGCCGTCGATCAGCGATGCGTGCAGTGACCCGGTCTTGAGCAACGGATGACCTGAACCGGCTCGCAACCGACGATCCAGATCGGCAATGCCAGTCAGAATCGGACCCATGGCCGCAATTGCATCGACGCCAACATCCGGTAGCGAACCATGTGAAGCTATTCCCCGGGTCGTAATGTCCGCCCAGACAAATCCCTTGTGCGCGACGGTTAGTTCGAGATGTGACGGTTCGGTGACGACGCACGCATCGGCGGTGTATTCCCGCACGATTGCCTGGGTTCCGATGCTGGCGAACTCCTCGTCCGTCACCGCCGTCAGGATCAGGTCACCGGCCAACGGCTCGGACCCGAGATCGACCGCGGCCAGCATGATTGCGGCCAGACTCGCTTTCATGTCATACGACCCGCGCCCGTACAGGCGGTTGCCGTCGACTCGCGCGGTACAATCCATCGGTCATCCCGCCGACGCTGACCGTGTCCATGTGCGCGTTCAGCATCAACGACCGCCCGCCACCAGTCCCACGCCGGATTCCGATGACATTCGGTCGTCCGCTCGCCGTCTCCTGAGTCGTGACTTCGAGCCCCGCCTGCTCCATCCAGATCGCGACGAATGCCGCTATTCGACCCTCTCCGGAGCCCGTCGGATCCAATGATGGGATTGACCGACTCGATCTCGACCAGGTCAGTAATCAGCGTCACCAGATCCTGCATCAGATTGGCTCCCAGCGATATTCCATGTCGCGGGCGGTTTGAACAGCCGCCTCAGGTCCGTGCAGTCGGCTGACCACATGGAGCGCCATGTCGATTCCCGCACTGATTCCGGCTGACGTGATCACCCGGCCGAGGTCGACAACCCGCTCGTCGCCGGTCACATCGACGGCCGGATACGTCTCACGAAGTGAATCGATACTGCCCCAGTGTGTGGTTGCCCGTTTGCCGTCCAGTACACCCGCCTTGGCCAACAGGAACGCGCCGGTGCACACCGAGGTCAGAAGCGACAACTTCTCGGCCTGCGCCGCGATCCAGTCGATTACGCGCTGATCTCCCTCTTCGATTGCGCGTGTGCCGAAACCGCCAGGCACAACCAGAATCTCGAAATCGGGATGGTCATCGATCGTGCAAGCAGGCGTGACCGTCATGCCGCCGACCGTGCGGATCGGTGCGGCAGTCGCGGCGACCGTGTGGACCTTGAACAGCTGATTGTCCGGATATGTCTCTGGCAGGCCCGGTTTGGACGCCACCGAAAAGACCTCGAATGGACCGCAGAAATCGAGGACTTCGACGTCATCGAAAATCAGGATGCCAACATTGGTCAGGCTCATTTAAGACTCCGGTTGAGGTCGCCGAGGGACACTTTCTGGCCACCGTTATCGTCGAAGTTGCCCGCATCGAGAAACGTCTCGAAGTTGGCCCGGATCGCTGGCCAATCCGCATCGGTAATCGAGAACCAGGCGGTGTCCCGGTTGCGCCCCTTGATCACATTGTGGTTGTAGAACGTGCCCTCGTAACTGAATCCGAGCCTGGCCGCCGCCTTGCGGGATCCCTCGTTCAGCGCATTGCATTTCCACTCGAACCGGCGATTGCCCAGGTCGTCCATCGCATGCCGCATCAGCAGGAACAGACCCTCAGTCGCTTCGGTCGAGTTCTGCAGGTTGGGACTGATATTGATGTGCCCGATTTCGATCGACCCGGTGGCCGGCTTGATCTCCATCAAGTGACGCGATGCCCTCAACCCGATCGCGGGACTTAACCCGGATCGCGTAGAACAGCGGATCGTCCTTGGCCGCAACCTGCCGCACCCATTCGGTGTACTCGGCCACGGTCGGGAACGGCCCGTACGGCAGGTAATCCCAGACCGCTTCCCGTTTCGCATCGCCGTGGAAGAGTGGGTAGAGATCGGCAGCATGGCGATCGGCGTCGAGTGGTTCCACGGTTACGGTCCGCCCGTCGAATGTCTTTCGCTCCGGTCGTGGTCGCGGCAACTCAATCGAAACCGGCTCACCCGAAATGGATCGCTCACGTGCATGACTAAGCCCGGACATCTGCTTCCAACCCTTCAATTTGTGGCACAACCCGCATGTGGCGAATCGGGTTCATCAGCAGCCAGATGCCGACCGCCAGCAATCCGAATTCCCCAACCGCCAGCGTCCATGGTACCGTGATCAACGTCGCCAGAACGCCCCCCAGCAACGAGCCAAATGGCTGCACACCCCAGGTCAGAAACTTGCGCGTCGACATGACCCGGCCGCGCATCGCATCCGGCGATTGCATCTGAAGCAAGGTAATTGCGTTCAGGAAGAACGGCAATTCGGCCAGGTACTGCAGAAACTCCGCGGCAATCACGAGCGGCAGTGCATATTCGGGGACCAATACCGCCACCGGAATCAAGAGACCCGTCACTCCGAAGAGTAGATTGCCAGCCACCATCACAGGGCCGACACCAAATCGATTGTTCAGCCACGGTGTGATCAAGGTCCCCAATAGTGCGCCGATGCCACCAGCCGCAAAGACCAGACCGATCTGAAAATCGCTGATCTCAAGGTCACGTTTCATGTACAGGATGTAAACGGAGAGGAACATCCAGCCGAAAAAGCTGTGCCCAAGCGCAGTCAGAAGGACCGGTCGCATCTGGGGGTGTCTCCAGACAAACGACAACCCTTCCCGAATATCGCCCATCACCGAGCGATCCGGAACTACCACCGCAGGCGGCTCGACCACATTGGTCCGGCGGATCAGCGCAGCCGACGAAATCAAGGTAAAGGCCGTCAGCAGAATGGCGTACGGTGCAGTGAACAAGGCAGACAAGCGTGCCACCGATTGCTGGTCCACCCATCTGCGCGGTCGCATAACTCGCCTCGATTTTCGAGTTGCCCTCAATCAAGCGAGCCCTGGGGATCACGAGCGGGATGAAGGCACCATTCGATATATCAAAAAGCAGATTCAGTCCGCCGGTCACGAACACCACGCAGAGGACGATTGGCAGGTTGAGATGATCCCGAGAATGCGGCCAGCGGAATGATCAGCAAAACCAGTGCCCGGACAATGTCTGACCAGATCAGCAGACCCTTTTTGCGGACCCGATCCACAAGCACGCCGAGGAACAGACCGAACAGCAGATTCGGCAGTTGCTGGACAACCCGAATCATCCCGGCTTCGAACGAGCTGACATCCAGCTGATCGATTGCCAACAGGGGAATGGCGATGTCGGTGACGTAATAACCGAACGCGGAAACCGTCGCCGCGCCCCACATGTAACGAAAATTGCGTTCGCCAAACAGGCTGCCGGACAGCCGCGACGAATCCTTCGCGCGCTTCATCTGAATCTTTTCCTGTGCAGTGTGCGGACGTCAGTCAGTCCGCCGAAGTCGACCTATGGTTGAGGTCGCTAATGCAGCAGAATGAATGCAAGCATGGGGAATTGATCCCCGTGGCGAACGCGACCCATAGTTCAGTCTCCGGCCAGTGCGAGTTCGGGCTCGGCAACCGATTGGGGCAGTTCGGATTCGGACGCTGGTCGGACCCAGATCAATGTGCTGTGATAGACCGCCTGCATCCCGATATCGGTGATGCCATCGCCAATCAGCCAGTTGATCGTCCGTCCACCCGGGGAGAGCGAAGCCCAGTGACCCTTCGGGCAAATCGTCACTCCGCGGGCAATGTCGTCCGTCACGATCGCCTTCAGCAGACAGTTACCCCGCTCGTTCTCGACCCAGAGTGTCATGCCGTGCTCGATCCCGCGCTCGGCGGCATCGTCCGGATGCATCTCGAGGACCGGCTCGCCCTCCTTGTGCAGGAGCGACGGCTGATTGGCCATGCTGGTCGTCACGAAATGGTGCGCGGCAGCCGAGATAACAATCAGCCCACCAGGGCGAGCGGATTCGTAGGCGGCAACGGGATACCAGTTCGGAATCGGATCGAGTCCGGCCGCAGCAAAGACAGAGCTGCTCAGCTCCATCTTTCCCGAGGCCGTCGGGAAGACACCATCGGAAAACGGCACCTTGTCCCAGTACGGATACTGGAATGTGCCATCCCGCTTGAGCAGGTCCATCGAGACGCCTTCGAGATTCGGGTTGTTGGGGATGCTGGCGGTCAGGATCTCCTCGATCACCTCTTCCGCGGTCTGGTGCAACCACGGCTCCGTGAATCCCATGGTCGTCGCAAGTCGGCGCATCAGATCCCAGTTGGAAACAGCTTCGCCAAGCGGTTCAATCGCCTTCTCGTTGTATTGCAGATGGAGATGCCCGTACGGTCGGTGCAAATCGACGCGCTCAAGCTGGGTCACCGCTGGCAGCACGATATCGGCGTATTGGGCGGAGTCAGTCATGAACTGCTCGTGGCAAACCGTAAACAGGTCATCCCGCAGCAAGCCCTCGATGATCTGGGCGGAATTTGGCGATGCCGCAACCGGATTGCAACTGTAAATGAAGAGCGACATGATCGGCGGATCAGTGATCTTGCCGGTCAGGTTGTCGCCCAGCTGAACCATGTTGATCGGACGCTGCGGGCCTGGGTACTGACTGGAATGGGTGATCGCCTCGCCATCCCACTGCAGATGGCTCCCGGTCCCTTCATACAATCCGCCGCCCCGGATACCAATCTGACCGGCAACGGCGGGAAGACAACAGGTTGCGCGGACGGTTTGACCGCCATGCTCGTGCCGGTTCAGGGCGGGCGCAATCTTGAGCATTGCCGGCTTGGTGGTCGCGTATTCGCGGGCGAGCGACTGAATCGTTTCAGCACCCACACCTGTTATTGCGGCGACTCGATCCACCGGGTATTCAGCGGCCCGATCTCTCAGCTCACGCCAGCCAACCGTGTTTGCTTCGAGCCAGGCCTCGTCGTGCAAGCCCTCGCTGAAAATGACGTTCATCATCCCCAGGGCAAGTGCCGCATCTGTGCCCGGCTTGATTGGAATATGCAAATCAGCCGAACGGGCCGTCTTCGAGCGACGGGGATCGATCACGACGATCTTCGCCCCATTGCGCTGTGCCTCGCGCAGGAGCGGCATGAAATGTGGACTGGTCGAGGCCGGGTTGTGCGCCCAGATGATTACCATCTTGCTGTCGAGAACATGGTGCGGGTCCGGACCGTAGGCGCCTCCGAACGTGGCGTCCAGCGCGGCATTGCCGGCACCGTCGCAGAGATCACCAACAGATTCGCTCGAACCCAGCCGCCCCCAGAAACGAGTGGCCGAAACGGCAAGCTCTACCAGACCGAGCGTGCCGCTATACGTGTACGGAAGAATCGCCGACGCTCCGTGCTGCTCGATGATCGCCGACCAACGGGTCTTGATCTCCGCGAGGGCATCGTCCCAGGTGATCCGCTCGAACTGGCCGGATCCCTTGGGTCCGGTTCGCCGCATCGGATAGAGAATCCGGTCTGGCGCGTAAACCCGCTCCAGATATGGCCGCACCTTGGCGCAGAGCCAACCGTCGGTGAAAGCGTGGTCCTTGGCCGCGCCAAAACTGACCGCCCGACCCGACGCCGGATCGACCTCGACAACCGTCGCGCAGGTATCCGGGCAGTCGTGCGGGCACGCTCCCTTGAACCAGATCGTCTTGCCGTTTGCCGCGGTCACCATAATTAGTTGCCTCACATGTGCATTAGTCGCCGTGAAGCACACTAGCAGAGACCGCGCGCGATTGCACCACTTTGGCCTTGACCAATGCCCCGACACGTCCGTCAATCGCCAGCAATCCGGCTCCAATCAGCACCATTCCGATGACGTCGTCCGTACGGATGTGTTCGTCCAGCAGCAGCCAGCTCAGGAACAGTGCCGAAACCGGGATGATCAGCGTCACCAGCAGCGTGTTGGTCGCACCTGCGGTACTCAGCAGCCTGAAGAAAATCATGTAGCCCACTGCAGTGCTCAACAATCCGAGTCCGAAGCAGCGCCAGTACAGACGAAACGGCGACGTCCTCCACCTGCCACGGTTTGTCGACGGCAACCGCGATCAACACCATCACAATCGATGTGCAGGTGACCTGACCGGCGGCGTTGATCAGCGGCGGATTCGCGCGCAATTTCCGACCCCAGATCCCGGCGAATGCGTACGAAATCGACGCTCCCAGGCAGGCAATCTTGCCCCAGGTGCCCACTCCAGCACTGTCGAGCACATCCATTCCGACCAGCACCATCACTCCGGCAATGCCGAGAAGTACGCCGGCGATCCGGTTGGCGGTCATCCGCTCGTCGCTGGTCAGGAAGTGCGCCAGAACTACGGCGAAGAGGGGAGTCGTTGCATTCAGGATCGAGGCGAGGCCGCTGGTGATCCGGGTTTGCCCCCACACGATCAGGGTGAACGGAATCGCATTGTTGAGGATGCCCATCACCAACCACAAGCGCCAGGTTGACCAATCGGTTGGCATTGCCATTCCGCGCATCCGGATTACGAGATGCAAGGCAAGAGCCGCGATAGCGACCCGGCTTAAAACGACCGTGAGCGGCTCGAAATCGTTCAGCGCATACCGATTGAAGATGAACGAGCCACCCCAGATCACCGAGAGGGCCAAGAGCAGAGCCCACGACCGGGGACCCATCGAACGATTCACCATCAACTCCAGATCGCGCCAGACATGATCATCACGACCATCCTGATGGTGATTGGCGCAGTCCGCTATCCGAAACCAACCGCCGCATTCGAGAGTGCCTAGTCCCGGGTGAATCCGCCTTCGATGTTAATGATCTGACCGGTGATCCAGTCCGCATCGGGGCTGGCCAGGAACGCGATGACTTTGGACACATCGGTCGGCATACCAATCCGCCCAAGCGCGAACTTCGGCGTCAGGTACGTCCTTGAGCTCGTCCGTCATCCAGCCGGTGTCATTTGGTCCCGGATTGACCGCATTCACCGTGATGCCCTTGTGACCAACCGCGATAGCGAACGATCGGACAAACGCCTCGATCGCGCCCTTGCTTGCCGCATAGGCGAGCTCGGTTTGCATCGGTCCCAGCCCCTGCCCGGACGTCATGCTGATGATTCGCCCGCCATGACCAGCGGCAAACTGCTTCGCAAACGCGATCGAGAGCAGAGTCGATGCTCGGGTGTTGACGAAGTAATGCCGGTCAATCTCGTCGGCGACTCAACTCGTCCCACTGTTGCGTCGTCGAATACGCCGCGTTGTTGATAAGGACACTCGGTGGCGCAAGTCGCTCAGTACAGTCTGCGATGATCTCGTCGGCCGATTCTGCACGCATCAAATCGACTGAACTATGCGCTACCCGTGCTCCAAGCTCTTCGAGTTCGGCCTGGATCAGGGTCGGCTCATCGGGCGCAACCCCGTCGTACATCGCCTTGTCATAGGAAGACCAGTGCGTGAAATAGATGTCGTGACCGCTTCCAGCCAGCGCCCGACACGTGGCAGCACCCAGAGCATTCCGGCGACTTGCTCCGGTCACGATTGCGACCGGTCTCGTTGTTGTATTTGTCATCATTGTCATACCCGTTCACCTGTTCAAATCACGGATACACTGCAACCGCGAAATACGAATCCTACAGAGAATGGGCGCACCAGATGACCGAGAACTTTCGATCCCACTTCCTGCTTGATCCCGAAGTCACCTTTTTGAACCACGGTTCATTCGGCGCCTGTCCCAAACCCGTTTTCGAGGAGTACCAGCGCTGGCAACTGGAACTTGAACGCCAGCCGGTCGAATTCCTCGGTCGCCGCTATCACGATCTGCTGGAAGAAAGTCGGGCCGCGCTGGGTGCCTACATTAACGCTGATCCGGATGACCTGATCTACACCGACAACGCCACCGCCGGGGTCAACATCGTGCTCCGCTCCCTCGCGCTTGAGGCAGGTGACGAGGTGGTCACCTGTGATCACGAGTACGGTGCCTGCGACCTAACCTGGCAATACCTGCACGAAAAGAATGGCGTTGTCATCAAACGAGCCGCCATCGCACTGCCGGTGACGACCCATGCCGATCTGGTCGAGACCATCTGGGCTCAGGTGACCGACAAGACCAAGGTTCTGTACCTCTCCCACATAACCTCATTCAGCGCGCTCATCTTTCCGATCGAGGAACTCTGTCGTCGGGCCCGCGAACGTGGAATCCTGACGCTGATCGACGGTGCCCATGCCCCAAGTCAGATTCCTCTGGACATGGTGGCGATCGGCGCGGATTTCTACACCGGCAACCTGCACAAATGGTTGTGCGCGCCGAAAGGTGCTGCCTTCCTTTATGTGCGACCGGAGCATCAGGAATACGTCGAGTCGATGATCGTCAGTTGGGGTTGGGGTGAGCATCCTGGACAACCGACCAAGCAGTTCCTTCGCCGCAATCAATGGCAAGGGACTCGCGACCCGGCATCGTTCCTGGCAGTCCCGGCCGCCATCAAGTTCCAGGCCGAGCACAACTGGCCGGAGCGGCAGAAGGCATGCCATGAACTCGTCTGCCAGGCTCGCCGCCGGATCGCCATGTTGACCGATTTGCCAGTAATCTCGCCGGAAAACGAAGGTTGGTTCATGCAAATGGCAACCTGCCCGGTTCGCACCAACAACATCGGCGAACTCAAAACCAATCTGTACGACCAGATGAAGATCGAGATACCCTGTTCAGATTGGCAAGGCCGCCAGTTCATCCGCGTGTCGATTCAGGCGTACAACACCCAGGCAGATGTCGACACCTTGCTCGAAGGCCTCGGTCGGTTCCTTTAGGGGTTAACCGGACGCTCAAGCACGCATGCATCCACCTTGATCGTCGTGGCGTGACTGACCGGGGGTAGAATGCCCCGGTACAATCGCGCCCGACTCAGAGGCCAGTGTCACCATGCCAATCCAGTTCGATGAAATCCTGAATCGCAAGGTAAATCGCCGCACGGTCGGCGTTGGTGCGCTGCGTTGCTCGCTGGTGCGGCGGGAACAGCCGCCGCCGTTTCGACAATGGCTGGCAATCACAACGGCGCAGCGGCCACGGAACCACCTGCGAATGTCCCGGTTCAACCGACCGCTACTACCCAGGTCGCGAATGTCCCGGTCTCCGCTCCGAACGTGATCAAATCGGCGCCACAATCGGCCGTTCCCGAAGGAATGGCCCTGGTCACGTCCCCGCGATTGCCATTGTTCGATCTCGCGTCGCAGGATATCGGCGCTCTGGTCAGCGGGCAGATACCAACCTGGCTTGAAGTCGGCTCCGCTCTGGAACTTGCGGTAACTCCGGTTGGTTTGGACGGAGTTCAACTTGATGGACTTGCCGCAACACAATCATTCGGCGATTTCGCTGGTCTGTCCGAATTTCTGAATTCGCCGGAGGGATTCGGCGGCATCGCATTGGTACCGGTGGATCAGATCGATTGCACAGTCAATGTGCTGGCGGTCGATGGGTTTGATCCACTTCGTAACGGTGCGTCCTCAGAAGCAGTCACGCGCATCGGCTTCGTCGGCGATATCGTGCCTGGCCGCAACGTCGGCATCAAGATGCGGCAGTACAACGACTACACCCACCCTTTCCACCGCGTCGCCAATTTGCTCAAGTCTTACGATCTGACCGTCGCCAATCTCGAAGGCAATCTCTCTGACGATCTCGAGGTTCCGACCGACGGCTCAACCTTCGACTTCCTGGCCAGCACCCGGATGCTAGAGGGATTTGAGATGGCCGGGATCGACGTAGCCAGCCTGGCCAACAATCACAGTGCATGGAACACGGCCGGCTGGGGGACGCAGGGTCTGACCGATACGATGAATGCTCTGGACACCTACGGGATAGGTCGGGTCGGCGCGGGTTGGAACCTGAATGACGCCCGCGCTGCCTTCACTACCGAAATCAACGGCCTTTCAGTGGCAATCATCGGTATCGATGGTGTGACGGCGAATGTCGAACCGCGCGAAGTTAACGCAACCGTCGACCGCTCCTGGCTTGGTGGCGACCGATATGCCGGTGCCACAGGCGATACACCTGGCACGTTCCCGTACGATCCGGACATTTTCCTGCCCGATATTGAGGACCTCGCGGCCAACCATGACATCGTGATCCCGTACTTCCATTACGGCGTCGAGTACTCGGAGATGCCGCCGCCTTGGGCGATTGAGGGCGCACGGGCCGCACTGGATCGCGGAGCCACCTGTGTCGTCACCAACCATCCCCATGTGGTGCAGGGGATGGAGCTCTACGACGGCAAGCCGATTGTCTACTCGGTCGGCAACTTCATCTTCGACCAAATGTTCAGCGTACAGACTCGACAGGGTCTGATTCTTGAACTCGTCATGCGCGGCAATACCTGCGTCGACGTTCGCACCCGCGGTGTCGAAATCGAGGACTTCAATCAGCCCCGCCTGATGACTGCTGGCGAGCAAGCCGCAATCATGGATCGTTTCTGGCTGACAACTGACCGCATCGCCGCTCGCTAGCGGTCAGTTGAGATTGGAAACGAATCCCTGAGTGCGGCCAACGGCCGGTCGGCGCCCAGATCTCAGTTAATGTGATGGAATAACGCTCGGATCAATCGGCGGGTCAATCGGGCCCACTGGTCCATCATCTCGCGCCCTGATCGATGCGATGAAGGCGATACTCAGGATCGTGATGATCACTAGCAGGCTGACGAGCGGGTGAATCTTGATGACGTCAACGAGGATCATCTTGAGTCCGACAAACGTGAGCACGCCTGCCAGCCCAGGTTTCAGATATTTGAGTCCGGCCAGGTAACCAGCCAGCACAAAGTAAAGTGACCTGAGGCCCAGAATCGCAAAGATATTCGACGTAAATACGATAAACGGATCATCCGTTACGGCATAAATTGCCGGAATTGAATCGACCGCAAAGACCAGGTCCGTGCTCTCAATGAGGATCAGGACCAGCATCAGCGGGGTCATGTACCGGACACCTTCGCGCATCACGAAGAGCTTCTGTCCTTCGTACGTTTCGGTGACCGGGAAGAATCGCCTGGCCAACTGGACCAGCTTGTTGTCCTCCAGTGTCGGAACGTGGGTCTCCTTCTCGGTCAGGAACTTGATACCCGTGAAGATGAGGAACGCGCCGAAGAGGTAGATCACAAAGTGCAGCTGATGGATCAGGAAGCCGGCGAAGGCGATCAGGATTCCGCGCATGACTAGCGCCCCGAGCACACCCCAAAAGAGCACCCGGTGCTGATAGGCAGGCGGTACAGCGAACGCGCTGAAGAGGAGCAGGATGACGAAGACGTTATCGACGCTGAGCGATTGCTCGATCAGGTAGCCGGTTGTCCACTCAATACCGGCGGTCGTCCCCTGGAAGATGTACACGCCAATGTTGAAGATGATTGCGCAAGAGACGACCACGGCCGTCCACATGAGGGCTTCCTTGCGGGAAACTTCATGGGCGTCCTTGTGCAGAATTGCTAGATCGACATAAAGCATTGTTCCGACAAACGCCAGAAACAGCGCCCACGGCCAGTACTGCATGATATCCACGATTTATTTGATCCCTTCTGAATTGACCAGACAACGAGAACGGACAAAGCCGATCTCGCCGACCGGACCTGGCCAGACGGGTGCATTTCGGTGGGCGCAAGGGTGTTGAGGCAAGGAAGATGCTCCGGTTACATTCGATGTGCCGGTAAAAAGAACCCGACCCATCCGCTGAAGGGATAAGTCAGAGTCTTACCGGACGACATCGCCTGGAGCGATGAGCGCGTCTCTGACCGGCGGCGTCGCGTAATGACGGCCAGAAACCACCTCGCGGGTGCGAGGCGTAGGTTACTCCCTCTGTGCAGGCAACCGTAGCCAAGTACGTGATCGATGTCAAGTACAGAGAGGACTGCCCGTTACACAGTACGGGCAGTCCAGACCTGGAGAATTAATGGGCTCCGGTTAGGGGCAGCCCATGCTCATCGCCCTCGTCTGCCGGATTTCTGAGCGAGGCGACCAGCGCTATCGAAAGGATTGAGATGATGACGGCGAGGCTGACCAGCGGATTGACCTTGTACACATCGACCAGAATCATCTTCGAGCCGACAAAGATCAGGACGCCAGCCAATCCCACTTTGAGGTACCTCAAACCGGCCAGATAGCCTGCAAGCACGAAGTACAGCGCACGAAGACCGAGAATCGCGAAGATGTTTGACGTGAAGACGATGAACGCATCATCGGTCACCGCGTAGATTGCCGGAATTGAATCGACCGCAAAGACCAGGTCTGTGCTTTCGATGAGCAGCAGCACCAGAAAGAGCGGAGTCAGGTAGCGAACGCCGTCGCGCTTGACGAAGAACCTCTGCCCCTCGTAGGTTTCGGTAACCGGGTAGAACCGCCGCGCCAACCTCACCAGTCGGTTGTCATCCAGGGACGGTGTCTCGTGACCGCCTCGAACGAAACGGATGCCAGTGAAGATCAGGAACGCCCCGAATACATAGATCATCCAGTGAAGCGATCCCAGCAGAACCCCGGCAAACGCGATCAGGACGGCGCGCATGATCAACGCACCGACAATGCCCCAGAACAGCACCCGATGTTGGAGCGCCGCAGGAACACTGAAGGCACTGAAGATCAGCAGGAAGACGAAGACGTTGTCTACACTGAGCGACTTTTCAATCAGGTATCCGGTAGTCCACTCGATACCCGCATCGGTGCCTTTGAACAGGTAGACGCCGATATTGAAGATGATCGCCATCCCGATCCAGACGGCGCTCCATGCGAGTGCTTCCCGGCGTCCTACTTCGTGCGCATCTCGGTGAAAGACACCAAGATCCAGCGCGAGCATGGCGGCAACAAACGTGAGGAAAAGAATCCACGGAAGATACTGGGCGAAATCCATTTTGGTCTCTCTATTGATTCGATTCAGCGCGAACGACGCTAGTCGAAATCGAATGCGTCACGGTCACGGCGACGAGACGAGGGGATATCGTCGTCCCAATCGTCCCCATGCCGATTCCGCCGTCGTTGGTCCGTGGCCCTCTCTTCCTGGTCGGAGTCGGCCCCCTCGCCGCCAGCTGCTGAAGGAAACCTCGTAGGCCACCTCGCTTCTTTTCACCTGTGCGCTTTTCTCGATCGAGCAGGTCCATCAACTGATCAAACATCGTGTAACTCCAGGGATGTGCCGGACACAAAAAAACCCCGACCATCCGTAATACGGATAAGTCAGAGTCTGTCCCGACGACATCGCAGTGCCGATGTTCGTTGTTCTGACCGGCCACAAGGCGTACTGACGATCAGAAACCGCTATGCGGGCGCACAGCGTGGGTTACTCCCCCTGTTGGATAGAAAAATAGCTGCAGATTTCGGAGTTGTCAAGATGTTGTCGCAAAAAGAAGACAACACCTGAATGGCTGTGCCGTTTCGTTCGCCATGCGACAATTTGCCAGCGCGAGACCGGATCAACCGCACACGTCCCACCCTCCGATCGAAACGAGCACTCATCGTCGTGAGCACTGAAACAAATCCACTTGCGTTCGCCCATGCAGCCACCCAGAAACGTGTACTTACTGTCCTCGCCGTCGCCCAGATTCTTGGTGGAATTGGCGTTGCTGCGGGTGCCGCCGTCGGTGCACTTCTGGCAGCCGACCTCTCGTCTGATTCGTTCAGCGGAGTCTCCTCCGCATCGTACGTAGTCGGCGCGGCACTGATCGCGATACCTGTCTCCCGAGTCATGGACGACCGGGGTCGCCGTCCTGGCCTGATGCTCGCCTATGCGTTTGGAATCCTCGGAGCGATCACCGTCGTCATTGCTGCCAAGCTAGGTTCGTTTCCGCTGGTCCTTGTTGGTCTGGTCTGTTCCGGTGGTGGAATGACCGCCACCTTGCAATCCCGTTACGCCGCCACCGACCTGGCTCCGATCGCCCGGAGAGGTCGCGACCTCTCCATCGTTGTCTGGGCCACGACGCTGGGTTCGGTGCTCGGGCCAAACCTGTCATCACCGATGGGCAAGATCGCTGAGTCAATCGAAATTCCAAAACTTGCCGGGCCATATTTGCTCTCGTTTGTGGTTTATGGACTCGCTGCGCTGCTTGTCTTCCTCCGACTCCGACCAGACCCGCTGCTTGAGGCTCGGTCGAGAGAAACGGCGATCACCGGGACCCCCTACAAGGCGCAGGTTGACCGCTCGATCAAGACAGCACTTGCGGTCATTTCTGAGACTCCATCGGCCAAACTTGGACTCGGCGCGGTCATTCTCGGTCAGGCCGTCATGACCTCCGTGATGTCGATGACACCAGTCCACCTGCGTCACGCCGATGCCTCACTGCAGGTGATCGGACTGGTCATCAGTCTGCATATCGCTGGTATGTACGCGGCGTCACCGCTGGTCGGAATGGCGGTGGACCGCATCGGTCGCAAGCCAGTCATCGCGGTTGGTTGCGTGATTCTGCTCGGTTCCTTTGCGGTTGCCGGTACTGCCAGCGGACACGAGTCAACCCAACTCGCGGTTGGCTTGACCATGCTCGGTCTCGGTTGGTCGTGCACGATGATCGCTGGATCGACGTTGCTCACTGACGCAGTTCCGGCTCCCCAGCGTCCGAACGTCCAGGGCACGGCCGATGTCCTGATGGGGTTTGGCGGCGCTACGGCCGGAATTTGCGCCGGCCTGGTGGTCAGTTTTGGATCCTATTCGATACTGACCATGATCACGACCATGTTGATACTGCCGCTTCTGCTGGTCACGCTGTTGGCTAATCCTGCGCCCCAAAGCCGACCTGCCAGTTCGTGAGCAGTAAGGTTTCGTTCCATGAACTCGTACGAGCTTTATCGCCTGACGAATAAACGACTCGATAACCTGATTGACCTTGCTCCGAACCATGAACCTGGTTTGGTTGCGATTCAGGCCAGGGCGGTAGAACGATTGGCCTGGATGCAGGGATTCATGGAGTTCCTCGGCAATCCGCATTTGGAGGTCCCGGTCATTCACGTCACTGGTACATCCGGTAAGGGCTCGACTGCAACGGCGATTGCATCGATTCTCCAGGCTGCAGGGTTGCGGACACTGCTGCACACTTCGCCCTATCTCCAGGTCTCAACGGAAAAGATTCAGTTCGATGGCCGACTGATTTCCAGCACCGATCTCGCCGCCCTGGCGGACGAGGTGATCGCCGCGGCGGATGGATATGATCGTGAGCATTTGACGTATGGCGAGGCGTGGATGGCCATTGTCATGCTGGCTATGCGCAGATTCAAGCCTGATGTGGCGATCATTGAAGTCGGTGCCGGAGGACGATTCGATCTCAGCAACGTCGTCCAGCCGGACGTTGCAGTGATTACCAGCGTCGGCATAGACCACGTTGAGTCACTCGGCTCGTCAATCGAAGAGATTGCCTGGCACAAGGCCGGCATTATCAAGTCAGGTAGTAGCGTCGTCCATTCCGTTGTCCAGCCTGAAGCGATTGCCCAAATCAATCAGGAGGCTGCACTGGTGGGTGTGGCCGGAATCGAACAGATCACCGAATTGCAGATTGGTATCACGCAAGGATCCTCCGGAACGGTGTACTGGACAGATGCGCACTCAGGCTTTCTGCTGACCAATGGGATTGGAGGTTCTATCCAGGCCGTGAACGGAGCGGTCGCCGTAGCCGCTGCCCGTGCATTCAAGCCTGACATTGCAATTGGCGCGATAGATCGTGGCCTCAAGTCCAATCGGATTCCAGCCAGGTTCGAGCGGATGCCCGGACCAGGAACCGTGATCCTCGATGGCGCGCACAACGAGCAAAAGATGTCCTCACTAATTCGCGACCTGCAGATGATGCCAAGACCTACTATCGGAGTCGTTGGGTTCCTTGCCAGCAAGCGCTTCAACGAAATGATTGCCATGCTCGCACCTCATCTCGATCAGATAGTCGTCTCGAGTCCCGACGTAATCGGTAAACCCGCGCTGCTTCCGGCTGAAATGCTGGGCATCCTGAATGGAATGACCGACGCACCCGTAATTGCTGCCGATTCACCTGTGCATGCGGTTGAACTGGCTCGGCTTGCTGCACGAGAACACGGCACGGTGATTGTTACGGGATCGCTTTACCTTTGCGGCGAAGCGCGGGAGATCTGGTATTCCGGCGATGACATCGTGGTGCAACAAACGCAATGGCCGGAGCGTTGACTCCGGCCATGGACAAGTTTCAAATTCTTAACTGACTTTTAGCGGCGGAGGGATTCCTCAAGGCGCTTTTCACTGGCCCGGTACATAACAGCGCCAACGACCGTCATGATCGTGCCGACAATCATGCTGATTACGCCAATCTGGGACATCAGATCGTGGCCGTCAACAATTGTCCCAGCGATCCCGTAAAGCATGAAACCACTTGTGGCTCCGACCGATCCAATCGTTACAAGTAACATCGCGAACATGTCCAAACCGCTCCTGTGGTGCTTGTGCCGAATCAGGTGTCCCTGAGGCTGGTAGTGTACCGTCTGTTGGGCAGCTTTGGAGCTTGCACATTCGACCAGACAGGGAATGAGCACCGGATCCGATGAGCACTGTAGTCTCCGTCGAAAATCTGGTACGACATTACGGAAACGTCCGCGCGGTGGACGGAATCACATTCGACGTGGCCGAGGGTGAAGTCTTTGGCTTGCTCGGTCATAACGGTGCTGGCAAAACGACCACCATCCGCATGCTGACCGGTCGAACGAAGCCAACGTCGGGACGCGCAACTATCGCTGGCTTCGATATCGCCACCCAGCACGCCAGCATCAAGCCGCTCATTAACCTCGTGTTTGAGGATGCCAATGTTTATGAGCGACTGACCGGCTGGGACAATCTGGCTGTCTTCGCCCGTCTGTACGGAGTTCCTGATTCCCGTGTGACCGAATTACTCGAGACTGTGGGCCTGATCGAGAGCGCCAAACGCCGGGTCAAATCCTATTCAACTGGAATGAAGCAGCGCCTGATCATCGCTCGCGCCTTGATCAACTCACCCCGCGTGCTCTTCCTCGATGAACCAACCCGGGGACTCGATCCGTCGTCGGCCAGAGAATTGCGGGACTTGATCACCGGTCTCGCCAGAACCGGGACAACCGTTTTCCTGACTACTCATTACATGAACGAAGCTGATGAACTGTGCGATCGGGTCGCATTTCTGAACGCCGGCAAGATAGTGGCGATGGATTCACCGCGTGAACTGAAACTGCGGCTCGGTCGACGTTCCGCAAATGTGCTTCTTGCCTCGCGCGAGGCAGTCGAGATTGACCTTGATTCAGCATCTGATGCATCTCGCCTCGAGCACTGGATCGCCGATGGTCAGGTGATGACTATCCACTCCCACGAAGGCACTCTTGAAGATGTCTTTATCGCCATTGCAGGACCGGCCAGTAGCCAATGATGACTTCGTTGCGGCGTGTTTACGCAATCTTCATAAAGGATCTCAAGGACGCCATTCGCGATGCCCGGGTACTTATTGCACTCATCCTTCCGCTCGGGATCGGTATCTTCTACAACCTGACCTTTGACGATTCCACCGTGTCGACAATCAACGCGACGATTGCGTTCTCATCCGAAGACGATACGGCACTGCTTTCGCGGATTGAGGAGAGTCTCGACGGACGGGTCCGTTTGACCATCAACCGATATGACGATCCCGCCGACGTATCCAGACTCGTATCTGAAGAGGATGCATCAATTGGGTCTGGTCATTCCGACCGGATTTGATTCAGCCGTCGCGACCGGCGCAAATCCACAGCTGACCGTAATCAGGGCTCCGGGCGTGGATGTCGGCGGAGATTATGTGTTGGCTGCGTTGGACCCGACCCTCCGCGAGATGGCAGGGCAGACATTTCCAGTCACGATCAACATCGTTCAGGCTCAGGAAGCGGCGCCGGACAACGTGGTCGACAAAGTTGGGCTGCGAACCTGGTCACTGGCTATTGCCGTGATGATGATGATTGCCTTGATTGCCGCATTGGCAATCCCGATCGTTCTGGCCGAAGAGTTTGAGAAGAAGACGATCGACGCGCTTGTTCTGGCCATGCCGTATTGGGAAGTCGTGGCAGCCAAGGCTGCCCTCGGATTGTTCTACATAGCAATTTCCACGATGTTGTTCCTACTCACTACTGGACTTGACGTCCATCATTGGCTTTGGTTCGTGCTCGGAGTTGGACTGACCGCTATAGCCTCGCTCGGACTGGGACTGTTGCTGGCAGGTGTCTTCAAGAATGCAAATCAGCTCAATACCTGGTCGGGATTGTTCCTGACGCCCGTTCATTCTGCCGGCAATCTTCATTGGCCAGCCGTTGCCGGATTCGGTGCAGCAAACAGCGGCGCTGTTCCCGAGCGGTGCAGGTATGCGCTTGATCCTGAAATCGCTTTCTTCGGAACCTTTGTTCACCAATCCCTGGCAATCAATTGCTGTGCTTGTCGGATGGGCAGCGATTGCTTATCTCACCCTGCTTTGGCAACTCAGACGGAGACAAGCCTGATGACCGATCGAACGTCCGTACCCTCTGAAATCACCGTCTCACTGTCGACCTTGTTAGTTCGTGCTTTCAAGCGCCAATGCCCGGTTTGCGGTGGGCCAGGAATCTACAAGGGATGGCTGACGATCAAGGACGAGTGTCCAACGTGCGGGTATGCCTTCGTCCGCGAGAGCGGCTATTTTCTTGGTGCGTTAGCCGTAAACATCGTGGTCGCCGAATTGATCTCGATGTTCATTCTCGCGGTGCTCCTGATCTGGACGACCTGGCGCTGGTGGCAGATCGAACTGCTGGTCTTGCCACTCGCGCTCGGGTTGCCGTTTCTCTTTCTGCCATTTGCCAGAGGAATCTGGATGGCGATCGATCTCAAGGTTCAGCCCCGCAATCAGCGCTAGTCTGATCTGAATTCAGTCGAGAATTAATCCTGAATCTGTCTAAGCATCCTGGCCAATCGATATACTGCGCCGAATAGCCGGGACGAACGACGCAGATCGTAACGTCGAGACACAGGGTTGGACGCAATGCAGGCAGATCGCCACATCGGATTGGACGGAGATCGCAACGCGATCGGACCAGGCAAGCGTGAGGTCGATCTTTACGTTCGTACCTACACAACGCTGCTGCAAAGTTCCGGTGGGATTGCCGTCTCCAGTCTCGAGCCGGCGCACATTACGGCCGCAGCCTCGTTGCACGCCGGCGCACTCGAAAAGGAACCGGATCTCAACGCGTTCATTTACGGTGTTCAGCGGCTTCCCGCCTCGATTGTCGATGTCCGGCTGATCGTTCTCGGACAGCAACAGCAGGCGTTCATTCGCGCGGGATACAGCAATCTCTCGAACTGGCAGATTCAGAGCGCACCGGGCCGCCGCCGTCGCTGGTTGTTTGACGGCGACGAGACGCTGGCTGCTTACATCGCTTCAACATCTGACCTCGACGATCTGATTCCGACGATCGTGGCGTACCAGATCGAATGGAACAAGATGCACCGGATCATCCGGGAGGACGCGGAGCTCAAGAAGCTGATCACGTCAGCCGGTGCCGACGGCGCATCACTCACGGACGAAGAACGAGCGCAAATCGGTGAGCGCCTGCTGTTTGCGCCGTCGGATTGGGCCAGGTTGCAAAGTGTCTGGGGCGCCAATCTCTGGAAAAACGTCGGCCTGATCGCCAAGGACAAGAAGCGCTATGAACTGACCATGCTCGGTGGCAGCTTCGTCGGGTACACCCGCGCAACTCGGCAGTGGTGGTCACCAGTGACCGGGATGCTTGCTGGTCTTGGCCTCAGCGATCGCCCGGTTTATTTCGTCTCATCGAACATGCACAGCTTTACGAATGTGCTCTCCGGTACTGCCCGAAGTCGGGAGCGTGAGCTCAAGGAGTTCATTCGCACGACCAACAACGAGGAACTGGTCGGAGAACTGGACAAGATTGAATCCGGCCGAATTCAGTCCTCGATAGACAACCTGCTCTATTTTTCCGCACGCCCGTATTTCGCTCATCCGGCCAACGCAGCTGAACGTGATCGGCGAACGCAGGAGGAGCTGGAGTGCGGGATTTATCACATCGAACCGGAAACGGCAGTCGATGTCGGAGTGCAGATCATCGATCTGAGCAAGCTCGATCCCTCGAAGTTCGACAGCCGCCTTTGTAATGGAGGCGATGAGCAAATCAATCCGTCAGCAACCGATGCGATCATCATCAACGTCAATTACCCGCTCGGATTCGCCGCCTACCACCTGCTCACCCAGGTTGCGATGGCCACGGATCGCTTACAGGGGATCTACATCCTCGGCAAGGCCGCAACCCTCAATGGCCGGATCGGGGACGTGATGCTCGCGAATGTCGTCTTCGATGAGCATTCGGGCAACACGTACTGGTTTGACAACTGCTTCTCGTATCAGGATCTTGCCCCGTATCTGCTCTTCGGTGCCGCACTCGATAACCAGCAGGCCGTCACCGTCAAGGGCACGTACCTCCAGAACCAGGGGTATCTCGACTTCTACTATCGCGAGAATTTCACCGTGGTCGAAATGGAAGCCGGGCCGTATCTCAGCGCCATTTACGAAGACACCATGCTGGAGCGGCATCCCTCCGGGCAGGCGATTAACTTGCGCGGTGAGGACGGTCATCGCATCGACCTCGGCATCATCCATTACGCCTCAGATACGCCGTACACCCGCGCCCAGACCCTCGGCGCGCGCGGTATGTCGTTCTTCGGCATGGACTCAACCTACGCCTCAACGATCGCGATCTTGCGCCGCGTCTTCAAGCAAACCGGAGTCCTCTCGAGCACGGAATAGGCCACATCAGGGCGAGCCAGTAGCGTTGGCCGCACTTCTCAGTCTTGATTGACTGTGTACTTGAAGCCGATGTGTGAATCGACGAATCCGAGCCGCTTGTAAAACCGGTGCGCATCGACTCGACTTGCGTCCGAAGTCAACTGGATGAATGCAGATGCCCAGCGCCGGCGCGGCCTCTTCGATTACCCACTTCATCATCGCCGATCCAAAACCACTCGATTGCGATCCAGACGCGACGTGCACTGCTTCAATTTGCAGTCGGGTCGCACCACCTCGCGACAATCCCGGGATCATCGTGAGTTGCATGGTCGCCACTAACTGACCTTCGCGCTCAAGGACAATTACTACATTGTGAGGGTCGGCTTGAATGGCAGTAAATGCAGCAGCGGCCGCCGACCGGTACCCGGATGCGGAAAAGTCTCCTCGTCCTGCACTGATGGGATCGTCCACCAGCAACTGGAGCACATCGGGCAAGTCCGCAATCGTGGCAACCCGGATCGTGAGTTGATTTGCAGACACGTCAAGAAATGCGGGCAAAGGTAAGGACGTTTTGGACGTAATGTTCATCGGCCTTTCGCTGGTGAAGTGCATGCCAATACATCCTATTCGATTCCGTGAAGACCGTACTTCGTGTGACCTGCTACACTGTGTGTCGAACGCCGCAGTTTGGCCGTTCTCGGGATCCCCAAGTTCCTTCCGAGTGTGTGTGCTAAGTCTTGTGTGTGGTGTGTGTTGTCGCCAAGAGCGACTGTAATTTTGGGCGCTGAGCGCTCTTCCGTGGTCCATCCGCGAACGTGGTTTCTGGGGAATCCGGTGTGGACTCCGATTAGGCGCAAGGCATCGTGTAACTGAGGATGCCACCAATGGCAAGTGAAACGCCCGTCAAACGGCGAACAAAGAAGACCGTCGCTGAATCTGAATCGATTCAGGACCAATCAGTCGATGCAAATCCGGTCGTAACAGATGCTGTTGCAGCCGAGTCCATCCCATCCGAAACCGCGCCGAAGCGAACACGGAAGAAGGCCACAACAGAGCCGGTAGCAGAAGCTGTCCCGGTTGTTGTTGAGGAAGAGCCAGTTGCCGCCGCACCAGCCAAGCGCACCCGCAAGAAGGCGGAAGCAGTGGTTGAGGTCGTTGCCGCTGAGGCCGAAGAGGCTCCAGTCGTCGAGGCTGTTGCTGAAGTAGTTGAAGAGGTTGCCCCCGCGCCGAAGAAGCGCAAAAAGGCAGAGGCAGAATCCGCACCGAAGAGTCTGGCCGAAATCGCTGGAGACACCGTCGTTGACGAAGTTGTCGCCGCCGACCCGGAACCAGTTGCCAAGGTTGCGCCTGAAGACCGCCCACCGACATTCCTTGACCTTGGATTGAGCGAATCGCTTCTCAAGAGCATCGCCGCCGTCGGCTACGAGGAACCAACCCCGATTCAGCTCGCCACTATTCCGATGCTGGTCAAGGGCGTTGACGTTATTGCCCAGGCCCAGACGGGTTCAGGCAAGACTGCGGCCTTCGGACTTCCGATCATCGAGAACATCAACGCCAAGCAGCGAAATGTTCAGGCCCTGATCCTGTGCCCGACGCGTGAGCTGGCCATCCAGGTCTCTGAGGCATTGCACAAGTACGGTCGCCACAAGGAAGTCGAAACCCTTCCGATTTACGGCGGACAGCCGTACGAGCGACAGTTCCGCGGTTTGCAGCGCGGTCCCCACATCGTTGTCGGTACGCCCGGCCGTGTCATGGACCACATGCGTCGCCAGACCCTCGACTTGACCAACATCAAGTTCTTCGTCCTCGATGAAGCCGACGAAATGCTCGACATGGGCTTCTTCGATGACATCGAGTGGATTCTCGAGAACCTCCCGGAGGATCGCCAGACTGCCCTCTTCTCGGCCACCATGCCGGGTCGGATCGTCAATCTCGCCTCCCAGTATCTGCACGATCCGCAGCGGGTAACCGTTGCCAGCAAGCAGATGACCGTTCCGGAAGTGACCCAGGCCTACTACGAGGTTCCGCGCAACCGGAAGATCGATGCCCTGACCCGAATCCTGGACGCAGAAGTCCCATCCCTCGCGATGATCTTCTGCCGCACCAAGATGATGGTGGATGAGCTTGGCGAAGCCCTCATGGCTCGCGGTTACTCGGCGGAGACGCTGCACGGCGATCTCTCCCAGGCCCAGCGCGACCGCGTCATGCGTCGGTTCCGTACCGGCCAGGCCGATATCCTGATCGCGACCGACGTTGCCGCCCGCGGACTCGACATCCCGGACGTCAGCCACGTCATCAACTACGACATCCCGGAAAGTCAGGACACCTATGTCCACCGCATCGGCCGCACAGGTCGAGCGGGCAAGACTGGCTCCGCCATTACCCTCGTCACGGCTCGCGAGATTCGCTGGATTCGCCAGATCGAACGAACCGTCAAGGCAGCCATCGAGGCCCGCCGCCTGCCAACCGTTGCCGATGTTGCTGAACGTCGCGTCGAGCAGTTGAAGGCGCGCATTCAGGAAGCGCTGGGCGACGATTCGGCTCCAGCTCTTGCCTTCTATGTCACTGCCGTCGAGCAGCTTGCTGAAGAGTTCGAGCTCACCACCATTGCTGCGGCTGCGTTGAAGCTGTATGCCGATGAGACTGGCCGTGGTCAGATTCAGGAGCAGGCCGACGATGTCGCTGTCGTATCCATCCCGAGTGGTGGACCGCGTGGCGGCAAGTTCGATCACGATGCCCGTGGTGGGGATCGTGGCGACCGCGGTGCAGATCGCGGAGACCGGGGCGATCGTGGAGACCGCGGACCACGTCGACCGTACGAGAGTTCGGAAGGCAAGGCTCGCCTCTTCCTGAACGTTGGCCACAATCTCGGCATTCGCCCGCAGGACATCGTCGGAGCGATCGCCAACGAGGCGAACGTCCCAGGCAAGTCCATCGGCTCGATCGATATCTTTGACGGCTACAGCTTTGTCGAAGTGCCAAGTGAAGACGCCCAGAAAGTCATTGACGCCATCTCCCAGAGCGGCATCAAGGGCAAGTACGTAAACGTCGAAGTTTCCCGACCGGACTCGGCCCCGCGTAGCGGCGGCGGAGATCGTGGTGGCGACCGAGGCGGATATCGCGGCGGTAGCGGCGGCGGAGAACGAAGCGGCGGCGGTGGGTATCGCGGCGGCAACACTGGTGGCGATCGCGGCGGAAGCGGCTATCGACCAGATAGCGGCGGATACCGCGGCAATCGGGATAGTGGTGGATCATCCGCTCCCCGACCACCGTATCGACGTGACTTCGAAGATCGAGCCCCGCGCTTTGATCGCACCACCGAAGATCGACCACCTCGAGTAGAGCGTGACGAAAACCATGGCAACACAATCGACCGTGACGATAATCGCGGCAATCGAATTGATCGTCCCGATGACAATCGTGGCAACAACCGATTTGAGCGAAGCGATCGACCAGCCCGACCGAGTCGGCCAGGTTACCAGGGTCGCCCTGACCGCGATCGCTTCTAGCCCAGCGGCTTGAAACGTTCGACGCACCTCTTGATGGGTGTGGCAGCTGCGGCGCCACTGGCGGCTTTATTGCCGCCGGTTGGCGCCGTTGGTTGTCTCTGGCTCGGATTGACCGGTGGCGCCTTTCCTGACTACGTAGACCTGCGAAGTGGTGTCAAGCGGCACTTCAAGCACCGTGGCGTCTCGCATAGCTACCTCGTCCTGGCAGCGAGCACAGCATTCGTTTATGTGGTTCTGCGAGCACTGAATCAGGAAGCGACCGGTCTCCTGCACGTACCGACTGCGTACGTGAACGCCTGGACCGCTGGGTTCGCCCTCGGGGTTATCTCGCACCTGCTCGGCGATGCCTGTACGCGGGGCGGCATTCAACCTGCGCTTCCGTTTTCGCAGCGCAAGGTATGGATATTGCCAAAGTGGTTTCGTGGCAAGTCCGTCGGGTGGCAGAATCACGTTGCCCAGATCGCCTCCGTATGCGTGATCGGGGTGGCTTTGGCGCTCTTCATCACCATCCAGCGATCGAGCTAGGCGCGCACGATCACTTTGCCGCGCCAGGGTAATGATCAGGAATTCCTTGCTGCTTCGGCGAAACAACACCTCGACCCCCTCAACCAGATCGACAGATTCCACATTCGTGAAGACGACCGTGGCCGACGCACTGATTGCGTCCACTCTTCTGATGGTCGGCCAAAGCGTCAGCGTAAGCGCATTCGGATCCAAACCTCCCGCAATGGTCAGCTGGTATACCTCACCACCCGGTAACTGAAACGGGGCAAGGCTGGATTCCACACCAAGCAGATTCGCCACCGATGGCACACACTCTGGATCGAACGGAAGCGTGACGATGCTGCGCTGCACGACCTCCGATTTGTGTTCCTCGTCACCCATAAAAGAAGTATCCAACAGAGCGCTTTCGGTACGTTTGTCCCGCAAACGACCGGGACGAATCGGACCCTCCCCATCGGGCTAGTCCGACATTACTATCGGGCTAGGCCATCCGGGTCATGCCGGAAGCCAGGAAATTACCGTCCGGGGGGACATTCGTGATTAATCAGAACGATACACAGATCAGCAGTGGACGTGGCGGAACCGAGGAACTTCGCAAGCGCGGCACAAGCCGTCTTTGGTATCGACAGTCGGACGAAGAGCCAATGGATCCGGTCATTCCGGCAACCTACATCACTCGCTCGACCAGTCGACTTTCGCCGGAAGTTGTCGATCGCCATGAAGCTCAACAGGAGCTGTTGAAACTCTTCGTCTAGGTCAGTTTGTTGGTCAGGTGTTTGCTCACCAGGGGGTATGCGGGACGTGTTTGATTCGAGGACAGCTGAGCCGATCGACGGCGTGGATGTGTTGATGAAACGTGACCGAACTCGCCTCTGGTATCGATCCAAAAGCCCAATCGAAATGACCGTTTCCCCGATCGAGGCACTGTCCCAGGGTAAACCAGTTTCTGCCGTGCGGATTGTCCGTGCCGAGCCTGCGCCGGCGCACCACACCGACCGACTGGTTCGAGAAACCGTTGCCCGACCGCGGATCACTGCCGAGCTTGCTGCTCTGCTCGATGAGCATTCGGCCGCGATGGACGTCGAAGCGGAGTTCGACGAAGCCAATGCACTTACCGACTGGCGGGATGCTCCTACGCATTGCCCGGTTCTGCTCCTCTCCGCAAGCCCAATCCTCGATGCGCGCAATCCAGGACCGATTCTTGGCCCGGGTACGCAGTACCGAATCCTTTCGGTGACAGATGGTGTAGTTGCCCTCAAGGTGGCAGCGATCGACGGGCATATCGGCGTCGGCTATTGCAACTCGGTCGATCTGATCTGCTTCGAACCAGACATTGCCTATTACCGGCGTGAACGACAGACAGGCAAGCTGGGTACGGCCAAGCTTGGTCTGAACAAACTGTCGCAGCGCATCTCTGGCGTCACCGGATCCCTCGTGCATTAGACCCACGGGACGCCAGCCCAATATCGCCACCACCGGCGGCCGTGTGCATCATCCCCCGATGCGCCGCCGCCGTGGTGTATTTGCAAACTGAATTGATCCCCGCCAATCTGCCAGGTGAATCCCCGTCGCTATACTCATTTGCGATGGAGACCTGAACCGGAGAGGCCGATCGATCTTGGCAGAAAACACCTCACCCAACCGACCACCACTTGCCATCGGCGACCTGCCCGTATCGATTCGCGATATCTGGGCCGCCAAACTCCGCATCTCTTCCATGATCTGGCGCACGTCGTTGCTCCCGACAGCGACTCTGAGCCGCATGACCGGCACCAACCTCCGTATCAAGACCGAGAACCTCCAGCGCACGTGTTCGTTCAAGTTTCGGGGTGCGCTCAACGCTGTCCTGCAACTTACTCCTGCCGAACGGGCTAAGGGCGTCTGCACGTTTTCGGCTGGCAATCACGGACAGGCATTGGCCTACGCATCGCAGCTTTCCAATGTCCATTGCACGGTATTCATGGCGCGCGATGCAAATCCCCAGAAGATTGAAGCAATCCGCGGGTACGGAGCGGACCTTGTTTTCGGCGACACGATCGGCGACGCCTCTGATCGGATGGATGTCTTCCAGAAGGAGACCGGCGCTACCTACGTCTCACCCTACGGAGATCCGGCAGTCATCGCTGGCCAGGGCACGATCGGGCTTGAGTTGCTTGAGGACTTTCCGGAGCTTGAGTACGTCATTGTCGGTATTGGAGGAGGTGGACTGGCATCAGGCGTCGCGCTTGCGGTTAAGTCAGTCCGGCCAGACATCAAGGTGATCGGAGTCGAACCGCACGGTGCCCCGACCGTCACTCGCGCCCTTGAAGAAGGCCGACCAGTCCGCCTCGAATCGATCAAGACGATTGCCGATGGACTTGGCGCTCCGTATGCGTTGCCAATACCGCTCGAGATAATCCGTTCGCTGCTGGATGATGTGGTGCTGGTCGACGACGAATCGCTTGCCGATGCCATGCGCCTCTTGCTTTCGCGCTGCAAGTTACTCGTCGAGCCTGCCGGTGCCGCATCTGTGGCCGCCCTGCTGACCCGCAAGGTCAAGATCCCGGAGGGAGCGAACACGGTAGCGATCCTCAGCGGCGGCAACATCGACATGGAAAAGCTGAAGAGCTTGCTCTAGGAGGTCGTATGCCGAAACGGACTGTGTCCCTGAAAACGGTAAACGCCTTGGCCGCTGCACTTCCCGTGATTTTCGGCATCTCCACCGCTGTCTCGTCACTGGCGTTCAAGTCAGAACGCACCAGAGCCAACGCCGCATGGTCCGACGGAGGCGAGTGGTGGGTCGCACTGGGATTCTTCGGCGGACTGCTGATTGCTCTCGCTATGGTATGGGGAGCAAAGTCGGATCGATTACTTGCTGCGAGCCTGTTCGCCACACCCGTATTTTGGTGGATTGGACACGAGGTGTCGGCGTATCGCACCCATTTGGAGACAACATTCCAGGTGCAAAGTTATTACAGTGAACAGCATCTGGCCTTCGGTCTCCGGGTGGTGCCGACACTGGCATTCCTGGGGTCAGTAACGTCAGCATTGCTGGCTCTGGCGGTCATCCTCACATACCGACCAAATCGAAGGTATCCACCTCGACCGGCGAATGCGGTGCACTAGCTTGTCTATACTCGGTCTGACCAAAGCACAGGACCGCTAGTCGTCCTCCGTCGGACCCTTGTGCCAATCGCCATCCTCGCCCTTGTGAAACTGCTTCTTGACCGCTGACCAGGCAACCGCGTGCGCTCGACTCTCGTCCTTGTCGTACTGATCCCAGGCACTGTTGAACGCTTCCTTGTAAATGTCCTGGGCGTGCGCTGGTAAATGGTCCTTGACTGGTTCGGGAAGATCGCTTCGCTTTGGGTACGGCATGGTGCACTCCTTTCACCAGATCGTACGATCCCGAATGGCCCTGCACGATGGTCATGCTACGAACTGAGATCAGGGCAAATTCGACGAGGTGAAACCGGACACTTCCCGCTATTCTTTCGACTGGTGAGTCGGTTTCAATAAAGATCGATTGGTATTTCCCCAGTGACAGCGCTGTTCAACGTCGTTCTCCCGGTTGCGCTCATCGTGCTGGTGGGATTCATCGCTGGCAAACGCCTGCCGATCGACATCTCGAATCTGACCAAGATCACCCTCTACGTGTTCGCCCCAGCACTTGCCGCCGACAGCATGTATCGCGCTCAACTCGGAGGCAGCGATGCGGTGAAAATCTTCGCGGCCTTCAGCCTGACGACATTCGGTCTCTACGTGCTGGTTCGACTCATCTGTCGCGTGACCGGTCAGGATCTGGCATCACGCAAGAGCTTGATCGCGACAACCATCTTCCCCAACAGTGGCAACTTCGGACTATCCCTGACGGTATTGGCGCTCGGTCAGGAAGGTCTCGAGCGCGGTTTCGTCACGTTCGCCGCCAGTGCCCTCTTCGTTTTTGGACTGGGTCCAGCGTTGGTAAGCGGACAGGGCTTCAAGGATGGCTTTCGAACAACCATCCGCTTGCCTATGATCTGGGCATTACTGGTCGGAATCGGACTACGCGTAACTGACATATCGCTCCCGGTCGGGATTGCCGATGGTCTTCATCTGCTCGCTGGCGGGACAATTCCGACGCTCTGATCACCCTCGGACTGCAGATCAGCCGCCAGAAGCTCGAGGTAATGCCGTCAGACTTCACCGCGAGTGCCCTGCGTCTCGGTGGTGGCCCAATCGCCGCATACACGGCCGGTCGACTGGTAGGTCTTGACCATCTCGCGCTGCAGGTGCTCGTGCTTCAATGTGCGACGCCGACCGCCGTCAACGCGCTGCTAATCACTGCTGAATTTGGAGGCGACTCCCGCAAAGCTGCCAGGGTAGTCGTGCTCAGCAGCCTGATCTGCTTCATCACGATTCCCATTGTGATGTGGCTGATGGGAATTGACGGGTAAGGTTCGTTTATGGGTCGAGCGGTGGCAGTTGCTGCTCGATCAAGAACTCGTTGATCACCCTCAACGACTTTTGCCCAACCCCGTGAATCTTCAGGAGCTCCCGACGGCTGACTCCGCTTAATGCCGCAGCCGATGAATAGCCAGCGTTGGTCAGCTCACGTGCCGCGACCTTACCGGCGGCTTTTGGGAATGGCCCATCTACCGTTGCGTGTTCGGATTCCGGCTTGCCCCTCGCCGTCATTTGCCCAGCACCTCTGGATTGACGCAGGAATGCGGCGCCTCACCCTTCAGTACCGCCAGGCAGTTTTCTACCGCCAACCGCGCCATCTCGTTTCGAGTCGCGATCGTTGCTGATGCGATGTGCGGCACAACCACGCAATTCGGGAGCGACACCAGCGGGTGATCGTGCGGGAGTGGCTCCGGATCAGTCACGTCGAGTCCAGCCGCCCAGATCGTTCCATTCGTCAGAGCCTCGACCAGCGCGTTCGTGTCCACAACCGGACCTCGCGCCGCGTTGATCAGGACCGCCGACGGCTTCATTTTCGCGAACTCGTCTGGACCAATCAGATGACGGGTCTCTGCAGTCAGCGAGCAATGAAGTGAAACGAAGTCCGACTCCCTGAGCAATTCATCGAGCGAGACGAACGTAACGCCGAGCTCTTTGGCCGTTTCGTGATCCTGGAATTCATCGTAGGCAAGCAGGCGCATGCCGAACCCGGTCCCGCGTCTCGCCATTTCCTTGCCGATGCGCCCAAACCCGATCACCCCGAGCGTTGCGCCAGTAATCTCCTGTCCGAGAAGCAGATTCGGACCCCAGGTCGTCCACTTCCCGTCACGCACGTAATTGACCGCTTCCGGTATCCGCCGTGCCGCCGCCATCAGCAATGAAAAGGCCATGTCTGCGGTCGCGTCGGTCAACACACCTGGCGTGTTGCAGACCGCCACCTTTCGGGCCGTGGCAGCGGGAACATCGATGTTGTCGAAGCCTACGGCAAAGTTGCTGACTACCCGGATCCCCGGTTCCTGGTCAAGCAGTTCGCCGGTAACAGGTTCGGTCAGAAGCGTAATGACTCCGTCCGCCCCGCTGATCAATTTGCTCAGCTCCTGGGGAAACGGCGGGTTCTCGTTCGTCCATCGTACGGCAACAATTTCACCACGCGCCTCGGCTTCATCCAGAAGGCGCTCACCAAGTTCAGGGAGGGTTCGGGTAACGGCCACGCGAAACGGCATCGGTTGTCCTTCCATGTTGGTGCAGTCGTCTCGCGCGCAGGATATCCCAGCACCGGCAACTCTGCCCGATCCCGTTGCGCTGAATACCACCGACCCAGGTTCCGATCATGAGAGTGAAACATCTGGAAAGGCCAGCAACCGTGCGCCACTACTTGAATCAACCCGTGACCACACGCGGACCATATGCGGAGCGGACTAACCTCGCCGAGGATGACACCATCCAGCGAGGATGGACAGCCTATCTACCTACATTTCAGCCTGGCTGGAAAGGAACGCACATCATGTTTCGATCGGAATCGCTCACCACTTCGCGTTTGACCCGGAGACAGCTCACCGCTGGCGCGGCAATCGGCGCCCTCGGACTCTCTGTCCTCCCGCGCATGTCGTTCGCGCAGGACACCCCGGCCAGCACCCCCGCGGCAGCTCCGGCTGGTGCCGCAATCTGGCTCAAGTACAACCTCAATGCCGCCAGCGACGATCAGTTCCTCTCCATCCCGGGCATGGGCGACAAGATGCTCAACGAATTTCACGAGTACGCTCCGTACACCTCTATCGCCCAGTTCCGGCAGGAGATCGGCAAGTATGTCGATGAGGGTGTGGTGGCCGGGTACGAGCACTATCTATTCGTTCCGGTAGACCCCGCATCGGCCGACTCAGCTACCCTCGCTCAGCTTCCGGGCGTCTCGGCTGACATCGCTGATCAACTCTCGTCTGGCGCACCATACGCCGATGACGCGGCTTTCGTCGCATCACTCTCCGCAGTGGTTTCTGCCGATTTTGCCGCGCTGGCCCCGGAGTATCTGGCGTCAACAGCGGCGGCCTCAGCGACCTGGGTCAAATTCAACCTGAACACCGCGTCCGATGATCAGTTCCTCACGATCCCGGGCATGGGCGACAAGATGCTGGATGAGTTCAACGAGTACAAGCCATACTCATCCATCGTTCAGTTCCGTCAGGAGATCGGCAAGTACGTGGATGAGAGTCAGGTCAGCGACTGGGAGCGGTACGTTTTCGCCCCGGTGAATATCGCGTCGGCTGATGCCGGGACCCTGATGCAGTTGCCGGGAATATCGGAAGACGATGCCAATACGCTGGTGGGCTCTGTTCCGTTTGCCGATGCAGCTGCCTTTGAAGCCGCGCTCGGCTCGCTGGTTTCTGCCGAGCAGCTTGCCCTGGCCGCAGGTTTCCTGGGTGAGTGATGAACGAATCCGAGCGTTTGACGAGAATCCGCAGGGCACTCCTTGTCGTCGCTGGATTTCTTTTCGCGGGAACGATCGGGGAGTTGATCGCGGTCAAGCACTACGACGGCAACGTCAACGTGCTCCTCTTGCCGTTCCTGCTTTGTGGACTTGGTTTGGTCGGTTTGCTGGTGGCTGTCCGGGTACACGATACTCGGGCAGTCATCGCTGTTCGTCTGCTGATGGCCGGTATCGCCGCCAGTTCGTTGATCGGCGTCTACCAGCATCTCAATGGCAATGCCGAGTTTGCCCGCGAACTGCATCCGAAATCCACGACCTGGGAATTGTTGAAAGCCGGCATGACCGGTCGAGATCCGCTTATGGCGCCCGGCATTCTCGCAGTGGCGGCAATCGTCACCATCATCGCGACCTTCGCGATCACTGACCGGTCAACCACGGTCTGATTGGCCTGATCGGCGGGACGGGCTACGACTCGTCCCGCTTTTCCACATTCGCCACCAACTCCGGTATCTTCACCGTGATCAGCAAGCCGCCTCCACGCACCCGGTTCGGCAGCCACGGTTCCACCGTGTGCGGTAACCACTGACTGCACAATCGCCAGACCCAACCCGTGACCGGCGCGATTGCGCTGGGCCCACGCTCCTCGAGCGAACGGCTTGAACAGCGAGTCGATTTCCTCCTGACTAACGATCGGCCCGGTATTGGATATTGTCAGTGTTGCGAATCCTGATTCAGCCCTGACTCCAACATCGACCATCCCCCCCGCCCGGTTATATCGGAGTCCGTTTTGGACCAGATTGGCGATCAGGCGCGTCAACAGCGAGCGATCCCCTTGCACTATCGCCGTCTCGAGGTCGAGGTCCAGACGAATTCCTGCATCGGCCGCCTCACCGACAAACTCCCCAACCACATCGCCAGCCACGTCGGCCAGGTCGATTGGCACCATGTCCAGCATCGTGCTTTCGCTCCGGGCGAGGGTCAGCAACCCGTCGATCAATTGATCGCTCCGGGTTGCCGCAGTCAGAATTGCATCGATCGTGGCACGGTCCTCAGTTGAGAGATCATGCGCGATTCCGGGCGACTTCCGCTTCGGCCCGGATGATCGCCAACGGTGTTCGCAACTCATGGCTCGCCTGGGCCGCGAAGCCACGCTGGGCCTCGAACGCCGATCTGCAATCGGTCCAGCATTGCGTCGAAGGTATCGGCCAGATCTTTCAACTCGTCCGATGGTCCGGCCAGATCAATCCGGTCACCGAGTGTGGCGACCGACGCACGTTGCGCATGATCCGTTATCTCTCGAATCGGATCGAGGACCCGCCCGGCCACGATCCAGCCCAGACCGAGCGCGCCAGTTCCGGTGATCAACAGCGCGATCAGTGACTGCCGCCAGAGTTGACGCAGTGCATTGGTTCGTTCTTCCCGGCGTGCGCGATCCTCCCGCTCTTCGGGATCTTCATCATCGCCGTTGGCCTCGTCGCGTTGCTCCTGGCGCTCCTCGATACGGTTGTCGATGACCTGTCCAATCGAAGCTGGTCCCGGTGGTGGCGCTAGCTGACGGCGTACGAGGCCATAGGTAATTGCTATCAACAGCAGACCGGCCACGAGGAACAGCCCGCCGTAAAGCAGGGTCAGCTTCAGCCGGATCGTCGGACCACCGTTGCGATCGGGAGACTTCATGGTTGACTGGTCAGTCGATATCCGACCCCGATGACCGTTTCGATCAGTGGTGGATCGCCCAGTTTCCGCCGGAGCGTCATGATCGTGATCCGGACTGCGTTGGTAAACGGATCGGCTGCGTCATCCCAGACCCGTTCCAGCAATTCTTCCGCACTTACAACCCGGTCAGGAGTTGCTGCCAGGACCTCGAGCACTCCGAATTCCTTACGAGTCAGTGGCAGATCCGAATTTCTTCGCCGAGCGATACGACGGGACGTATCCACAACCAAATCGCCGATTTCGATAACCGGCAGCGTCAGCGTCGTTGGTCGTCGCGCAAGTGCCTGGACTCGAGCGACAAGTTCGGCCATCGCGAAGGGCTTCGGCAAATAATCGTCCGCCCCGATCTCCAGTCCGCGTACCCGGTCCTCGATATTCCCGGCCGCTGTCAGCATGATTACCCGCGGCGGGACAGCCATTCGGACCAGACTGCGGCAAACCTCATCGCCGTGGATCCCGGGCAGCTGCCGATCGAGCACGACCACGTCATAGCTATTGATGCTGGCCGCTTCAATCGCGTCCTCACCATCCGGGCTGATGTCCACGGCCAGACCGGCCTGACGAAGACCCCGCGCGACTACATCCGCCAGCGCCGCTTCATCCTCAACCAGCAACACACGCACCGCAGCTCATCCTGACGAAATCAAATTCCCGCGTTCATTCTCATCTAATGGAGATGTGATGCGCATATGGTCCGGCAATACGCCAGCCATACAAGCCGATCCCTAGTGTGAAGCCATCGACCTGATGTCGTGTTTGACCAGTTGTCCGGTTAGCCAGGTGGCAGCCGGAGTGCATCGAAAGGAAAGAGATGGATACCCAATCACCGGAAATCGTTCCAACCCCTGGCGCTGAACATGAGCGGATGACTGATCGCGTAGTTGGCCGGCGGATAGTTCTTGCCGGTGTTGCCGGACTCGGCATGGCGAGCCTGATCGGGCTCAATGCCGTTCTCGCCCAGGACTCGACCGATGACACCGAATCTGAGGACGATACTGATTCCGATGGCACTGACGATCTGGACACAGAGGTCGATGCGGAAGTCGGCGCCGCGTACCAGAATTTCCTGGGCAAGCTGACCACCAACCTCGGCATGACCGACACCGATGAGGTTGACCTCGCAATTCGATCCTCCCTGAAGGCCATGGTCGACGAGAAGTTCACCGAAGGCTCGATCTCCCAGAATGATGCCGACGCCATCAAGGAGCGGATCGATACAGGAGCCTCGCCGCTCGGTGTCGCAATGCTTGGCGGCATGCGCGGACGCGGAATGGAGCGTCGCAAGAAGCGGCGCGAAAACCAGACTGACGATGGCATCGGCAGTGATACGGCCCCAACGGACAGTGCTCCGGAGGCAACCCCGACCGTCTAGCCCCGGTCGCGCTCCCTGGATCTGCGTGGGGACACACGCGGGTCCAGGGCTCCAACCAATTTCACACGTCGCATGTGCGGCGTGATCATGGTCCGGCCACTTGGCCGGACTTTTTGCGTGTGCCCGGTTGCGAATTTGCTCGAATAATCCGACTATGTCACCCTGAGCGAAAAATGCCGTCTGGACCGGCCGAATCTGAATACCCGAATGGATGGAACAGATGAATGATGGCGGACAGATAAATCGACGATTACTGATAGCCGGTGGACTTTCGGCGACGGCTGGACTCAGTGGTGCGGCCGCATTCGCCCAGCAACCCGCCCCTACTGCTGTCGTCACGGGTGACTGCGAAGACGAGCCCGGCATCAAGATGCTCTTCGACTGGCGGGCGGGCAAACCCGTCTATTCGTCGTTAACCGAAGCGATGCCGCAAATCGATTGGGAGCCAGTTCAGCACCCTTCACTGCTGCTGCCATACCTGATTCCGCCAGGCTGGACGGCCATCCCGGGCTGGTGCGATTCGCTGACCAACGACGGCATGCCAAATTGGGTCGCCGAGCCGCCTCAGGTTCCCTGGCTCACCCTCTCCCGCATCGTTTCGCCGGACGAAGATGCCGCATTTGAGTATGTCGTCGGGAACATTCAGGGCCAGCCACTCAGCACCGCCCAATGTGCAGCTGTCGCTCAGCAAAGCGTGTTGGGACCGAAACCAGAGTTGCGCTCCATCTGTTCGATCGACAACCAGTTCGATCCGTTGGCGCCATCCTGGTTCACTGCCGATCGCTACGACCAAAGCGTGCTGATCACCGCGGGAACGGCGCTCGGATTGCCCGATTTCTACCTGCCTGCAACGACCGTCACATTCCAGAACATCTTCGCCCCGCGCAAGGACCTGGAAGAGCTGATGTACGAGGTCTTCCTGCGCATCCTCTATCAGTTCCTCGGCGGCGGCGGCAGCGACCCAACTCCGACGCCGACCGCTGGTTTCTAGGTCCATCTGGTGCATCGAACACCACTTGCACCTGCATGTGATGAGTTTTCGAGAAATACAGAAGTTGGGGGAGTGCCATGCCGATCTGGATTTGCGCGACGTGCGGCCTCGAACACGCAGATACCGAACAACCAGACGCCGTTTGCGCAATTTGCGCCGACGAGCGCCAGTATCTCCCTGAGGGCGGACAAGTCTGGAACACATTGGTCGACGTTCAGCGGGGTCGGTCCGCGAAACGCATCGAACTGGAGCCGAATTTATTTGCTCTCGAAGTTATCGCCAAAAGTCGGAATCGGTCATCGACCGCTGATCGTTTGCACCCCACACGGAAACGTACTTTGGGATGCGCCCGGATTCTTTGACGAACGGTTGCTTTCCGGCATCCGTGAAATCGGCGGTCTTGTCTCGATTGCTTCAAGCCATCCCCATTTGACCGGTCTCTCGGTCTCGATCAGCAAGGCATTCGGCGGCATTCCGGTCTGGTATGGCGAAGACGATAAGCAATGGGTTCGCCGTCCGGATCCGGTCATCCAGTACTGGAGTGGCCAGCAGGAACTTCTGCCTGGACTGACGATGATCCAGTGCGGCGGCCACTTCGAGGGAAGTGCCGTGCTGCACTGGCAGGCGGGTGCCGAAGGCAAGGGTGTGCTCCTGACCGGCGACACCATCCGGGTCAACACCGACCGGACGACAGCCTCGTTCATGCGCAGCTATCCGAACATGATCCCCCTCCCGCCGAATGCAATCCGGAGAATCTCCGAAACGGTCGAGCCACTCGCCTTCGACCGACTGTACGGAGGTTTCGATGGCGAATTGCTCCGCTCCGGTGCGAAAGAAGCAGTCCGCTACTCCGCCGACCGCTACATCAGGTGGATCACCGACTAGATCCGGGATAGACCTTCAGCCAAGAGAGTGGTTACATAAGCAATCCCTCGTTTACTTGTGCTCTGGTTCTCTCGTTCTCTCTCAAGCTACTGGCGCAATTCTGACCGGCCAGCTAGAATAAGGAACGGAAACGAGACTCATTCTCAAGAGTGTCTCGTGACAGGTACCATGACAGAATCGCAAACAACTGAGCAATCGGAACTCCACGGTCGACCATTTCGCCAGACCGCCCAGCGCGCGATGATCCTCGAAGCCGTCACGGAGGCCGATAGGCACCTGACCGCCGGCGAGATCTTCGAGCGCGTGCGCCGGCGCGATCCGACGTATCGGCTACGGCACGGTCTATCGCTCGCTCCATCTCCTGGCCGAGCACGGTCTCATCCAGGAACTGACCTTTGCCGATCAGGCCAGTCGCTACGACGGCCGGTGCGAACGCCACGATCACGTCCACTGCTCCAGCTGCGGCGTGCTGGTCGATGTCGATGTGCCCGATGGCGCTGATGGCCCGCCATGTTGCCGAGGAGCGAAGCGGCTTCTCGATCTCCAGTCACCACACCGTCTTTGTCCGGGCTCTGCCCGGCCTGCCGTGCCGCAGGACGTGAGGCTGCCGGGAGGATGCGTCTCGTTCGCGCAAGTCCGGCTAGTCGTTCGCATGCCGGCGGATGGCGCCGGACAGCGTAGGGAGGAAGGTTTCCGTATGATGTCGCAGACACCGATGTTCGAAATCGAGAATCTGCACGTCTCCATTGAAGACAAGGAAATCCTCAAGGGCGTCAACCTGACCGTCAACCAGGGCGAGATGCACGCGCTCATGGGCCCGAACGGCTCCGGCAAGAGCACGCTGGCCTACGTCATCGCCGGCAACCCTGCCTACGAAGTGACCGAGGGCTCGCATCCGCTACATGGGTGAGGACATCCTCGAATGGTCGCCGGACGAGCGCGCCCAGCAAGGGCCTCTTCCTGGCGTTCCAGTACCCGACCGTCATCCCCGGCGTCTCGATGGCGAACTTCCTGCGCATGGCGGTCACGAACGTCCGCGAACGCCCGCGCCGAGGAGATCGCGCCGCAACGGCGGTGAGGCCAAGCCGTTCACCCCGCGCGAGTTCCGCCGCCTGATGCGCGAGAAGATGGCGATGCTGAAGATGGACGACTCGTTCGCCACCCGCTATCTGAACGAAGGCTTCTCCGGCGGCGAGAAGAAGCGCGCCGAGATCCTGCAGATGGCGCTGCTCGAGCCGACGCATGGCCGTCCTCGACGAGACCGACTCCGGTCTCGACATCGACGCGCTCAAGGTCGTCTCCGAGGGCGTCAACGCCCTGCACGACAGCCGCGACATGGGCGATGCTGCTGATCACCCACTACCAGCGGCTGCTCAACTACATCAAGCCGCACTTCGTCCACATCATGATGGACGGCCGCATCGTCGCGCGAGGGCGGCCCGGAGCTGGCGCTCGAGCTGGAAGAGAAGGGCTACGAGAGCATTCGCGAGGTCGTCGCGCGCAGGCAACTAGTAACAGCAACGGCAACGAGTTGCTGATGACCAGGTACGCGTTACCGACGCGAGGAGAACCACAATGGTTGCAGCACCAAAAGTCGCACAGGTCGAAATCGGCGAGTATCAGTACGGCTTCCACGACGAAGAAGACTACGTCTTCAAGAGTGAGCGTGGTCTGACCCGCGAGACCGTCGAGCAACATCTCGAAGATGAAGAACGAGCCCGAATGGATGCTCGACTTCCGCCTGAAGGCCTACGATCACTTCCTCAAGCGGCCGATGCCGAACTGGGGCGGCGATCTCTCCGGGATCGACTTCGACAACATCTTCTACTACATCCGGCCGTCCGAAAAGCAGGGCAAGACCTGGGACGAGGTTCCGGAGTACATCAAGAACACCTTCGAGAAGCTGGGCATCCCCGAGGCGGAGCGCAAGTTCCTGGCCGGCGTCGGCGCGCAGTACGAATCGGAAGTGATCTACCACTCGCTGCGCGAGGACCTGGAGAAGCTGGGCGTGATCTTCCTGGACATGGACGCCGGCGTGCGCGAGTACCCGGAGCTGGTCAAGCAGTACTTCGGCACCGTCATCCCCGCCAATGACAACAAGTTCGCCGCGCTGAACTAGCGCGGTCTGGTCGGGTGGCTCCTTCATCTATGTGCCGGAAGGCGTCAAGATCGAAGTTCCGCTGCAGGCCTACTTCCGCATCAACGCCGAGAACATGGGCCAGTTCGAGCGCACGCTCATCATCTGCGCCCCGGGTTCCTACGTGCACTACGTCGAAGGCTGCACCGCGCCGACCTACAGCACCGACAGCCTGCACTCCGCCGTGGTCGAGATCATCGTCCAGGAAGGCGCCCGCTGCCGCTACACGACCATCCAGAACTGGTCGAAGAACGTCTACAACCTGGTCACCAAGCGCGCCGCGGCCTACAAGAACGCCACCATGGAGTGGGTCGATGGCAACCTCGGCTCCAAGCTGACCATGAAGTACCCGGCCGTCTGGCTGATGGAAGAGGGCGCCCGCGGCGAGATTCTCTCCGTCGCCTTCGCCAGCGATGGTCAGCACCAGGACGCCGGCGGCAAGGTCGTGCACGTCGCGCCGAACACCTCCTCGCAGATCATCTCCAAGTCGATCTCCAAGGGCACCGGCCGCTCGTCCTATCGCGGTCTGGTCAAGGTCTACAAGGGCGCCGAGGACGTCAAGAGCAACGTCGTCTGCGACGCGCTGCTGCTCGACGAGACCAGCAAGACCGACACCTACCCGTACATCGAGATCGAAGAGGAGCGCGTCTCCGTCGGTCACGAGGCGACCGTCTCGAAGGTCGCCGAAGAGCAGATCTTCTACCTGCAGAGCCGCGGCCTGACCGAGGACGAGGCGATGAGCATGATCGTCAACGGCTTCATCGAGCCGATCGCCAAGGAGCTCCCGCTGGAATACGCGGTCGAGCTGAACCGCCTGATTCAGCTCGAGATGGAAGGATCGGTCGGGTAGGAAGCGGGACGACAGGAATCGTCGGTGACAGCGCCGATCGGCTGCTCTCGACGCCGGCTGCTCAGCTCCGGCCTTCCTTGAGGAGACATATGTCCGCAACACTGACACATGAGACCGGATTCAGCCGCGACGCGGTCGTGGCGCTTTCGGAAATGAAAAACGAGCCCACCTGGCTGCGCGATGCGCGCCTGCGCGCGTGGGACACCTACGAATCGCTCCCGATGCCGGCCCGCACCGACGAGGAATGGCGCCGCACCGATTTCCGCGCGCCTCAAGCTCGGCAATCTGCATCCCTTCTCGCCGAATCGGCGACAAGGAGCCGTCGCTCGAGGCGCTGCTCGCCGGGTTCGAGAACAGCGGCGTCGCCGATCGACGCGGCCCAGGCCGGCATCCTCGTGCAGACGGATGCCGCGACTGTCTGGGCCGAGGTCAATCCGGACGCTCGCCGCCAAGGGCGTCATCTTCACTGCGATCTCGACACCGCCGCCCGCGAGCATCAGGAGCTGTTCAAGCAGTACTTCATGACCCAGGCGGTGCCGGTCGACTTCGGCAAGTTCGAGGCGCTGCACGCTGCCTTCTGGCAGGGCGGCATCTTCCTCTATGTGCCGAAGGGCGTCGAGCGTCGAGCGCCGTTCCGGTCGTTCGCGACCTCGACCCAGGCGGCCAACTCGCATCTTCACCCACACCCTGGTCGTGCTCGAGGAGGGCGCCGAGGCCTTCCTGGTCGATGCCTACGGCTCCGAGACCTTCGAGGAGCAGTCGTTCGCCTCCGGCGTGGTCGAGCTGATCCTCGGCAAGGCCAGCAAGCTGCGCTATGTCCAGATGCAGGACTGGGGCCGCGATGTCTGGAACTTCATGACCGAGCGCGCCATCCTGGCGAGCGATGCCACCCTCAACTCGCTGCACGTCACGCTCGGCTCGAAGTTCACCAAGAACTCGATCGGCTCGCACCTGCAGGGTGAGGACGCGCTGGCCGAGATGCTGGGCATCTCCTTCGCCGATGGCGACCAGTTCTTCGATCATCACACCTGGCAGCTGCACGAGTCGCCGTATGCGACCAGCGATCTCGAGTTCAAGAGCGCCCTCAAGGACAGTGCCCGCACCGTCTACTCCGGGCTGATCAAGGTCTCCGAAGGCGCGCAGAAGACCGACGCCTACCAGCAGAACCGCAACCTGGTGCTCAGCCGCGAGGCGCGGGCCGACTCGATCCCGAATCTGGAGATCGCGCGCCAACGACGTGCGCTGCACCCACGGCGCGACCATCTCGCAGGTCGATGCCGGAGCACATCTTCTATCTCCAGGCGCGTGGTATCCCGCGCACCGAAGCGCAGAAGCTGATCGTCGAAGGCTTCTTCCGCCCGGTGATCGACCGCATCCCGGTCGAGGAAATCCAGGGCTTCCTGGAAGGGGCCATCGCCCGCAAGGTCGGCCTCTAACCGGGGCACGTGATGGACCTGCTCGATCGCTTGCTCGGCCACGATCAATGGACCACCCGTGAGCTCCTTCGCAGATGCGAGGAGCTCACCGTCCAGCAGTTCCATCAGGAATTCGATATCGGCTGGCAATCCGCCCAGCGAACGTTCGTCCACATGATCTCGAACGTACAGGTCTGGACCGATCTGATCGCGGGTCGGTCGGAAATCACGGACACCGCCGATTGGTGGGGATTCGGACTCCAGCAACTTCAGGCGGTCCATCAATCGTCGTATGCAGACTTTGCCGCCGTTGCCAGATCGATCAGGGACGGCGGGCGATGGGACAGTACGTTTACCGACATTCTCGATAGCCCGCCGCGAATCAAATCTGTGGCGGTGGCGTCTCGCACGTCATCACCCACAACATGCACCACCGAAGCGAGCTGATTCACATCCTCACCCGATTGGGATTGAGCGAACCACCTGAGGGCGATCTGCTCGGTTGGGAAGAGCAATCAGACGCGGTGCGAAAGGCGATAACCCGATGAGTACCCAATTGCAGACCCAGACCAGGCTCGACGTCGAGGCGATCAAGGCAGATTTTCCGATCCTGCACCAGCCGCAATCACCCGGCCGGGATTCGCTCGTCTTCCTCGACAGTGCCTCCAGCTCGCAGAAGCCGCAAGCCGTCATTGACGCGGTCTCGACCTTCTACAGCGAATCCAACTCGAACATTCATCGCGGTGTCTATCAATTGTCGGAAAAGGCCACCGGCCTCTACGAGGACGCCCGCCAGACACTCGCCACCTTTATCGGCGCTGCCGATCAGCGCGAAGTCATCTTCGTCCGCAACACAACCGAGGCGATCAACCTCGTCGCGCAGGCGTGGGGTCGGGCCAACCTGAAACCGGGCGATCTGATCCTGGTCACCGAGATGGAGCATCACTCCAATCTCGTCCCGTGGCACCTGATTGCCGAGCAGACCGGCGCCAGAGTCGAGGGCATCCGCCTGACCGACGGCCTCGAGATCGACATGAATCACTACTACGCCCTGCTCGCAAAACAGCCCAAGGTGGTCGCCTTCGCCCACGTCCAGAACAGCATCGGCACGATCAACGATGTCCGCGCCATGACCGAAGCGGCCCATACCGTCGGCGCGATCGTAGTAATCGACGGAGCCCAGAGCGCACCGCATCTTGCCGCTGAATGTCCGCGACCTCGATGTCGATTTCTTCGCACTCAGCGGGCACAAGATGGTCGGCCCACTCGGATCCGGCGTGCTCTACGGCAAGCTGGATCTGCTCGAGGCCATGCCACCGTTCATGGGCGGTGGCGGCATGATCCGCAAGGTCAAGATCGACGGCTCGACCTATGCCGATGTGCCCGCGCGCTTTGAGCCGGGCACCCCCGCAGTCGCCGACGCCGTCGGACTCGCCGCCGCTGCCCGCTACCTGACCGATGTCGGACTCGAGGCAATCCACGCCCACGAAATCGAACTGGTCGGCTATGCGATCGACACGTTGAGCGCGATTCCGAACCTGCGCGTCTTCGGTCCGGCCGATCGCTCGAAGCAGAGCGGCGTCTTCTCGTTCGACGTCGACGGAATTCACCCGCACGACATGGCTGCGCTCCTCGACGAGGACAACGTCGCCGTCCGGGCCGGCCACCACTGCAACCAGCCATTGATGGAACGCCTCGGCACAATCGCCACAACCCGAGCCAGCTTCTACCTGTACAACACCCGCGACGATGTCGATCGCCTGGCGACCGCAATCGAACGAGCCAAAATCAGTATTTGGCGTGTAGCGTCGCATCGCAATGCGACCAAGCGCAACCTGACGAGGAACAAATGGACAGTCTCTACCGGGAAATCATTCTCGAACATCACAAATCGCCGCACAATTTCGGCACGCTCGATCCGGCCGATTACACCGCCGAGGACACCAATCCGCTCTGTGGTGACCAGATCCGGATGGACCTCCGCGTGACCGACAACGTCGTCACCGAGGTCGCGTTCAGCGGTCGCGGCTGCGCAGTCAGCATCGCCTCGGCATCCATGCTGACGGACATGGTCAAGGGCATGACCCTGGACGAAGTCCGCGCAATCAGCAAGGACGATCTGCTCGAGGAAATCGGCATCCCGGTCAGTCCGGCGCGAATCAAGTGCGCAACCCTCGGCCTGAACGTGCTCAACCTCGGTCTCGCCCTGAAGGATGCGCACACCGCATCGACATCGGATTCAGGCAACTAACCATGGGTCAACGCCAGATCACGTTTTACCCGGTGGCCAAAGTCGACGACATCAAACCCGGCGAACTCAAGTACGTTGAGGTCGGTCCGGATTTCGATCCGGTCTGCCTGGTCAACTTCGAGGGCGAGTTCTACGCCCTGAACGACTGCTGCACGCACCAGGACGCCTCATTGAGCGACGGCGAAATCGTCGGCAACGACCTCGAATGCCCGCTCCACGGCGGCGCCTTCGACATCAAAACCGGCAAACCAACCAGCTTCCCCGTCGTCACCCCCGTCGACATGTACCAGATCAAGGTAGAAGGCGACCAAATCCTGATCGGCATCTAGCCGCCTAAGCAACAAAAAAACGATGGCCGGAGGAATCTCCTCCGGCCATCGCTCATTTCTGCCAACTGCAAACGGTCAACTTCAACCTACGTCAGCGTCGAGTCCCGCTGGCGGAAGCTGACTTCGGTTACGCCCAGGATCGCCTTGACGCCGTCCTCGACCCGATTGATGTTCGGTACGTTGTCCAGAACAATCGCCCTGGATTCACCTGGTGCGTGAATGACCAGTCGACCGGACCGAAGCAGAAGATACTCGAAGACGTCGGTGATCTCCTTGTCGAGCTTGATTCCCGGAGCCGGCAGTCGCTGAATACCACCAAGAATGCCGTGGTGGTGAATCAACTCATTGGAGAGCACTTCCCAGTAATCGATATACCGATGAATCAGCCAGACCAGACCAAAAATGATGCCCAGAATGGCGCTGAGATACCAGTAAAACGTCGCGTTCGCCGATGGGTTGACGTTGCCGGTCATATCCGCCAAACCAGGCAGGAACTCGACCCGCTCGTTGATCAGCACGGCAGCCAGTACGAGCGCGATGATCGAGAAGATCAACGTCAACGACGCGGTCCGCGGAAAATCGAACGCGAGCACGCAAATGTTGAACGCGAACACGATCATGAACGCGTGGCCCCAGTCCGTGGGCTGCCCAACTCCGACCTGCATGAAAAACGCGCAGATCAGCGAAACAATCAACGTTGGGTAGAGGAACACGACCTTGGGGAAGGTCCGGATAACGATCCGCTCCGCCTGATGTGTCCTTTTCGCCACCGCCAAAGCCGAAGCGCGATTTCTTTTCCTCGACCGGTTTCTCAGTCACCGTGGTCGTAGTGGTTGTTTCTACTGGTTGCGTCTCCGCCATTCGCCTGTTGCTCCCCCTGGCCCAATCCCAAGCGCCGGACCATGCCGAATAGTGTACGTACTCAGCGAAGCATATAGCACCGGGATCAACCCGGTCACCGGGCGAGATGTACTGTTCTGAACTGATCGTCCAGCGACTGATTCAGTCGTGGACCGGTGATTCGGCTCCGTGGGGCCAGGCGATGGTCAACAGAAACGCACCATCTTCCCGGCACATCACAGCATGGCGAACGCCTGCATCGATCGTCAGGATTGAATCAGTGCCAATGGACTCTCGTCTCGCTACCACGGTCACGTCAAATCGGCCACCGACAGGGTGAATAGTGATCTGTCCGGGTGCGAAATGTTCGTGCATTTCGCCGCCGGTCGTCATGCGAATCAGGACCACGCGCAATTGGTCTGTCTTGATCAAGGACATTGACCGCTTGCCCTTTGCCTCGGGAACGAGTTGCGTGAGGGCGTCCGTCAAATTGATGCGTTCGGATGATGCCAACTGGATTCTCCCATAGTGATGTCGAGCAGAGTCATGTCTGTTGGGGAACTGATTTGTGGAAGGGGAGTAGATGTGGGACCACGAGTGCCCGTCGGATCCCTCATCCGGATTGCTGAGTGGGGAGCAACCGGGTCGCATTGGGGGCAGAATCGGCGCTCCCCGCTCTGCCTCTGCAGCATAGGAGCGCTCGCAGCCACAAACCGGTATCAACTGGCTCGGCGGTGTTGCAAATTCGCGACAATCGTTGCCAAGACTAGTCGGCCGAGGCAACCGCCACGGTTTCCAGCGATTCCATGGCTGGAACCGGGGCCGCTTCACGAACCGGATTTCGCAGGAAGTACGCGGCTATCGCTGAGATCAGGCAGATGAAGGCCCCTACCAGGAACGTGTTGTGGATGCTCTCGGTGAACCCGGCCCGAACCGCGTTGTAGACCGCGTCAAACTGGTCCCCGGGTACGACAGATGTGATCCGTTCAAACTGGCTCTGTTTTGCCAACACAACCACTTCGTCCTGAACGGCAGGGTCCAAACCCATCCCGCCCAATCGATCATCGACATGAACGCCGACGCGCTGCTGCAGGAGCGAACCGAGTACTGCAATTCCGAGAACCTGACCAATGTTGCGGACCGTGTTCAGAATGCCTGACGCACTGCCGGCGATGCGCGGTGGTACATCCCGCATAACCGCGGCGGTCATCGGTGAGAACGTGAACGCCATGCCAAGTCCGGTGAGCGTCACCGATGGCAGGAGTGTCCACGGAGTCGCATCCAGTGTGACCGCGCGGATGATGAAGAGAATTCCCACGAATTGCGTCAGCAAGCCGCCGACCAGGATCCACCGAATACCGAGCCGATCGGTCAGTCGTCCCGCAAATGGAGCAGCGATCAGAATGGCCAAAGACATTGGCGCCAACGCGAGGCCAGCCTTGATCGGGGTGTACCCAAGAATGCTCTGCAGATAGATCGACATCGGGAAGAAGATACCGAGCATTCCGAACGAAACTGCCAGCGCAATCCCGTTACCAATCGAGAAATTGCGATTGCGGAAAAGCTCAACCTTCATCATCGGATCCTCAACCCGGTGCTCCCACCAGACAAAGATCGCGATCAGAAGGAGCCCACCGCCAATTGAACCGAGGATGACCGGATCGGTCCAGCCTTTGATGCTGCCCTCGATAAGTCCGTACACGAATCCGAATATGCCGACTCCCGAGAGAATCAGGCCACCCCAATCGAGCTTGCGCGACGCCAGCGGATCCTTTGACTCCGGAATGATCTTGATTGCGGCGATGAGTGCGGCGACACCGAACGGAATGTTGATCAGGAAGACCCATTCCCAGGCATAGTGCGTGACCAGATAGCCGCCAATGACCGGACCCGCTACCGCACCAAGACCGACGATGCTGCCCCAGATACCCATAGCCGTGCCGCGCTTTTCCGGTGGGAACGAGACGGTCAGAAGGGAGAGCGACTGCGGCATCATCATCGCCCCGCCAACGCCTTGCAGAACGCGGGCCGCGATCAGCATGTTGACCCCTGAAATGCCGATCTGATCACCCACCCACGATGAAATCCCGCACAAGCCCGACGCAATCGTGAAGACTGCCATGCCGATAACGAACAGCTTCTTGCGCCCGTAGATATCGCCCAGTCGCCCGAGTGAGAGCAACAGCACCGCGTAGGTCAGGATGTATGAGTCGAGCACCCACTGAATCTGGGTCAGGTTTGCATCGAGTCCGGTCCGGATCTTGACCTGCGCGTTGTTCACGATCGTCGTGTCCAGCAGCAGCATGAATACCGCCGTGCAGATCACGATCAAGACAACCCACGGGTTGTGCTGCGGCTGGTCGGAGGCCTGTTTGCTACTCACTTGATTGATCCTTCACCGCTTGCGCCATGATTGGCTTGCGCGGGTTAGCCTCGTTCAATACATCTATCCAAGACTGCAATCCGGTTAAAAACCCGTCCCACTTCGATTCGCCGATCTGCTCCCGGACGGCAGTGAGCTGAGATCTCCGTGTGTCGCGCAGGAGCTCAATCCGTTGCTCTGCCGTCTCCGTCAATGACAACTGAATCTGACGCCGATCGACAGAGTTTGTATCTCTGCGTATCAGGTTCAATGTGACCAGACGTTCGACCAGATCAGACGCTGATCCCGGGTTGATCCCGAGCTCGGCAGCCAACTCCCCGAGGGTCGACCCCGGGTGATTTCGGAGATACGACATTGCCCGGTACTGGGACATCGACGTTTGTTGAACATCACTCGCACCGGCTACCGGACAGGCCAGCAATCGGTAAAGCTCCGGGACCATTGCAAGAGCCGCGGTCATTTCGTGGTCAGTCATGAGATCGGATTATTCCTACGTAACCCGAATGATTCGGGAGTCGAAGTATAGGGAATGAGCGTCTCTTCGTCGATACCAATACGACAAGAAGTTTCACTGGGCGGCAACCCGTAAGACGATGGGCCACAATCCCGTCTACCAGAGAGAACAACCCATCTGCGTTATTGATCGCGAGCACCAGGTGCACGACTCAATCGTCGGAGTACAACTGAATGACTCAACACCCGATCAGGATCTGGTGGCCGCGGCGCAATTCGCACTGCCTGCGTTCGAATACCTCTACCGCCGATACGTCACAGACGTCTATCGCTACTGTCTGAATCGACTTCGTGACGATCAGGATGCGGCAGATGCGACAAGTCAGATCTTCGTTCGCGCGTTGAGCAACATCGGTTCGTGCAATGGCCAGTCCTTCCGCCCTTGGCTCTTCACCATTGCCCGGAATGTCGTGATTGATGCCTGGCGAGTCGCTGGCAAGACCGTGGAACTCGACCGGGCTGAAATGCTTCCAGATCCTGCCGCGGACCCGGAGTCACGCGCGATCGCATCAGAGCGATCAACATCACTGCTTGCCACGTTACCGCTACTGACCGAAGAACAGCGATCGGTTATCGAACTTCGACTTGCTGGCCTCGACGGTAACGAAATCGCCGTCGTACTAGGCAAATCCCGGAACGCGGTCGATCAAATGCAGTTTCGCGCAATCAATCGGATTCGTGCGCTGCTCAATGGCACGCAGAGCCTAATGGAAGAACCAGCCTGATGGATAACGATCAGAAGCATATGGCAGAGCAATTTGGCCAGGCGTGGGATGCGCATCAGGCGAATTCCTCGATGGGACATCTTGACGACGAGTTGTTCGAAATCATCCAACGGCTTGAAATGGAGAGCAGCCAGGCGACGCTCCCGGCCGAACGTCTCGACACCATCTGGTCCACTGTCATGGTTGGGTCCGTACAGGATATGGACGTTCCAACGGCCCCCGATACTGGACTGACTGCATTGCTGGTCCGGATTAACCGAACCACGCAACGATTCGCCTGGATCATATTTGCCGGTCTTCTCGGTGGCTTTGTCGCAGGAATCGGATCCCGATTGGTTATGAGGGTTGCCGGATTTCTGACCGTGGAACGAAACCGGTCATTTCTGACGGATAACCATGAACGCGTCGGCGAGATAACGCTTGGCGGGACCCTGGCGCTCGGAATAATTGGAGCAGCATTGGGTGTTTTGGCATTGCTCTTCTACATTGCAATCCGGAATCGTCTCCCATTTTCGGGTTGGCGACGCTCGGCAACGTTTGCCGCGATTCTGCTCCTCGTTTTCGGGTACGTAGTGATGGACCCAGGAAATCCGGACTACGAACGATTCGGTCCAGCCTGGCTCAACATCGTCATGTTCAGCTCGATTTACCTGATTATGGGCTTCTGCGTTTCAATGATTTATGAGTTCGGCCGCAGTCACGGTCGCTCACCCGGGAAGCCAACGCCAGGACCGTTCTGGTTTGCAGTCCGCATGGCGGTCAACATCGCCGTATGTCTGGTTGGCATCGTTTTCATGGTGCCTGCCCTCTTCATCGCTCCCACCTATCTTCTGATCCCCGGACTGGCGGCGATCGCCTGGTTGGTCTCAAATGCACGACTTACCGGGTGGCTGGACCACATCGCGATCCCCGGTCAGGTACGCCATTGGGGCGCATGGGCTATCCCGGGTGCAGTCGGCATCCTGCTAACGATTCGCGGAGTCTTCGGCATTCTCATGGGCTAGAAGGAGGCTGCCATGATTGCACCTTCAGAACCAGGAAGAACCAGCGAAACACGGAGGACTGAAGTGGTGAGCGCTCGGCAAGGGCCACTCGATTGCATTCGGAATCACGTGATCCAACAGGCAAGAAGTCCACCCTGATATCAGTAGCCTGGAGAACGTAGATCATGATCAGCAATGACAGTCGGGTGATCTATGGTTCATTTGATTCCGTTAGTTACTTTAATGGGACAAGATAAGTTGTCCTACCCCCGGCGGACCGCAAATCCGCCCAAGACCAACCGTCCGGTCATGCTAGCTGACCTTCGCGCCGGTTGAGACCAACGGCCTCCACTGGGCCACCTTCAGATTCGAACGAATTGTTTTCTCCACGTTGGGTTGACTCGCAACCTGCGGTCGCAGTCGCCGTGCGCAAAACACATCACTGAAGCCGCTTGGGCAGTCAGCCAGATTCAGGAAAAACGGTCCGTTCATCGAATTCAACGTAAAGGAGCCACTCGCTATGCAGACAGGAATCAATCGTCGAACGCTCATGGGCGTCACCGCCGGAACAATCGGGGCGTTAGTCGGACTGACCAACAGTTCGTTCGCTGCCCCGCAACGCTCGCTGGGCACACTCGGTGCATCGTTAGGCCAGGATACTCTCGGTGGTCCGTTCGAACTTCCTGCTCTCGATTACGCGACGGATTCGCTCTCCCCGCATATCGATGATCTGACGATGCAGATTCACCACACCAAGCATCATCAGGCGTTCATCGATAACCTGAACAAGCTCGCGACCGATAATCCGGAGATTGTCGAACTGGACGTCATGGAAGTCTTGACGGACCTGACACTAGTTCCGGAAGCAATCCGGACCGCAGTACGGAATAACCTCGGCGGCCACGTCAATCACAGCATGTTCTGGACGTTGATGACGCCGGAGAGCACTGAACCGGGTGAAGAGTTGTTGTCCGCAATCGAGGCTGACTTTGGTTCGATGGAAGATATGCAGGCAGCGGTTGCCGATGCCGGTATGAAGCGCTTTGGATCGGGCTGGACCTGGCTAGTCGTCAACGACGGCACCCTCAGCGTGGTGAGCACTCCAAACCAGGACAACCCGGTCATGGATGCGCTGGGCACGCCAATCCTCGGTATCGATGTCTGGGAGCACGCCTACTACCTGAATTACCAGAACCGTCGCGCAGACTATCTCGCCGCGTGGTGGAACGTAACCAACTGGTCAACTGTCGATCAGGCGTTCAGCTCCGCGTCCGGTATGAGTACCCCAACCAGCTAGTTTTCCCGCACACCTTGACTGACCCACAGCGCCTGCATCTCAGCGTCAAAGCTGGCAGGCGCTGTCAGGAACCTGTATTCGCTTGCCGATTGAATGACATCCCGGTAGAGCGTCTTGCCTTCGCCGCCCAACATTCCAATCCGCGAACCTTCAATCGTCCGCCAGATCGGTCGAACCGGATAACCCGGATTCAGATGTTGGCGAAACCCGGGATGCTCCGCAGTCCCCTGATACAGATACACGGCCGCGCCTCGACTGGAGAAAAACCGGTCGTAGGTATTCTCGGACTCGGCCGCGATCAGATTGGACGAAACCAGTGGAACCGTTCCGCGATTCACGGTGACGTGGCTGGCTCCCGGCGGAATAACAATCCGATCCCCGGGCGCGCACAAGGCAATTACCACCTCAAACGGATCGGCGAATTGCAAGACGAACGCGGCCAGACCGAAGACCACCTCGTACACCTCTGGATAGACAACCCCATCCGGTGCAAGCGAGTGCGTGTGTCCTGCCGTCTTGATCAACTCGCCTCCGACTTCACCTGGCATCGTCACCACCAGGTCGTATCGCAGGCCGGCATCATCAAACGTGTCAATATCGGACGTTCGATGCACACCCCGGTAAAGGCGGTACGCGATTTCCTCTTCCCGACCTGCCGATTGGTCCGGAACTGCGAGTACGGAGAGCAAGTCATTGATTCGCCGAACTCCCGTGGTCTGGACGGCGACGTCTGCCCCGAACTCCAGCGATCCTGAATCGGGATCCAGGGCAACGGGCAAGCCAACTGCTGAAGTGAGATCGATCATGTGCGCTCCGGGGTTAGAACGACGCCATCAGTTAATCGGCGCGTGACACAGGTATTTCCTGTCAAAACAGGTGCGCCAGATTCGGGTCAGTGAAGTCGTTGATCCAGACCGGGGCCAGTTCCGGATACCGAAACTTGCCCTCTCCGATCCCGATACAAAACATGCCTGCTGCCTGCGCCGAGACCAGTCCATTGGCCGAGTCCTCAAATGCCACACATCGAGACGGATCGAGCCCAATCTGCTCGGCGGCGAGCAGGAAGGGCTCAGGATGTGGCTTGCCGTTGGTGATGTCAGTCGCAGTAACTACTGCAGTGAAACGATCGCTCAATCCCAGGATGTTCAACATTCGGTGGGCAGAAATTCGTTGGGCCGATGTGCAGACGGCCAGAGCCCGATCGTCAACGGAGTCGAGAAAGTCCATCAGACCCTTCGTCGGTACAACTTGATGTTCAGCCAGCAGCCAGAACGCGTCGTAGACCTTTTCGTAGAGCGAAATAGCCGCGTCCCCCTCCAGCCCGATATGTTCCTGGATGATCTGCATTCCGGGTTTCCCTGCGTAGTTGCGGATGTAGGCCTCGTCATCGATTGTGATCCCGATCTCGGCTAGCGGCCCGATCCAGGATTGCCGGTGCAAGTGCTCACTCTGAACGAGCGTCCCGTCCATATCGAAAATCAGTCCCGAGAATGGCGCTGTGATCACGTTGCGAATGCCTCCACCGGTCGGGGTTGCGATTGGGCTAGCCAGCGTGCGCCAAAAGTCGCCGTCACGACTGCGGCCAGAAGAAAGAACGGTTCCGCACCGAATGCGACCCGGATGTCCGACAGATCGGTCAGTACCCCAAAGATCAGTGGGGAGATGAGCATCGAGAGCCCAGTCGCCATCGACAGCCGTGAACCCGCTGCATTGGAGTTACCGACCGCCGCCTGAAGTCCGATTGATGTCGTCAGTGGATACAGGTTTGATATGCCGATTCCAGCCAGAAACAGGCCGACTAACGAAAGCGCCAGAACTGGACTTAGCCAATGAGCCACGATGCCGATTCCGGCTAACACGAAGGTAAGCCGCAACATCCGGACTGGCTCGATCCGGCGCACAAGGCGACTCCCGATGAATCGCCCGACGATCATGCCCCAGAAGAGCAATGACAACGCAAACGCCGCGCCGGACTGGGACATGCCACGATACTCAAGGAGAACGGCTGCCCCAAAGATCAGGCCGAATTCAAACGCGTCAGTGAAGACGAGCGTCAGCCAGAACGCCCAGAACCGGCGGTCCAGCGGCGCAGTGGGCTCGCTTGTCGATGCGGTCGCGTGTCCATCCGGGATCGGCGTGTCGCGGAACTTCCCGAAGAGGAGTGCCAGCAAAGTCACGGGCACAATCGACGCTCCGCCCCAGCCGAACCCAAGTCGCTGACTGAGGCCAACCGTTGCCGGTACCACGCCACCAATCAAACTTGAGACCAGCGACGACTCGGCCAATGCAACGGCCCGATTCTCACCCTGGTGATCGGAAAGCGCCGCCGGTGTCAGCGCAAGCACGAGAGACCCGAGGGAACCGATGAACAGGAGCGCAACCGGCAACGTGAGCCAGACCGTCGGAGCAAGCGCGAGCAGGACCATGCCCAGCACCATCCCGGTCATCCCGATCCAGACCGCGAGTCGCCGACCAGTCCTGGCCGCGACACGATCTGCGAGCAAACCCATCACCATCATGCCAATCGCAATCGCGCTGACATGGGCATTCGTCAGGGTCGCCGAAATGTCCAGATCCTTGCGCAACGCAGGCATTACCGCGCCCATGGAGTGGAAAACCGCCCGATGCATGCCAGTTGTGGCAAGCAGGAACAGCGTGATTGTGTCCCGGCGATAGGGACGCGCATCGACCATGAAATGGTCAGGCGAGTTTTGCGCCGGTAATGTCGATCAGAATTCCTTCGTTCGGCTGCAAAACCATGAACGTCAGACTGATTTTGCCGGTGCGGTCCTTGCCCGTCGACGTCACCACCAGACCCGGTTCCGGTGTAGGGCAGCATGAACTGGTGCTCTTCGTTGGTGAAGTTGAGCGCCACAAGAAACGTCTGCTCTCCGGTCGTTCGGGTGTAGACATAACATTGTTCGGGTAAGCCATCGATAGGTGCGTAGCTCACCCGTGGCAAGTGCAGGGCTGGTCTTCCGCAGATGAATCAATTCGCGAGCAAGATTCAGAATTGACTTCGGATCCGCTTGCTCGACTTCAACATTTCGCAACGCGAAATCCTCAGCCACTGGCAACCAGGTCGTGACTCCGTCCTTCGCGAATCCCGCATTCGCAGTGGTGTCCCATTGCATCGGTGTCCGCTGGGGATCACGCCCAAGACCAAGACCAGGAACGCGTAATCCAAACGGATCCTGCTCGAGCTCGGCCGGAATCGGTACGTTCTCCATGCCGAGCTCCTCACCCTGATAGAGGGTAGGGGTGCCACGCAGGGTCAGCATCATCATGATCGCGACCTTGGCCTGAAGTTGCCCGACTCGCGTCGCCGTGCGCGGATCGTCGTGATTGCTCATCACGTAATTTGGCCACGCCCCATCCTGGGTGACGGCATCGAACGCGTCGACATGGGCGCGGACCTCAGCGGCTGTCCACGGTGCCTTCAACAATCCGAAATTACCTGGCAAATGCATTTCGTCCAGACCAGCTCCGAACAGTGCCAGCCATTCGGTCGGGTCGTAGACATGTGTCTCACCAACCATGAACCGCGGCGCGTCTTCGGTCGAATAGGAATCGATGAGTTCCCGAATCTCCCGATAGAGCGCATGAATGTCCGGGTGCATGCGATCGTTAACATGAATCTGACTGTCGTACTCGCCCATCGACCGATGGAAATTGCCAACGCCCTCGGAAAGCGGGTTGTCCGTGAACTCCGGATCTTTCATGATGTGGTGCGCCACATCGAAACGGAACCCGTCTACACCCCGGTCGAGCCAAAACCGCAGCACGTCGAGCATCGCCGCTTTCAGCTCAGGATTCCGCCAGTTGAGATCAGGCTGCTGCGGCAGGAACGAGTGGTTGTAGTACTCGCCCGTTGTCTCATCGAGCGTCCAGGCAGGTCCGCCAAAGACGGCCAGCCAGTTGTTCGGTGGATCCGCCATCTGCTGCCGGTTTGCGCCACGAATACCAGTCGCGCTTCGGGTTGTCCGTGCTCGAGCGTGATTCAACGAACCACGGATGCTGATCGGATGAATGATTCGGCACAAAGTCGACGATCACCCGAATGCCAAGCTCGTGTGCATTGGCCAGGAGCGCGTCGAAGTCGGCGAGTGTTCCGAAAAGCGGATCTACATCGCAGTAATCGGCGACGTCATAGCCGAAATCCGCCATCGGTGACGGATAAAAGGGAGAGAGCCAGATCGCATCAACACCAAGCCAGGCCAGGTAGTCGAGTCGCTGTGTTATCCCCTTGAGGTCGCCTGTTCCGTCCCCGTTGCTGTCCTGATAGCTGCGCGGGTAAACCTGATAGATGACGCCCCGTTTCCACCAAGGGAACACGGACGCATCCGAAGCTGGGTTCTCGACCAATTGGGAAATCCTTGCCGTGGCTGCGCTTTCGCCCGTTATGTACGCAATTCTACCGCGTTCGGTCGCATCAGCCCGTTTCGCAGGCGACGTGACCAAAATGCGTGGGTGAGCAGGACCGTACGTGCGTACCGTTAGCTACCAACTACCTGACCGAACGCATTGGCCTACGGAGTGATTGCGTCTTTGAGGTTTGACCCGCAACCTGTAGATGTGCTCTTACGGCGTCCCCCGGAGGCCACGAACTTCTGGCATTGGAGATAACGATGCCGGGAACCGGTCGGCAGCGTGTGTCGGGGGCAGCCACACACGTCTGCCGGCCGGCCCCCCACTTGCTAGCCCGGCAGCAATCCATCAACCTTGAGCAATTCGGCGTTCAGGATCGACGCACCGGCCGCTCCGCGCACAGTGTTGTGCCCCAGTAGGGTGTATTTGACACCCAGAATCGGACACTCCCGAATCCGCCCCACAACCGATGCCATCCCCTTTTCGCAGTCCCGATCCAACGCCGGCTGCGGTCGATTCCGCTCCGATCGAACGACGATCGGTCGAGCCGGAGCACTCGGCAAGTTCAGATCCTGCGGCCGACCCCGGAACGACGCCAACGCCTCGGTAACCTCATCTACCGATGCAGCATTCCGGAACCGGATCGAGACTGCTTCGGTGTGGCCATCCCGAACCGGAACCCTGTTGCATGACGCGCTCAGCACAAAGTCTGCTGGCTGAAAGGCACCGTCCCATGTGCCAAGGAACTTGCGCGCCTCTTCAGCCATCTTTTCTTCTTCGGTGCTGATGAACGGCACAACGTTGTCGATCATGTCCAGTGACGGAACACCCGGATAACCGGCACCCGAAACCGCCTGCATGGTCGTGACCATCACCGCGTCGAGCCCAAACGCATCGTGCAGCGGCTTCAGGGTCAGCACCAGGTGAATCGCCGAGCAGTTGCCGTTGGTGACGATGTACCCGCTCCAGCCTCGATTCGACTGCTGGGTCTTGATCGCGACCGTCGCCTCCGGATTGACCTCGGCGATCATCAGCGGGACGTCCGGCTCCATGCGGTGCGTTGAACTGTTCGAGAGAACCGCGTGCCCGGCCTTGGCCAGGCGCTGCTCAATCTCCCCGGCCACTTCACCAGGCAATGCCGAAAACGCAATCGGGCTGGTCAGGTCCTCGCTGTAGTCCTTGACCACCGTGCCTCGAATGCTGGCTGGCATATCTGCGTCGAGTCGCCATTCGGTCGCCTCGCTGTACGCCTTACCCGTCGAGCGATCCGATGCGACCAGCTCCGCCACCTCGAACCAGGGATGGTTCTCCAGCAACTGGATGAACCGCTGACCAACACTGCCTGTCGCACCAAGAATTGCTACTGGAATCCGACCTGAAGCCACGAACTGATCCTTCCGCGTGGTGATTACCGATTAACCGACCTGAACCGACTCGGCGATCATCCGCGTCCGTCGCGGTCGCCGAACTCGGGCGCTTGCTGCCTGCTTTCCAATGAATGCGTCATGGACCACTTCAATCGCCTTTTGGGCGCTGGTGGCGGGAACAACCACTACCAGCGCAACATTGGACGTCTGCTGGGTGGAGCCGAGCACCGGAATCCCGGCCTTCTTGAGCACGTCCATCATCTTGCCGAGCGTCTCCGGTTGGTCTGCCGCTCCCTGTCCAACCGCCGCGACCAAGGCGACATCCTCATTGCAACTGACGCTCGCTTCAAAATCATCGAGTGCGCTATCCAGCGTCTTGATCGTCGCAGCACAACTTCCCGCCGATCCGCCGTCCACCAGATAGGTCATCCGTCGACGGGACGATGCCTGGGCGACGTGGACGATCTCAACCCGATCAACATGTAATTGCTGGAACACCGATGCCGCCGCCCCAGCCAGATCCTCCAGTTCGGGGACGTCAATCGAAAGCATCATCAGCCCCTTGAGGACCGTCACTGCCTTGATGCGATCGTCGGACGTCGTTCGCTGGACGACGGTACCCGGTTCGGTCGGTGCGAATGTGGAGAGAATGCGGACCGGGATATCGCGTGCCACCGCCGGCCGGATCGTTCGTGGGATGAAGCACCTTGGCCCCGAAATGGGCCAGCTCCTGCGCTTCGTCGTAACTGATGACCGGGACTACGCGCGCTTCTGGAACCTGCCGCGGATCGGCACTCAGGACCCCCGGCACATCGGTCCAGATCTGGACTTCAGTTGCATCCAGCGCCGCACCAAGCAAAGTCGCGCTGTAGTCAGAACCGCCGCGACCGAGGGTAGTCGTCCGCCCATCGGGAGCGCCACCAATAAACCCGGTCATGACGACGGTCCGACCGGCGTCCAGATGCGGTCGAACAGTCGCCGCCGCCTGAATCCGGGTCATGTTCGCTATTGGGTCGCGCATTGCCGAATCGATCATCGGTCGCGATGCACCGTGTCGGCAAAGACATGAACCGCAGCCGTCCCACGCGAGCGAAGCAAGGCGGCCATCATCACGCTCATCGATTTCTCGCCAGTCGCGACGATCCGGTCCGACAGTTCCTTGCTCAGTTCACCCGCGGAGGCAACCAACTGGAGGGATGCTTCGAGCGCGGCATGCAATTGATCGAGTTCGGCCAGGGCTCCGCTTCGCTCGATCTCATTGTCAATTCCATTGGCGATCGAGTGATGCTTGGCGACGATTGCGTCAACCAGGGAACGTGTGCCGTCCGCATTTCCGGTTGCTGCGGCGGAGGCAGCCTCCAGCAGCATGTTGGTCACACCACTAGCCGCTGATACGATCGCGGCCCGAGGCTCTGGCTGTTGCTCGATAATCGCCGCCGAGTCACGCACCTTTTCGATTGTGCCGACCGACGTACCGCCAAACTTGAGAACAATCATCGAACGCCCTGCCTCGCTGTAAGCAACAAAAAAGCGGGAGCGATTTCCGCTCCCGCCTGTCGTGTCGTTTGGATCGTCGCTGAACTGCTCCGCTACTCCATTCGACCGACAGGCATGCGCTTCATAATCATCTCGGTAGTCGAGATAATCATGCCCGTGGTAGTGGTGGAGGTGCCGAAGCCATTCGTCAACATGCGCGAACTATACGGTTTGGGTCCGGTACGCGCAATAACCAGGTGATAAATGGGGACGTTTAGGCGACCTTGTCCGAGGGGGCTATGCGGGGAGCGCTCGTTTGTCATTGCGTGCAAATGCAAATTTCAGCGTTGGACTCTGCGTTGAGAGATACCAGATCGCCGTGTCCAGCGCCAGAATTGTGCCTACTTTTTCAAGCAATTCCTCGGCTCCGGCAATAAGCTCGTACCCGAGTCCGTCCTCGCGATTGGTGAGGTACCAGCCTGCAACGCTCTCCATGCCGATAGCCCCACCTAAAAAGAGGGCACCAGCAATTACGAATCGGCGCGCAACTGCTTTTGGCAAATGCACGAGAAATCGCAGGTAGGTCAGGCCGACGAGCAAAGCGATGATCGCCCCGGGAATGATCCAGCCGTACCGCAACCAGCCGTTGGCGCCGTCAGTCAACTCGCGAACGGGCCGGGTCCACAATTCGTGGAACTGCGCACCTTCATCAGCCGCCATGTAGAGCAAGATCAATGACAACCCAAACCAGTGACGCGTGTACCGATCCTGCTCCTGGCGTTTCGTAATCGCGATCAGACCCAGAACGACGCTGCACGACAGGAGCAACAGGGTCGCGAACCAGGTCGGAACATTCGACTCGCCATCAAAGTGAAACAGGTCGATGAATCCGTAGAGGTTGGAGCGATTGAGGTGAAAGGTGGAGTACAAGCCGAGGAGATAAACAATGGAGAGGCCAGCTAACGTGACGAGCAGGACAAACCGGATCCGCGAAGGCGAGACGCTGATCGTGTAACCATTCACAGGATCACGCGGCTGAGTCACCTCATCTGGATTTGAGTTAGTCGTGTCCTTGAAACATTGCACCATGGCAACATTCTAGTCGCCACGCCTCGCGTGCGGCACACGGCAGGCATCACATCGAGTCGCTCTGTTGGTCGACGACGGTCTCGCGAGAGCGGAACTCAGGCCAGTGCTTGATCCGCAAAGGCAGCCATTGAATCGTAACGCCACTCTGGCTCAATGACCCCGGTGGGGGGATGCGTCGCTCCAGTTCCATCCTTGCCGTGTCGCCGGTGAATCCATACGCTGGGCAGATCGTTCCGCTGGGCTGGCCCGTGATCGTGATAAAGCGACTCGGCAACGTGTACGAGTTCAGACCGCTTAACTCCAATCGAACCCAGGTCGGCAAAGAGTCGGTCGAAGTTGCGCTGATCAGGCTTGTATGAACCGACATCTTCGGCCGTGATTACAAGGTCAAATTCAACCCCGAGCTTCTTCTCACTCAAATCGAACGAATCCCGGTTGACATTGGAGAGGATGATCAGCTTGAATCTACTCTTCAGTCTCGCAAGAGCCTCGGCGGAATCCCCAAACGCCGGCCACTGCCCCACCGAATTCCCGAATGCCTGAGTCTCTGCATCAGTAACATCGGTGCCGAGATGCTCCGCTATCCTCCGCAACGTCTCGGCCAGAACCAGGGGATACAGGAGATCCGGGGTTTCTGATTCAACCACGGTTTCAAATGCGCCGAAGTGCCTGAGCAAGTCCTCACGTCCGAGTTTGATTCCCGTTCGATGAAGCCAGGGCAGCATCGCCTCGAATATCCCTGTCTCCCAATCGATCAAGGTTCCGTAACAGTCGAAACTGAGCGCCCTGATGCTCGACAAATTCATAGGTTGCGATTCCTTCAGGAGTACCGGGTGGTCGACAGAATGCCAGATAAAGACACAGAACGGACAAGATAGCCCGTCCTGTGTCTTTGTATCCAGTTAGCGTTCGGTTCTACTCAGTGAACGACTCGAAATTGACTCCGTCAGTCGTAGGCAGCTCGCACGTATCAATCTGGCGCTCGTCTCCTGGAAGTGCCGTATCGTTCGCACCACCGTCGCAGTAATCGCTGCTTCCAATCCCGCCGTCCACGATATCGTCGCCGGCGTCACCGTTGATCGTATCGTCCCCGCCGTAACCGAAGATCAGATCACCTCCGGCCCCGCCGGCGATGGATTCGTCTCCATTGGATCCATAGATCTCATCGTTGCCCGTTCCGCCCTCGACAAGATTGGCAGCATTGTCGCTTGGCGTAACACCAGCCCCAAGATCTCCTGACGAATAGATGATGTCATCGCCTCCATCGCCGCGAATCGAGTCCTGCCCGGACGAAACGGAACCGCTGTCAAAATCGCCAACGATCACATCGTCTTCGGGCCCACCGTAGATCGTGTCGTCCCCGCTTCCGCCCCAAAGCTGATCAGTGTTGTCGCCGCCGTCAATAAGGTCGTTACCTGGTTCGTTGTCAAGACCGGCGGTAACGCACGTCGTGGGCAACGGACTCTGGGGATCGCAGCCAATCATGTCACTGCCATCGCCGCCGCTGATCGAATCGTTGTCATCGCCGCCGATCAGAATGTCTGCGCCCGTGCTGCCGGTGACCGTATCAGCCCCTGCTTCTCCCCGAACGTCATCATTTCCGGCTCCTCCGTTCAGATTGTCGTTCCCATCTCCGCCCAGGATTGAGTCATTTCCGGCGTCACCGCTAACCGTGTCGATTCCGTCTCCACCGAAGATCTGGTCGTTCTCTGTGCCACCGCTGATAGCGTCGTTGCCATTGTTCCCATTCAACGTGTCGAGGCCAGCGACACCGTAGAGTGTGTCCGGACCTTCTGCACCGTTAACTACATCGTCTCCCGCATCACCTGACAGCATGTTGGTCGCCACTTCCCCGAGTAACGTGGTGTCCTGACCATAGATCACGTCATTTCCATCTCCACCCCAGATGGAGTCACCTGAAAGCACGATGGCGCCCGAGTTCTCGAAATCGCCGTACAACGCGTCGCTGCCAAGATTTCCGACGATGCTGTCCTGACCGGATCCACCATAGACCGTGTCATCGCCTGATCCGGCATCGATAGTGTCATTGCCAGGTTCGTTATCGACAGCCTCGTTACCTGCATCGGTGCCAATGAGGTCGTTTCCGCTACTCCCACCGATGGTGTCATTGCCAGGTCCGCCAATTAACACATCAGCATCGGCGGAGCCAGATAGGGTGTCACTACCACCCTCGCCCAGTAGTGAATCCAGCCCGCCCTCACCGTACATGCGATCGTTTCCATCGCCACCGAAGAGCGTGTCGTTTCCAGTTCCGGCTACGATCTTGTCGTCGCCTGTTCCGCCGAGTTCCGTGTCATTTCCGTCGTTGGCAGAGAGACTGTCATTCCCGTCTCCGCCATCCATTTGATCTTGACCGTCCTGCCCATACATGCGGTCGAGCCCAAGACCACCTTCAAGCAGGTCATTGCCTGCACCTCCGACAATCTTGTCGTTGCCTGCATCTCCCTTGACAACGTCGTCACCGTCACCGCCAGTGGGGGAGTCGTCTCCATCGCCGCCCAGAATTGTGTCGATACCGCCGAGTCCACGAAGCTTGTCGCTCCCAGCGTCGCCGTAGAGGGTGTCGTCCCCCGGGCTGCCAGTGATGTCGTCATTTCCGTCGTTGCCACGAGCATGGCCCTGACCGGTTGCACCGAGCAGGATTCGGTCGTTTCCGCTGCTTCCACAAATGAAGTCGTTTCCGCCGTTGCCGTTAATCGTGTCCGCGACCGAAGAACCCACGATCACGTCGTCGCCCGGTGTGCCATTGATCACACCGCTGCCACGAATGGTGGGGGTGTACCCAAAGCATGACGCGGCGTAGGCATGCTGGACAGAGCCAAGTGCCGCAAACGACAGAACCAGGGTGATTACGATGCGAATTGTCAGGGAGAGAGTGCGATGCATGACAGGGGAACCCTCACGTACCAACGCGTATTCCCCAATGCCTTCCTACACTAACATCATAGTCGGACGTATTCAAAGCACTGGAACGCGTCAAATTCCATGCCCGTGAGGACCGTCGCCCGATGGATGGCGTAATCGCATTGACAAGTGTCTATATAAGAGATAGATTGTCGTCTATGAATGAATTGCCGCTCAGAATTCAATGCTGTGACGTTCGTGCGGTCGATGATCGTGATGACGGCCTTGTGCTCGAGACGACCGCACTGTTCAAGGCACTGGGTGATCCAACCCGGTATGAAATCTACCGATTGATCGCTGCCCAGTCCGACGAAATCTGCGTTTGCAACATCACGGACAAGTTCGACGTAAGTCAGCCGACCATCTCACATCATCTCAAGGTACTTCGGGAGGCTGGACTGATCACCGTCGCTCGTCGGGGAGTCTGGGCCTGGTACGCAGCAGACCAGTCTGGAGCGGAGCGACTCCGGGCTGCAGTGAACGAGATGGTCCCGATTGGCCTTGCCATGACCCGGTAGTTTTTTGGCGAACAGACATAGACAAGTGTCTATGTCGTGCGAGATGACAGCGGCGAGAGACCGCCAGGGGGAGTTATAAGGAATGAACACTTCGTCACAATATCCAGTCGCGGTCATCGGTGCGGGTCCGGTTGGTCTTGCCGCCGCCGCCCATCTGCTCGAAGAGGGTCAGGATCCGATCGTTTTCGAAGCAGGTCCGTCGGTCGGAACAAGCATGCGGGGTTGGGCACATGTGAAGGTCTTTTCACCTTGGCGATATGTCGTGGATGAAGCCGCCCGCAGGCTTCTCGAGCCAACTGGTTGGCTCGAACCCGATGGTGATGTTTATCCAACCGGGGGTGAGATCGTCGAGCACTATCTCGAGCCACTCGCCAACACGAGTGCGATTGCTCCAGCAATCCGGTTAGGACAGCGAGTGACGTCTGTTTCACGGGCCGGATTCGACAAGATGAAGACCGAGGGTCGTGAAGACGCTCCATTCCAGATTCGGACGGTCGCACCTGATGGCACAGAATCAACCTGGTTCGTGAAGGCAGTCGTCGATGCATCAGGAACCTCGGGCACGCCGAATCCGGTAGGGGCAGGGGGCGTTCCGGCCATTGGTGAATCGCTGAACAGCGACTCCATCTTCTACGGCATGCCGGATGTCCTTGGTGCAGCCCGGTCCCGCTACGCAGGCAAACGGGTCGCGGTCGTTGGCAGCGGCCACTCGGCATTCAACGCCCTGTTGGATCTCGTCGATCTGGCTGATTCGAGTCCGGGCACGTCCATCACCTGGGTTGTTCGCAAACCCGCAAACCGGTTGCAGAATCTGTTTGGCGGCGGGATAGCCGATGCCCTCCCGGCGCGTGGCGAACTGGGAGCGCGTGTTCGTAAACAGGTTGAGTCAGGGCAGTTGCGGATGGTCACTGGCTTTCGCACGGCCAGAATTACCCGAACTGCGGACGGAGTAGTCCTGGCGAGTGATGACGAGGTGCTCGAACCAGTCGACGAGATCATCGCAGCAACCGGACTGCGGCCCGATCTCAGTTTCCTGACCGAAGTGCGCCTGAATCTCGATCCAGCGGTCGAAAGCCCGGCCGCACTGGCGCCGCTGATTGATCCAAACCTCCATTCCTGCGGTTCGGTACCACCCCACGGAGCAGACGAGCTTCGCCATCCTGAATCAGACATTTATCTTGTCGGCATGAAGAGCTATGGTCGGGCGCCGACCTTCCTGATGCTCACCGGGTATGAGCAGGTTCGATCGGTAGCAGCCGCAATCGCCGGAAACTGGGAATCTGCCCGGGATGTCCGCCTGGTATTGCCCGAAACTGGGGTTTGCTCAAGCGACATCCTCGCTGATCGCGGCGTCTCCTGCTGTGGAGCGGCATCCGAGGACCCGGTGAGCACGGCGACCGCATGTTGCAATCCTGCTGACGTGAGCGCTGCTCCGAGTTCATGTTGTGGCAGTTCAGTTCCGCAACTCATCCAGCTCAATGCGGCAGTAAAGGGCGGCAGTTGCTGCTAGCCTGACGCATCAAACGGCAAGTCCTTCGTCGATACATCGGGGAGCTCCAGTGGCGGTCGGTCTCGTGCAATTCATGACCGACCGCCGCCTCTTTTACGGTTGGCTGATCGTCTTCACCCTGGCCGTGACCGAAACCGTCTCATGGGGCATCCTGTATTACTCCTTTTCTGCCATCCTCACCCCAATGCGGGACGAGCTAGGTTGGTCCACCGCAACCATCACCGGTGCTTATTCGCTGGCATTACTGGTCTCGGGTTTGGCCGCGCCGCTGGTAGGACGTGTGATCGACCGGCGTGGTCCGAGAGCAATCATGACCATCGGATCGATCGTGGGCGTCGCCACCGTGATCGCCTGGTCACAGGTTGGCTCGATCCCGGCCCTTTACGTGATTTGGGCAATGGCCGGTTTGGCGATGTCGGCAACGCTCTATGAACCGGCGTTTGCAACGGTCACAATCTGGTTTGAGCGTCATCGATCACGCGCTGTGCTGATCGTCACGATCTTCGCCGGATTTGCGAGCACAATCTTTCTCCCATTGACGGCATGGTTGGTGAGCAAGTACGAGTGGCGAGATGCATTGCTGATCCTGGCCGTTATCCTCGCCGGATTGACGATTCTGCCGCACCTGATTGTTCTCCGTTCCAGACCTGAGGAGTACGGTCTGCTTCCGGATGGTGCGTCCGAGACGTCACATGCCGCCAACGTCAACCGACGACCGAATCTCACACTCCGCGACGCAATGCGCGACCGGATCTTCTGGTGGCTGGCGCTGGCATTCTCGCTGGAAACCTTCGCAATGATCGCCGTTGCCGTTCATCTGATCCCGTACCTCACCGAGCGCGGTGATGGCGCCCGATTCGCAGCGACCGTCACCGGATTGATCGGTGCAGCTCAGGTCATGTCCAGAATTCTGGCAACGGTGTTTGGCGGCCGGATATCCGATGTTCACTTGACCGCATTTGTGTTCGCGCTTCAATCCGTGGCGATTGGCGTATTGCTTACGTGGCAGTCAACAGCCGGTGTTCTGATCGCCGTGCTGTTACTTGGAGCCGGGAGAGGCGTGGTGACGTTGATGCGGGCCAGCCTCGTCGCCCATTTCTACGGTCGGACGCATTTCGGAGTAATCAATGGAACACTGGCCCTGTTCCTCACAGGCTCCCGTGCACTGGCCCCGGTCGGCGCAGGCCTCGCATATCTGGCCGTAGGCGGATACGTTCCTGTGCTGTGGGGTATGGCCGTGCTCTCTGCGCTCGCCGCTGTTGCCATGCTTCCGATTCGGGGCGATCGGCGAACAATCAGTGAGTCGAGCCCAATTGCCACGATCTGACAAGGCGCAGATAGACGAACGTCGATATGGCTGATATGCTGTCGGCATGAATACTGATCGACCCGAAGGATGCACAACCAACCCAGTTATCGTGATGCCTTTGGCCGGTGTACGGCGTGGAGAAACTATCAGCGTTTTGAAGGCGCTAGCAGACGACACCAGGCTCGAGGTGTTTCGATTCATCGCCGGTCAGGTCGAGCCGATCTGCGTCTGTGACATCGTCGATCGATTCGACGTCAGCCAACCAACCATTTCCCATCACCTGCGAATTCTTCGTGAGGCGGGCCTGATCAGTGTGTCGCGCCGGTCAAACTGGGCGTTTTACGAGGTTGCCCGACCTGGCCTGGAGCGAGCGAGAGACTTGGTGGACGCGTTGCTACCGGTTCCCGCAGGAATCGCCTGAAAATTTTGCTTGGCTGTATCGATGATCATCTATAGAGAGTCTCCAGAAAGGCAACCATTGTGAGTTCAGGTTCAGTGCCAATTCCGGTTATCCCCACGGTTTCGCAAGCAGATAAGCCACAACTTTCGATTGTGGATCGCCTCCTGCCTGTCTGGATTTTCGCGGCGATGGCGCTGGGGATCATCATCGGCAAAGTATTCCCGGGGTTCGGTGATCAGCTCGATCGCGTGAAGATTGCGGGGGTCTCACTTCCGATTGCGGTTGGCCTGCTCTGGATGATGTATCCGGTACTGGCAAAAGTGCGGTACGAGAAACTGGGGACGCTATCGACCCAACCCAGGCTTTTCGTCACCTCCCTCACACTCAACTGGATCATTGGACCGCTCTTGATGTTTGGCCTGGCCTGGCTGTTTCTTCCGGATCATCCGGAGTACCGCAATGGAGTGATCCTGATCGGGCTGGCCAGATGCATAGCCATGGTGCTGGTCTGGAACATGCTTGCCAAGGGCAGCGGTGAGGTGGCCGCGTTGCTGGTGGCTCTGAACTCAGTGTTTCAGATTGCCATGTATTCGATTCTCGGCTGGCTCTTTCTTAACGAGGTTCCCGGTTGGTTCGGAGCTGAGTCCGCCAATGTCAATATCTCGATGTGGGAAATCGCCAAGAGTGTATTGATCTTCCTCGGCATTCCCCTGGCCGCCGGTGCCGCAACCCGGTTGATCCTGGTACCCAGAAAAGGCGTGGACTGGTACGACAACGTGCTCATGCCGCGCCTTGGCCCGACCGCATTGCTCGGCCTCCTCTACACGATTGTGCTGATGTTCTCGATGCAGGGTGACAAGATCGTCGACTTGCCACTTGATGTGCTGAGAATCGCCATGCCACTTGCCGCCTATTTCCTGATCATGTTCACCGGGGCGTTCCTGTTGTCGAAGAAGCTGGGGTTCGACTACGAGGAAACCGCTGCGCTCTCGTTCACCGCATCGGGTAACAATTTTGAATTGGCAATCGCGGTAGCGATTGGAACATTCGGCATCGCGTCCGGAGAGGCACTCGCCGGAGTGGTCGGACCGCTCATCGAAGTTCCGGTCTTGCTTGCTCTCGTATATGTCTCGCTTTGGCTGAAAGATCGTCTGTATCCGCACGAACCGGCCCCGTCGTCTTCCGTCGCCTGAACGAGTTATCAATCTGAATCGGGATTCAACCACACAAAGGGAAGCTCCTCGATGAAAAGCAGTCAGTTTGCCGTAGCCGAAATCGACATGAACGAGATCGTCAAGTTGGTCGAGAATCAAGCCCGCGATGAATGCCGGGATGACACCTGCCCGGTCTTCGGAATGCTCTCAGCGTGCTCTGAACAGGCTGTCAATGAACTCTGGGACAGCACAGTCAAGACATTCGTTCCGCTCCTGGCGCTCCGCCAGGTTCGATCGTGTATCCGAAATGGGCAATGCCCTGATGTTTGGTCCGCTTCTTCGATGAGGTTCATGCGATGACCACATTGACGCCGACTGGCAAACCCAAACGCACCGCCGACTCTGTCAAGGTCGAGCGTGAGTTTCGGAACGTGATCACCCTCTTCCTCTCCGGCCAATTGCCGAACTTCACCCACCAGCGCCATGTCCACGTGGCCAACATCCTCAAGCACGTCCCCTACGGTCGGGAACTGATGCACCTTGGCCTGCAGACCATGACCTACCGACAGTTTGTCGTCGGCAAGTACAGCGCCGAAATCACAGACCGCTATTGGGAGCAACTCGACGGCACACTTCCTAACCCGGACGACTTTGCCGATCTGCCCGGTGGTGCCGACGGCAAAGGAGAGGCGCGGACATGACTGACAGGATTCGCGTGCTGTTCCTCTGCACACATAACAGCGCCCGCTCCCAAATGGCCGAGGGTCTGCTCCGGCATCTCGGTGGTGATCGGTTTGATGTCGCCAGTGCCGGTACTCAGAAGACTAGCGTCCGACCCGAGGCAATCGCGGCAATGGCGGAATTGGGAATCGACATTACCGGCCAATGGTCAAAAACCCTCGATCAGTTCCTGGACGATGAGTTTTCAGAGGTCATAACGGTTTGTGACAGTGCGAACGATGCCTGCCCGTTCTTCCCTGGTGGAGAGAACCGACGTCACTGGTCGATACCAGATCCGTCAGGGATAGCGGGAAATGACAAGGCAAGGCTGGACGCATTTCGGTCCGCACGAGATGACCTTACCTCGCGGATTACTGCCCTGATCGAGGGGTACCCGGCGGAATAGACTGTGGGGGCGAACAAATTCGCCCCCACGCATTGCTTGAAATTCGGTTCGGCCTTGTTACTCGTCGATCGAGCTCGGACTTCTCTGCTCGTCCAGCTTCAACCGTTTGCTCCCGAAGAACGCCGCCGCGGCACCCAGTCGCGGCGGCTCCGATCCAGCCCGTCCGACTGGACGTTTCGCCACCGATTCCCGTGTTCGGTAGCTGAGTGACTGGCTCTTCCTCATCCTCCGCCGGCGGATCGCAGCAATCCTCAGAGCAGGAGCCATCGTCGCAGCAGCATGTTCCCACGCCGCAATCGTCGTCTACTTCGCAAATCTCCGCGACGCCTTCGCAGATGCCCTCGAAGCACGATGTCCCCTCGGCGCATCGGTCATTTGGGTCAGCATCGTCTACGCAGCATTCGATATCGGCGCAGATTCCGCCGCAACAGATCCCTGAACAGCATTCATCGTCAACGTCGCAGACGTCTCCCGGCGCAGTGCACGGCTCCTCCGGGACTTCGCAGACATTGTCAACACAAATCAGGTCGTCGCAGCACTGAATACCATCGGCTCCAACACCGACATTGCCGCAGGGGTCTCCGACCTCAGCGCAGGTCTCTTCGGGAACCTGGCAGGTCCCATCGATACAGAGCAACCCATCGTTGCAACATTCGAACGGGAAACCAGCCAGATCGCCGCTGCAGGTTTGACCCTCGTCCCCACATACGGGCTCTGGAATTGCGCAAAAGTCATCGATGCATGCGAGGCCCTGGTTACAGCATTCGTTGCTCTTGGGTCCGCAGTAATCACCCTCGTCCCCGCACGTCGGCTCCGGGAACTGGCACGTTCCCTGAATGCACTCCATGCCGTCATTACAACATGAGAATTGATCTCCAGATCCAGTTACCTGTGGATCGAAGCAGGAATCGCCCTCGTTGCCACAGATGGGAGCCGGCTCATCGCAAATACCTTCGATACATTCCAGTCCACTTGCACAGCAACCGTAAACTGGCCCGCCAGCCTGATCCAGCCCCGTTGTATTGCAGGAGTCACCGAATAAACCGCAGTCCTGGGAGCACAGCCCCTTTAGGCAGATGAATCCATTGCAGCACTCCTGGGTACTCTGGCATACATCGCTGTCCTGACCGCACCCTGCCAATACCGACCGCGACGAAAAGCCTGCGCCAATTGAAGCGATAGCTCCACTGAGCATGCCCAGAACTCGTCGCCTTGAAACACCACTGGCGATTACACGCGCAAACTGATCGAACTGATGTCCGTCCATCAAGCATCCTTACTAGAGGTATTGCGCGCCGGGAGTCGCAAATCAAAGGTATTTGTTCATCCTAGCGTAGTACTTCCGTAATGTATATGCCTAATTTTGTATAGATTCTTGATTTGTTGAAATGGTGGTCGCATCGCCAGACGAAACAACGGGACGAAGCCATTGCCTCGTCCCGTTGTGTGTTCTGATTTGCGATTGAACGACCGGTTTACTGTGGGTTCTGAATCTGCAGTCGATTCCTGGGGCTTGAGCTTTTTGCCGCCAAGGAACGCCATCGCCGCCCCAATCGCCGCCGCACCGATCCAGGTTGCACTTCGAGTTGCGTCCCCTCCAACACCGGTGTTTGGCAGCTCCGTTACCGGTTCGTCGTCGTCCTCGACAGGGGGATCGCAGCAATCTTCCGAGCAGGAGCCATCGTCACAGCAGCAGGTACCCGTTCCGCAAGTGCTGTCGTCTTCGCAAAATTCAGCAACCCCTTCGCAGATGCCCTCGAAGCAGGAGGTACCCTCCGGACAACGGTCATTCGGGTTCGGTTCATCGATGCAGCATTCGATCGCCCGACAGAATCCGGCGCAGCAGATACCTTCGCAGCACTCAGAATCCGCTTCACAGGCAACGCCCTCGTCGAGACAGGTATCCTCGATGATCTCGCAGATACCAGCGTCCGAGCACTCACCCTCGCAACAATCGGCGGTCTCAGCGCATTGCCCGCCGAGCACAATACATTTCGGTTCCGGTTCCTCACAGAGACCATCGATACAGAGGAGATCGTCGCAACAATCAACCTGAATCGCGCCATCGAGTTGACCGCAGGACTCTCCGATTTCGGCACAAATCGGTGCGGGCTCCTCGCAAACTCCCTCTACACAGATAAGTCCCTGGACGCAGCAATCCGGTGCCTTGTTTCCATCGCAAGGCCCGCCAACCTCCGAGCAAAATGGCTCCGGGAACTGGCACGTTCCGTCAACGCATTGAAGGTCGCCATTACAGCAGTCGGGGAATCGCCCACCCGCACAGGAACCTCCCTCATCTGAACAAACCGGCTCCGGAGTTAGACAGGTACCATCGATGCATTCCAACCCATCTTCGCAGCAAACGAAACCGCCGGACTGGTTTACGTCTGAGGGTAGGAAACAGCTGTCACCGCTCGCGCCGCACTGTTGCTCGCAGAGGCCTTGCACACAGATCAGGCCGCCGCAGCATACGAGGTTGTCATCGTTGCAATCGTTGCCGATCGGTTCACACCCGCCGGCACGTGCACCATTTCCTGTGAACTGCGCCGTCAGCCCGGCTATTCCGGTAGCTACGAGGCCCAAAACCTTGCGGCGTGTGGTCCCTGAGGCAAAGACACGCGCTAACTGATCGAACTGTTGACCGTCCATACAGCGTCCTTACGTGATTCGCGCTCGGGGATGCGCTTGCAATTGAGTGAGCGTATCCTAGCCTACTTTTGACATGAGGGGAATACGTTTCCCAAAGCAAAAAAGAGAGCGACCAACGGCCGCTCTCTAACCGATTCAGATTGAATGACAATGGTAGCGATTATTCGTCCGCCGCAGCCTGGCCCGTCGGTTTGAGACGCTTTCCGCCAAGGAATGCCGCCGCTGCACCAAGTGCCGCCGCACCGATCCAGGCTGATCGACCAGCAGACTCGTCGCCGATGCCGGTGTTTGGAAGCTGGGTAACCGGCTCTTCCTCGTCCACCGGCGGATCACAGCAATCTTCGGAGCATGACCCGTCGTCGCAACAGCAGGTTCCGGTACCGCAGGTGCTGTCATCCTCGCAGAATTCCGCGACCCCTTCGCAGATACCCTCGAAGCAGGAGGTGCCCTCCGGACAGCGATCATTCGGGTTCGGCTCGTCGATGCAGCACTCGATCGCCCGACACGCGCCGGCACAACAAATGCCGTCACAGCACTCGTCATCGGTCTCGCAGGTTTCGCCTTCGAGAAGGCAGGTGTCCTCGATGACTTCGCACGTACCGGAGTCACCGCAGATGAGATCGTCGCAGCACCCGGTGTCGTCCTTGCACGGCTCTCCTTCTGCTGAACAGAGTGGTTCTGGCTCCGCACAAGCACCGTCGAGGCAGATCAGACCGTCGCAGCACTCAAGTTCGGTGTCGCCGACTTCGCCGCAAGGTGGTATCGCGCAGAAATCCTCGATGCACTCAAGGCCCTCGTTGCAGCATTCGTTGCTCTTGGGACCGCAGTAATCACCTTCGTCGCCACATTCTGGCTCCGGGAACTGGCATGTACCGTCGATACATTCGAGGCCGTCCTGGCAACAGTTGAATCCAAGTCCCGCCTCGCGAGCGAAACAGAGATCTCCCTCACCACCGCAAACCGGAACGTCCTCTTCGCAGATGCCTTGCTGGTTGCAGAAGCCCGTACAACAGACAACTTCTGGTCCGCCACCGGTAGGAACGAATCCGCAGAATTCGCCGATATTCGCGCATTCGTAATCACAGGTATTGCTTTCGTCGCACACGAACCCTTCACAGCACGCGAACTCCGTGCAATCGGACCCGTATCCCAGGCAGCCTGCCGAGGCGTTCCTGCGTGTCAGATGTGTGCCGATTGACGCAATACCGGCGCCAACCAGACCGAGTACTCGACGACGGGAAGTGCCAGTCGCGAAGACACGCGCAAACTCGTCGAATCGATGTCCGTCCATCAAATCTCCCTTAACCAGGTTGCGCTCGGGGGATGCGCATTTCAAGTGAATTGCTGCATCCTAGCACCTTCTTGGGTTTGTATACGGACGCAAAGTATGTGACGCCAAACATGTGTTGCGCATCAAGAACTGAACAATATTGAAACCCGAATGCAGGCTTGGCGTGATGAATGGCTTGCCTGGATTGAGGTTGGCGGTACGATTGCATGCGGCGCCTTCCTGACGCCGTCTGTTTTCCGAATCGGCACGTCGCATCTTTATTCTGGAGTAGAGCTGTTGTCTTCCAATGTAACGAGTCAAAGATCAGTTCTCGTCACTGGGGCCGCTGGTCGAATCGGGTCCGCATTTGTTCGGGAGTTTGCCGATCAGTATCGATGGCATCTTGTCGATCGCGTGGCTCCGTCGTTCGTACCAGAGGGCTCCACGAGTTCGCTGCTGGACGTTGCCGATCTGGACGCCTGCCGTGCAGCCTGCGAAGGCATCGACACGGTCATCCACCTGGCCGCCGATCCATCACCGGAGGCGGATTTCTACGGCTCACTGCTCGACAACAACATCAAGGGCACGTACAACATGTTCCGCGCGGCCAAGGATGCTGGTTGCGCACGAATCATCTTCGCCAGCAGCGTTCATGCCATCTTCGCCTACCCGACAGATACACCCGTCCCGGACGGTGTTCCAGTCCGACCGGCCAACATGTACGGCGTGACCAAGACGTTCGGAGAAGCCACTGGTAGCGCCTTCGCATACGGCGAGGGGCTCTCAAGTATCTGCATCCGGATCGGCGCCTATCACAACGACTGGATCAAGACCGCGGCAACACCGGACAACCTCTGTGCATATGTCAGCCCGCGAGACCTCAATCAGCTTGCTGATCAAATGCATCGAGACGCCAGATATTGACTACGCAGTCGTCATCGGACTGAGCAACAACCGACAGCTGCGGATGTCGCTCGATGCGACCCGCGAACTGCTTGGTTATGAACCAGTCGACGACGGCTTCGAGGTCTTCGCCGAGTACATGTAGTCGACCAGGCGGGGATCAGTTGATCCCCGCCACCGTCGCCAGCTCCCAGAACGAGGCCTGGCAATCGTCCCAGACCACCGCCGGAACGACGCCCATCGAGGCATCCTGACAATTCGCCATCCGGTTGGTCGCCGCGACGCGTCGCTGCCGTGCCTTGAGTCGAGCCATTCGTTCGATCGCCAGCTCGTCCCGATGCGTGAGGAGCGAATCGACATCGTCCGAAATCGTGCCCGAACGGAGCGCAATCGGCTCGATCAGATCAATTCGCATCTTGCGGAACCGCAGATGCAGGAGATCGCCGGTCTTGAGCCGGATGATCTTGCCACCTCGCGCCGCCTCCGGAGTTACGTGTCCAACCGCGGCGCCGTAACTGACGCCCGAGTACCGACCGTCGCTGATCAGTGTGGCAAGCGCCCGAAGCGAGCGATTGGCATTGATGTGCTGCATCGGCGTGAACATCTCGGGCATGCCATACGCCTCCGGACCCTGCGATGCGATCACAATTGCGATCTTCATACCGCCCGTCTTGACCATGTGATCGAAGAGCTGGTCGTAGTCGAGATCTGCGACGGCCGACTTGTCCAGGTTGAGTTGGGTAGCGTTGTGCTCCCACATTGCCCGCAAATCGGCTTCGCCAAACGCACGTTCGTCACGCAAGTGGTCGAGCAAATGGATGTTGAGCAGCGCTTCGTTCGCCGCCTCCTCGGTCTCATAGAAGACGACAAACCCGACGGTCTCGTCGAACTGGTTCACCTGCCGCTCGGGCATGCCGCTGATCTTGACGACCGCGCTCTCGAACCAGTTGCTCTGGATGACATCCACCCCGGAAACGGCTCGACGCGGCTTCGAGAGAATGACCGGATTCTCCGCCACCCCATCCGCCGAGAGATTGGTCGTATCCGAAAGGCGCTCTCGCCAGGTTGTCCCGGTCACCGTCATGGCGTCGAGATCCATCGGCACACCGTTCTGGACCAGTTCATGGAACAGCGTCTCCATGCCGCGAATGTCGCCGGAACAGCACTGCTTGGCGAGCGCGAAAATGTCGCGACCCTCGGTCAGCGAATAGTTGAACAGGTCCGGAATCGGGTACGAGTGATGGATCTTGTCCAGGTCCCAGATGGAGAATTCGGCACCGGCATAGATTGCCGCGCCAACCAGATGCATCAAGCAGGTTGGTCGATCCGCCCGATGCACTGTGCATGCGCACCGCGTTGCCCATGTTCTGCAGCACCAGACTGGCAACTCCGCAATCGGGACGCTCCACGAACGTGAAGAGATCATTGACTGCCGCACCGACTTGATCACCCGTCGGAGGATCAGTCAGCAACTCAACGGCCGGATGCACAAGACCCATCGCCGCAACCAGGTGCCGGGAACTGTTCCCGGTGCCATTGAACGCGCAGATTCCGCCCTTGGCATCGCACGTATTGATGGCCAGTCCCCGCTCGAAGTCCTTATGACGCTCGTGACCAAGCACCCCGACTTCGATCGCCCGCAGGAAGACGCCCTGAAACGCCGTATTGGAGGAACACTGCAGGATGTACCGCATCGCCTCCTCGAGATCCTCGGCAAGTTCCTCCTGACCGGCTGCACGACAATCGGCAGCGAGGAGGTTCAGCTCATGGCGAACATCGTCCGGAATCGTCCCGCCCTTGAGTACGTGGGCGGGCGCAAATACGGCGGTGACTGGCGATTCGCCGCGAAGTTTTCTGAGCGTGTCGAGGTGAGCGAGGGCTGAAACGACCGCCATCGGCATCTTGTCGCAACTCTGGATGACGAACGCACTGTGATAACTGTGCGCCTCCATCTGGTTGACCACCATCTCGGCAATGGCATTTCGCGATTGCAGCGAGTAGCTCATCCCCATGTTGCTCTGGGCCGTGCCGTCGCAAAGGACCGGCACGCTGAACTGGAACGGTATCCCTCCGTTGCGCCAGATCTTCAGTGCAGCGTAGGACGACGTTTCGGGGTCCATGACGTGTGCCGGGTGATCAGGCGAGCCTCCGATGATCGCGACCCGAGGAGCATTCTCTTCTAGCCGGTCGTAAATCGCTTCGAGCGACCAGTCCGGAACCGCTTCATCGCCGACAAGCTTGTACGCGCGATCGAGAATGGCGGCAACGGTAATCGGCTCGTTGGCTTTGCCCTGAACATTGTCACGATACGGATTGTTCGGGTTGGTAATTCGCGGCTTGGTCGGAACGAGCGTGATTGTCATCCAGTGCCACCTGTTTCAATTGCGTGCAAAATCAGATTGTCCGAATAGTACGGCAATTGGAGCAGGCATCCGAATATCGAGGGAGACCCCGGTGCGTTCGTCCGGAGCCTCGCCCAAAGACCTACGGGATCGAGTTCGTCGTTTCACACGACGCGCCCGTGTCGAGGCCAGTACCCCCGTCGCAGCTGTCTGTATTTGCGCCGCCATTCAATGAATCAGTTGATCCAAGACCGAATAGTGAATCGTTACCGGCATCCCCATTGAGTGTGTCAGGACCGTTGGAACCGGTAATGGTGTCGATTCCGTCGTCCACCCGTCAGAATGTTTCCGGTCGCATCATTACTTCCTGGATCACCAGCACCCCGGATGGTGTCATCACCCGCGCCACCACTGATCGTGTCAAAGTTGTTTGACGCACCCGCTGCATTGGTGTCGCCCCAAACCATGTCATTCCCGTCTCCGGCGTCTATCTGATCAGTGCCCGACCCTCCAACAATGCGATCGGCTCCCGATCCGCCGAAAATGAGGTCGTTGCCGGGGTCGGAGTCGATGGCCGCCAGGCTGACGGTTCCGATCAGGTCCTCTCCGTCCCCACCTTCGATGCTGTCATTGCCATTCCCTCCGGAAATCACGTCGTTTCCAACTCCTCCCTTGATGAAGTCGTTTCCGTTGCCGCCGAGTAGAGAATCATTTCCTGTTTCAACATCAGTAATGGGCTGGCTGGTGTCGAATCCCAGCTGGTCGCTACCGTCGTTTCCGTTGATCAGGTCGTTTCCGGAATCCCCCCAGATACGGTCGTCGCCATCACCGCCGGACAGCGTGTCGTTACCGGCCCCGCCCTGTATAACATCCGTCCCGGCGCTACCTATCACACTATCTGCGCCACCTCGGCCTTCGACGTGAATCGGTCCTTCCGAAGCTGAGCCGTCGACGGAATCCTCGCCATTCGCTCCAAACACGCGTGTCGTGCCGGACCCGGTGTTTGTAATGAACACCTGATTGAGCGACGTCTCGAAGATCATCCGGAGTGTTGTTGGCACCATGGACGTAGACATCCCCGGACCCACTCCCGGTCGTTATGACGTCGCCGGATGTACCGCCGGAGGGAATCGGGCCGTTGAAGTCCCCGTACAGGATGAAGAGCGAACCGGTCTCGGCATTGATCACATCGTCGCCTGAGCCACCAGCGATGATGTCGTCTCCACCGCCGCCGAGAAGTTCATCGTCGCCCGGTTCTGAATCAAGCGTCGAGGTGTTTGAAATCGTTCCGAGAAGATCGTTTCCCGGACCACCGGAAACGAGATCATTTCCGCGCTGTCCGATTAACGTGTCATTGCCACCCGAACCGGACAGATAGTCATCTCCGTCCTCACCCAGCGCAGCGTCGTTGCCTCCCTCGCCATAGATACGGTCGTTTCCGATACCCCCGAAGATTTCGTCGTTACCATCCCCGGCAACGAGTTTGTCATCTCCCGGACCACCTTGAATCTCGTCATTTCCCGCATTCGCAGAAACCGAGTCGTTGCCGCCTTGACCATCTATTTCGTCGTCGCCGTCCTGCCCGTAAATGCGGTCATTCCCGTTCAGCGAGTTGACCTGGTCGTCCCCAAGCAATGTGTCATTGCCAAAGCCGCCAGTAATCTTGTCGGCTCCGCCGCCGCCGAAAATGAGGTCCTGTCCATCGCCGCCAGCCAGCGAATCGTCACCGTCTTCGCCTTCGATTTCGTCATCCCCTTCCAGACCACGAAGTTTGTCGTTGCCCGGCCCACCGGCGAAGTAATCCCGAAAGGAATTGCCGGTAACGTCGTCATTCCCGTCCTGGCCGAGGACGGTTGACTCCCCTGCCCCGATGAGAACCTTGTCGTTTCCGGCACCGGCAATAATGAACACCTCACCTGCGCCGGTCTCGATGTAGTCGTCCCCTGCCCCTGCGCAAATCAGATCGTTCCCGCCATTTCCGAAGATTCGATCCTTGCCGGACGAGCCAACAATGATGTCCCGACCAGATGTCCCATCGATTGTCCCGGATCCGGTTATCGTCGCCGCCGTCCCGTTGCACGTCGGCACACCCTGGGCATATGTCCCCGTAGGCGCCGCCAGGATAAGAAGCCCCGATAAACTCAAGATCGTGGCGTGCACTCGAAAACACCTGATCATCTGACGCTCCCTTGCTGATTCGCGATACTGAACCTTCGACTTATTCAGTGTGTAATGCCTCACAAAGAATCTCATCGGCAAAGTTGCCTAATCCCCACCCGCATCCTGGTCCGACTTTCGCCTGTTCGATTGCAGTCCACCAGAAACAGGATCGAATCTCTGACTCGAAGGCGGGTTTCATCTGTCATCAGGGGATGTTTACTGACGTTACGCATCCGACCCCGATGTCAGCTCCGGCACCTCCATCACAATCGTTGGTCCCACCGCCGGCATCAAGGTAATCATCTCCAGCGTGACCGATCAACTGATCATCATCCTGTTGCCCGAAGAACTGGTCCGGTCCCGCTGACCCAACCAAAAGGTCGTTCCCGTGACCACCAACCAGCTGGTTGAACGCGAGATCCTCATTGCCAGCCAAACCGGCTCCATAGATCGAGTCGTTGCCGTAACCGCCGTCGATGATGTCCATCCCGTTTGCAGGATTCGCGAAGTCGGAATCGCCCCGAAGCACGTCGTCACCGTTGTCGCCCGCGATTTGATCAGATCCGGTGCCGCCGTTAACCGTGTCATTTTCTGTTCCACCGTAAATGAGATCATCGCCCTCTTCGAAGTCAACTGTTGGACTTCCCAGAAATGCTCCGATCTGATCCTCGCCCGATCCGCCGAAGAGGATGTCGTTGCCAATTCCTCCACTGATCTTGTCATTCCCACTCGATCCGTTGATCGTGTCGTCGCCCTCCTGCCCGAGCATCGTGTCGTTTCCCGGATCGGAACCAGACGTGGAGCTTGCGGAAGATGCTCCAATCAGATCGTCTCCGCCGCCGCCCTCGATGTAATCTGAGTCTGCGCCACCAACGAGGACGTCGTCGCCATCACTGCCGAACAGAAAGTCCAACCCAGCGCCGCCCAGGGCGCGATCATTGCCGTCGCCACCGCGAAACGAATCATTCCCGCCGAAAAGTTCGGTTGATATGTCAGATCGCAAGTCGGTAGCTCTAACGATGTCCGCTGCGTTTCCTCCCTGAACCCACACTTGCTCAGACGAACTTCCCCGGATCACGACCTCATTCGTCGACGTTTCAAGCAATTCGATCGGTGAAACACTCCCGTGTGTCCGGATGATGACCCGGCCCGTACCGGAGACCGAAGCGGTGATTGAATCGATCGTGCTCAACCCTGCTGGAATGGCGGCGTCAAAATCTCCATGAATGAGCGTGAACTCCGGGGCGCTATCAGTGATGACATCGTTACCCGAGCCTCCGTAGATGCGATCGCCTCCGCCACCGCCGTCGATCGTGTCATCGCCAGGCTCGTGGTCCACCACACCGGATTCTCCGTTCCAGCCGAGGAAATCGGAATCGGCTCCACCGGTTAGCGTGTCGTCGCCCTGCCCACCAATCAGGATGTCATTGCCGCCTGAGCCGGACAGGATGTCGAAGCCATTACGTCCGAGCATCGTGTCATTTCCGGCCTCCCCGTACAGTCGGTCGTCGCCGTCTCCGCCGTCCATGCTGTCGTTGTCATCGCCAGCGACCAGTTTGTCGTCGCCGCCGTCCCCGCGAATGGTGTCGTTACCCTCGTTTGCCGAAAGAGAATCGTTTCCAAGCCCACCCGACATGGAATCGCCACCGGTTTGGCCATAGATGCGGTCGGAACCCTCATCTCCAAACAAGATGTCGGAATCCGCCCCACCAGTGATCTTGTCGTTTCCAACTCCGCCCTCAACGGTGTCGAAATCATCCCCTCCCGCCAGCGAATCATCACCCTCGCCCCCGATCAGGATGTCGTCGCCCTCGCCTCCGCGCAGTTTGTCGTTGCCGTCATCGCCGAACAGCTCATCAGGTCCAGCACCGCCGGTAATATCGTCAGCACCCGGACCGCCGGACACCCGGTCACCGGTTCCGGCAAGGACCACCTTGTCATTGCCGGCACCGGCGAAAATGCGCGAGGTTCCTGATCCCGATTCGATAGAGTCATTGCCACCCAACGCGCAGATGAGATCGTTGCCACCGTTTCCACTGAATGACGTCTCTCCCCGATGAACCGACTATCACATCGTCTCCGGTTGTCCCGTTAATGACACCAGAACCGGTAATGGTGGCCGTGCGCGCATTGCAGGTCGGTAAGTCTTGCGCGTGGGTCAGACCTCGTGAGCCAGTGACCAGGGCAAGTACAAGCGCCAAAAGAATCCCAGTCGTGCGTACGGATGTGTTCACCGTTTAGTCCCTTCTCGAAAGGCGTTACGTATTCGGTCGATGGTTTTAGTCTCGCGACCGGTCCATCAGTCGGAATCGGCAAATGTGCCTATTTGGGAATCGGTTGTAAGAATACTCGACCCGCGCGCGATCAGTCGACCCGGTGCAACAATGACGAACGAAAGCACGTCGTTTTGCGAAAGGTTCAAAGAGTGGGTTTTTACGAGCGCCTTGGTGTCACGCCATTGATCAACGCAGCGGGGACATTGACCCGGCTGGGCGGCAACCGGATGGCGCCGGATGTACTGGCCGCAATGAACGAAGCGTCGGCGTCATTCGTCCACATCGACGAACTCCAGACTGAAGCAGGCAAGGTGATCGCCCGGATTACCGGTGCCGAAGCTGGCTACGTCACGAACGGGGCCGCGGCGGGCCTGGCGCTTGCAACCGCGGCCTGTGTCGTCGGCATGGACGTCGCGCTCATGGACCGACTTCCCAACACGGCCGGCATGAAAAACGAGGTGGTCGTCCAGCGCGGGCATCGCAACAGTTACGACCACGCAATCCGTTCAGTCGGGATCACCTTTGTCGAGGCCGGTTACCTTGGTTATCCCGGCGCCGGTGGCACGATGGCCTGGCAAATCGAATCCGCAATTTCCGAGCGCACTGCTGCCATCGCCTGCCCGATCCTGGATACGCCCGGTTGTCTCTCACTTCCCGATAGTCGCCGAAATCGCCCGATCGCCACGGTTTGCCAGTGATCGTCGATGCCGCTGCCGAACTCCCGCCCCGTTCAAACCTGCAACGCTTCATTAATGAAGGGGCCGACCTGGTCGTCTTCTCCGGCGGGAAGGCGATTGGTGGTCCTCAGTCGTCTGGAGTGCTCGCCGGGCGGGCCGACCTGATCGCCTCAGTCGCGCTGCAGCATCAGGATATGGATGTTCGCGCCGAAACCTGGAACAAGCGCGAACTTGCTTGCCGATGGAACCGCTCACCGGTATCCCGCATCAGGGATTCGCCCGCGGAACCAAGGTCGGCCGCGAGGAAATCGCCGGCCTGATCGTCGCTCTCGAGAAGTTCGCCGCCGGTTCCGACGAGGCCGACGTCCACGAGTGGACCGGCATCCTCGATCAGATCGAGTTCGCCATCTCCAGGATCCCGCACATCACGATCAGCCGCACCACCCGGGCCGATCGCAAAAGCCTGCTCCCGCTCCTGAAAGTACACCTGCACGCTTCACCGCCAGGAACCGGGTACGAGGTCGTCAACGCGTTGCTTCAACGGCGAACCGAGAATCGCGTTGGCAGAATCCTGGGCAGAGCACAACATAGTCGTCGTCAGTCCGAACCTGATGACCGAACGTGAGGCGGATATCGTCGGACGAGCGACTCGGCCGCTGTCCTGAGTGAAATCGATCGTGGAGGACGTATGAGCATGTACGCGCGGCCGGCTTCCGGCAAAAAAGTCATGTGGCAGGAGATGCTCCGCCACGAATTTCACGCCGCGCTTGAGCAGCGGCCCGTGGTCATCGTCCCGGTCGGGTCGATCGAACAGCACGGACCGCATTGCCCAATGGACGTCGATATCTCCGGCCCGTTTCATCTGGCGCTTGCCGCCGCCGATGCCATCGACGACTTCCCGGTCATCGTCGCTCCGCCAATCAACTACGGCTTTACCCACTACAACATGGGCGAACCCGGCACGATCACCATCGGACTGGAAACGTTCATCGCGACCCTGAACGACGTCGCCCGCAGCATCTGGGCAAACGGGTTCCGCCGGATCATCATGCTGAACGGTCACGGCGGCAACGAGCAACCGAACTGGGCCGCCGCGGTCAAGATCGCCGAGGAGGATGTCTGGGTTCTCGCCCTTACCTACTGGCACATGGCCGATCCGGAACTTGCCGCCTGGAGCGAAGCCGACGCAGGCAGCATTGGTCACGCTGGCGAGTGGGAAACCAGCCTTCAGCTCCATATGCGCGAACACCTTGTCGATATGTCCAAGGCAGTCCACGACCCATGGCGCAAGAAGTGGAGCGACGAACGAAGCCGCTTCGCCTCATTTCCGGAGCGTCGCCGTGAGCAGGAAAACGGCGTAATGGGCAACCCGCTCGTCGCCAGCAAGGAAAAAGGCGAGCGCCTCTTCAACGTACTCGTTGAGCGCCTGGTCGAAACCTGTCGCGAATATCACGAGATGGAACCGCCAGGATACCGCGAATTCGGTTCCCACTGCCCGTAGCAGTTACTGTCCCGAACGAGTCGACGAAGTAAACTTGCCGCGTGTCACCAGTAGTGGCGCGCCAGCCGGGGTGGCGAAATGGCAGACGCGCTAGATTTAGGATCTAGTGTCCGCAAGGACGTGGGGGTTCGAGTCCCTTTCCCGGCACCACATTGCAAACAACGCAATCAAGTAATCAGGCCAGTTCCTCGGCAAAGTGGCACGCAACCAGGTGATTGGCGGCCAGTGAACGCAACGCGGGCACCTCATCTGAGCACCGCTGTTGCGCAAATGGACAGCGAGTCCGGAATCGGCAACCCGACGGCGGATTGATCGGGCTCGGCGGATCGCCCTTGAGCACGATTCGTTCCCGTTTGATCCTCGGGTCCGGAATCGGTGCCGCCGAAAGCAGTGCCCGCGTGTACGGATGCATCGGACGCGCATACAGATCGGCGGTCGGAGCCTGCTCGACGATCACACCCAGATACATGACCGCGACGTGATCCGAGATATGCCGGACTACGCCAAGATCGTGACTGATGAACAGGTAGGAAAGTCCGCGCTCTTCCCGCAGTCCTCGCAGCAGCTCCAGAATCTGCGCCTGCACCGAAACGTCCAGCGCGCTCACCGGTTCATCGGCCACGATCAACTGCGGATTGACGGCCAGCGCACGGGCGATTCCGATCCTCTGCCGTTGCCCTCCGGAAAGCTCATTCGGGTACCGTCCGCGGTGTCCGGCATTGAGGCCGACGGTCTCCAGCAGCTCCGTGACAACGGCCCCGTCGATTGGCGCGTTCAGCGATGTCATGAAAGGCAATTGCCTCTTCAAGCGTCTGGCCAATCGTCATCCGTGGATTGAGTGACGAGTTGGGATCCTGAAAGATGATCTGCATCTCCCGTCGACGTCTGCGCATGGCTGCGGCGTCGTCCGGATCGATCGTCTCGCCGTTGGACTCGACTATGCCCGACGTAGGTGGTTGCAGATAGAGCACACACCGTCCGGTCGTTGTCTTGCCGCACCCGCTCTCGCCGACAAGCGCCAGTGTCTTTCCCCGATCGATGCTGAAGGAAACCCCGTCCACGGCCCGGACGAACGTTTGTGGCTTCTTCTGGAATCTATCGAATAGCCCCGACTTGATCGGATAGTGCTTTTTCAGATCGGTCACCCGCAGCAGCGGTGTCAGTTCACTCATGGCGCGCTTTGCCTGTCCGGCGCGGAATGAACAGCCTCCCGGTTGAACAGTCCCTTTCCTGCAAAGTGACATGCCGACCGGTGGGATTCAGCAATCTCGATGAGGGGCGGTTCGACCTCCAGGCAGATCTGGGCAGCATACGGACACCGCGGCTGGAATCGGCAGCCCTTGGGTGGATTGATCATGTTCGGCGGCGATCCCTCAATTGCCTGGGGCGGTACATCAGCCAGGTCTGACCGGGGAATCGCGTTGATGAGACCGATCGTGTACGGGTGTTCCGGGCTCGCGTAAAGCGACTCGACCGGCCCCTGTTCCACAATCTTGCCGGCGTACATCACCGCAACTGACGAGCACATCTCAGCAACCACCCCGAGATCATGGGTGATCAGCAGAATGCTCATCCCGAATCGTTCTTGCAGATCGAGGAGCAGGTTCAGGATCTGCGCCTGAATCGTGACGTCGAGCGCCGTGGTCGGTTCGTCTGCGATCAGCAGTGTCGGCTGGGACGACAGCGCGATCGCAATCATCACCCGTTGCCGCATTCCGCCTGAAAGTTGATGCGGGTACGCGTCATACCGTTCGGCCGCATTGGGAATGCCCACGGTCCGGAACAATTCGATCGTCAGCGCGCGCGCGTCTTTCCGATTCTTCCCCTGGTGTCGTCGAATTGCTTCGGCAACCTGCTCACCCGCGCTGAAAACCGGATTCAAAAAGGTCATCGGATCCTGAAAAATCATGCTCAGCTGGGCACCGCGCAACTCGCTCATCTCACGTTCAGTCAGCTTGAGGAGATCTACGCCCTTGAACAAAATCGAGCCATCGACATATCGACCCGGCGGAGTGGGTACCAGCCGCATGATCGACCGCGCGGTCACACTCTTGCCCGATCCGGATTCGCCGACCAGGCCGACGGTTTGGCCGGCTGCCGATGGTCAGGTCGACGCCATCGACCGCCTGCACATCGCCCGCCCGCGTCTTGAACCAGGTCTTGAGACCGCGTAATCTGAAGAATCGGCACATCCGCCTCGTTGACCATTACCGTTTTGCCTGCCGTGGATCGAGCACGTCGCGCAGCCCATCGCCCAGCAAGTTGAACCCAAGCACGGCGATCAGGATGACGAATCCGGCCGATAACGCCAGGTGAGGTGCAGTCAGCAGGACCAGCTGCCCTTCTGAAAGCATGTTCCCCCAGTCGGCCGTCGGAGGTTGAACACCCAGCCCGAGATACGAAAGCGCCGCGATATCGAGCAGCGCATACGCCAGGTCCAGCGACGACACGACGATGATCGGCGAGATGCAGTTGGGCAATATGTGTCTGAAGATAATCCTGGATTGCGGATACCCCATCGCTCGCGCCGCCTCGGTATAGACCATCTCCTTCTGCACCAGAGTCACCGATCGCACGACGCGGGTGATGAACGGCACGAACAGAATTCCGAGCGAGAGCACGACATTGCGCATCGAAGGTCCAAAGGCAGCAACCACAGCGAACGACAGCAAGAGCGGTGGAAACGCCAGCATCATGTCCAGAACGCGAGTCACGATTTCGTCGACCCATCCCCCTCGGTACGCCGACCAGATTCCGAGCGGAATGCCGATCACCTGAGAGATCAGGACGACCGCCAGCGCTCCGCCCAGTGCAGTCCTGGTGCCGTAAATCAGCCGACTCAGTACGTCTCGGCCGTTCTTGTCCGCACCGAGAAGATATTTGCTGCCTGGCGGTTCCAATGAATCAGAAAGCGTTCCGAAGTTCGGATCATGGGGCGCAAGGAGCGGGGCAAAAATGATCACGATGAACAGGATCACGACAATCGTCAGACCAATCATCGCCTTGGGATTGCTCCGCAACCGCCACCAGAACATCGACAGAGACGATGGGCCGACGTCAATTGGCGCAACTGGCGAAGCAGCAATCTCAGCAGACATGATCAGCCTTGCCCGTTGTATCGGACGCGCGGGTCAATGACGCCATAGAGAACATCGACGACAAGATTGATCACGATGAAGAGCCCGGCTATGAAGATCGTAACGCCCTGAACCACCGGATAGTCCCTGCGTTGGACTGAGTCAATCAGCAGTGCGCCAAGTCCGCCAAGTCCGAAGGTGTAATCAACCAGAACCGTGCCCACGAGCAGGTAGCCGAACTGCAACCCGGCAACGGTAATGATCGGAATCAGCGCGTTCCGGAATGCGTGTTTGAGGACGATCTCCCGTCCCTGCAATCCCTTGGAGCGTGCGGTTTCAATGTAGTCCTGTGAAAGCGCCTCGATCATCGACGACCGCGTGATCCGGGTAGTAATCGCAGCGAGCGAGAATCCAAGTGCCGTCGCTGGCATGATCAGGTGCTTGAGCGTGTCCAGCCCACCATCTCCCCGACCAAGCGCGGGCATGATATTCAGCTTGTACGAGAAGACCAGTATCAGCAGAATCGACGTGAAAAACACAGGGGACGACGCGCCCACAAGGGAAAATACGGTGGCCGACAGATCGACGGCCGAATTGGGACGCAGCGCAGCCAGGATCCCAAGTGGTATCGAAATGATCAGCGAAATGGCAAAGCTCAGAAGCGCCAGTTTGATGGTTATCGGGAGTCGATCAGTTATCAGAACCCGCACATCTTGCCGTTGACGGAACGATCTCCCGAGATCTCCCTGGCTGAGGTCCTGTACCCACAACCCATATTGCGTCAGGAGCGGCTTGTCCAGCCGATATTGCGCCCGGATATTCTGCAGGTTTGCTTCCGATACGCGCTGCCCACCCGCCATGATGCGTGCCGGATCTCCAGGCACAAACCGCACCATAAAGAAGACGATCGATGTGATGACGAACATCATGGGGAGCAGCGTCAGCAGGCGGGAAGCGATCAGACGAGCCATGTGACCTCGATCGATGCAAAGAGGACGGCTGGAATCGGAATAACCGTTCCCAGCCGTCCAGACGATGTAGCTTTACGCACCTTCAGGCTTGAGCTCGCGCAACCACGAATCCCAGTAGAAGAGCGGACCGATTGCGTAGCCAGTCAGGCCCGCTTTGGTTGGCAGGAACCACTTGAAGTGATCGAGCCAGATGATTGGCATATCCGCAGCGATCTTCTTCTGGGCCTCGATCAGCGTCGCATACCGCGCATCGGTGGTGTCAGCATCGGCTGCATCCATTAGCGCGTCGACCTCAGGATTGCTGTAGAACGAGCCATTGTTCTGTGGCGGGAAGCTGCGCGAATGGAAGAGCGGCAGGAGCATACCGTTGGCATCCGGGAAATCTGCTCCCCACTCGTGGAAGATCATGCCCTCGTAATCGCCGGTCTGCAGTGCCGTGATGCGATCCACCTGCGGAATCTCGTTGATTTCAACTTCAACGCCGATTTCTGCAAGCATTTGCTGGATTGCCTGGGCCTCAGCAGTACGCTGGCTGCTCTCAGCATCCACGGTCAACGTCGTCTTGAATCCGTCCGGCATGGTGGATGCGGCCAGGGCAGCCTTTGCGGCCTCGAGATCAAACGGGATCGCGGTCAGCTCAGCTTCGGCACTGCCTGGCATCGTCGAAGGAACGGTCGACGCGATCGAGCGGACGCCGGTATCTCCAACCAGATTGACCATGATGTCGTCGTAGTTGATGGCAAGGCTGACCGCTTCGCGAACCTTGATGTCATCAAACGGCGGTCCGCTGTTGACCATGAAGATCTGGTTGCTGGTGAAACCGACCACTTCCTGGAACGTGATTCCTTCCATCTCTTTGACGATTGAGAGCTGGTCCGGTGGAATGTCGCGGATCACGTCCAGGTCACCAGTGCTGAGACCGGCAACACGTGTGGTTCCATCAGGAACAATCTTGAAAACGGCCGTCTGGAAGTATGGCTTTCCGGCCTGCCAATACGATTCGTTCTTCTCGAGTACGACCTCACTGCCCGCGTCCCAACGCACAAACTTGTACGGTCCGGTACCGATTGGTTCCTGTGTTGGCAGATCGGGGGTGGAGTCGATCAGCGTTTTCGGCATGACGTGACCAGCGGTCGTGGCGAGAACATATGGGAACTGGGCCGATGGCTGCTTGAGCTTGATCGTTACTTGCGCGTCGCCTGTCTGCTCGATTGATTCGACGGTGTCGAACATCCAGGCCATAGGCGAAGCGATTGCTGGTTCACGAACCCGGGCAATTGACGCGAGTACGTCCGCGGCGGTCATTTCTGTTCCGTCATGGAACATGACTCCTGCGCGGAGGTTGTAAATGAACGTTTGAGCGTCTGGATTCTCGTAGGTTTCGGCCAGCAACGGATAGAGCGCACTGTTCGCGTCCAGCGCCATTAGTCCCTCGGTGATATTGCAGATCACCGGGTTGGCCGTGAAGTCGTAACCAAGGGCTGGCTCGACTGCTCGCAGATCAGATTCAAGTCCGAGCGTAATTGTCTCGCCGTCCTGGGCAAGCACGGACACACCTGGAGTCACATACGGAATCGATGCGGTCAACGCCGCCGCGCCCGCGGTGCCAGCCGCTGCCTTGATCAGTCCACGACGACTCAGCGCCTGCTGCCTGATTCCGCTGAGATACGATCGCATCTTTTGGTCGAACTGTGTCGAGTCTTCGTGTGTCACGATGTCCTCCTGTTGCGATTCGCTGCCCACGATGTCGGAAACGGTCGTGACGTCTACCGATTCGCAGAACCAGTGGCACGATCGTCAGGACTTGGGCGACGAAGATTGGCGGATTGTAGCAGTATTGAAATCGAGTTGAATCGACAGTTTAGCAACCTGATTGTTGGTCGAAATTCTGCTCTGAAAGTGGCACGTTACTTCGTATGAACCGCACAAGAAAACGCCGTGCTGACGTGGCCCCGATCGTCATGGTCGTCGTCGCCTGAGGAGTAAAGTGGGAGCAGGATGATCATCACCGATGTAGAAGCCATGGTTCTGGATACCGGCAAGAATTATCCGGATCCGCATGCTGCCGGAGAGGCCCACGGAGTCCGGTATCTCTCCTTGCTGAAGATCTCGACAGACACGGGGATCGTGGGGTGGGCTGACATAGAAACGCAGCCACACGTCGGCAAGGCCATCGTCGATGCCCCGTCCGGTGGGATCGTCGGATTTGAAGGTCTTCGGGCCGCTCTGATCGGCGAAAACCCACTCGAACACGAACGCCTCTGGCAGAAGATGTACCGATACCTTGCCTACTACGGACGAGCCGGGGCCGGAATGCAGATGATCTCCGGTGCGGACAACGCCATGTGGGACATCGCTGGCCAGGCACTCGGTCAACCCGTCAGTACATTGCTCGGAGCGCGCTACCGGGAGTCAGTCAAGGCATACGCATCGACTTTGTTCCGACCCACTCCTGATGAAATGCGGTCGGCAGTATCCGAGTATCTGGATCTTGGGTTCCGGGCGATCAAGTTTGGCTGGGGTGTCTTTGGATACGATCTCGCACTGGACATCGCCCTGGTCAAGGCAGCAGTAGCGGAGGCCGGGCCGGATGTAGACATCATGGTCGACGCCGGATGGTACGGAACTGACTACGTCAATCCGTATAAGGCACGCTCGATAAACGACTGGATTCGCCTCGCCTACGAGCTCGAAGAGCTCGGCGTTGTCTGGTTGGAAGATGCGATCCATCCAGAAAACGTTACCGGATACCGCGCGTTGTCTGATGCCTGCACATCGATGAAAATCGCCGCTGGCGAGCAAGCATCCGGCTATCGGGAATTCGAACGCCTCGCGCTCGAAGGAGGAATCGATGTCCTCCAACCGGATCTTTCCCGCTGTGGTGGCCTCACTATAGGAAAGCAGGTTGCAGATCTGGCCACGCGCCTTCAGATCGATTGCGTTCCACACGCATGGTTGACCGACGTGCTCAAAGCCGCATCACTTCACCTGAATGCGTACCTGATGAATTCCATGTATCTGGAGTTCAACGTTTCCAGCGCTTCACTCCTTAATACGCTCGTCACTGAACCGATTCAGATGATTGACGGGTTTATCCCGGTCCCGACGGCGCCTGGTCTGGGCGTAACAGTCGACGAAACGGTTGTTGAGCGATTCCGCGTGGCGTGAGAGGATGCCACATCACGTGGGCAGGGAATCCTTCCCGTTTGCCAGAATCAGGAGTCAGTCGTGCCGGACTTTGCAACAGACCTCGAATTGCTGGCGTTCGTTAAGCGAGAGCTCTACGTCGCCGCTGTCAGCGATACCCTGGACGAACTCGGGCACCGGCATCAGGTCATGCACTCGCGCCTGCGACCGCTACTCCCCGATATGAACAACTGCGGATTTGCTGGCCGTGCCCGCACCCTCCGATGGGTCGAGGTCGATCACCTCGATTACCCCGATCCGTACGGAGTCGAGATCGAAGCCATCGATTCACTTAAACCAGGTGATGTCGCGGTTCATTCGACCGATCACGCCGGAACCAACGCGCCCTGGGGTGAACTGATGTCCACCGCCGCCACCGCTCGCGGTGCCCACGGCTGTATCTGCGACAGCCAAATTCGGGATTGCGTCAAGATCATCGAACTCGGTTTCCCGATCTACACCCGCGCCATTCAGGCACTGGATTCATTCGGCCGGGGCCGCGTGATTGGCTACGACGAGCCAGTCAAGTGCGGAGATGTGCTGGTCAATCCAGGTGAACTCGTCTTCGCCGACTTCGACGGCATTGTGGTCGTTCCAAAAGCGATTGAGGCCGAAGTCATCGACAAGGCATACGAGCGAGTCAACAAGGAAACCCTATCCCGCGATCTGCTCAAGCAAGGTCAATTGCTGCGACAGGTCTACGATCGTTTCGGGGTTCTCTAGGGAGTACAGCGGTGATCATCGACGTCCACACCCACGCACCCAGACCGCGAACCTCGGAATCGGCCGCCGACAACAAGCTGGCCAACCTCTGGAGACCGGATCAGTCAACCCAGACGGCAGTGACCCCCGAAACCTGGATGGATGCCATGTCCGTTGTCGATCGGGCAATCGTCTTCAATATCGCGTCCGATCCGCGTGCAAATCCCGAGGACGAGACTGATCTCATCTATCCCGCGCCACAGGTGAATGACGACACCGCTGCATTTGTCCAACAGCACCCGGACAAGTTGATCGGCTTCATGTCGGTCAATGCCCATGACCCAGGCGCGCTCGATGAGATGGATCGTTGCGTGGGGGACCTCGGCCTGCGCGGACTCAAACTGGGACCCAACTACCAGCATGTCGATCCGCTCTCAACTGAAGCGTTTCGTGTCTTTGGCCGCGCCCAGGAACTAGGATTGCCGGTACTTCTGCATCAGGGCACATCCCCCGTCCAGTTCGCCGAACTCGATTACGCTCACCCGCGCCATCTGGACGTCGTTGCCCGCGAGTTTCCGAAACTCAAGATGATCCTCGCCCACATGGGTCACCCCTGGCAGATCGAGTGCTTCATCGTCATTCGCAAGCACCCGAATCTGTTCGCGGACATCTCCGCGAACTTCTACCGTCCCTGGTCCTGTTACAACGCCTTCCGCCATGCAACCGAGTGGGGTGTCCTCCACAAATTGCTCTTCGGCTCCGATTACCCGATTGTGACCCCGCAAGAGACGCTCGATGCGCTCAGTCACGTCAATGACGTCATTGCCGGCACGGGCCTTCCACCAGTTCCCCAGGCTGAACTGGACAAGATCCCCTACCGCAACAGCCTTGAATTGCTTGGTCTCGAATAGTCCATACCCCTGGAGACACCAATGCTTCTTGCCTATGTCAGCGACGAACGGTATGTCGCCGTTGCTGAGTGCTTGGTTGAGATCGAACAGAACGGCCGGTTTGTACTCGAAACCCGATCGACTGCCACCGGAGCAGTCCGTGGGGACCTCGATCCTGGCCACTACGCGGTAACCCTCGTTCGCGATGGATTCGGATCGAAGCGAGCCGAGCTGCATGTAACCGCAGACCATATCCCTGCCCAGTTCCGGTTGCTGCGCGATGGTCTATGGGGGTATTGCTGGCCCAAATGGGTTCGATCCGGCGAACGATCGGAGTTTCGGGTTCATGCGGTCGAGCCGTACCACCTGACCCTCTGGCGCTACGGCTGGAAGAAGGAGTTCGTTCGCAACCTCGGCTGGTTTGACGAGCATGGTCCGCGCGCCGTCATGCAAATCACCCCGGACGGCGACTACACCCAGACTGGCGTCGCCTGGAACAAGACCGGTTACGGCAGTCCGCATCTCAGCCAGTTTGCAACAGGTCCGGAACAGTCCGGCCTTTACTACCTGCATGCCAGGACCGAGTCCGGCAAATTCTTCGCGTTCCCGTGGGTAGTCGCTCCGTCCGAACCGCGCTCAGCAGTCGCAGTTCTGCTCTCCACGAACACCTGGAATGCCTACAACAACTTCGGTGGCCGCAGCAATTACATCAATTCAAACGGCCTGCCGGAACGCCCCGCAGTCAACGCCCGCCAGGACCTCACGCGGTACACCCGGGCGGGCGCCTTCAATGAATGGGCGCCGCGCGATGAGGAGTACCCACCACTTTCCTTTGAGCGTCCCGAACCGAACAACTGGTCGGGCGAAGACGTCCAGGTCACCGATCCCATTGCCGGTCGCCAGCAATGCCACCTTGCCCCAGCAGAGTGGCGAACGCTTGGCTGGCTCGAGCGCGAAGGTATCGAGCACGATGTATATGCCGAAGCCCAGCTGCACGACGGCACGCTCAACCTCGATGCCTACAAGCTCCTGATCATCAGTGTTCATCCGGAGTACTGGTCGCGGCAGATGTATCTGGCAGTAAAGGCATGGGTGTACGAGCGTGGCGGCAAGCTGATGTACCTCGGCGGCAACGGCCTCAACTGCGAAGTCGAATTCGTCGAACCAGACGCCCTGCATTTCCGCAACCACCAGCCAAGCGAGGGCGGCGAGTTCCGTTACTTCAATCAGGAACTCGGTCGCGAGGTTGACAGCCGTATGGACCGAACCCTGGAGAGCGAGGCGAATCTGCTCGGAGTCGCCATGACCGAAACCGGAATCATGACGTCGGCACCATATCGCGTGCTCATGGCAGATCACTGGGTCTTCGCAGGCACCGGATTGTCCGAGGGTGACACATTCGGAGAGAACAGTCTCCACGAACGCTGCCCCGGTGGTGCGTCCGGTCACGAAACGGACAAGATCAGCCCGTCGTCCCCGGCAAACACCGTCCTGCTCGCCAAGGGTCTGAACCCGGACGACGGCGGCGCGGAGATCGTCACCTTCGAGACGCCAACGGGCGGGGCTGTCTTTTCGGTTGGATCAATCACCTGGCCCGCTTCACTTCTGGTCGACGAAGCAGTCTCCATGATCACCCGCAACGTAATCGAGCGATTCCTGGCTGATTAGATTGAGCTGAAACACGTCCCGGAACTTAAGGCCGATCCTGGAATCAGATCGTGACCTGAGGCGCATTCCTCCATTCGATAGTATGTTCATATACTGTTTGTATACGTACTGAACTATCGACCGGAGTGGGCCAGAACGTGTCGTCTGAGAGCCAACCGCAGTCCTACCCGCTCAGCGCCGAGCAAACGGCCGCTGCCCACTACATGGGTGGTCCGCTCCGCATCGTCGCTGGAGCCGGGACCGGCAAAACCAGCACATTGACAGCCCGGTTCGTCCACCTGGTCCAGCATCACAACGTGCCTGCGCACGAGATCCTCGCGGTTACCTTTTCCGCCAAAGCGGCCGGTGAAATGAAGAACCGGATCGTGGCCGAGCTCGGAGGAAACCACCGCCGACTCTGGATCCAGACCTTCCATGCGCTCTGTCTTCGTCTCCTCGGGGAATGGGCGAGGGCGGCGCACGAACCGGATCCTCGCGTCCTTTCCGACATCGAACGTCGCCGCTATGCCAGACGGGCGATTGATCTAATTCCAGCAAACGAGCGTCGGTATTACCATCGCGATCATGGCTCGCGGATCATGGTCAGCGATCTGCTGGCGTACGCCGATCGCTGTTGCGACGACCTGATCGATCCAGATTCCACCGATCAGCGCATTGAGAAATCACCGCGATCGTTCGACCTCGATATCGCCCTTTCCCACTACCGTACCTTGCTGGCTACAGACGGCGCGTACGATTTTGGCTCGCTGAATGTTGCCGTTGTTCGACGACTCGAATCGGATCAGGCACTGCGCGATTCCACCCGCGCCCGATACCAGCACATGCTGGTCGATGAGTTCCAGGATACGAACCACGCCCAGTTCCGACTGCTCGAACTGCTGGTTCCATCCGGCGATCAGATCTGCGTTGTTGGCGACGCCAACCAGGCGATCTATGCGTTCCGTGGTGGCCAGTCAGCGTACTTCGAACGATTCTGCGGAGCGTTTCCCGAAGGCCAAATCGTTCAAGCTGGAAGAGAACTATCGGTCGGGACCAGAAATCCTGACCGCCGCAAACAATCTGGTTCAGCACAACCAGTCCGGAACACAACTGCAACTGATCTCGATGCAATCGTCCGCTCCAGCCATTGTCTCGCTCTCCCTGGAACCCACACCTGAACAGGAAGCGGAGTCCATCGCCCGGCGCATTCTGGCGATCACCAGTGACCGCTCCAAGTCCGTTCGCTTCAACGAGATCGCGGTCCTTTTCCGAAGCGTCCGCACGCAGGCGGAGCCATTTCAGCGCGCCTTTTCGCTCTACGGCATCCCATATAGCCAGGGGCCGGTACTCGGCCTGGATTACGCAATCAGACACGACCTTCGAGCCGCACTTGATTTGATCGCTAGCGGACCCGATTGGGAGAGTGCCGCCCGCCTTGCGCTCGGTAGTGGTGGTCGTGCGTTGGATCGACAGGCGCTTGAGCGGTCCGGCACGCCCGGTGAGTTGCTCGCGCGAGTGCTCGGCTCCAGTGCGGCCGAACACTTCAGCGGTCCGGAACAGTTTCTCGACATCGTCCGGGGAGTGCTTGACCAGGCGCGAACGTTGGCCACCGTTCAACCGGTTCGCCAGCTGTACAACGCGATGCAGCTCTCCGGTCACTTGAGCGAAACGATCGACCCAGCCCAGGCTCGACAGCTGGGCGCACTCCTCAGTCAGGCGCAAAGCCTCTCATCGACCGAGGATCTGGTGTCACTTCTGGGCTCCGGTCCATCCGACCTGGACGATCAGGTCCCGGATGACCGTCACGGTGTTCAGATGCTTACCGTCCATGCGGCGAAAGGGCTCGAGTGGCCGGTGGTTTTCGTTGTCGGTCTTGCCGAGGGAGTATTCCCGGTGCCGGTCAGGGCCAACCGCGAGGCAGATGTTCAGGCGTTGACCCGATCTGGCGTGCATAGCCACGATCTAACCTCTGAGCGACTCGAAACCTTCGCTCGCGATCACATTCACGAGGAGCGTCGGCTGGCATATGTGGCCGTAACGCGGGCAAAGCGAGAACTCCACCTGTCTCGCGCCGAAATATATGGTCTCGAGCCGCATGAACCATCGCGGTTTCTGACCGAACTTGGCTACTCCGAACCCGAAGCAGCCCCGATTGACGACGAATATGTCCGACTCACCAACGTCTTTGCGTTGGGACGCGATGTCCGCGCTCGGCAGCGGCGTGCGCTGCGGGTACTGCCGGATCGGGAGGAAGCATCAGTTGCGCTTGCCGATCTGTTGCTGGCCCAGTGGGCAGCAGGTCGAGTTCCGGGTGTCAACCCAATTCGGGATCGACGCCTGCCTAACCCGTACTCGGAGGAGAGCTCAATCAGCTTTTCCGCGAGCGAGCTTGAAAGCTACGGTGCCTGTCCCAGAAAGTATCTGTATGGAGCCCTTTTGCGACTCGATCGGGAAGATCACGGTGTTCATGCATTGGTGGGAACAGCCGTCCACAAGGTGTTGGAGCGGGTTAACTATCATCGCCTGGAAATTGGCTCGATTCCGTCCGACGAAGCCGTCAGCGAATTCTTCAATGAGTCGTGGCCATCAGTCGGGTTCGATCTGGCTGTCCAGAGTGCTCAGTTCCGGAAGCGTGCCGAGGTAATGGTCCGCAGATATCTGGAATTCGAACGAGCCGAGCATCCAGGCAGAAAACCAGTCTGGATCGAGAAGTACGTCCGTGTGCCGTATCGAAATCACGAAGTCCGGGGCATGGTCGACCTCGTCATGAAGAATGCGGACGGCTCATATCACCTGATGGATTACAAGACCGGCAGCACCAGCGGGTACACGACGTCCAGGCAGCTCTACCTCTACGTGCACATGTGGCGCCATCAGAACCCGAATGAAGCGAACAATCCACTGCAGGTATCGCTGGTTGCCTTGAAACATGATGAAGACAAAGGCAATTCGCACGCACCGAGTTGGAAAAAGAGCCAGATGAAGACAATCAAACTGACGGACGACTGGCTGGCAGACCGGGAAGAGGAAGTCGAGTTGCTTCTGGCAGGAATCTCCACAAACCAGTTTCCCGGCAATCCCTCTGCCTGTGCGAGATGCGATTTCACAAGGGTGTGCCCGGATGCCTCCTGAGTCCGCATCAGTTCCCGTTGTCCAGATGAACGAGTTCCAGCAGCGGGCAATCCGCCATAATGCGGGACCGCTTGCGAATCATCGCCGGAGCCGGTACCGGTAAAACCCAGACGCTGGCCAACAGTGTTGCTCATCTCGTTCGCGAGAATCTGGCGCGACCTGAGCAAATTCTCGCGATTACGTTCACCCGCAAGGCGGCCGCCGAACTTCGCGAACGGATGGCGGCCGCGATCAGCACCGTCGACGGAGCATCCGGCGATGTTGACGTCGACACCTACAACGCGTTCGGTGGTCGTGTCGTACAGCAGCATGGTTACCGTATTGGACTCTCGCCAGACCTGACCATGATGACCGAGGCCAGCGCCTGGATTCTCCTCTGGAGGATCGTCGACGAAATCCAGTTCACTACTATGGATTGGACATCTCCCCGTGGCAGCGGGTACGGATCATCCGGTCCGCTCAGCCGGATCCTCGCGGTCGCCAGTCGCCTCGCCGACGAACGACGGGATCTGGATGATCTGCGTGCACATGTCGAAGAGGTTGGGCTGTTAGACGACCCGGACCTGGATGACATCCTCCGGACGCTGGAGCGATACGAGGCGCGAAAGCGTCAACTTGGTGCGCTCGATTTTGGTGATCAGATCCGACTGGCCTGCGATCTGCTCGAACGGGACGACGTCCGCGATTTCTACGCCCAGACCTACCGATACATTCTTGTCGACGAGTTCCAGGATACGAACTACGGCCAACGGGCAATGATTCGCGCCCTCGGGTCCAGCGTCGATGGCAACATCCGCGTTGTAGGCGATCCCAACCAGGCCATCTATGGCTTCCGCGGCGCCGCTCCGGACAACCTTGAAGGATTTCAGGAAGACTTCCCCGAGGCGGAAACGATTCCGTTGAGCCTGAATTACCGTTCCACTGAGCGGATTCTCAATGTCGCAAATGCACTTTGGGACGCTGACCCTGGCGAATTCCGGGGTAACCTGGAACCGGGGACAGACCGGCTGGGAACAAAGGCGATCTTGGCTGGTTGTACTGACCTCTACTCCGAGGCCGCCTACATCGCCTCCGAGATCGCGAAACTGAATTCGTCAGGGACTACCTACGACAAAATAGCAATTCTGGTCCGCAAGAATGCCCCGAAGTTGCGCCTGTACGCGATGCTTACGGATCTAGGCGTACCAATTGAACTGACAGGCGGTCGATCGCTGTTTGATCAGCCGGAAGTCCAACTCCTCCACTCCGCCCTTCGCGTTATTGCCGGTGACGACGATGACATTCCGCTCGCGCATGTCCTGTCGTCGGATCGCTGGGGACTCGACGAGGCATCGCTTTACCAGATTGCACTGCAGCGAGACCGACGCGAGCGACTGATTTTGGCGCTGTCGACGAATTGCCGCCAATCCTGTCACTCCCGCAGCGGAGATGCTTCGCGATTGCATGAACTCCATCGAGTCGTTGACCGAGTTCGCCTACGTCGCTCCGTTAACGCAGGTTGTGGATCGGACAGCTCGGGAGCTTCTCGGTGCACTGGAAGGCGGTGCGGCCACCAACGTCGCTGAGTTCAAGTCACTGGTCCGGGAGTTCGTCGAGAATCAGGATCAACCACCCGGGCTGAAGGAACTGCTCGTCTACCTGGACCTCCTACTAAGCGCAAATCCCGATCAGGAAGCGGCCCCGGAAGGAGAGCCTGGCGAATCGGCGACGGTCAAGATGATGACTATGCACAGCGCCAAAGGGCTGCAATGGCCGGTCGTCTTCATCGCAACGGCAAATAGCAGCGATCAGGTCAACAAACAGAAACTCGCCAGGGATGCGATTCCGCCAGAGCTGGTTCGGGAAGGCTCGGAACGACCAGAGCGGAAAGACTATCCGGCTGGCATGCTCGGTCGCGGGGCGTATCTGGAAGCAGTGGAGGCCTGGCGGGAATCGCAACGGGATCGGGAAGACCGGCGATTGCTCTACGTCGCCCTGACCCGCGCACGCGAGCACCTGTACATCACGTGGTCCGCCCAGGATCCAACGCGCAAGGGTTCCGCGACGGTTGCTCCCATGATCGAAGAACTCGTCGAATGGTGCGAGTGCATCGAGCCTGCCACCGTCAGCTCCGCCAGATCCGGACAAGACGATGGCCGCATTTGCACGCATGGCAATTCCTCTCGTTAGCGCCCACCTCTCTGATGTCAATTCAGACGCTGTCGAGCTGGACTATACCAATGGCCCTGATTGCGGAGCCGTGGACAAACATCGGGGCCCGGCCGGAGGCGCTGCCGTTCGCATTCGGGGCATTTGCCGAGCGGAAAGCGCAACTTGATGCCGATATCGCATTGATAGATCGGGTAGAAGCAAACCGCCAAAAGGCGCTGATGCAGCTCGCTTCAGCCTCGCCTGAGATGCTCACCTACACCCAGATCGACCAGTTCAAACATTGCCCACATCGCTGGTTCCTGCGCTACCGGGTTGGATTGCCGGGGATCCCCGAGCGTGAAGCGGCCAACTACGGCACCAACGTCCACGAGGTCCTCCAGCGCGAAGCCGAAGCCCGATTGGCGGGTGGAGAAGGCGGAGTGCCACCTGCCCAGCGTCCATCACTTCCCGAATCCGCGGGCGAATCCAATGCAGATGGAATCAGATTCGCTGATCCCATCGATGCCTACCTGCAGTCAGTCGATGCGCTATCCGAGCCGCTCCTGGTCGAGGCAGCATTTTCGTTCATGCTTGGGGACATCCCGATTTCCGGCGTTATCGACCGGGTGCACCGAAGACCCGACGGAGTGATCGAAGTCGTCGATTACAAGACCGATCGCCGCCTGAGAAGTCGGCAAGAGGTGATCGACGGCCTGCAACTCCAGTTGTATCTGATCGCTATGCGCCGGGTCTTCAATGACATTCAACCCAGTCCCACCGCTGCGGCGATGTTCTTTCTGCGCCACGAAAAACGTGTCGAGATTGAGTTCACCGAGGCGGACCTGGCGGATGCTGAGCAGCAGATAATCTCCTTCGCCCATCAGATGCGAAATGTCACGCCAGATGAGCACAAGGCATCTCCGGAAACCTGTCGGTTCTGCGAGTACCGCTTGACGTGCCGCTTTTCTCAGGTGACCTCTGGTAGTTCGCCAATCACGATCACGTGATGTTTGGCCCGGTGTCAGCGCCACATGAATCAGTCGATTGCGGGTCTCCCGATGCGCCCGGTCCAGCTCCGCCAGAATCACGATCGAGCTTTCCAACCCCTTGAAGGCGTGGATGTTCCGGCAGCGAACCGACTTCGGTCCATCTGATTCCCACTCAAGGGTCAAGTTTCCGATCGCGGCATGATTGGTCAGTTCGCTCGCCGACACTGATCGTGGAGTCAGAACGACGATTTCGCTGAGCGGGATGCCCTCGTCCTGAGTCAGACGATGAACTACTTTGCGGAGTGTGGCAAGCGGACTACCAGATTCAATCGGTACCAGCTCCACTCCACGACCCTCCGGGCCATCGCAAACCGTGGACGCGTCCAGACCGACGAATCCAGCAGCCTTTTGGTGAATGGTCCGGGTACAGCGGCAGTTGTGGGTGAGCTTGAAGTGCGGCTCTGGCAGTGGATAGGTACTGTCGTTCCGGAATATCCGCTGATTGTTGTCGTAAAAGATCGCAAAAAACCCGTCACCCGGATCTCGCATCAACAGGTCTAGCGTCAACCACCAGACATCGGCAAAATCCTGCCCCTCGTCGACCACAATCGCGTCAAATCGCGTGTCCAGCACGCTGATCGCATCAGCCATCGCCTGAGGTAACGCATGCTCATAGTAGGCGGCAGCATCAATTGACAGGTCACCATCGACAGTGATTCCTGCCCTCTGCACCAGAGTGGCCCCGAGGTCGTGATATGTGTGAACCGTCACAGATCCACCGGCCAGGGTCCCGGCATTCGCCAAATCGGATCGAACTTCGGCCGCCAACGCCTTGTTGTAGCAGGTGAATAGGACAATGAGCCCAGCATTCGCCAGTCGTCGGGCATGTTCCTTCGCCATCAATGTCTTGCCGGATCCGGCGATTCCATTGACCGCAATCTTCCGGTGGCCAGCCAGCACATCGAGCAGGCGCAATTGTTGCGCGGTCAGATGGACAATTTCCGCTTCATCCTGCTTCAATCGCGCCGCCAGACCGAGTCTGGATATGGCAAATGATGGTCGAATCAGTTCCAGCAGCGCGTTGACCCCTGCTGGTCCCGGCCCCGGACCGGCCGCCTGGCCCATCGCAGACGTAATCGCCTTGGCCATCAGGAAGACATTGCTGCTATCCACAATCATGCTCCGCTGGACATCCACGCCGAGCGATTCGTCGTCAAGAAGTACGTCGGGGAACGCAACGGTTCGGGAAAGTGGGTAGGTAAAACCAGCCGTTGCAGGAGTCGTCGCAAGCTTCTCCCGAAGCGAATACATGGACCGCTCCGCCTGCAAGAACGGACTCATCTTGAGTTCGGATTCAGTCCCGTCCCAAGACCTGGTGAACCAGGTGTCCGTCGGCCCGTCCCGCCGGATCGTGCCACCCTTGACCTCCATCACCAGAACGCCGAGATCCGGATGGGCAATGATGAAGTCCGCCTCGCCATCCTGATTCCGGCCACCCTTGCTTGCCACCCAGTGGACCGAATGGAGCACCAGGAAGTCCGAGCCAAGCTGCGTGTTCAGTTCCTTGAACATCAACCGCTCAGCCGAGCTGGCCGTCGTCTCATCCAGCCGCTCCGGAACCATTCTCGCCACACCGTCACCCCAGCCCCTTGCCCCTGCCACACGACGCGAACAGGAAATCTGATTGTCTTGCAACAACCTAACTGCAAACAGCACCGCTTGTCATGAATTCATGGCGCCGGAAAGTAGGCAACGAGGTCGGGACTATTGCTGCTGTTGTTGCGGTTGCTGGTGAGGCACATCACCCTCGGGCGGAGGCTCAGGGATTCCCATGATTCCGGCCGTTCGACGTTCACCCAGGCGACCCATTGTCTGGCTCATCCCGGAAAGAGAACTCCCAGCCGAGTCCATCCCGCGCCAGCGTTTCATTCCGCCCAACGTCTGGTACTGCACAAGTTGACCGCGTCCGCGCTTCCCCGCCACGGCAAACCCGCGTACGTCGTCGATGATTTCCGACGATACCGAGACGCTCAGGACCGAGTTCGTCCCACCGCGGTACGTACCGCGCACGACGGAGACATCCGCATAGTCTCGCCCGACGCCAACCTTGACATGCCGACCGGTACAGAGCCCGTCGGGGGTTGCATCGACGCTCACCCAGCCGTACGGCGGAACGAACGCCTCGACCCAGGCGTGCGAAGCCGTGCTGCTCGGCGACATCTCCGAGGTAGCCACTGACATAGCGAGCCGGCAGTCCCAGCATGGCGGCAGAGCGAAATCAGCAGGTGCGAGAAGTCCTGGCAGACGCCGCTCCCGCCCTCGAGCACGTCCAGCACGGTCGAATGCACGTTGGTGGTTCCGACCTGATAGGCGATATGCTCCTGCACCCAGGTCGTTGCGGCCAGCACGAAATCGCCAGCGGTGATGTCCGCCGATCCCGCCAGGATCTCCTCGGCAATTGACCGGGTCACCGGTTCCAGCGCGACGTAGACGCTGGGAATCAGAAACTCGGCATGATCGTCCGAAAAGACCGCATCCTCGACCATCGATTGCAGTGATGGCGATGGATCCGGATGATTCAGCACTTCCGCATCGAGCGGTTGGTCAGCGGCGGCAAAGGTGATGATGTCGCTGGTCGCTTCGATCGCTCAGGCCGATCGTGCAGATACGGGATGCCGAACTCATGCACCGCGTTGCCGTAGTAGTCCTCGTAGGCGATGACCGAGGCGGGCGGATCGATATTCAGGCTGAAGTCGAGGCAGGTCTGGTGCTCGTCCGAAACTGGCCGCAGGCGCACTTCGTTGAAGCTGTCGTGGGCCGGGACGGCATAGGTGTACGTGGTCCGGTGCGTGATCCGGTATCTCATTGAATCACCTCGTCCATCCGCAGGATCCGCGGCGCAAAATACTGACCCTGAATCTGCTCACCGATCTGAAAGCACCGTCGCTGCACATCGAGCAGATAAGGTGCAGCCACTCGTCGAACATCTCGTCGATCGTGCCGTAGGCCAGTCGCGCCCGAAGTCGACCGACCGCCGCTCCGCTTCATCCACTGCCCGAGCATCGAACTCGCCGTCGGAACGCGATCCTGACTGGTCAGCTCCGGGTCGTAAGAGCGGTACGCCGAGATCCGCTCCAGCGATTCCTGCACCTGCTCGATGGAAAACCGGATCGAGCGCGGAAAGACCGGCGAGAAGGTCAGCATCTCGATCACGGCCCGCGGTCGAACCGAGCTCCGATAGAGCTTGTGATACGCCTCGTACGCGGACAGCGAGCGCAGCACGGCCAGCCATTGGTGCCAGTCACCGGCACCCCCTCCGGCGGGTCGCAACGGCTTCCTCGGCCGCAACCGTGAATCCCTCGCCGACTCACCGGTGCCTCGGGAATCACATCGGCGACCAGCAGGTGATATTTCACATCCAGCGCGCGCGCCGTCTTCTCCGCCCGCTCCAGGAACTTGCCGGTCTGCAGGAAGTACCACCCTTCCTCGCGCGGCATGGTGCTGTCGGTGATGCCCTGGAAGAAGTGGCTGAACTCGGTCACCGAGCGATAAAAGAGGTGCGCATTCTCGATACCGACCGGCGTTGCGTACGTTCGCTGCCGTTGCAATCCGAGGTGAAAGCGATTCAGCGCCTCCCACATCTCGCTGGCGATCTGATGCCGCATCGTGTGCGCTTGCTCGCGCGCCTTGGCGATGCAGGAGATAACCGAGTTCGGGTTGTCGAGGTCGAAGGTCAGATAGGTCGGAACCGTCTCCTCGGTCGCCTCGCCATACGTCGCCGTGAAGCGCTCCTCGTCGCCGACGATCGAAATCAGCGCTTCCCAGTGGCGGCGCCGGCGAAGATCGGCATCCGGCGATGTGCCCATACCGAGCGTGTGGTGGAAGTTGACGTCGGTGATCCGCGCGGTATCCTCCGCGCGCTCGACATAACGGCCAATCCAGTAGAGCGACTCCGTGATGCGGCTCAACATGGCGGCATGCCGCTCATCGCAGCACCCACGTGTCCTTGCTGCCGCCACCCTGGCTGGAGTTGACGACCAGCGAACCGCGGGTCAGCGCCACCCGGGTCAATCCGCCGGGAAGGACGGTGATGTCGTCCGCACCGGTCAGGACGTAGGGCCGAAGGTCGATGTGGCGCCCTTCCAGGTGACCGCCGCTGCCGTCACTCAGCATCGACGAAGGCGGGATGGCGGGAGAGCGGCAACGATCGGCTGGGCGATGTAGTCACGCGGATTGGCCAGGATCAGCGCGCGGAACTCCGCGATCTCCTCGTCCGTGGCGCTTGACCCGATCAACATCCCGTAGCCGCCGCTCTCGTTGGCCGCCTTGACCACCAGGCTGTCCATGTGGCCAAGAATGTACTCCAGGTGCTCGGGATCGGTCGGCGCCAGTGTCGGCACATTGCCGAGAATCGGCTCTTCGTTCAGGTAGTAGCGGATGATCGCCGGCACGTAGGGGTAGACGACCTTGTCGTCGGCAACGCCGGTGCCGATCGCGTTCGCCAGCGCCACATTGCCGGCCCGCACCGCGCCCAGCAGCCCGGCCACGCCGAGCATGCTGTCCGGCCGGAAGGCGAGCGGATCGAGGAACTCGTCGTCGACCCGCCGGTAGATGACATCGACCGGCTGGCGTCCGCGCGTGGTGCGCAGGAAGACCCGGTTGTCGACCACGAACAGGTCGCGCCCCTCAACCAGTTCGATCCCCATCTGCTGCGCCAGAAACGCGTGCTCGAAATAGGCCGAGTTGTAGACGCCGGGTGTCAGCAGCACCACCGTCGGACCCGATCCACCGCTCGCAACCGGCGCGGCGAGAGGCCGCGCAGGTTCTCGAGCAACTTCCCGCAGTAGTGATCGACCGGCCGCACGCCGAGTTCGTCGAACCAGTCCGGGAAGACGCGGGTCATCGTCGTGCGGTTCGCCAGCACGTACGAGACGCCGCTGGGCGAGCGCAGATTGTCTTCCAGCACCAGGTACTGCCCCTGGCATCGCGAATCAGGTCGCTGCCGACGACGTGGATGTACCGGTCGTGCGGCACATCGATCCCGACCACCTCGCGCCGGAAATGCCGGGCCCGCACGATCAGGCGGCGCGGCACCACGCGGTCGTGCAGGATCTGCTGATCGTGATAGATGTCGTGGATGAAGAGATTGAGCGCCTTGATGCGCTGCTGCAGCCGCGCTCGATCATCGACCACTCGTCGGCCGGAATCAGGCGCGGGATCAGATCGAACGGAAAGATGCGCTCCGTGCCCTGCTCGGAGTCGGAATAGACCGTGAACGTGATGCCCTGATGCAGGAACGACCGGTTGGCCAGATCACTTGCAAAACTGAGATCACTCGCGCTGAGATGGGAAAGCTGCTCGCACAGGGCCCGGTAATGCGGTCGCGGTACCACAGTTCCATTCGGCTCGGTCTCAAAAACCTCGTCGAAGAACCGCCCTGTGTCGTAATTGGCAAAGAGATTTCCGGCTGAAGCACCGTCAGCCGTCTGCGAAGGTCTGATCGCCGCTGCTCCCGCGTTCCAGAACGAATGCAATGCGGTGATCCCCGGACGACGTGGCTGACCTCGGTCCGCAAAGTCTGGCCGGAACCCGCATATCAAGGCATCGGGCGTTTGGCATAGTTGCATCGCCCGATGCTTGTGCAAACTGCATACGGAGTTGTATCCCGAGTCATTTCCGGGCGCAACCGGCTAGTAGTTGGTCGTTCGAGGAGCTCCAGCTACTGGCTTGGTCAGGCCGACTGTCTTTGACGCCCGCTGCCACACCGTCCATCAGAATCTGGGCGTCGGCGCCGGCATTGATGAACCGCCAACCCTGCGTTGCTCGATCGGCCGCGTCCTCAGGTGACATCGCCGCAATTCCCGGAATCTTGCCGGTATTGGCACAGGCCACCTTGATCCGCTCCAGTGCCTCGAGGTGCTTCTCGCTCGTCCGCTGGTCGCGCGGGTGCACCCCCATCGACCAGGCAAGGTCGGCCGGCCCGGTCCAGCACCCATCGACGCCCGGCGTCGAGAGAATCGCCTCGGCATTCTCGACTGCCGTGATGCTCTCGATCTGGACCATCAGCAACACCTGCTCATCGATCCAGTCCCAGTAATCCTCAGTCACCCGACCGATCCGACTCCAACCGCAGGACCGAGTTCCCGAGCGGCGGAAAGCGCGTGGCGTCAGCCGCAGCTTTGGCATCGGCCGCCGTGTGGACCATCGGCACAATGATCCCCATCATGCCTTCGTCGAGCAATCGACCGATCATCGTGTAGTCGTTCCTGGCAACCCGAGCCATTGGAGTCGCGGTGCCGCCTTCGATCGCCATCAACGCGGCAATCGTGCTGTCCGGTCCCCAATCGCCATGCTGGTTGTCGATTTGCAGGTAGTCGATCCCGGAGTGGGAGAGGGCCTCAGCGATCAAGCGCCGAACCGAGACCGAGTTCGAATCCGTAGGCAGTCCCGCCGGCGAGCAGTTTTTGCTTGGTTGCATTGATCTTCATTGATTGCTTTCTGCTCGCTTACCGGGTAAGCCACGAATACGGTCGCTCGATCTTGTTGACGACATTCTGCAGGAATTTCGCGGCCGGCGAACCATCCACGATTCGATGATCAAACGTCAGACTGAGCGCCATCATCTTGCGCGCGCCCAATTCACCAGTCTCCTCGTCGATCACCACGGCCCGCGAGATAATCCGCCCCACGCCGAGAATCGCGGCCTCCGGCAGATTGATCAGCGGAGTGAAGGCATCAATCCCGAGCGGCCCCAGGCTGGTAACAGTGAACGTGCTGCCCTTGAGTTTCTCCGGACTGATCGTGCCCGACTTGATTTCGTCGATCATCCCGAGCATGTCGTCGGCAATCTGATGCACGGACTTGCGATCGGCATCCCGCACCACCGGCACCCGCAAGCCCTGATTCAGATCGACGGCCAACCCGATATGGGCATGCCTCGTGCTGCACGATGCCGTCGTCTGGTCAGCGATGCGTTCAGCTCCGGATGCTCCAGCAGCGCTAAGGCCACCAGCCGGATGATCATGTCGTTGAAGCTCGGGATCGGACCGTTATCCGAACCCATCTCCGTCTTGAACAGCTCCCGGATCCGAACCAGTTCGCTCGCGTTGGCATCCGTCGTCAGCGTCACCGGGGCCACGGTCCGGACGGTTTCCATCATCCGTTCCATGATCACGCGGCGGACCGGTCCAACTGCAGCCGGAGCTGATGACGACACTGACGCGGCCGTCGGCTGTGCGGCCGAAAGCACGTCCATCCGCGTGACTCGACCAGGAATCCGACCCGGCGGAACAGTCGACAGATCAACACCGGCAATGTCCGCCAACTGGCGAACACTCGGCGCGGCCCGAACCGGCTCGACCGATGGCTGGGCCTTGATCGCGGCCAGAACATCGACTTCCCGAATCCGGCCAGAACTGCCCGATCCTGACGATGGTCGTCCAGTCGAGACCAGCCTGCTCCGCTGCCCTCCGCGCTCGCGGACTGATCGATGGCGATCCCTCCGGTATGCCCATTGCTCGCGAACTCGGAAGCGATTGGTGCGGTCACGACCGGCGCCGATGCACCCGTTTCCTCGGACGGAGACGGCCTGGGTGGGATTCACCGCGACCGCTGCAGGTGCGCCTGCGAACGGATCCGGTTCGCCCGGCTGCACGATGAATCCAAGCGGCGCCCCAACCGGCAACTCCACGCCAATCTGTTGATCGGCCGGGATGCGCAGGATGCCGCTATCAAACGCTTCTACTTCATTGATGGCCTTGTCACTCTCGATCGCAAGGATGATATCCCCGGCTTCGACCGCGTCGCCATCGTTCTTCAACCATTCAACAACCCGGCCGACCTCCATGGTCCACCCGAGTCGAGGCATTACAACCTCTGACGGCATGTCGGTTTACTCCGCAATCAGACTGCGGATCGCCGCAGCAATTGAGTCTTTGTTCGGCACGACGGCGGCTTCAAGCGCAGGGCTGTACGGAACCGGTGTGTGCAGTCCGTTAACACGTCGGATCGGCGCATCGAGATCGTCCCAACCATTTTCGGTAACCAGTGCCGATATTTCGGCACCCATTCCGGCCGGCTGGAAGTCCTCGTCCACAATCACCAGTCGACCGGTCTTGTGAACCGATTCGAGGATCGTGTCGATGTCGAGCGGTGCAATCGAGCGGAGGTCGATCACCTCAACCGAAATCCCCTCGGCGGCGAGCAGCTCGGCCGACTTCGACCGACTTCAGCACCATCAGACCGATCGCGACGACCGTCACATCGGTACCTTCGCGGCGAACGTCAGCTTTGCCGAACGGAATCAGTTCCTCCGCATCAGCCTCCGGAACCATTCCCTTCACGTTGAGCAGATTCTTGTGCTCCAGGAACAGCACCGGATCATCACTGCGCAACGCAGTCTTCATCAAGCCCTTGGCGCAACGCGGAGTAGTCGGAACCACCACTCGCCAGCCCGGGATATGCGCAAAGAACGGGTAGTAGTTGCCGGAGTGATGCGTCGCATTCGAGCCACCAATACCGATTGCCCCGCGCATCACGATCGGCATCTTGCACCGACCGCTGCTCATGTACTGCATCTTGGCGGTCTGGTTGATCATCTCGCCGAACGCATCGGTCACGAAGTCGAAGAACATGAAGTCGACAACCGGTCGCGTGCCGGTCATCGCCGCGCCGGTGCACATGCCGACGAATCCACGCTCGACGATCGGCGTGTCCCGCAGTCGCTCCGGTCCATAGAGGTCATACAGGCCGGCGGTAGTCATGAAGTTGCCGCCACGCACGCCGATGCCTTCGCCGACCACAAAAATCGTCTCGTCTCTGGCCATCTCTTCGGCGAGGCCCTCGCGCGCTGCTGCGGTAAATGTCAATTCACGCATCGATTAACCCTTAGGCCTCCTGAGGCTCGCTGAAAATAAACAGTGTTGCGGTCGATGGATCGGGGAACGGGCTCTCGGTTGCGAACTTGAGCGCGTCCGCCACGATTGCCTTGATCTCTTCGTCAATGGCGTCGAACTCGCCCTCGGTTGCGATTCCCCGCATGACCGCACCCGCCCGAAGCGTCAGGATCGGGTCCCGCTCTTTCCACTCCGAGACTTCTTCCTGCGGTCCGGTAGCCGGCGTCTCGCATACCCTCGGCATGGGGTCGGGTTCGATACGTACGCGCCTCGATCAAGGTCGGACCGTTACCGGCCCGCGCTCGCTCGACCGCCGCACCCGCCGCCTCGTACATCGCAATCACGTCGTTACCGTCGACCTGAATGCCCGGGATGCCATAGCTCCGCGCGCGTTCGGCGACGTCCTGGTTCTTGGTGGCGTAGGAGAAGGCGACTTCGGTGGCGTACATGTTGTTTTCGCAGACGTAGATCACCGGCAAATCCCAGATCGCCGCCAGATTGATTCCCTCGTGGAACGCGCCATTGCTGACCGCGCCGTCACCGAAGAACCCGACGCTGACGTTGCTTGGACTTCAGCAGGCTGAAGCTGTATCCCGCTCCGGTCGCCTGCAGGATGTTCGGTCCGACAATGCCGGTCGTTCCCATCAGGCCAACTTCCGGCGAGAAGAGGTGCATGCTGCCACCGCGTCCGCGCGAGCAACCGGTCGCCTTGCCAAATAGCTCTGCCATCACTTCGCGTGGCGGAACGCCCTTGGCCAGCGCATGACCGTGTCCGCGATGCGTGCTGAAGACCACATCCTGGTGGGTCAGGTGAGCGGAGACACCAACGGCGACTGCTTCCTGCCCGACATAGGTGTGGCATGCCCCGGGAATGTTGCCCGCCTGATAGCTTCGGGCGAGCTGTTCCTCGGTCCGGCGAATGTTGACCATCTCACGGTAGAGATGAAGGATCGTGTCCTTGGTGAGCGTACTTGTCGATTCAAGCGTGGACGACATTACTGGATACCCCATTCAAATGTAGAAAGAATTTCCGGCCCATCCTCCCGGACCAGCACCATTTTTTCGGACCGGGCGCCAAACGTGCCCTCCGGACCCTGATAACAACCGGGTTCAACGCAGAAGACCATGCCCGCCTCGATAATCGAGTGGTCATACGGCACCAGGCGCGGATGTTCATTCACCGTCACGCCAATCTGATGTCCTGTGTAATGGGCATTCGGCAGTCCGAATGATGCGAACGCCGCCGCCGCCGCTGCAGATGCATCGCTCGCCTTGTTGCCAGGTCGCAGTGCCGCCATTCCCGCTTCGCAGGCAGCCTGACTCGCCTTGGCGTACCGGCGCTGCTCTTCGAGTCGGCTCGAGTCCACCCATGATGTGCGTATTGGTGCAGTCGAACCAGTAGCCATCGACCCGTCCGCTCAGGTCCATCAGCGCCCCATCCCCTGGCTCTGTGACGCGGTATTTCGGCCCGTTCGGATAGAGCACAACCGTCGTCCGGAATCCGGTCACCAGCTCACCGGAGAGCGGAACAAACCGATCCGCCGCCTCGAAAATCCTCCGACTGATCTCCGCGAACATGACCGATTCGGTATCGCCCGCTGTCTTCGAAAGCTCGGCCAGCGTCTTCTGTCCGACGTCCGAAATGTGCGAGGCGAAACCGTAACTTCTCGATTTCGCGCGCAGTCTTGATCCACCGCGCTGCCTTGAGAGCCGGTTCGATATCGACGATCGTCCAGTTCGGCAGCGCCTCGCGAATCGCCTCGGCTGCGACAAATGGCAGGAAGCGGGTCTCGATTCCGATCGTGCCACTGCCACCGGTCGCTCCAGCCGCAGCCAAAGCGGCCTTCACTTGGGCGACATATGTGCCAGCCGGATCGGTTGCGACGTCGCTGTTGAAGCCTTCGAACGAGAAAAGCTGGTACCCGTGCTTGATCGCATCGGTTCCGGCTGCTTCCTGTCCGGCAATCAGCCCGGCAAACCCACCCGGAGGTGCAACCAGGGCACCCTCGCCGCCAGACGTCGGAATCACCGCAAGCCACGGAGCATAGGTCATTTCGTGACCCGCCCCGAACGGAACCGGAATCTCGATCCCGGCCACATAGGTCAGGTTGTGATAGGACGAGACAACGCCGATATCGACGCCCGCCTTTTTGATCTCTGCTCGAGCCTTTTCGAGCTCCTCCAGATGCACCACTAGTTGCTCTCCTTGATTTTCGGAAGTACATCACTCAGGAACAATTCGATACCTTCAGTCGACGGGTAATCGAGGAATGTGAGCTGGATCCGCTGCGCTCCGATTGCAACGAATCGTTGCAGCTTCTCAAAGACCTCGTCCGGTCCGCCTGCGAGCATGACCGCGTCTTTGGAGTAATTCGGTGGCAGTTCCTTCAGCACGCGATCCGGATCGTCCGACAGGCTGACCAGTCCGAAGTAGGTCGGCACAATCGACTGGGGATCCCGACCGATGTCCCGGCAATGCTCCTTCAGGATGCCGAGTTTGCGCTCGAAAACCTCAGGCGCCACGTAATCCACATTCCACTGGTCGGCGTACTGGGCCGCAATCCGCAGCGTTCGCTTCTCACCCCCGCCACCGATCATCAGCACCGGTGCCGGCTCCGGCCGCGGCTCGCAAATTGCCCCCGCGACCCGGTGATATCTACCGTCAAAGGTGAAGGTCTCGTTCGCCCACATCCCTTTGATGATCTGAACCGATTCCTCGAGTTCATCGAGGCGTTGCCCGGCCGGCGGGAATGGATACCCGTACGCCGTGTACTCGTCTTCCTTCCAGCCAGCGCCGATCCCGAGAGTCAGCCCACCCCCGTTCAACAATTGGAACGACGCCGCTGCCTTGGCCACCAGTGCCGGATTCCTGTACCCCTGCCCTAGCACAAGCGTGCCGGTCCGGATCCCCGGATAACGTCCAGCCGAAAACGCCATCTGGGTCCAGCACTCAAGGTACGGTTGCCGGTTGAACTGGAAGTGATCGACAAACCAGGCGGTCAGATCGTGATCCTGACACGCCTGCAACAGCACCCGATTCGCCCGCACCATGTCCGACACCGGGTTGGTGAACCGCGGAGTCGGCATGATCAGGAAACCAATCTCAACAGCCATTCGCGAGATCGCTCCTAATCGGCCGGGGTAGCAGCGAGGTTAAGCTCGTTGGCGGCGTACTTTGGCTTCTGGCCCTGCAAGACCAGGACAACGTCCTGAGCCCCGCGCTCCCGCACATCGTGCCCGGATTCGGTTGAGGCCCAGCCGATGTGCGGCGTTACCAGGATCGATTCCTCATGCAGGATCGGGTAATCCGCCGGTGGCGGCTCGACGTCCAGCACGTCAATTCCCGCTCCGGCAATCACGCCGTTCTGGACTGCTTCAACCAGTGCCGGGATATCGACCACTTCGCCACGCGCCGTGTTGATCAGGAATGCGCTCGGCTTCATCTTGGCCAGCGCTTCAGCATTGATGATCTTGCGCGTCTCCGGCGTCAGCGGAACATGCAGCGTCAGGAAGTCGGACTCGGCCAGCAAGGTGTCAAAGTCAACCTTGCGCACGCCCAATTCCTCGAATCGAGCGTCGGAAACATAGGGATCGAACGCGATCACGTTGAACCCCAGCCCCTTCGCCTTGACCGACGAAGCGCCGCCAATCCGACCGATTCCGAGGATGCCCATCGTCTGACCGGCGATCCGGGCAATCGGTCGCTCGGTCTCGTATCGCCAGGTCCCGGTCTGCGACATCGCACGATGCCGGAACAGGTTGCGAGCCAGCGCCAGTGTGAACGCCATCGCATGGCTGGAAACTTCGTCGATCGAGTAATCCGGCACGTTGGTAACCCAGATGCCACGCTCTGTCGCAGCCGGGATATCGATCGCATCCAGGCCAGTTCCGATCCGGCAAATGATCTTGCACTTCGGCATCCGGTCCATCATCTCGGCTGAAACCGGCTGAATCGTAACCATCAGCGCGTCGCAGTCGCCAGATTCGCTTCAGCTTCCGGGGTATCTGGACTGATCGCCGCAATTACCTCGGCCCCATACGCCTCGAGAACAGTGCGCTCATCATTCACATCTTTATGGCCTGCATAAACGATCAGGACCTTGGGTTGCACGGGTACTCCCTTACCTTTCCTAAAACAGAACTGACTAACCCTTGACTGCGCCGGCAGTGATTCCGGCCACGATGTATCGCTGCATGACGAGGTAGAAAATCACGGGCGGCAACGAAAAGATCATGCTCGCCGCCAGCTGCAACTCAATCGGCGTATCGAGCATCGTTTTCATCTGACCGAGTCCAACTGACGCCGTCCACAAGGTCTTGTCGGTCGTGAGCAGCTGCGCGAACAAGTACTCGTTCCACGCGTAGAAGAACGCCACCACACCAACCGCGACCAGGCCAGGCATGGTGAGCGGAACGATGATCTGGAACAGCACCCGCATCGGCCCTGCGCCGTCGACAAATGCTGCTTCCTGAACCTCTTTCGGAATCGTGTCGTAGAGATTCTTCAGGATCCAGATCGTCACCGGCAGAATGAAGGCCGCGTCCAGAAGCGACAGACCCATGAAGTTGTTGCGCAGGTCCCAGCCAGTCATCGGGAAATTCGTGAATATCCGGAAAATCGGCACCACAATCAGCGCCTCAGGCAACATCTGGGTCAGCAGAAGAAAGACCGCAAAGACCGTCCGACCCTTCCAGCGCAATGAGGAGATTGTGTATGCGCCCAAAATCGACAGGACGATGCAGATCGCCGTTGCTCCGAGGGCAACAATCGTCGAATGCAGAATCCAGCTGCCGATCGGGTGCTTGTCGAACAAGGTACCGATGACGTCGAGGCTCGGTTCCTTGGGGATCAGCGGAGGCGGGAAACGCGTGCTGTACTTGCTCGGTTGGAAGGTGCTGACCGCCATCCAGTAGATCGGGAAAAACGCAACGACCACCACGATCAATGTCAGGATGTAGGACGCGATCCGACCGATCAGGTCCTTGCGGCGCTTGGACGAGGCCGACTTTTGGGATTCGGGAGTGATGTAGGTCGTACTCATTAGCTCAGTTCCCGTTCCTGGCGCCGCTGGATTGCGAGGAAAAAGAGGGCGACGGTAAAGGCCATCAGGAATCCAGCAACTCCATACGTGCTCGCGTACGGGAAGTTGTTGAATCTGAACGCCGTGCGGTAAACCGTGATGACGATCGTTTCCGTCGCCCCGGCCGGTCCACCTCCCGTCAGCAACCAGATGATGGTGAACTGTTTGAAGGCAAAGATGGCCGCCAGAACGGTCAGCAGCAAAAGCGTCGGCGAAATTGCCGGCAACGTTACTGATCGAAATGTTTGAAACTTGTTCGCCCCGTCAACTCTTGCTGCGTCCTGCAAATCAGGAGACACCGTCTGCAACGCCGCCAGAATCACCAGGCTGTAGAACGGGAAGCCCTTCCACGCCGTGATCAAAATCACCCAGATCAGCGCCCAGTCGGGATGGAGCAGCCAGTTCTGCGAGGTTGCCCCCGGGAGCCACGTCCAGAAAAGATTCACCACGCCGAAGTTCGGGTTCAGCATCCAGATAAAGACGAGAACCGTCGCAACATCCGGAAAGGCCCAGGGCAACGTCATGATTGCCCGTGCACCGGTGCGGCCCCGGAACTGACGATTGAGTACGAGGGCCGAACCAAGTCCAAACCCGATAGCAACAATAATGACGGCAAACATATAGATGAAGGTGGTGCGTGTGACTTCCCAAAAGCTGTCACTGGAGAGCATTCGCCGATAGTTGTCCAACCCGGTCCATGTGGCGGGCTTGCCAATGTTCGGCTGCTTCGTGAAGCTGGATTCGACACCCTGGTATATCGGGTAAATGATGAATACAAATTCATACAGAAGAATCGGCAAAACCAGCAGATACGGAAGCCACGTAATCTTGCGACGTCGGCGCCCCGGTTTCTGATATTTAACGTCTATGGGTACGGCCTGAGTCGCCAACATTAATCCTCAAGAATAGAAAATGGGTGACATGTTGTGACAAGACGGTGGTGGCGCGATGCCACCACCGTCGAGTGTCCTGATCTAGAGGCCGAGTGCCTCTGCCAGTTCTTCCGCTTCAGCCTGAGCTGCTGCCATTGCATCCTCAACGGAAGCTCCAGTCGAAAGAATCGCCTGGACCTGGTTGAGAACGATCTGGCCGAACTCCTGGTTGTTGTTGATGAAGTCGCCAACCATCTCCGGCGGTGTGATACCGACGATGTCCTTGTATCCCTCGAGCCATGGAAGCTCGGCGAAGTAGTCGTCGAGGCCTCCCACATCGTAGGAAGGAATCACGTCGAGCTGGCCGGTCAGCAACATCCGGTAGTTCTCCGGCTTGTACAGCCAGGTGATCCACTCGGTTGCGGCATCGACATTCGGGCCGGCGGCATTGACGGTGATCGGGTGAATGCGTGAGATCGACTCTTTGCTCTCCCACGGCAGGGACATGCTCCGAATGTTCGGATACAGATCCGGAGCAGACGTCTTGTAGACGTTCACTGCGGCCGAAACGATCATCTGCTGAGCGATCTGATTCTCGCCCCATTGGCGGGTTGCAGTCGCATCGTCGCTGCCCTGTGGGAACGTCGCATCGTAGAAATTCTTGAAGAGCTGAACCGAGTTGAGAATCTCCGGGGATGTCAGATTCGGCGTGTTGCCGATGGCCCAGCGACCGCCGAATGGGCATGCCCACTGCTGCAGTGTGAACCAGAAGGACTCCGCTTCGGACATCAGGTGAGCCGAGAACATACCGAACTTGTTCGGTCGCTCAGTCAGATCCGTCGAGAACGAGAGCCATTCTTCCGGAGTGGTCGGAAGGGTTCCGGTCTCGTCGACGAGCGTGTTGTTGTACAGCAGCCCGAAGACTACGGTCACAACGTCGAGACCCATCACCTGGCCATCAACCGTGATGTAGTTGTGGGCAGAGCTCAGGGTGGTGATGTTGTTTGCTTCGAGCACGCTCTGCAGTGGGGCAAGCACACCGGCATTGAGCAGACGAAGAACCAGGTCCGGAGTCGTCTGGATGACGTCATACTCGACGCCACCATTCGCCTGGAGCTGGGTGACAACGCCGTTGGTGAAGTCATTGAATGCGGCTCCGGCTTCGACGATCCGGATGTCGGTCTGCTCGGCGTGGAACTTCTCGATGATGGCGCGCCATGCCTCGGCTCGTCCTGGCTCTTCCCAGAACCACGTGCCATAGGAGATTTCGACCGGCGCGTCCTGGATGTACTTGGCACCCCAGGCCGGGTTGGCCTTCGATGTCAACGCCAGTCCACTCGCCGCTGCACCGGTTGCAGCAGCACCCTTCATGACTGTTCGACGTGAAATTGGGCTGGTAATCAGATTGCTCTTTTCAATGGTCTTGTCAGACACTGTTGTCCTCCTGGACGTTTGTCGTCGTCGACGTACGCGAATGCGTTCTACCTCGGCAGATTCTCCATAGAACCGCCGGCCCGGTGCCCTCTCTTATCCGGGAGGCCTCCTCTCTCTCCGTCGTCCTCCGACCGCGACATGATTCGTGTTCATGCGGTGTGCCAGGTGTGGCTGCCGCCCGCATTCAGGGAAAGATTCCCGCCATCGACTCCAAGCAGTGTTCCGGTCACCATACCGGCCGCGTCTGAAGCCAGAAAAACCGCCGGTCCCACCATGTCCTCAGCTGATGCCAGCCGGTTCATCGGGATTCCAGCGAGGAAGCGATTCATAAGTTCAGGATCGAATGTCGGCGAATCCAGCCACGTCTGGAAACCCTCGGTCATCACCTGGCACGGCAGAATCGCATTGACCCTGATGTTGTGCTTGGCCCATTCGACCGCCAGTTCCTTGGTGAGCTGATTGATCGCGCCCTTGTTGACACTGTGCGCGAGATTCCCGCGCCCTAGCGCCAAGGCACCGGCGATAGAGCTGATATTGATGATGCTGCCACCCGTCCCAGCCGCAATCATCCGTTTGCCTGCCAACTGCGCGCACTGGAACGATCCGAACAGACCGACATCCAGCACATGACGAAACTTGTCGATCGGAAGCTCTTCCGGGCGGTACCGCGCACCCGTGCCAACATTGTTCAGAAGAATGTCAATTCGGCCGAACTCGCGATCGAGCTGATCAAACAGTGCGTCGACCTGCTCGGGCTCACCGATATCAGTGATCGCCCAGCTAGCTCTGCGACCAAGAGCCGTGATCTGCGCGCATGTCTCGACGAGATCAGCTTCGTGCAGGTCACAGACAAGAACATCAGCGCCCTGCCGCGCAAAGCCCACAGCGACTGCACGGGCAATACCCAATCCGCCGCCGGTTACCAGAGCAACTTTGCCCGTCAAATCGAACATACCCGCGCTCACTGCGTTTCTCCCGTTGTGGCTTTTCGTGATCCGCTACCGTCTCCGTAGCGCTGTATGTGATTGGCCCGGACCCGACTGTACGAGCCGAGCAGATGGTCCATGGTGATCTCGATCGTTCGCGCTTCATCACGAGCCCGAATCGCATCGACAATTTGCTGGTGGGAGGGCACGACCATTTGCCGGAAGTCCTCACTGGCCACGTTGCGGTTCAGCAGCAGGATGTGAATCTGCGGTCGCAGCGTTCCCCATGTCTCGTACAACCTGCGGTGACCACCGGTGCGATACATGATGTCGTGAAACTCGAGGTCGAGTTGCGCGGCTTCCTGCTCGGTAATTCCGCGGTCCATCAACTTCGCAATTTGATCGACCACTCCCTGAAGTTCATCAATGTCTGCTTCGGTCGCGTGTTCCACGCATCGTTGGACCGCGAGGCGCTCAATTGCGACACGCAGCGAATAGACCTCATCGAGGTCTTCCATCGCCAACTGCGCGACAAATGCCCCTCGATTGCGCCGTATGACGATCAGTCCTTCGCGTTCGAGTTGAACGAGCGCTTCCCGCACTGGCCCCCGACTGACGCCCATGGTTTTGCGCGAGTTGCTCTTCCGGAAGACGCTCGCCAGGTCCGAAGTAGCCATTGAGAATGGCACTTCCGAAGGCGCTCGGCAATATCGACACCCAGCCCGCGACTGACGGGGAGTGACAACATGCTGTTCAGATCAAGCGCCTGGCCCATTGGCACAGTCCCCATCGACTGACTCGGTCCAGCGACTCACGGCGAGTCGATGTAAACGGTTGATTGTCGATTGTAAACAATCACAAGAATTGCGCAAGTGGCATTACAAACCTGACATCAGTTGTGCGTCAGGAATAGTTTTGCAAATTCGTTCGCTGTTCGCGCATCCGGCAGATCAGAATGCTAGCCAAAATCCGGCAAATCCACTATCATGTGCCAGTTATCGAGGGCGGTAGGCCCTTTGTTTTTTGTGTCCGCAAGGAGCGACTCGTCAGACATGGCCAAGAAAAAGGGCGATCGCATCGTCATCAAACTCAAAAGCACCGAGAGCGAGTACATCTACTACTCGGAAAAGAACAAGCGCAACGACACCGCCCGCCTGGAGATCAAGAAGTACGATCCGCTTCTCCGTCGGCACGTCGTTTTCCGCGAGGCACGATAGCCTCAACGTTTCAACTCGAAATCAGGAAGCGAGCGGGAAGTGATCTTCCCGCTCGCTTTTTTGTGCAGTCAGATTGGACGAAGGTTTAACCCTGGCCGTCCAGCAGTTCCTTGGTCAGATAGGCAGCGATTCCGCCCATAACCATCTTGCCGGTCGTGCTGCCGAGCAAGCTGCCGAGATCAAACCCGCCGTCGTCATTACTGGCAGTAGCACCAGAATTGCTCTGACTCCCACCACCCATCAATCCGCCCAGCATCCCCGACAGCATGCCGCCGAGTCCGCCACCGGAGGATGCGCCAGACGTTCCGCCGCCGCCCATCAACCCGCCGAGCAGGTCATCAAGGCTGTTCGCTGATCCACCCGACTGACCAAACAAGTCGGAAATGTCATCCATAGACATGCCGCCGTCGGCCGCTCCGGATGATGCTCCACCGCTCTTGCGAGTCTTGAGCTGGCTGACGAACGCGCCGAATTCCTTTTGCTGGTCTTCCGGCATGTTGGCCAGGGCAGATTTGGTCGCCCGTTTTACCTGATCGGCATTTGCATACTTCAGAACATCGTTAAGTTGCGTGACCGCTTCATCAGTCGTGAACCCCTGATCAGGCGCTCCCTCTGATACCCGTTTAACGAAGTCGTTTGCTCGGCTCTTCTTCGCCGCGCCCTCTTCACCACCGCCGAACAGACCTTTGAGTGAATCTTCCATAAAGCTACCCCCTGGCAACACAACCTGCTTTGTCCCAATTCGAATTGGGATACTCTCCTAAATGCTACGCTACGTGGCATACAGGACGCGACTATTTGCCACCTCGGGAGAGATCCGTCGATGAAGAAAGTGCTTTCACTGCTGTTCATTCTGGCCACCTTGCTCTTTCCGCTCAGCGCTGAAGTGATGGCCGACGAGCAAGCCGACATCGCCGCTGCACGAGCTCGTGCCGAGGAGATCTTCACGCTCGCTGAGCAGAAGAAGTTCAACGCGATGTACGATCTGATTCACCCGGATGCTCACGCAGTGGTTCCCCGAGCGGTCGCGGTTAACACCTTTGAAGAGCTCTACGCCTATGCACAGGCCGGTCGCTCTGAGATCACGGACGTCGAGATGATTTCGTGGACCTGGGGCGTGACGGGCAAGGAATACCCGTATGCCGCAGCGGTCCGCTTTACGCAGCCCTATGTGGACGGGGACAACGAGGAAACACTCGAGGACACCATGTACCTCGTCCAGTCTGCTGACGGAGAATGGCGTTGGTTCTTCGGGGCGACCAGGGAATTCGTCGACCTCGCAATCGAGACATTCGGCGAACCAATTGAAGACGCTGTGCCCCTTGTCGAAGGAAACCTGATCGATAACACCTTGACCGATCTGGATACCTTTTACGGCGAAGCCTTCGCGTACACCGATATCAAATACGTCTCTCCGCAAGCGGTCCTCGTCCAGACCGGCGACACGGAAAACACGGCATGTGGCCCGGCCAAGTCAGGATTCTGGGCATTCTATTGCCCACCTGATGGAACCATCTATCTCGATGAATCATTCCTGAGTCAGTTGCAGGACAAGGCTCCCTACGCAGTTGCATTCGTAGTGGCGCACGAATTCGCACATCACATCCAGACCGTCATCGGGTTGGAGCGTGTCGCCGGAAATCAACCGGACGAATGGAACGAAGTCCACAGTATTGAACTCGAGTTGATGGCCGATTGCATGTCAGGCGCCTGGTCGCAGGACGTGGGCACCCGCGGACTGCTGCGGGAAAACGACATTCAGCAGACGATGGAATTCACTATTCAGTACCTTGGCGATCCAGCCTACATCGACACCTATGATCCCCAGGCGCATGGCTCGGCAGAAGATCGCGTCTCATCGTTTATGGGTGGATACGAAAACGGCTTCTCTGCCTGCAACATCATCGTCTAGCCAGATCAAAACGTGAGAAACGGACCAGGGTGCCAAATGTGCCCTGGTCCGTTTTCACTTCGGCAAACCTGAACCTACTCTGGTCGCAGTGCCTGCAGCTCACCCGCGCTGATCGAGAGGTACAGCGTTCCGTCAGCAAAGACCGGTGAACCCGCAACGCCACCACGGTTACTGGACCAAAGCAGTTCTCCGGTGTTGAGCGCCAGGGCATAGAGGTTCTCGTCGTAACTTCCGATGTAGACGACCCGGTCCACGATCGTCGCCGACGCCCGCACCTCAGATTCAGTCTCGAATACCCACCGTTCTCGACCGTTATCAGCGCGAATGCCGATAACTTGCCCCGCCTCAGTGCCGAACACAACGGTGTTGTTCTCAATCGCCGGCGAGGAGTACGAGATCGCGCTTCCAGCGTCGTATTCCCACTCAACCTCACCCTCGGCAATCGAAATCTCCATTACCTTGCCAGACTCGCTGGCGACATAAACGAAATCACCCACCACGGCCGGAGTCGATTTAACCGGTCCGCCAGTATCGACGCGCCATTGCCGCTTGCCAGTCAATCGGTCAAGGGCGTAGACAAATCCATCGTTGCTTCCAATAAAGACGTGACTGGCGGAGAGGGCCGGGGAGGATTCGATTTCCGCACCGGTCGGTGAACTCCAGACTAGCGTGCCGTCCGTTACCGACAGGGCGTAGACCACCCGATCAAACCCACCGAAGTACACAATCGAACCATCGACCGCCGGCGATGAGTGAATCTCCGCCGCAGTCTCAAAGCGCCACTTTCGCCGACCATCGTCCAGATCGACCGCGTAGAAGTTGCCGTCGAAGCTGCCAAAGAACACCCGGTTGTGACCAATCGCTGGTGAAGACGAAATGGCGTCTCGGGCCTCGAACTCCCAGATCAAATCTCCCGTATCGCTGTCGAAACAGGTCAGCACGCCGTCCCGGCCACCCACGATGATCTTGTTGCCGCGTACAACCGGGACCGAGAAGTTCTGATCACCCAGCGCAGCCGTCCAGGCCACGGAGGGCTCGTCGTTGATCGACTGGTCATCAACGAAACCAGTCCTGGCCTGATTGGATCGGAACATCTGCGTGTCCGGATCCTCGGAAATCGATTCGATGACCGAGCCCCATTTATCACGACTGGTATCTACCGTCGCTGTAGGACTTGCGGCAGGCGGCGTGATCTCATCTCCCGGGGGCGTGGCGTCAGTCGCGACGGTACTGGCAAGCGGAGTCAGGAACGCAAGTGCGGTTGGCGTCTCTTCCGGACCGACATCGTCTCCATCCGTGAAGAACCTCAGCGAGATCAAAGCAATCGCAAAGAGCAGGACCAACGCTGCCCCGACGGCGGCCAGTCCCTGAAAGCGAACATCAAGTTGCGGGCGGGATCGCAAGGATTCGACGTCCTTTGGTAGTGACCACGAGTTGCTACATCCCGACGATGGTAACCCACGGCCGGGAATTGCGGCACACATCTTGTAAACGTTTGATGAGGTTTCGCCGGATCAACGTGGCCGCACTAGGCAAGAATGCCTAGCCGCCATAGCGGCGACCGCACCTCATCTCCGAATCAATTCGGCATTCTCGCCGATGCCCCGGAGCCTCCCCGATCCCAGACTCGTGAATGTAGGAGTCAGGTGATCGGAAACCAGTGCGATGGCGTCGGGGAGTTCGTCGCACCTGGTTTCTGAATCACCTGGCAACTGCCCGGCCCGGCACCGGAATTGCCGACAGGTTTCACAAATGAACGCTGCGGGCGTTCCTGGAGGTTGAGCATCGTGAAGGACTTGTCTGGGTATCTGAGCATGCGCAAGGTGACAACGGCAGCGACCGTTGTTGGTTTTATGGCAATGAGCACCCTTGGTGTGCTGGCCGATGGAGGTACATTCGGCGGTGGCGATAAGGTCGGCAAGGATGATGGCTACGCTGAATACACCTTTGCCGCTCCGTCATATGTCGCCCCAGTCGGAGACACCCTCTATCAGTACGCCACCGGTGAGGACGGCAATGCCTACTACGCCACCTACGACGGCACCGAGTGGTCGACCTGGAAGGGATGGGAATCCCAGCCAGCCAAATACAAGTGGGATCCCGCACCGGTTGCCTACAACGATGCCGCCTACGTCTCGTACATCAGCGAAGACGGTTCGTACTACTTCGGAGCCGGTGACGAGTGGACCGACATCTCCGGCGACTATGAGTTCACCAGCGCGCCATACCTGAACGTATACGGCGAAAAACTGTATGCGTACGGCACCGCTGCTGACGGCTACGTCTATTGGAAGGACTTCGACGGCGAGACCTGGGGTGAATGGGGCAAGATCAGCGGCGACTCGACCTCGGCCTACGAGGTCTACGCAGTCGACTGGGACGGCTACAACAACGTCTTCTGGTCAGCCGAAGATGGCACCGTCTACTGGAACAGGTGGGACGGTTCCGCCTGGACAGGCACCAAGGCGCTTCCCGGTGATTACGCAATCGGCGACGGCGTCTATGCAACCGGCTACGACGGCAACCTTTACGCATTCGGCAGCACCAATGAGTGGGCCGGCGCGTACAACGTCTTCACCCCAGGCGACGGATGGTCCGGCTGGGCCGCATTCGACGGCGATGCCGAGCTCTACTACCAGCCAGCCGCCTACACCTACGAAGACCAGGTCCATGTTGTCTACACCGGCAAGGATGGCCACGGATACTACAAGGCATATGACGGCGCCGAATGGAGCGACTGGCAGGATCTGGGCGAGAACTACGCCTACGAACCAGCCCTCTACGAGTACGCGGATGGCTACTACCTGACGTACACCGGCGAGAACGGCAGCGTCTACTACAAGACCTGGGAAGCCGGCGAGAAAGAAGACGGCTACTAGATCGACGATTCAGACGACCCGGGATTCCGCAAAGGGATCCCGGGTCGTTCTCATTTCAGTTCAGTACGATTGACCTGACTGCTAGTCAATGGTACGTTTCGGTAAACGTAGTAATCGCGACAGTCAAAGTTGGAATGGTCAGGTGCTCATGTCAGTGTCATTAGGCAAGTTGCTGCGCATCGTAATCACGGCAGTTGTCGCCATCGGTCTTGCGATTCCGTTAGCGTCGAGCGCACTGGGAGCGACTGGCGGATTGAGTTCAATTCGGTCATCCCTGTCGGTTTTCGGTTCCTCAAATGCCCGTATTTCCCCACCGAACTCTGGCCAACCCGTTCGTTTCACAATCCTTCCATCGGAGACCGCAACGGAAACAGCGACCTCGACTGAAGAAATCCCAACCGCAACCGCTACGAACACCGCCACTGCCACAGAGATTGTCCCGACCGCTACCAGCACCAACACAGCCACGGCGACTGAGGTGATCCCAACGGCAACCGCTACGAACACCGCCACTGCCACAGAGATAGTCCCGACTGCTACCAGCACCAACACAGCCACAGCGACTGAGATTGTTCCGACCTCGACCGCCACAAGTACCGCCTCAGCAACCTCGGCGGTTACCGGGACAGCGACGGCGACCGTAACCGGCACCAGTGTGACCACCGAAACGGCCACCGCCACGAATACCGCCACATTGGTTTCAGTCACCGAAACAGCGACGGTCGCTCCGTCAGAAACTCCGATCCTGGTTGATGCCACCGAAACGTCAACGGTCGTTCCAACTGCTACGGAGGATGACACCCTCGGCGGAGTAACTGAGGAACCGGTTGATCCGACGTCGACATCTGATGCCGACGGTGGTGATCCGGGCGTGACCGATTTGCCGGTGACCGGTGGTGGCCCCGATGATGGATCCCAGCGTGGTCTGTCCTGGCTACTGGTCGCGGTCCTTGTGCTCTTCGCCGGGGTGGCAGGCAAGGTCGGGACTGCGTATGCCCGGGCAGGCAATACTCACCGACGAAGGTAGTCCCAACTAGTCCAGGCAACGAGAAGTTCGACAAAACGACATCCCGCCGCAAAAAACGGCGGGATGTTCCGTTGTGGTTACATGCTTTACGCAGTTTTCGATTGATTTTGGCCCAGGTTCAGTCGGGCCGTCGCAATCAGGCCCGAACGGCGGCCGCCATCTGCACGACGACCTGCTCAATCAAGTCGCGCGACATAGCGAAGTTGAAGCGCACCCGGCCTTCGCCAAGTTGCCCGCACGCCTTGCCATCGGTGATGGCTACCTTGGCATTGTCCCGGAAAAACGTTGCGAGATCGGCCGGCAAATGGCCATACGCAGTGAGATCAAGCCAGGCGAGATAGGTACCCTGTGGAATGTCATAGCGAACCTCCGGCAGGTGCTGATCGAGAACCTGCTTGAGATATGAGCGATTGCCATCAAGGTAACCCATGACTTCGTCCAGCCACGGCTTGCCTGATTCGAAGGCAACCGCATTGGCAAGCACGCCGATTGTCGAGGCACCGTGCTCGGCGAGCAGCCCCACGTCGCCCCAATGCTTGTTGTCCGCTTCATTGGATACGATCAGTTGCGCACACTTGAGGCCCGGCAGGTTGAATGCCTTGGACGCGGAAACCGCCGTAATCGTGTGATTCGCTGCCGCCTCATTGATCGATGCGTATGGGACGTGCTTGTGACCTGGATACGTGATCGGAGCGTGAATTTCGTCCGAGAAGACCCGGCCATCGTGCTTCGCCACGATCTCGCTGACCCGCACCATCTCGTCCCGCGTCATGACGCGTCCAACCGGATTCCACGGGTTGCAGAGAACCAGCACGCCGCCGTCATCCTGAAACGCCTTGTCAATACCGTCGTAATCAAGCGTCCAGATTCCGTCCTCAAGAATCGATGGTACCTGAATCAACTCACGACCGAGCAGTTTCGGGAAAAGCAGGAATGGCATGTAGGCCGGTGTCGAAACGATAACTTTCGAGCCCGGTCGGGAAAACTCGGTAACGGTGAATTCCAGACCCTTCAAAACGTCAGGCAAAACCTTGACGTTACTTGCCGGGAATGTCCAGTCGTATTCACTGGCGTACCAGGCAGCTGTCGCATCCTGCATCCGCTCAACCCAACCCAGCGGCATGTAGCCGAAGAAGCCGTCGTCAACGACCTTGCGCAACGCGTCCTGAACTACCGGTGCAGTGCCGAAGTCCATCTCAGCAACCCATGCCGGCAGACAATCTGGATGGCGGGACCACTTTGCCCCGGCCACTGTTCGAAGATGCTCAACACTCTGATTCAGAAAACTACTGACAACCACGGATTCTGCTCCTTGAACATGACCGGTTTGCAGGACGTCAATGACCCCACCGGCGTGCTGCGTCGAACGCTCTGACAGACCGCGAGTGGCATGCCGTTTGGCATTGTGGCACAAGCGAAGGGCATTCGCCCTGATGTCCCTGAGTCAGTCACAGGTGCTCCAAATCAATCGCACTTGGAGCAGGCGATCAGGGCAGTTGTGCAACAAATACAAAAGTGATGGGAAACCCGGTACTTCGTTATCACGTTTCTCTAATGACGCACCTGAATGAACGTGGTAAGTTCTGAGGTAGCGAAAAGGTATCGTCGCTGATCCCTCCAACAAACCGCCCAACGCTGTGCCTGACCCTGATGATTATCGGGAGGGCGATGATGTATCGCTTCCAACAAATGACCAATAAGCTGACCAGACAACTCACTACATTTGCAAATGCAATGCCGCGCCTTGGCTCCGACTTTGCCTTCGACCAAGGATCCATCGCATCGTGTGACGTTTCGCCGGCGCAGACCGGACGCAACCGTTGGGCCAGGAACGACCTCGCCTCAGCCATCGGGCAGGATCCTCACGATGGCGATGCACAAGTCAGTGTCTGGCCCCCGGCTTCGGTCCGCAGCTAATCTACTCCGCTGACCCAGGTAACAAGCTGAGTCCAAAGCGTTGCATAGCCATCCCACTCGACAAATGACGGTGGTGCCCAGTGCGGTCCGCAGTCACTGGCAAACGCGACCGACCGACCCTTGCCATAGCTCCAGGCAGTGATCAACGGATCGCCACCGGCTTCAGCAACAACCGTCGCCTCTACGCGCGGAATCAGACGGTTGTACCCAAGCAAGTCCGGCCAGGTCTGTGGAAGCCCTGCGACGATAGGATGGTCCTGAGCGGAGACCGTTGGTGTGACCCCCTGCGGTGCTTCAACGCGGTCATCGCCCGGAAGCATCGTCACTGGTAAGGCGGTCTCGACCGGACTGCCGCCATAGCGCGCCTTGCCGTCGATACCCTGGAACGTTAGATACCCGCCGATCATTACCAGGCCGCCACCGTTCTCGACATATTGCCGAAGCGAAGCCAGCCGATTAGGGGACGGAATCGACTTCGTGAACGTTTCCGCCGGCAGCAACAATGTGTTCGATCCGATATCGCTGAGCATGATCACGTCATACGCCGCCATCTCCTCTGGAGTTGAGGGGAACGCGTTATTGGCAATGTGGCTCGGCATGTGTTCGAAGTCGATACCCGCCTTCTTCAGGCCGGCACTGATCCATTGATGACCCTCGCCATACTCGGTAGTCGTAAACGAATCGAATCCCTTTTGATGAATCGTGTGCATCGTCCACGATTCGCCAGCCAGTAACACGCGCATTGCCATCTCCCTCAATTCTCACGCAAACAACCGCATCAGTGTGCACGTATCCGGGAATTCCGTCATCTGCCCATAAGAAAAAGCGCGCAGGCCAGTCTCCTGAAGTGACGCGACTTGTCGTCTGGTTTGACTTCAGGAGAATTGCTATGCACCGCCTCTTGTCACAGGCCGTTTTCGCCCGGCTCGCCTTTACCGTCCTTATCCTGGGAGCTTCACTGTCAGGGACGGAACTGGGCGGGGCACAGGACGCCACGCCGTCTGCAATCCAGACGTCCATGTATCCGTACACTCCGGATCCGGCGTTGTGTACCGGTGCGCAGCGAACGGCGGAGGAGCTTGTTGAGCTCTTTGCAAACGCAACACCGCCTGTATCAGCCGGAATCGCCACTACCGCGACCATTCCGCTCGGCCGCCAGGCGGAAGAGCCCGTTGCAACCCAGATCGTCGCCACCATCGAGACGGCTTTCGCCTGCCAGAACGCCGGCGACTTCGCGCGCTTTTTCGCGCTTCTCACCGATCACGCACTCGTCACAATCTTCCCGTGGGTGACCGAAATGGTATTGGACGAAGCCATGGCGGCTGAGATGATCGCGCCTCAACCACCCAGCGCGGAGTTCCAGCAGTCGATTCTCGGTATCGGTGGAATCACTAGCGTCGGTCTCGGCATCTACACCGCCGTCGTCGTCTATCTGGATCCAAACGGCGGCGATTCGGTATTCGCGCTTCATTTGACGTTCGTCTGGGACGGCACAAGCTGGCTGATTGACTCGGTCATCGACTTCCAGACCGGCGAGTAATCAGGCAACAAAAAGCGGCTCCGGGGAACCTCCCCGGAGCCGCTGATCTTGTTTGAGCGTCTGGTGGTTACCGCTTGATGCGGACAATCGCTGTGTCGAAGGAGAAGCCCTTCATTCGGATCGCGAAGCCCATCATGGCCAGAGCGATTGCGGTCAGGCTGGCGAGAAGGATCATCTCGTCATCGCTGGTGGCGCTGAAGTCGCCGGCACCGGTGTTCGGGAACTTCTTGACCGGCGGGTCCTTCTTGACCTCGTCACCGGTGCAGTTGTAGACGGTGAGGATAGTCTCCTGGCCTTCTTCGATTACCACGTTGCCGTGCTCATCAACCTTGGAGGAAACCGCCTTGCACCAGGTGTAATCGACTTCAGAGACGTCGTAGGTGCCGGCACCAAGTCCCGTCAGTCCGACATAGCCGTCGTTGCCAGTCTGGGTGAAGATCGGGTCGCCTTCGCCGCTGGTTGCAGTGACCACGAACTTGACGCCTGCACCAAGCTCACAATTCTCTGCAGAGACCACGTAGCCTTCGCACCAGTACTTGTAGATCGTCAGGTCGCCACCGTCCCAGTGCTTGGTCGGTGCGTTGTACCACTGGCAGATCAGCTCGTCGCCCTGGGCGAGTTCAACATCGATCTGGTTGCCGATTTCGGAACCGTTGTACTTGGCCGGGACGAACTGCTGATAGACGTACGGGCCGTTGTTGTCATACCACTGGCAAGTCACGTAGGTGTCGAATGTGCCAGCCGGAACGTCTTCCCAGATCTTGAAGGCGCCGGTCTCGACGTCTCCGAAGTAAACCGCGCCGTTGATCGAATCACCGGTCTGGCTCTGAAGCTCGATACCGCCCTCAGGAAGCAGGTGGAAGTTGACACCGTTGGTCAGGTCGACACAATCGGCCTTCGGATCAGCACCTGGGCCGTAAAGGTTGTAGCCCTCTGGGCAGGTGTACTTGTAGATGGTGATGTCCTGATCGTCGTCGGTCGGAATGTTGAACCAGTTGCAGTCCATTCCGAACTCGTCGTAGGTCTGGAACTCGATCGTGTTGCCTTCGGTGCCGTCCAGGTTCACGAAACCATCGATTGCGATAACCGAGTCATCGTCCTGGTAGATGTAGCCACCCCAGCCGCAGAAGACCACTGGGTCGGCGTAACCGGTCGGAACGTTCTCCTGGACCACCCAGTCACTGTTTGGATCGACTGAGAAGCTCAGGTTGCCGCTGCCATCGGTGTAGACAAGCTCTCCGAGTCCATCGAGCTGACCCTGGACGAACTCGACGTTCTCCATGACCACGGTGCAGTTCTCGAGGTAGTACTCAAGGTCCTGACCAAGTTCGATGCCATCCGGGCATTCCCACTTGTGAATGGTGACGCCGTCATCATCCGGGAAGTTGAACCAGTCGCAGGAGAAGGTAACGATCTGACCGTCAATGGCTGGGATTGTGATGTCGATCGCGCCATTGGTTACCGGGTAGAAGGCGAGATCATAGCCGCCGATCATGGCGCCGAACTCATCCTGTGCCCAGCAGAAGACCAGTGGGGAACCGTAGCCGGCCGGAATCTCTTCAGTGATTGTTGAGTTACCGGTGAACCATGGGGTGAAGGAAGCGCGGGCTGGCTGTCCACCAGTGTCGTCACTGTCCGTCGCGCCACTCTCGTGCTCGATGTTGAAGACAACGCCTTCCTGCTCGGTTGTGCAGTTCTCCAGCAGTTCCTGGTGGGTATCGCTGTAGTAGCCGTCCGGGCATTCCCACTTGGAGATGAAGACCTCTGCATTGTCATCAAGGTCTTCCGCCGGAGCGTTGTACTGGTAGCAGACGATGTCCTCGTCAGCAGCCAGGTCAAGCTGGAATGCGGCCGGGTCACCAAGGTAGAAGTTGCCATAGCCGGAGGTATCGACCGTGTCGCTCCAGCAGGAACCCAGGTAGGCCTGGATCATGGTCGGCGGGAGGGTTTCAGTGATCGTGTAGTTGCCTGCTTCGAGACCACCGAAGTAGACCGCGCCGTTGATGCTGTCGCCAGTGTTGGTCTGGGCGGCATAGCCATCCGGGCCAGTCGTGTTGAACTGAACATCATTCAGCAGCGCGCCGCAGTCCAGGAGTGGGTCGTTGGCGGAGAAGTCGTACGCAGCTGGGCACTCGAACTTGAAGATGATGATCGAGCCGCCGTCGCTGTCGACCGGCACGTTGTAGACATCGCAGAAGACGGTGTAGGTCTCGGCCGGAAGATCCAGTGTGAAGGCACCCTGGTCAACAGTCGGCACTACGTAGGCACCGAGCAGTTCGTTGCCAGCAAGATCTTCAGCATCGCAGAAGACGATTGGATTGCCGTAGCCAGCCGGGATCGCCTCAGCGAGTGTGATCGTTCCGTTCGCCACCTGGGAGAAGGTTGCCATCGCCGGGAAGCCAGCAGTGGTCTGGGTGGTCTGGGCGCCGAGGCCGTCGGTCAGGGTGAAGTCAACGCCTTCGAGTGTTCCCTGGCAGACCTGAGCAATGAAGTACGGGTTATCGCTGTAGACGCCTTCCGGGCAGGTGTGCTTGTTGACGTAAACATCGATCAGCTCATCAGCCTGGCCGAATCCATCAAGATTGACGAACACGTCGCAGAAGTAGGAGAGGTCACCGGTCAGGTCGAGCGAACCGCCGAACTGATCGACCGCCAGGTCGAACGCCGGAACCACATCGTTGCCCAACATGTCGTCTGCCGAGCAGATGATGCGGAGGTTGTTGCCGCCGCCAGCTGGGTGGTAGAGGTCGATCCGGTAGGTGCCGCTCGGCAAGCCGCTCTGGCCAGCGCCGAAGTCCTGGATCACGTTGTGGATCCACCAGGCACCGTTGCTGTCGGTCACGAACAGTTCATACCCGTTGGCATGTCCGCCCTGACAATTCAGCGCCAGTCCGTAGTAGTCCACCGACCAGAGATCCAGGTCGCTTGGACAGAGAACCGGGTTGACGAAGATATCGTTCGGGTAAATCGATGGGTCGTAGATCGTCAGATCGTCAATATCGAGGTCCGGAATAACCAGCGGATCCTCAGTCGGTGCCGGTGTCGGCTCTGGCTGAAAATCGTCAATGACCACGTCATCGAGATCAACCACATCGAGAATCACCGGATCGACCTGGCGCAGTTCCTCGGCGCCTGTCCGATTTGCAGTCAGCGGCATCATCAGCATGCCAAGTAAAACAGCAGCAAACAGTAACCGGAAGAGGTTGCCGTTGTGCTGCTTGCCTGTCGCCTGTCGCTTTCGTGTCTGCTTGCTCATCGTATGTCCCTTTCGTGGGCGCCACCGCCCTCATAACCAACCGTCCTAAGACATTGCTATGGTGCGTTTCGGCGGCTCCAGGAACATCGGGGACATCACGTATTTGGCGTAAGGACACGAAGTCAGATCACCTACGTGATCTCACGTAGCAGGTTCAGAGAGTCGTCCTGGAGCGTCGCATGGCAATGCGACCCACCCCGGCGAATCCGGTCGGGGTGCAGAACGTCATCTGCATTTCGGTGAAGAAGGGGACGACCTAAACCAACCCGTTCCGCAGGGCAAACGCCGCCGCCGCAGTCCGGCTATCCAGCGCCAGTTTGCCCAGGATATTCGCCACATGCGTCATCGCCGTCCGGTGACTGATGAACAACGCCTCGCCAATCTCCCGGTCGGACAATCCATCGACCAGCAATCGCAACACGTCGGACTCACGACGGGTCAGCCCGGCATCTGCCGCCGCGCTCTTGACCGGTGCACTCGGCTGGGTCGCGACCTTGGTTGCCGCGTCAATCAGCGTCTCGGTGCCGTTCGCAACTTCGGCCAGCAACACCTCCAGCGTGCTGCCGTGTCCCCGATCCCATGCCGCCTGGAACGTCGGCGCATCGAGCGAGCGCCGCAAATCAGCAATGCCCTTCTCCTGGACCTCACGCTCCCTGGGTGGCAGCGAAACTCCGGTCTCGGTCTGCAGTCGAACCGCCGTCGCAAACAATCTGGCCGCCAGATCGGTCAAGCCAGCATTCCCGGCGACCCGACCCAGCCCGGTCAGGCATTCGGCAATCCCGACCCGATCACCCTGGACCGAACGCAAGGGCGAGACTCTCCTGCCACGAACTCACCGCGGCCGGCAAATCACCGCGGTCATGCAGGACCTCAGCCAGATTGTTGAGGGTCAAGGCCGCTCCGGAACGGTCCTCGAGGGTCCGGTACGCCTCCAGTGCCTCCCGATATCGCGATTCCGCCGTGACATTGTCGCCAAGCGCGTACGCAACGACGCCCAGATTGTTCAGGCAGAGTGCCCGCCGCCCCTGATCGCCCAATTGATTCCAGAGGCCGAGGCTTCGCTCATAGAGACCCACCGCAGCGGCAAGGTCACCCTGACGCCGGGCAACGAGTCCGAGATTGTTGAGGCTTGCCGCACTCCTCGGCACATCGCCGATCGACTCGAAGTGCTCGAGCGCCTCCGAAAGCAATGCGCGCGCCTTGTCATAATCACCACGATCCTGCGCGACCACTCCAAGGTTATTGAGTGCCGTTGCAATTCCGCTTGCGTCCTTGAGCTCCCGGAAAATCGCCAGACCCGCTTCGTACGACTGCACCGCCGATGAGTAATCACCCTGCCGTCGTGCCAGCGTCGCCAGGGCAATCAGCGCATTTGCCCGCGGACGGGTCAGGCTGGTGTCCTGACCAAGTGCCGCGTTCAGCCAGGCCCGCCCCTCGGTAAAGTTGCCTTGCACTTCCCAATAGCGGGGGAGGGCACTCGCGATCGCCTGTGCCTTGTCAACGTCGCCCGCCTCGATCGCCCAGCGCAGGCCGGATCGCAGATTGTCCAGTTCCGCGCTGATTTGCTTGATCGTTTGCGCCGTTCCACTTCCGGTCAATTCCGTCCGGATTCGGTCACTCAAATCGACAAAGTGATCAACCTGAATTGCCCGGATCGCGACACCTTCGCCGGACGAATCGAGCATCTCCTCGGCAAAATCCCGGATTGTCTGCAGCATCCCGTACCGCGGTTCACCATCCAGTCCGTCGAGTGTCCGCAGCAAACTGTGGTCAACCAGCGCCGCCAACCCGTCGAATGCATCTCCAGCCAGACCGTCGGCCGCGATCCGGGTCACCTGATCAATCGTTGCCCCGCCCGGGAACACGGCCAGTCGTCGGAACAACGTTTGTTGCTCAGCCGGAAGCAAGTCGTAGCTCCAGTCGATCGCATCGCGCAGTGTCTGTTGACGTTCCGGCAAGTCGCGCGGGCCACCGGTCAGCAATTGCAACCGGTTGGCGAGCCGTGGCAACAACTGAGCCGGTGTCAGCAGTTTGATGCGAGCAGCTGCCAACTCAATCGCCAGCGGCAATCCGTCGAGGCGACGACAAATCTCGACGATATCGCTCGCGTTTTCCGTGCCCAGGCTGAAGTTCGGCCGCACCGAACTTGCCCGATCAACAAAGAGCGCTACGGCAGGGTTAGTCGCCAGCTCGCTGATAGGCGGCAGCTTCGCGGGATCAGGGGTCGAGAATGGCTCGATCTGTATTTCGTGCTCACCGCGGATGTGCAGCGCGGAACGACTGGTCGCCAGAACGCGAATCGAAGGCGCGTTGTCGAACAGCACCCCAAGCGCCGGGACCGGATTCGCGATTTGCTCCAGGTTGTCGAGAATCAGCAGCAAATCGAGATCAGCCGCCTGCTCGGCCAGCAATGTCTCGGTCGATTCGGCCCGCTCGTTCCGGATGTTCAGCGATTGCAGAATCGCGGCCATCATCGCATCGCCATCCCGGAGATTGGCGAGCGATACAAAAACCACCCCGTCCGAGAACGAGCCGCGTTCCAGATGCCCAAGTTCAAGCGACAACCGGGTCTTGCCCGCACCGCCAGGTCCGGTCAGGGTCACCAGGAAGATATCGGTCCGGTTGAAGAGCCCGCGAATATCCGCCAACTCAGCATGACGTCCTATTAATGGAGTCAGGGGCTGAGGCACGGCAAAATGGGGCTGTGTGCCAGTCGTCGCGCTCACGGTCGGGGGAGCACCATCTTTCAATGCAACAGCGGCAAACGCCACAGTTGAGAGGATATTGCCCCGCCCGGCAAGCTCCGTCAAATCACAATTACTATTCAGCATTGAGATCGCAGGGAGAAGATCGGTGGCGAAGCAGAAGAACGATCGACAACTGGCTGTCACCGGAGACAGCGGATGGCTCTCCCTCAAGGAAGCAGCCAGGCTTTGCAATACTACTCCGACCGAACTCCGTAACCTGATCGAACGCGGCAAACTCCGCGCCTTTACCGTCCAGCAAGGCGGCAAGACCCGGTTCCGATTGTTGCGCTCGTCCCTCATCGAGGCCGGCCTCATCGGCAAGGTCGATCCCGCTCCTGAGCCACCGCCTGCCGAACCCAGGGGAACGGTTGACCTGCTTCCGCTGATCCGGGATCAAAACGCCCGCATTTCCGCCCTCGAAGACCAGCGTGCAAACCTGGCCGGTCAGCTTGGCGTAGCCCTCGAGCGTCTTCGCGCGATCGATGAGCGCCTGACTGATCTGGAAACGCATCCTGATGCGATAAACATGTACTTGCCCGCCTCGGACGAAAAGTCGAACGGCAAGGCCAAGGGCAAGCGTGGACTCAAGAAGTCGTTCCTGAAGGTAGTCGCCGTCACTCCTGCTCCTCGTCGTTGGAAACGGGAACCTACGTAGAATCGACATGAACGCCGGATGGAGGAAGACCCCGCAATGCGCATAGCAGTCATGTCCGACATACACGGTTTCAGCCTCGCCCTCGATGTCGTCCGAAAGGACATAGCAGCCCAGGGCCCCTTCGACGAAGTGATAGTCGCCGGTGATATCGCCGTGGTCGGACCCGATCCGCAATCAGTTGTCGACACGATCCGGGAGGAAGGCTGGCTGGCGATTCAGGGCAACACCGATGTCGATCTGGTCGAGGCAGCCCAGTGGGCGACCGGCCTGGACGAACTTCGCTATTGGGTTGAGCACCTGACCGACGACGCGATGGATTTCCTTGCCCTGATGCCATTCAGCCACCGGATCATGCCACCCGGTGGAACAGGTCCCGAGCACGAATTGCTCATCGTGCACGCCAATCCATACAACGTGATGGACCAGTTGCACCCGTGCCAAACCAGACCGGGAACTTCGAGAGATCATCGGTGATGAAAAAGCCGGCACCATCGTCTTCGGCCACGTCCACATCGCCTACATCCGTCACGTGGGCGCCACCACACTCGTAGACGTCTCTGCCGTGGGAAATTCCAAAGATGGCGATCTCCGCTGCAAATACGGAATCCTCACCTGGGATGAAACGGCGCTGCGCTGGACCGCAGAAATGCGTCGACTCGATTACCCGATTGAGCAAACTGAAGCGCAAATCCGGGCAAGCGGAATGCCTGACGCAGAGCACGTCATTGCCGAACTCGTCAAGGCATCCTTCTAGGTCGGAAGCACATACCGCTGACCGAGCGCATCATCAATGAAGGCAATTAGCGCGGCCGATCGCGCCGCGGCGTCGTTCACTGCGGGCAACTCCGAAATCACCTCAACTGAATCACCCTGATCATCGACCAGCTCAACAATCGCACCGTTCGCAACCGGCAAAAGCGCTCGTGCGTAGGCATCTCCCGACAACATCTGCCCGATTCATTCGCACGCGAGTAGCAGACTGATACCGCTCCGGCAGATTGACCTCTGCCACGTAGTCCCACCCGGTCCCGGAAAAGACCCCACTCGTGATGAGGTTCGTGCCCGAGTCGCCAGCAACAGCCTGGTCGTACGCCACGGTCAACTCGTTGCTCCGCTACGCCATCTGCCAGACTGCGGAAACACAGCCGGCGCAAACCACGCGTCCCGCATCTCAGCAGGCAGCGATTCCTGCTCCGCCTGAAACGTCACGATCCGGTGACTGTCCAGTTCGGTCACTTCAGAAACGACGTCATCGTTGCACCCGGGATACGCGATCACCGCATCGGCCGTCCCAATCTCCCGACTGAACCAGATCCGCCGGGCAATTCCACCGGCCGGGTCGTATTGCTTGTACCGGAGCAGCGGATACCGTTCGTTAAGCGCACGCATTGGCGCATAGCCACGCGTTTTCAGGAGTCGGGTCAAATGCTCGTTCGCCGCGCGGCTCAATGTGCGTGACGTCGTGACCGAGCGCGATCAGTGCCTGACACATCGCCCGAACAGTTGTCGCCTGTGGGTTCCCAATATCGGAAATGATTGACGGGCTGAAAATCACGAATCGCAGAATCCGGCTCACGCAGTCACCCGATCAGCGAGGCCCGAAGCGACATCCGTCAATGCGTCATCCAGAATGGCAATCAATGCATCAACCTGAGCAATAGTCATCGTCAACGGCGGGGCATACATGATGTGGTCCCCGCTCGTTCCATCTGCTGTGCCTTGACCGGGGTAGGAGAGCAACCCGCGCGCAAACGTCGCATCAGCAACTCGCTTGGACACGTTGATCGAAACGGGAAATGGCTGCCTGGTTGCCCGGTCCTGTACAAACTCGATGCCCAGCATCAGCCCCAGACCACGCACATCCCCAATCATCTCGTGCCGAGCCTTTAGCCCATGCAACCGGTCCAGAAAGTACGCCCCGGATCGTAACGAATTGCCAACCAGCTCGTGGTCCAGGATGTACTGCAGCACCGCATTGGCAATCGCACACGAAAGCGGATTCCCCGACGCAGTCCCACCGATCAGGAACGAGCCAGACCGTCCCCGAATCTCAGTCACCACATCGGACTTCGCGATGACGGCCCCCAGTGGTGAATACCCACCGGAAATCCCCTTGGCGCATGTAATCAGGTCCGGAACTACGCCCCAATGATCGATTCCGAAATTCGTGCCGGTTCGCCCGAATCCGGTCATTACTTCGTCAGCGATCAGCAGGATTCCGTGCCGATCGCAAATCTCGCGAATCCGGTGGAAGTACCGCGGCTCGGCCGGAACCGCCCCCAGAGTCGCACCAACAACCGGCTCGGCAATGAACGCGGCCACGTTTTCAGGCCCCAGGTTCCGTATCATCGTATCCAGCTCGTCGGCAGCCCGGACTCCGTACGCTTCATCGCGGGGATCAGCGTGTCGATAGGCGAAACACGGCGCGATATGAACACTTGTCGGCAATGCGGATACGAGCTTCCGTCGGCGTCCGGTATGACCACTCAGGGCCAGTGTTGCCATCGTCAAGCCATGAAAACTATTCCAGCGACTGATGATGATCTGTCGCTGCGGTTCGCCTCGCTCGCGGTGGTACTGGATTGCCATCTTGACCGCGTTTTCGTTCGCCTCTGATCCGCTCGAGCAAAAGAAGACCCGGTCCATTCCGACCGGGGCAAAGTGCTCAACGATCAGGCGCGCGCAGTCCTCGATTGGCTGATTGGTAAATGCATGAGTGGGGGAGCAGGCGAGCCGGGCGGCCTGGCGGGTCATGGCATCGACCACCTCGGTCACGCCATGTCCGATCGCCGTCACTGCCGCCGATCCGCCGGATCCATCGATATACCGCTTGCCGTCCGTATCGAAGAGATATATCCCCTCACCCCGATCAATCACCGGATACGCACCGATTCAGATCGCGATGTATGACATCAGTTCGCATCAGGGGAAACAGCGGTGCTCATCAATCTGACCATTTCTCGAAGTGGCGGTGCATTGATGGGATTCTACGCCGCAAATGAATACGGGCGGGAATTGCTTCCCGCCCGGTCAAAGAGATTGTAGGGTGACTGTCCGCCTAGTCGCCGGCCGGGACGCCAGCTGGAGGCGGAGTAACCACTGGTGGTGCGCTTCCCTCAACACGAAGGTCAGGCAGCCAGTTCAGCCACTTCGGCATGTACCAGTTCCTGTCGCCCAGCAGCGCCATTGCCGCTGGCACGAGGATCGAGCGGATGATCGTCGCATCAATCAGCACCGCCATCCCGAGTCCGAAGCCCATCTGCTGGAACATCACCAGGCGTCCGGCCGCGAATCCGAAGAACACCGCACACATGATCAGCGCCGCGCCGGTGATGATCCGGGCCGTGGACTGCAGACCGGCAGCGACTGATTCGCGATTGCGGTGGGTCAGGTCGTAGTGCTCCCGGATCCGGCTCAACAGGAAGACGTGATAGTCCATCGAGAGTCCGAAGAGCACACAGAACAGGAAGATCGGAAGCCAGGGCTCGATCACTGGCGTCTGCTCGAATCCGAGCAGATCAACCAGATACCCCTTCTGGAAGACCAGCACCAGAATTCCGTAGGCCGCTCCGACGCCGAGCAGATTCATGATGATCGCCTTGGCCGGTACCACGATCGAGCGGAAGGCCAATGTCAGCAGGATGAAGCTCAGGGCCAGCACGAAGATGAAGACGATCGGTGTCCAGGTGTCGACCAGCTGCTGGAAGTCGTAGTTGAACGCTGGCTCACCTGAGACGTAGACCGAGGCAGGCAACTCCTGTGAATGCTTGCGGGACCAACGACTCCCTGAGGTCGGTTATCGACTGCCGAGCCAGCGGAGAATCGGCCTCGGTTGTCAGATTGACGTCGATGACCGCCAGGTCGCCATTCGGACTCCATTCAACCGGCTCGAATGCGGCAAGGACCGGATTGGCAGCCATCAATTCCTCGAGACGAGTGATGCCCGCTTCAACCGAGCCCTGCTCGCCGTCGATCACGATCTGGATCGGAGACAGTCGTCCGGCCTCAAAGTCCCGGGCGAGTACGTCGTACCCATCCCGGACATTGCTCGGTGGCAGCGTCGATGCACCGTTGAAGCCAGTGTTCAGATCGAAGTACGGAATGCTGAGTGCAACCAGCAAGCCACCGGCCAGCACGATCGAGATAACCGGGCGAGCCATGACCACGCGGGTAATCGTCCCCCAGAATCCACCGTGAACCGCTTCCTTGTCCCGCTCTCGCTGGGCGGCAATCACAGCCGGATCATCGTAATTGCGGCGTCGCGGCCAGTCGATTTTGTCACCCAGGAGCGAGAGCATCGCCGGGACCAGGGTCAGCATCGCCGAGACCGCGACCACCACCACAATCACCGCGCCAAGACCAAGGCTGCGGAAAATCGTGGTCGGGATCATGAAGAGACCCAGCAGAGCGAAGACCACGGTCAGACCGGAGAAGAGAACTGCCTTGCTCGCCGTACCGCCGGTGACTTCGATCGCCTCAAGCTTCGGTCGTCCGTGCCGTCGTTCTTCCCGATATCGCTCAACCACGAAGAGCGCATAGTCGATTCCGACCGCCAGACCGATCATCGAGATCATGTTGATCACGAAGAATGAGAGGTCGAACTGGGTAGCGATGACGCTCGAAATACCGACCGAAATCGCAATCGACATCAGCGCGAGGCTCAGCGGAATACCGACCGCAACCAGCGCGCCAAACACGATGACGAGAATGACCAGCGCAACGGCAAGACCGATTCCCTCACCCTTGGCCAGGTCCTCTTCCGAGATCCGCGTGAACGTCTCGTCGATACTGACTGCGCCAACGGTCCGCACCTTTACTGCGTCCGTATCGGCACTGGCAACCGCGGCCAGATACGTCTCCGTCTCTTCCGCCCCTGGCAACTCAGTCATCGTCAGGGTTACAGGAACAAGGGTCGACATCCTGTTTTCAGAGACCAGTCCTTCGGCCTGCGCGGCAATCTGCGGGATCCGGATTGTCCCGAAGTTCGAAGTAGTTGAAGGTTGCATCGGCGTTGACGAATTCTGCGTCCGCGCGAACTGCATCGGTTGCATTTCGGACCACCGCTTCAAACGCGGGATCGTCAACAGTCAGCGTGTCCGAGAAGATGACAAGCGTTTCGGTCAGCGCCTGCTCGCCGCCCATCCGATCTTCGATCAGATCAATGCCCGCGACCGAATCAGGATTTCCACCCATCGTGAAATCCGATGTGGTCCGATCATTGATGAACGATGCTTGCCATGCGCCGAGCACCAGGATGATGACCCACGCACCAATCGTGAGCCATGGATGCCGGGCCGTTGCCCTCGCTATACCTGACGTAGAAAACATACGCGACCAGTCCTTCCTTGCAACCGCCAAACGCGGCGTGCCCTGCCCCAACCTTTAACAACCCTGGAAGTCAGTTCTACACTGTAGAACCGCAATGTCTGGCTACTCTACAGTGTAGAAATACCAATGTCAACGGTACGCTTGTGAACAAGTTGTGAACGCATGAATCGCGCCCCTGGTCGCCTTCCTGCCGTCGTCCCATCGCGCACGACATCGACCAGCACAACCTTCCCACCAGTTTTTGTGACGACTCTAAGAGGCATCACGTCAGCCGCGCGCTTGTATAAACTGCGATCCCCTGGGTGCGCTACCTCTACAATCGAAGGTGTAAACCGATTGACCAGTCAGGAACACCGCATGTACCGAACCTCGCTCCCAACCGATCCGCTCCTGCTGATTGCCTTGAACAGGGATGTCTTTTTTGGCGTCCGGCTCCGGAATCTCGCCAAGGAACTCGGATTCGATCTCAAACTCGTGCCGAATGCCGCTGGTGTCGCAACCGCCTTGGCCGAGAAGCACGCAACCACATCACTCGTGATCATCGACATGAACGTTGTCGATCAGGCAGTCGATTGGGAGAACCTCTCGGCCACCCTCGCCGATTACCCCGCCGTGCCATCGCTCGGTTTTGGTCCACACACGGATGTTGAAGGTCGCCGCGATGCCAAGAAGGCCGGTCTGACCCGCATCGTATCCAACGGCGATTTTCACAAGGATGCCGCCGCACTGATTCAGCGCTACGCCCGGGTCGACGAAGAGGAATAGCCTATTTGGATGTGCGCTTGACTATGGTCTTCGTTAACCCGTAGAGTGTCCGTACAGTAATTGCCCGCTCGTCCCCGCTAGCGAAGTCTTCCTGGCTGGGGAGTGCAGACATGGCCCTCAAATATCAATTCAATGACGAACCACCTCGACTTTCGGTGGTCGAACCACAGGCCGTCTCCAACGGGGATGTCGTCACGATCGCTGCGGCCGTCGAAATCTTCTTCGGCGATCTGCGCCTGGCGCCACGATCCAAGAAGACCTATCGCAACGGCATCGCCAAGTTCGTTCGTCATATGGAACAGCACGAAGGCATCGATCCCGACAGTGGCACCGGTCACGATCATCGCCCCCGAGCACGTCACCTCATTCGCGAGTCTGATCATCCCGCCCGACATTCGCTCGCCCGAAGAGGTCTCGCAGATGCGGACCGCCCAGAACAATCTCTCCGCCGTCCGCAAATTCTGTGCCTATCTCTCGGCCTACGATTACCATCCGGCTCTCTCAACCGACCGCATTCGGGTGAGGATCGGCGCGATGATGCCGCGATTCACGCCACCGCCGCCGGACGTCAAACTCAGCGACCTCGAGCGAATCGTCGAATTTGTCCGCCAACCCGAACGCGATGAAAACCCGGTCAAGCAGCTCCGCGCACTGAAGGTCCGGGCGATCATCCTGATGCTTTTCCGCACGGGCGTCCGCGTCTCCGAGCTCTGTGCCTTCCGTCGGCGGGACATCGAACTGGGTGATGGGAAGGCGCACGTTTACCGCGCCAAAGGTGGCAAGAGCCGCACGGTTCACTTCGACGCCGAAACCGCACAGGCGCTTCAGGCGTACTGGACTCTGCGTGGTGATCAGGTTCGCGGCGCCGGTTCTGCACCTGCATTCAGCGGGCGGGACAAGGTCGGCGAACCTGGAAACGCCATCAGTCCGAGAACGGTCGAGCACATCATCAGTCAGCTCTGCACGCTCCTTGGCATTGAAAGCGAAATCACGCCACACTCCTTCCGGCACGGTCTGGCAACGGAAATGGTCCGCCGCCGGGTTCGCGAATCAACGGTGCAAACGATCCTTGGGCATGCTTCACCCCAGACAACCCGAATCTACATCCACCAATCCGCGGTCGAACTCGCGGACGAGTATCAGGATGCGTTTGGCCAATACCGCGCTCCCGGCGAGTCCTCGTAGGCAGTTGCCACGATGGGCCGCATCGTCCCTGGCGATACTGATTTGCGTGGTGATGCTCTCGGCCTGCGCAACGGGTGATGCCGACCGGGAGCAAGAGGTCGCAACCCGCGATGCCGATCGCTCCACCAATGTTGTCGCCGACATCGAGGCGACCCAGGTGGCCCGCGAATTCTTCGGCCCAACGAAAGAGCCTACCGCCTATCCGACTATGCTCCCGTCGCTTGCCAACCTGAAACTGACCACCTCGCTGCGGGATCAGGATGCGCCTGGCAACGAGCTCTACCGCGTCAGCCGGGGCGGGACGATCTATGCCGATGCCCAGATCGCCAATCTCAACCCCGGCCAGCGCGTTGTCGCACTCTGGAAGGACAGCGGTCAGGTTGTGGCTACGAGCGAAGTGAGTATCGAAAACGAGCGCGAACTGGTCTGGATTCCGCTCCGCTGGGATGTCCCTGGCTCAGTCAGTTCAGGAACCTATGCCGTCGTTATCCAGGTGATCGGACCTGGTACCAACGACGAAGGCACCCCCGAAGAGTCCACTACCGAAATCGGCTCGCTCGTCTTCGAAATGGACTAGCTGGCGCCCATCGATTCAACCCAGACTCGCTGCAGCTCACGATAGCTGATCAGCACGATCCCTTCGTCCGCGATGATCTGCCGCGCTTCGTCCGAGCAGACAAACGCATGGTCCAGGTGTCGAATCTGCCAGCTCTCCGGTTCGACCGCGCGGCTCTCCGGCGTATCCAGCGCAGGATGCACAGCCCACTCCGTAACTCCGGCCGGAAGTGAGCGCAGAACGCCGTGGAGATACTCCAGTTTGGTGGCGGATGGAATCGAATAACTGTCGAGCATAGGCTGATCGATTGTCGGTCGCCCAGCAGCCAAACCCTCCGTTTGATGCTCCGCCGAGTGGACGCGGAGTGCCAATCCAAACTCAAGCGCAAGCCGCTCTGTCAAACGAAAAACGTCCTCCCGACCGCCATCGGGCAGGCAGTGCCAATCAAGGTGAGATGGGCGCAATCCAAATCTGAGCACGGCATCAATCTGGGCCTGGAACTCCCGTTCCACGTCATCGATCAGCGCTGTCGGGCGCAATTCTCGGTTGCCGTCGAACAGTGGAAAGTGTCCGTTGCCGTCTACCAGCGACGGGACATGAGCCGCACCCGCAACCGGTCCCCATCGATAACAGTCGAAATCGCGGACCAGCGTGAGATGCACAGCAAACGACACGTCAGGATGCAATTTGAGCCATTCCATCGCGTCATATGCCCAAGCGCACGGCACCATCAGACTCGTCGACGTCAACAAACCGTGTTCAAATCCGTCAACAATCGCCGCGTTTGCGGATTGCCGGGAACCAAAATCATCCGCATTCAGCATCAATCCTCGGGTCCCTGCTGGATAGCCGAGAAGTTGAAGCGAAGACATCTGAGCACCTTTCAGTTCCTGAATCACGGAGTCTATGCAAACCTGTGCGCAGGTCGACTCGTCAAGAATAATGGTCCAAATCTGGACCGAGGTTCGGCCTGTAATCGAGTCTACTCGCGTGGTACATTCCTCCCGGGTTAAAGGCAAACAATGATGAGCCGCGCTGTCGCGGCTTTCGTCATGCCATGGAGGGAACTGGGGAATGGGCGAGAATCTCGTCAAACGTTTGATTGTTGAGTTTATCGGTCCGTTCGCGCTCTGTTTCATGGGCATCGGCGCAATCGTGCTCACCGGAACTGGACCGGACTATTCGTCGCGATTGCCCTTGCCCACGGTCTGGCAATCGGTCTCTGCATCATGGCGGCTGGGCACATTTCCGGCGGACATTTCAATCCGGCCGTTACCACCGCGATGATCGTCACCCGCAAGATCGATCCACAGACTGGCGGCATGTACATCGTCTGCCCAGCTGCTTGGCGCGCTTGCCGGGATCAATCGTCGTCTTTATGACGTTTCCGGGCGAGCATGCGTGATGCCGTCAACGACGGCGTTCCGACCGTCGGAGCTGGCGTTCTCCAACGGCAACGCGCTGATCGCCGAGATCGTCACCACCTTCTTCCTGGTCTTCGTCGTATTCGGTACCGCCGTCGACAAGCGCAGCTCCAAGGCAATCCCGGGCTTGCTTGATCGGTCTCACAATCTCGATGGGCATCATGGCCACCGGTACGGTCAGCGGCGCCGCCCTCAATCCGGCTCGCTGGTTCGGTCCTGCCGTCGCCGGTGGACACTTCGACAACTTCTGGATCTGGATCGTCGGCCCGATCGTTGGTGCCGTTCTGGCTGGCCTGCTCTGGAGCGAAGTTCTGCTCGAAGGACGAGGCCGACGCATAGAGAGCATTCGATCAGTCGTTGATCTGCACGTCCCGTGTGCAGAGGAGAACCAGCCCCGCTATGACCGAACTCACCGAGACGGAGTCCCTGCGCCGTTCGCTCATCGCCGAGAAACACGCCCAGGCCAAAACGCTCATCCGTGAGCAAGGCATCGATTGCTGGATGACGTTTCAGCGCGAGGGCAGCGACGTATTGCTGCCCTACGTGCTCGGTGTCGATGAACTGGTCAGCCAGTCAGCATTCATGATCTTCGCCGATGGACCGTCCGTCGCGGTGGTCATGGATTACGACGCGACCGTTGTTGAAGGCGTATTCGACCAGGTGATTGCCTATAGCTCAAGCTGGCGGGATCCCCTGCTGACCGTCCTCAAGGAACGCAATCCCGCAACGAATTGCCATCAACTACGACATGTTCGACGATGGCATAGACGGACTGACCCACGGCCAATATCTGCTCCTGGTCGACGCGCTCAAGGATATCGGCTTCGAGACTCGCCTCGAATCAGCCTCACCGGTCACCAGCCTCGTTCGCCAGATCAAGACGCCGGCCGAGATCGAACGCATGCGCAGGGCCTGCGAAATCACGATCCAGCTCTTCGGCGATGTCACCAGCATCCTCAAGCCTGGCATGACCGAGTGGGACCTCTACGAGTACCTGCACGACCAGATGAAGGATTACAACGTCAAGGCATCCTGGGATCCGGCCTACTGCCCTGGAGTGATGTCCTCCAAGCGCGAATCGGGCCACACCCCACCAACCCAGATTGCTCTTGAGCCGGGCGACGGGGTCCGGATCGACCTGGGCGTTATTACCGAGGGCTACGCCTCCGATCTGATTCGCACCTGGTACCTGCGCAAACCGGGCGAGACAGCAGCGCCCGCCGATTTCCAGAAAGCATTCGACGTTCAGCGTGATGCAATCCAGCTCGCAGCCGAGGCCATTCGGCCTGGCGCAACCGGAGTCGAAATCGATACCGTTTGCCGATCACATGTCGAGAAGAACGGCTTCAAATACTTCCATGCGACCGGTCATCAGGTCGGCACCCGTGCCCACGACGGTGGCATGATGCTTGGCCCGGACAACGATCGCTATCGTCATCGCTCGCTCGGAACTATCCGCGAAGGCATGGTCTTTACCATCGAACCGTGCTTCGGTCCGGTAGCGCTGGAGGAGAACGTTGTGGTCACCGCAGACGGGTGTACGTATCTCGTACCACCCCAACGCGAAATTTGGTTGGTGTGACCACTCGACAACGGTTATTCAATAACGCAGAATGCACGCAGCACATTGTGACTCGCAGGCAGCATTCGGGGACCGGGGGGAAGGTCAATGGATCATATCGAGGTTGACGTCCTGGCTGGAATACCTCCAGATGTGATGAGCGCCGCGTACGATGATCTTGAGTTCGGCTCCTTTGACGGAGGCGGACCAGGTATTGACGTTCCCTTTACCGAGGTCGCCCAACGTGTGCTTGACCGCAGTGAGGAATTTGCCGAATTTGTCGGATCTGATGCCGTTCTCACCGAGCATTTGCAATTGGCAATTTCCTCAACACCGGAATGCGCCGCCGCCAAATTGATCCAGGAACACCAGGGATCGTCCGAGAGCTTGCTCTCTGCATTGCAATTTGTGCTCGGCGCATTCGGTCCGCCGAATTCCGAGAATTGCGTTAGCCCGCGGCTTGAGCGCGTCATAATTCGCGCTAAACGAGAAGCATTCAGGCACAAACATCCCGAAGTTACGACTGTTCACCTGTTGATGGCGCTTATCAAGGAACGCAGCGGCGCGGCTGGTTTTCCTTGGGAAACACCCGCCTACGGTCAGTAAACGAGCTCCAGCGCAACCGGACTAACCGGTCACGCTGGTGTTTCGCACTCGTCGCTAGTCCATAACCGTCAGATCTTTCGGGGCTCCATTCAGTCGTTCGGCGCCATCCTCGGTGCAGACCACGGTGTCCTCGATTCGCACCCCGAACTTGCCCGGAATGTAAATTCCCGGCTCATCACTGAAGACCATCCCCGGCGCCAACGGTGTTGTGTTGCCCTTCACCAGGTACGGATCCTCGTGGACGTCCAGTCCCAATCCGTGGCCGACCCGGTGAATGAAGTACTCGCCGTATCCCGCTTCGGTAATCAGGTCCCGTGCCGCCTTGTCGATGTCTTCACATGGCACACCCGGTCGCACCGCCTCGAATGCGGCCTGGTTTGCCCGCAGGACAATGTCATAGACCTTGCGGTACTCGTCGCTCGGATCCCCGATCACAACCGTCCGGGTCATGTCCGAGAGGTAGCCGTCGAGCTCTGCACCGAAGTCAAAAACAATCGCGTCGCCTTCGGCAATGACCCGATCACCGGTGTGATAGTGCGGTGAAGCACTGTTCGGACCGCTCGCGCAGATACCGAACATCGGCTTGATTCCCTTCGGCCACCATCAGTCGCATTCAGACGCTCGATCGCCTCGTGTCTCGGTCAGACCGCTGATTGGTCCAGCCTCGAGGAATGCCGCCCACGCCTTGTCGGTCCGCTCGGCTACTTCCCGCTGGGCTGCAATCTCGGCCGCATCCTTGCTGACGAGCGCAAGATCTTGAGCACCGGTCCACCCTGGGTCCAGCTCGCGCCCGGTACCGCCTCCTGCAATGCGCAAAACGAAAACCGCATGCAGGTGATCGCCGATCGCAATCCGCTTGTGCCGACCGGTCAACGATCCGGCCAGCTCGGACGGGGATTCCGTCTCCTCCCAGACGTGCAGATCGTACCAGATCTGTCTTGTCGGCCACATTCGGAGCCTCGAGTCGCGGCACCACGAATGACGGGTTTGCCCGCTGACGGCAATGATCAGCAGATTCAGGCGTTCGCTCAGATGGGCATTGATCCCGGTCAGGTAGACGAGATCGGTTGACGGTCCAACAAGCAGCGCGTCGACTCCGGCCGAATTAAGCGCCGTCCTGAGTGCGGGCAATGCGATTCTGATAAACGTCTGAAGTGGTCATGTAGCTGCTCCCGATCAATGACAAACAGTCATGACACGATTCTATCGCCCTGGCCATTCCGGAACCCGTAGAATCACGAGTCGAACGATTCCTGCAGGAGGAACCCGTGTCCGTCACGATCGCATCAAGGTAGTCATCGCCTCGCCATTTGAGCCGAATACTGGTTGACCGCATGCGCGCCGTCGCCCCCGATCGAGTCGAGATCGTCTTCCGGCCCGACTTGCTGCCTCCCGCCACGTACGTCGCCGATCACGACGGTCCCGGCCGACTTCGCACGCATCGCCGGAGAAACAGGCAGAGTGGCTGGACATCCTTCGCTCGGCCGACGTGCTCTTCTGCGTTGCCGCGTGAGGCCAAAACCGACCTTCGCTCACTTTCGCCAAACCTGAAATGGCTGCAGGGAACCTCAGCCGGTATGGGTCAACCTGCCCAGCGACTCGGATCTGATCGACTCGGATGTGATCGTCACCACCGCCAGCGGTGTCCATGGCGGCGCACTGAGCGAGTTTGTCTTCCTTGCGCTGCTCTCCCGAAGCCGGAAGCAGCTGGATGGCCGAGCGGCAGCGCGAACACATCTGGCAACGCTTCACCGCCGACGAACTGGCCGGGAAGACTATGGTCATCATCGGTGTCGGCCGGATCGGCAGCCAGATAATCCGGGTCGCCAAGGCATTCGATATGCGCGTCATCGCGGTCGGTCGCACCGGCGGACCCGAGCGGGCCGCCAGTCCTCGGTGTCGATCAGTTCTCTCACCACCGACCAGCTCGACGAGGTCCTCCCTGAGGCCGACACCGTTGTGATCATCACACCGCACACCGGCGGGACTGACCACCTGATCGGAGCCGCCCAGTTCGATCGTTATGAAGCCCGGCGTGACCTTCATCAACATCGGTCGAGGTGCAGTCGTCGATGAACCGGCAATGATCGAGCGTCTGGCCGATCGGCCAGATCGGATTCGCCGCGCTGGACGTGTTCCAGACCGAACCGCTCCCAACGGATTCGCCGCTTTGGGACCTGCCGAATGTCATCGTTTCGCCCCATTGCTCGGCCAACGCTCCCCGCGAGAACGAGCGGATCACCGACATCTTCGTCCGCAACCTCGCCCTGTTTGTCGAGGGACGCATCTACACGAGATGTCACCGGTACTGGACAAGCACCAGCTCTACTGATCCCTGCCTATGCTTACCGCATGCATCGAATGTCGCTGACAAAGGAGTCCACCGTGAACATCACAACCATCAACCCCGCCACCGAAGAGCAACTTGGTCCTATCCAGGTCGATTCGCCGGAAGTGGTCGATCGCAAACTGCAGTCTGGCCCGCGATGCCTTCCAGATCTGGCGGCAGACGCCGATCGAGGAACGTGCCGACAAGGTTCGCAACATCGGCGCGCGTCCTGCGGGCAAACGTCAGACAAACTCGCTCCGCTGATGACCGCCGAAATGGGCAAGACGATCGCCGAAGCGGAGGGCAGAAGTCGAGAAGAGCGCTGGCAACTGCGACTACTACGCCGACAACGGACCCGCAGATGCTCGAAACCGAGATCATCGCGACAACCGCCCGCGAGAGTCTACGTTTCCTTTGAACCGCTCGGAGTAATCCTTGCGGTCATGCCGTGGAACTACCCGATCTGGCAACTGATGCGCCACGCCGCGCCGGCCCTGGTCGCCGGCAACACGATCGTCCTCAAGCACGCCAGCAACGTCACCGGGTGCTGCGCTCGCCCTCCAGGAGGTCGTTCGCGAAGCCGGACTGCCCGAGGGTTGCCTCCAAACGCTGGTCATTCCCGGCAGCGGGTTGAGGACGTCATCGCCGATCCGCGAGTCGCCGCCGTCACGCTTACCGGCTCCGATGCAGTCGGCAGCAAGGTCGCCGAGACCGCCGGTCGCCACATCAAGAAAACGGTCCTCGAACTCGGTGGCTCCGACGCATTCGTCGTCCTCGAGGATGCCGATCTCGAGAAGGCAAGTCAGTTCGCCGCCCGCTCCCGATTCCAGAACGCCGGTCAGGTCTGCATTTCAGCCAAGCGCTTCATCGTCGTCGACAACGTTGCCGATCAATTTCGTCGAGCTGTTCAAGCAGAAGGCCGAGGCGATCCCCTACGGCGATCCAACCAACCGCGATACGAAAATGGGTCCGATGGCCCGGGTCGACCTCCGCGACGAAATCGAGCGCCAACTGGCCGAAACACTCGAGTCCGGCGCCGACCTGGTCACCGGCGGCGACGCGCCCGACGGGCAAGGGCTATTACTTCCCGCCGACGATCGTCGACAACGTCTCAGCCGACATGACCCTCTTCCGCCAGGAGAGTTTCGGTCCAGTCGCAGCAATCGTCCGCGTACCGGATGAAGCAGCCGCGATCGCCTCGGCCAACGACTCACCGTATGGTCTCGGCGGAGCGATCTGGACCCAGGACATCGAGCGCGGCAAGGCGACTCGCCCGGCAGATCGAAACCGGTGGCGTCTTCATCAACGGCATGACCACCTCGAACTGGAAAGTCCCGTTCGGCGGAGTCAAGCGCAGCGGGTACGGTCGCGAACTCTCGACGTACGGCATGCGCGAATTCGTGAACATCCAGACCGTCTGGGTCGAGCAATAGAACCAGTCTGAATCGAATTCACCATTGCTCAAACGGGCCCGAAGGATTCCCTTCTGGCCCGTCGCTTCGCCTCATTTCGTCGAATCCCCGCCTGGGAGCGTCAAACCATCACTGGTGCCGGTGACGATTAGGCCGGCAAGCCGGCAACGACGTGATAATCGGCTCAAACCGGGCCGTCACCATTGAGGGCGAGGATTGAACAGCGGTCTTCTTCGGTCCCAACAACGGCGGTTGTGAAGTCGTTTCTAGCATTCCCTGATTGCACCCAAAACGCCGGTAAATACGTGAAGCAAGAAAGTGGCCGGCAGGGAAGACTCCCTGTCGGCCGTTTCGTTGTGCTGGCGTTGTAGCGCCTCAGTTCCTACCAGTCCGCGACTGATCCATCCTTGTGCCACAGGCTCGGTTGGAACGTGCGGGTGTAGGGCTGGTTCTCATAGTGACGTAGCGCGTCCCAGTCGAAGTCAATCCCAAGTCCCGGCTCAGTAGGTAGCTCGACATAACCACCATCAGACCAAACTGGCTTAGACGTGAAGATTTCGCTGACCATCGGCGGGTGGTCAACCAGGAATTCCTGGATGATGAAGTTCGGCAGCGTCGCATCCAGTTGAATGCTGGCCATCGTCAGCAACCACGAATACGGATTGTGGGGCGCAATCCCGACGTAGTACGCCTCGGCCGCCGCCGCGATCTTCTTTCCTTCCCAAAGTCCACCGCAGTGGGCAAGGTCAGGCTGCAACATGTGCGCACAGCCCTTGGCCAGAATGTCGCGGAATCCCCACTTGAAGAAGAGTCGCTCACCGGTCGCGATCGGGATGTTGATCTTCTTCGCTACCATCGCCATCGCATCGGGATCTTCGGGCAACACGGGCTCCTCGAAGAAGAAGATGTTGAACTCCTCGAGTGCGTCCGCCATTTGGATCGCCGCAGCAGGTGAAAGTCGACCGTGGCAGTCGATCAGGATGTCCACCTCCGGCCCAACCTTGTGCCGGATCAGTTCTATCGTTCGTCGTGCCTCCCGGATGTCTTCCGCACCGGCAACCATCTGGGTCGCACCGAATGCACCCAGTTTGACCGCTCCCCAGCCCTCCGCGACGAGGCGTGCGCAATCGTCGGCCACCGCTTCCGGTGTCTCCCCGCGAGGTCCATTTGCATACAGTCGAACCCGGTCCCGAACCGCCCCACCCAGCAACTGGTAGACCGGCACACCGAGTTCCTTGCCCTGGATATCCCAAAGCGCCTGCTCAATCCCGGAAATCGCCGAGCCAATGACAACACCCGCCCGCCAGAACGAGTGGCGGTACATCGTCTGCCAGATGTGCTCGATCCGGCTCGCCTCCTGGCCGATCGCGTAATCCTTGAGATCGTGAATCGCCCCGACGACCGCTTCGGTCTTACCTTCGAGACTTGCTTCGCCGATTCCGGTGATGCCGTCGCTGGTCGTCACCTCAACGAAGATGAAATTGACCCGACCGCCGAAAACAATATGGGGAATGACGTCTGTAATTGTGTTTGCCATTTTCGCTCTCCTACCAGTCAGCCACGGAACCATCGACATGCCAAAGCGCGGGCATCCGGTGATCACCTGGTGGATAGCGTTTGATGGCGTCGTGATTCAGGGTTACGCCAAGCCCAGGAGTGTCGGGCAGGTCCATCGTTCCGTCCGCCGCCAGCTCTGGTCGCCAGCTGACAATCTCATCCATCCACGGCTGTGGATCGGTGATTACCTCCTGGATCAGGAAGTTCGGCATGGTCAGATCGACATGCATTGAGGCAATGGTATTGACCCACGAGAGCGGATTGTGCGGCGCGATTGCCACAAAGTACATCTCGGCAAATGCACCAATCTTGCGCAACTCCGAGATACCTCCGCAGTGACCAAGATCCGGCTGGATGATCGCGCAGGCTCGTTTCTCAAGCAATTCCCGGAACCCGAATTTCGTGTAGATCCGTTCGCCTGTCGCGATCGGAATACTTGTCTTTTCGGACGCCCGCACCATCTGGTCAACATTCTCCGGCAGAACAGGCTCCTCCAGGAAGAAGATCCGGTGTTCCTCCAGCGCCTGAGCCGCCTGCATCGCCGCCGCCGGTCCCAGTCGACCATGGGCATCGACCATGATGTCGACATCCGGACCGACCGCATCGCGAACTGCCGCCACCATTCGCACACCCTGCATGATGTAGTGATACCCACCCATCAACGGAGTCGCCGGAAACGGGGCGCACTTTACCGCCGTAAACCCTCGAGCCACCAGCTCAGCCGCGTGCTTCGCCATCGTCTCCGGGTCATCGCCCCGGGGACCATTTGCGTACATCCGGATCCTGTCGCGCACCCTGCCCCCGAGCATGCGGTAGATAGGAACGCCCAGCATCTGTCCCTTGATGTCCCAAAGGGCCGTTTCCAGTCCGCTCAACGCACTCAGGAAGGCCGGGCCCCCTCGCCAGAACGCGTGCCGATACGCCTGTTGCCAGAGATGCTCGATTCTGGCTGGGTCCGCGCCGATGAAGAGCGACTCCAGATCCTTGATGGCGCCGACCACTCCATTGGTCTGCGCTTCCAGCGATGCCTCACCGAGCCCAACCACGCCAGCCGCGGTCTCGATCTCCACAAAAACGAAATTCCGCCATCCCGCCCCGACGACTGTTGTGCGAATCCCCGTTATCGTCGTTGCCAACGGTTGTGCTGCGATTACCACGTATTTACCCCTTGACTGCTCCGCCGGTCATTCCGGCCATCAACTGCTTCTGGAAGAACAGGAAGATAACGATCAACGGTATTGTCGCAACTGCAGCGGCCGCCATGATCAGGTTCCATTCGGTGGTGAACTCGCCCAGGAAGTAGGCGATTGCCACCGATATCGTGCGGACTTCATCAGTGGTCGTCAGCACCAGCGCGAACTCGTACTCATTCCATGCGGTCAGGAACGCGATGATCGCCGTTGCTGCCAGGGCCGGTCGGGCCAGCGGCAGGATGATGTCCCAGAACGCCCGATATGGTCCTGCCCCATCGACCAGCGCCGCCTCGTCCAGTTCCCGCGGGATCTGTTCGAAATACTCCTTCATCACCCACAGACAAAGCGGCTGGATAAAGGTGCTGTACGCGATGATCAGTGCCAGATACGTGTCCTTGAGGTTCGCCGCATTCGTGAACTGGAAGTACGGGATGATGAGCATGATTCGGGGGAACGATTGTGCAATCAAAACGAAGGCCATTGCCGCCGCCTTGAAGCGGAAATCGTACCGGGCAAAGCCATACCCGGACCACGCAGCGATCATCACACCCCAGAGTGTCGTGAAGAATCCGACTACGAACGAATTGCCCACAAACTTCATGAAGTTGCGCCGCTCGAAAATCGCCCGGTACGGTTCGATCGTCCAGACATCGGCCCAGAAGGTAGGCGGAACCGTATGCGTTTCGGCTGATGTCTTGAGCGAAGAGACAATAATCCAGGCCAACGGGAAGCAGGGTTGGGACTAGCAGGAAGAGTGCAAGGATTGTCCTGGCCAACATTCCCCGGTCTATCCGGCGGTCTCGATTAAAGCGGTGTTGATGAACTGAAGTGGCCATGTATCAGTCCTTCTTCATCGTGGAGCGGACGTAGAGCAGACCAGGGATCAGCAACATTCCAAGGAGCAGAATGCCGAGAGCTGATGCGTATTCCATCTCCATGTAGAGAAACGCATTCTTGTAGACGAGCGTCGCCATTACCTCGCTGGCGTTGGCTGGTCCACCCGCCGTCATCACCTGGATGATTGCGAAGTTCATGAAACTGCTGATCCATGCCAGCAAGATACAGACGAACGAAATGCCGATCATCCCGGGCAGCGTGATCGAGCGGAATCGATCAATCTTGTTCGCGCCATCGACCGCGGCCGCCTCGTACAACTCCTTGTTGATCGATTGCAGGCCGGCCAGCAGCAGAATCATCATGAACGGGAAGCCGCGCCAAATGTTCGCGACAATCGTTGCGTACAGCGCGGTATCCGTCCGTCCCAGCCAGGCCGTGTAGTACTCGCCGGAAAGATTCAGCTGATAGAGGATCTCATTGATGATGCCGAACTGACCGTCCAGCATCCAGCGCCAGACAATTCCCGGGACCACCGCCGGGAACATCCACGGAATCATGAAAGCCACGCGGATCAGCCCGCGGGCAGGAAGCCGCTCGTTCAATAACAGGGCAACGCCAAACCCGATCAGGTACTGACCGAGTACCGAAAGAAACGCAAATATGAATGTATGTCTGATGGCAACACGTAAGAGTGCGTCGTCAAAAAAGGCCTTTCGATAGTTATCCAGACTATAGCCAGCATCGGTCTGCAGGCTCTGCTGAATGGTTCGCCCAATCGGAACCACCAGCAGAAAAAAGAGCATAAGGACAGACGGCAATATGAATACGAATGGATGGATACGCGTGTGACTCTTGCGCTGGCCACCGGGGTGGTACTTGGCGGGCGTGAGCGAAGCATCAGCCATAAGCGATTCTCCAATGGTGCAGGCGGGCACGTGTCCCGCCTGCATGTTTCAAATTCGGATAACCGGGTTTTGCTTACGTCACCGGATACTTGAGAACCGAGCGGTCACCAAGTATTTCGTTGAAACCCTTGGCGGAGAGGTTCGTCGCTTCCGCCGGAGTGATATTGCCGAGTAGTGCGGCCTGGAACTGTGGATCGTACCGATCCTTGAGCTGGTTCCATTCCTTGAGCTTGAATTCCCACGGCTCAACAATCGCCGTTGCTGCCTGCTCAACGAATGTCGGCAGATACGGATTGGCCAGAACGTCCGGGTCCTCAAGTGATGCCTTGGTCGTCGGGCCGTACCCAGCCTTCGCAGCAAAGTACGACTGTCGATCGTGCGTCAACCACTTCAGGAACGCGAACGCCTCGGCTGGGTGCTCTGTCGTTCGACCGATTCCGTACACCAGCGATCCCTGTCGGAGAACTGGGGCGGCTCCGTCCGGTGTCGGGTGCTTGGCGACCGCGAACTTGCCTTCGATCTCCGGGTTGGCCGCGATGATCGTCGCCGCGCCCCACGGACCGGTGGTCATCATCGCGAGGTTTCCACCTGCGAATGAGGAAATCGTCGCCGGGTAGTCCATCTCAACGACGTTGGGCGGGGTGATCTTGTCCGTCAGCGCAAGGCCGACAACGTATTCCCACGCACGGGTGGAATCCGGGCTGTTGACCAGAATCTCCCACTTGCCGTCGTCAAGCAGCCGCAGCATTTCGCCATCCGGGCCAGCGTTCTGCATGAAGTGAACGATGCGGATGGTGTGCGTCTTGCCATAGACACCAAAACCATACCGACCACTTCGCGGAGAGGTAAGCGCTTTTCCATACTCGCGGAGCTGATCCCAGGTCGCTGGCGGCGACGCCGGGTCGAGGTCAGCCTCCTCGAAGAAGTCTGTGCGGTAGTACAACGCATCAGTACCGGTGTAGAACGGAAGTGCGAGAATGCGGCCCTCAATGTTCTTACCCGCTTCAAGAGCGGCCGGGAAGTACGAGTCCGCCAGCTCGGCATCAATCATGTCGGTGATGTCCAGAGCAGCGTCCAGGTCGATGAAACTGGCCAGTCCGAACTGACCGTCAATCAGGTCAGGCAGGTCGTTTGCCGAGGCATAAGCAGTCAGCTTGGTGAGTACGTCTGCATTCGGAACTTCCTCAACCTTGATTTTGATGCCGGCATTTGCTGCTTCGAACTCCGCAATCATCTCCTTGAGAATTGTTCCTGCCGGCTCCTCAAGCGTGTTGTGCGTCATGAATCGCAATTCAACTTCGGAACCCTGCCGTCGAATGACAGCCGGAGCCTTGCCGAACGAAGGGGCGGCATTGGCAGTTCTCGCCAAACCAATCGATGCCGTTGCGGCAGCACCTCCGATCAGAACTTGCCGACGAGTCGTTTTGTGATCAGTCATCTTTGACGTCCTCCAAAATGTTGAATTGTCTCTGCCCGTGCCTCGGACAGACTAAAACTGGGCCTGATTTCTTATAACATGATTGGTCCGACAAATTCACAACCAGAAGTTGAACAATTTGCACTAGTTTGAATTGCCAGGTAACTAACCTGTAGCGTTCGCACTAATGCAACGACCGAAGTGCTTGTCATTTATGACCAATTCCACTTGATTGACTGTTTGTGGCGCACGTTGGGATACTCCACGCAGACACGGCGGTTCGTGCGCGCTGAAGACACGCGACCGCGCAAATATGGAGGATTCGCCACCCATGACTGCCCCCGAGTTCCCTTCACCGCTCGCTCGTGCCCCGTGGGAACCATCGTCGGGACGTCCGGAAGTCCGGATTCGTGACGTCCGCGCCATCTGCACCGCTCCGGAGGGGATTCGCCTGATCGTCGTCAAGATCGAGACGACCGAGCCAGGCCTGTACGGTCTCGGCTGCGCGACCTTCACCCAGCGACCGCGGGCAGTCGTCGAGGCAATCGAGACCTACCTCAAACCGCAAATCATCGGCCGCGATGTTCAGGACATCGAGGACATTTACCAGACCTGCTACCTGAGCAGCTACTGGCGGACCGGCCCGATCATGAATAACGCCCTCTCCGGAGTCGATCAGGCGCTCTGGGACATCAAGGGCAAGCTGGCCAACATGCCCGTCTATCAATTGCTCGGCGGCAAGACCCGCAAAGCCGCGACCGTCTATACCCACGCTTCTGGTGCCGATGTCCAGGAAGTCGAAGATAACGTTCGCCGGATGATGGAGCAGGGCTTTACCCACGTCCGCGCCCAGGTTGCCGTCCCCGGATATCACACCTACGGCACCAAATCGACACAGGATCCGAATGAGCAGGCTCCATGGAACGAGCCAGCCTACGTTCGCGTTGTGCCAAAGCTCTTCGAGCACCTTCGCTCCACCGTCGGCGACGAAGTCGAACTACTCCACGACATCCACGAACGCATCCAGCCGATCCTCGCGATCAACCTGGCCAAGGAACTTGAACAATTCCGCCTCTTCTTCCTCGAGGACCCATTCGCGCCGGAAGACATCGGCTGGTTCCCGCGCATGCGCGAGGCGACCCCGATTCCGATCGCGATGGGCGAACTCTTCGTCAATCAGACCGAGTGGGAAGTGCTGATCCGCGAGCGCTTGATCGACTTCATCCGCGTCCACGTCTCGACAATTGGCGGACTCTCGATCGCCCGCAAGCTAGCCGCGTTCTGCGAGTTCTTCGGCGTCCGCACCGCCTGGCACGGACCGGGCGATGTCTCACCGGTCGGTCACGCCGCCAACCTCGCCCTCGATCTCTCGACGACCAACTTCGGCATCCAGGAGCTGCACATCTTCGGAGACATCGCCCGCGAGGTCTTCCCCGGCACACCCGAACACCGGGACGGCATGCTCTGGAGCAACGAATTGCCAGGTCTGGGCATCGACATCAATGAGGAACTGGCCGCGAAGTACCCCTTCCCGGAATACGAACTCATGCACCAGAACTTCCCGCCGGTTCGCCGCGTAGACGGGTCGGCAATCCGATGGTAACGGGAGAAATGCCCCAACCACTTGCCCGCGATCCGTGGACCACCTCGGGAATCAAGATCCGCGACGTAAAGGTCATCCGCACCGCTCCCGAAGGCATCCGTCTGGTCGTGGTCAAGATCGAGACAACCGAGCCGGGTCTCTACGGTGTCGGTTGCGCATCCTTCACCACTCGGGCCGAAGCCGTCGCAGTCTGCATCGAGACCTACCTGAAACCGCAGATCATCGGCCGGGACGTCCACGACATCGAAGACATCTTCCAGACCTGCTACCTGAGCAGCTACTGGCGCACCGGCCCGATCATGAACAATGCGCTCTCCGGCATCGACGAAGCGCTCTGGGACATCAAGGGCAAGCTCGCCAACATGCCGGTCTACCAGTTACTTGGCGGCAAAACCCGCAAGGCGGCGACGGTCTACACTCACGCCTCCGGATCCGACGTCCACGCCGTCGAGGACAACGTCCGCCAGCTGATGGAGAAGGGCTTCACCCACATCCGGGTCCAGGTCGACGTGCCTGGGTACGCGACCTACGGAGCCAGCGCCGACGACGATGAACATGCGGTCGCCGCAATCGGTCCGAACGACTACCGGCACTGGTACAACCCCTCGCCCGAATCAGCGGCCCTGGAACGAACCGGCCTACGTCCGCGTCGTACCGAAACTGTTTGAGCACCTCCGCTCTACAGTCGGGGACGAAATCGAACTGCTGCACGACATTCACGAACGGGTCCAGCCGATCCTTGCCATCAACCTCGCAAAGCAGCTTGAGCAGTACCGACTCTTCTTCCTGGAAGACGCGACCGCTCCTGAGGACATCGGCTACTTCCGACGCATGCGGGAAGCCACCTGCATTCCGCTGGCAATGGGCGAGCTCTTCGTGAACGCAAGCGAATGGGAAGTGCTCATCAAGGACCGCCTGATCGATTTCATCCGGGTCCACATTTCGGCAATCGGTGGACTCACCCCGGCCCGCAAATTGGCCAACTTCTGTGAGTTCTTCGGTGTCCGCACCGCTTGGCACGGACCGGGCGACGTCTCCCCGATCGGCCACGCCGCCAACCTGCATCTCGATCTGGCCAGCACCAATTTCGGTATCCAGGAAGCATTCCTCTTCGGCCCGGTCTCCGACGAAGTCTTCCCGGGAACACCAGTGGTCCGCGACGGCATGATGTGGGCGAACGACAATCCCGGCCTCGGAATCGACGTCAACGAGGAACTGGCCGCCCGGTATCCATGGCCAGAAAGCCGCGTACAACGGCTCCTTCCCGGCCTTCCGCCGCGTCGACGGCTCCGTCATCCGCTGGTAATCGATAGGAGCTTAAATGGCTGAGGTTCGTCATACAGAAATTCCGGGCTTTATCTCCGAATGGTTTGACGGACTTCAGCCTGAATCCCTCGCGAATCTCGTCATTGACCCAGCAACGGTCGCGATCTTCTCGGCCGACATGGTGATCGGCTTTTGCGACTCCGGTAACCTCGCCTCGGCTCGTGTCGATGCTCTCACCGCACCGGTAGTCGATCTCTTCTCTCGCGCCCACGATCTCGGCGTCAGGGAGTTCGTGCTGCTCCAGGACACTCACCACCCGGACACGCCCGAGTTCCGGGCGTGGCCGATCCACTGCCTGCGCGATACCAGCGAGAGTGAAATGATCCCGGAGCTGGCCGCCCTGCCGTTTCGTGGATCTGTTCACAGTCATCCCGAAAAACTCGCTCGCCCCCGGCCACGCCACCGGATTCGATCAATGGCTCGACGACCACCCGCAGATCACAGACCGCGATCGTCGTTGGCGATTGCACCGATCTCTGCACCTACAGTCTCGCCATGCACCTCCGCCTCCGCGCCAACGCTCGCAACCTGAGCGACTTCGAGGTAATCGTCCCGGCCAATGCGGTCGACACCTACGATCTCCCGGCCGCAACCGCACCAACTGGAGTCTTCGCCCACCCCGGCGACTTCTTCCACCAGGTTTTCCTCTATCACATGGCCCTCAACGGCATTCGCATCGTTTCCGCGCTAACGTAACGCAATCAGCGGGGCAGCCCGCGATCGTCACCACTTCGCCCGGGAACAACCTGTATGTGGAATCACACCAATCTCGCCAGCGGACTCCTGACCGACCTCTACCACGTCGATTCCGCCTACATCAGCTGGAAATCGGGTCGCAACGGTCTCGCCACGTTCGATCTCTACACCCGCTCGGCCCCATTCGGTGGTGCCTGGATGCTGGTCGCCGGTACTCGAAATGGCCGCCACGTTCGCCTCCTCATTCCACTACAGCGACGACGAAATCCACTGGCTGCAATCCGTCCGACCCTACCCGCCTCGACTTCTATGACGACCTCAAGCGAACGAGATTCACCGGCGAAATCCTGGCCATGGCCGAGGGAGAAGTCGCCTTTCCCGGCGAGCCGATCGCCCGGGTCACTGCACCATTTCGCGAGGCACTCCTGCTCGAAGCCGGCCTGCTCCACACCATCGGTATCTCGACCCTGCTCGCGACCAAAGCCGCCCGGGTCGTCCTTGCCGCCAAACCAAACCGGTCAGCGAGTTCGCCTTTCGCCGCGCCCAGGAACCGTGGATCGCGACTCGGTCTGCCTGGATCGCCGGTTGCCGCTCAACATCGTTTCTGGCCGCAGCAAAGGCGTTCGGCATCCCGGTCAGCGGCACGATTCCGCACGCACTGGTCCAGGCATACCCATCCGAGCGCGAGGCGTTCCTGGCCGTCGCCGAAGCCCAGCCGGACTACACCTTGCTCCTCGATACCTACGACGTCCGCCGCTCGATCCTGCTCGCAATCGACGTCGCCAGGGCCTCCGTCGACCAATGGGGTCATCGCTTGTCCGCTGTCCGCCTCGACAGCGGTGACATCGACGCCGACGCGCGTCATTGCCGCGACGCTGCTTGATGGTGCCGGGCTTATGCGACGTCATGATTCTCGCCAGCGGAGACCTGGACGAGTTCGGAATCACCGAACTGGAGGAGCGGAAATCGCCGATTGATGCCTACGGTGTCGGCACGTCGCTGGGCGTAGGGGCTGGTTCGCTGGAGCACGGCGTTACCGGCGGAGCACTCGGCGCGGTCTACAAACTCGTCTGGTACGACTCCGACCGTGACGGAGTGCCGGCCTCGACCGAAGCTCCCATCAAGATCGCCGGAGCCAAATCGACCTGGCCCGGCAAGAAGCAGATCAGTCGCCGCGGGACATTCACCGAGGACATCATCCACCTCGAAGATGAGCAACCAGGTGGTGAGGTCCGAGCGCTCTTGAAACCAGTCATCAAACACGGTCACATCGTCCCCGATGGCTTGCCCACCCTCCGCGCCATCCGCGACCGTGCAGCGGAATCACTTGCCGCGTTGCCAGAGCGGTACAAACTGCTCAAGAACTGCCCCACGCTACCCGATCGTCAATTCCGACCGCCTGCTCTCGCTTCGCGCTGATGCCATCGCACGCAACGCCGGACCGGACTCCCAACAACCGAATCAGTCCTGATCCGCATAAGGAAAACCCCGCCTGGTTTGCACCGGGCGGGGTTTCTGCTACTTGGCGATAGAAGTCACGTCGTAGCAGGAGTAATGAGAGTCACGTCCGGAGCCATGAACGCGACGCTCTGTCGAAGGACCCCCGTCATCGACTGAGCGCCGCGATCAAGGTCCAGAATTCGCCAATGATTAGTTTGACGATCATGACTCTCACCTCCATCTGATTCAGCGTGTCCGGCCTGCCCGGACCCTGAACTGATAATGGCGGAGTCAAGCACCCCAAACATCAGTGAAATCACCTATTTCTGTTTTTGGACACCTACCTATGTTTCGCCCGATTCCCCACCCACGCGACTTCAATGGTCGGTGTGCCGGTTGGCTCTGGCGCTTCAGTCGGTTCTTCCGTAACCGTCGGCTCAGGTGTAGGAGTCTCGGTGGGGACCGGTGTCTCCGTTGGAACTGGAGGTTCAGTTGGCGTCTCGGTCGCCGGAACGGGTGTCCCCGTGGGCACCGCAGTCGCAGACGGCTCTGGAGTCCCGGTCGGAGTTTCCGTTGGCGTGGGCGTTGCGGTCGCGCCCGGAGTGGTGGTAGGTTCCACCGACTCCGTCGGATTGGTCACCTCGAAATAGGTCGACGTGCTCCGACTGACGTTGATGACCTTGCCAACTATCTTGTGGTCGCCGGTGTTCGCATTGCCGGGAATGTCGACAAGAATCGACCCCCGCCCATTGCTTGCAACTTCAGCGACTCCAAGCACCCGATACGACGTCTCCGCAAGATTGAAGAACTGGACCTCGACATCGTCTCCAGGGCTGAACCCATAGAAGTAGACGCGAATCTCCATACCCGCTTCTCCACTGACTTCGTTCAGCAGGATTCGCGGAATCACCCGCAGCGTCGTTATCCCGAAGACGCCAGATGATCCCGTCGCCTGAACGGTGTAGTCGCCGAGCGGGGAGAGCGGAGTGTTGAAACTCGCCGTCGCAACTCCACTTCCGTTCGCTGTGGTCGTATCCAGAATCGTGTTGTCCGGCCAACGCAAGGTGATCGTGTCGCCCGGCGCGAATCCGGTGAGCGACGCATTTACCACACCGTTGTATTTGCTCGATTCCTTGTCGAGCGTAATCAAACCCAACCCATCATCGTTCACCTCGAAGTACGTCGACGCACTTCGGCTGACCCCGATCACTTTGCCCACAATTTTGTGATCGCCGAGGTCGGTGTTCGCCGGGATATCGACCAGCATCGAACCTCGCCCATTGCTGGCAACCGTCAGCGTGCCCAGCACCTGGAATGAGCTCTCCGCCAGGTTGTAGAACTGCACATCCACCCGGTCGCCAGCCGCGAACCCGTAGAAGTAGACCCGTATCTCCATCCCCGGAGGTCCAGCTACCTCGTTGAGCAAGATCCGCGGAATCACCCGGAGCTCAGTGACTGCCGCGTTGCCGGACGAATCGCTAGCCCGGACAACGTAATCACCGAGAGGAGCCAGCGGAGTCAGAAACGACACCGTCGCCTCGCCCTCGGTGTCCGCTTCCACCTGAGCCAGCACCGCCCCACCCGGCCAGCGCAGCGTGATGGTGTTGCCCGGCTCGAATCCGCTCAACGTGGCGATCACTTCGCCGTTGTACTTGCTCGATGCCTTGTTGAGCGAAATTGATGAGGAACTCTGCCCCAAAACGAGCTGTCGGCGACGTTCCAGTGATCGGACAGGTAGTTTCCGTTCGGAGGATCGGTATGGAAATAGTCGTCATGGTTGCAGTCCAGTCGATACTCGTTGCTCGCATTGGTGCAAACGACCGTCATCACGCTTCCCGGTCCGTCGGCGTAACACATGACGTCCCATTCATCGTCGCAATGCCCGTATGCCGTTGCGTTGGGGGCCGATTCCTGCACTGCTCCGAGCGCATGACCCAACTCATGAGCGGCCGTGGTGGTGTCGTCCCAGCAGCCGTTGTAGACCGCGGCCAGGCTGCTCATCGTGTTGTTGAGGTTGTTCTGACTCGGTGAGTCGTCCGTAAAGGTCAACCCTTGCCCGCAGTAGCGCAGATCTGACACATCCTGGAAGATCAGGTACTTGCGATCATTCCGCCCGTATCCAAGATCAGCCAGCTCGTAGTACAAGTTGAACACGCCATCAGGATCGATCGACTCCTGACTGACCTCGACCTTCGTCACTGTGATCACGCACGAGGAGTCGTGGACAAACCTGAGATACCGCTGCCCGCCCGTTTGCAGGGCACTCTCCCGATAAATCTCGTCGGCCTCGGCCGCCCAGGTTCTGATCGAGGCAACATAATCCGAATAGTTGTCATCATCACCCTCGCCGTACACGTACAGCACCTGCACTCGATCGCCACTCTGCCCGTCACCATCGCAAACCGCCGATTGCGCAAAGGTCGAAGTCTGAAACAGTGGTGCAGTCATGGTTGCCGGATCGACACCGGGCGGGGCAGGGTCAGGACCGTGTGTGCAGATTCCCGGCTCCGTCGCAAACCAGCGCGCTGCTTGAATCGAGCGGGTGATCATGCGCGGGTCCATCCGGCAGAACGTGAGCACTGGCCCCGGTCATTCCCAGCACGAGGTAAAGCGCGACGGCAAGTACGCCTGTCGAAAAAGACCAGATTGAGCGACGTACGAGAGTCGAGCGGAGCAAAGGAGGTCCCTTCGAGGTGACTATCGGTGGTCCGGACGGTTCAATTCTCCAATAAAGCGGTCTTTCCGCAACTATATGGACACACGGAATGGCACGCAATCACCCGGATCGTGCCGGAAAAAATGCCACCGACTTCCAGGTCGGTGGCATCATGAAGTTCATCTGACTGGAATCAAACTGGTCAAATACCTATTGCCGCATTCGGAGTGGCACGGTCGCTGATCTCATTCCAGCAATTATCCCGGTTCGACCAGCGTTCGAGACTGCGATCTCAGCCGTTGGTTCCTCCGTCGGCGTATCGAGCGGCACCTCGGTTGCGGTCGGTTCAGGCACTGGAGTGTCGGTCGGTATTGGCGTCTCCGTCGGCAATTCAGCAGTCGGCGATTCGGTCGGTGCCTCGACCGTAGGCGTCTCAGTCGGATTCTCCACCGTCGGTTCCGGCGTTGCGGTCAGTTCCGGTGTCGGGATCGCCGTCTCGGTCGCCAGGGCCGTCTCTGTGGCGGTAGCGGTCGCCGTCGCAGACGGGGTAGCCGTTGGATCATCAGCGGAACCCAAGCCGGTCACCTCGAAGTAGGTAGACGCACTTCGAGCAACCCCGATCACCTTGCCGACAATCTTGTGATCGCCGACCGTCGTTGATGTCGGAATCGTCACCACCTTGGATCCGCGTCCATTGCTGGCAATCGTGATCGTCGTCAGCTTCACCGAAGACGTCTCAGCTTCGTTGTAAAAGCGAACTTCGACCTGGTCCCCCGGAGCAAATCCGTAGAAGTAAACGCGAATGCTATCCCCGGCCTCTCCGGAAACTTCGTTCAGAAGAATCCGTGGAATCACTCGCAAGGTCGCGACTGCAAACTCACTCTGGGAGTTGCTCGCCCGGACCTGATAATTCCCCAGCGGAGACAGCGGTGTCCTGAATGTCGTTGTCGCCGTGCCGTCACCAGCAGCCTTCACCTGGGCCAGCACAGTTCCATCAGGCCACTTCACATTGATAAAGAAGCCGGGCGCAAAGCCGGAAAGCGAAACGGTAATGATGCCGTTGTACTTGCTCGACGTCTTGTCGAAGGTCATCGTCCCGGTTGGGAACGCAACCTTGCCCAGCCAGCTGCTACTTGCAACATTCCAGTGCGTCTTCAGGTAGTTGCCGTTCGGCGGATTGGTGTGGAAGTAGTCGTCATTGTTGCAGTCGAGCAACCTATTCTGACTGAAGTCCAGGCAGACGTCGCGCATCGGAACACCGTCGTTGTAGCACATGATGTCCCACTCATCTGTGCAGTGGTACTGGGCAGAAGCGTTGGGCGCTGTTGGCTGGACTCCGCCAAACACGTGACCGAGCTCATGCGCGGCCGTGGTTCCGTCGTCCCAGCATCCGCTGTAAACCGACGCAATCGATGCGTAACGAGTGTCAGTGTTCAAGTCGTTGTAATTGTTCGGACCCGGTTGGTCGTCTTCCCAAAGCAATCCGGTGCCGCACCAATACGGGTCAGTAACGTCCTGGAAGATCAGGTATTTCCGGTTCGCCTTCTGGTATCCCTTGGCGTCGAGTTCCTGTGACAGTGCAAGGAAATTGTTCGGGTTATTTCCGTACGCGGAAACTTGAACCTTATTCACCGAAATTGTGCAATTCGAATCGTGCACGAACCGAATGTATCGGTGCCCACCGGTCTTCTTTGCACTGTCCTGATAGACCTTGTCCGCCTCTGATGCCCAAATTCTGATGGAATCTACATACGTGTTGAATCGGTCCGTTTGCCCCACTCCATACAGGTAGAGCACCTGAACACGGTCGCCACTCACTCCATCCCCGTCGCAGACAGCCTTGCCGGCCTCAGCAGACGCGTTGAAAACAGGCGCCGCCGAAACGGACGGGTCAACTCCCGGAGGGGCCGGATCGCCACCGTGGGTACACGGACCATTTTCTACACACTGAATTCCCGATTGCTGTGTTCCCGAATGCTCGTGTTGGGATCCGTCGGGCAAGATATGGGCACTTGCCCCTGCTCCACCAGATATCAGCCAGATTGCGAGAGTCAGCGAAGCAGTGGCTAGCAGGAACAGACCGCGAACTAACATTGCAGACCGCCGCATTGCGCTCCCTTTTTCTTGATGAGTGACTTGTTCAACGTGTTCGATGCCCGAACTATAGGTACCCGAGCTTCAATGCGCAATCCGGATTGATCACCAAATCGGATTAGAAGTCACGGGAAGCAATTAATGCCTACCCATGAGGGAACGATTGCCGATCCAGATTGATGCAAACCCGGTTGCCTCTTGGGTCGGGGTCTCCTCGGCTGGTGGTGCAATCGTGGGCTCCGGCGTCACGCTGGGCTCAGGAGTCGGCGTTTCGGTTGGCGACAGGTGTCTCAGTCGGAACCTCATCCGTCGGTTCAGGGCGTTCCGGTCGGGTCTGGCCTTGGCTGAACCGTTTCAGTCGGTTCGGGTGAGGCCGTCGGCGTACCGGTGGCGGTTGGAGTCGGCGTTGCCGTGGGTGTCTCGGTGGGATCATCCGCGCTGGACGATCCGGTCACCTCATAAGTCGTTGACGCACTTCGGCTGACCCCGATCACCTTGCCCGAAATCGAGTGGTCGCCCGGATCAGCATCCTCCGGTATGTCGATAAGTTGCGTGCCCCGGCCGTTCTCGGCAATCGCTACCACTGCCAGCACGTCAAACGCCGTATCCGACGAATAGAACCGCACCTCAACCTGATCACCCGGTGCAAAACCGTAGAAGTAGACCCGGATCCGGCTACCGGCATCTCCGCTCTCTTCGTTCAACATGATCCGCGGAATCACCCTGAGTTCGGTGATCGCAATCTGACCGCTCGCACTCGACGCCCGCACCACGTAGTCGCCAAGCGGCGCCAGGGGTGTCCGGAAAGTCACTGTCGCCGCACCCGATCCATTCGTTGTGACCTGCGCCAACACTGATCCATCCGGCCAGGTAAGGGTGACACTCACGCTGGCACTAAAGCCAGCCAGCGACGCGTTCACTACTCCGTTGTATTTGCTCTTCTCCTTGTCGAGCGTCACAGTCCACGGCGGATCGAGCACGTTCAGGCTGGCCGTGGTGCTCCTCGAAACGCCGACCACGCTGCCCCGGACCGTGTGCGAACCTGCGTCCGCATCGAACGGGATTGTTATCAGCGCCGAACCACGACCATTTTCGGCAATCGTCAGCGTGTTCAGCACGACGTAGTTCGAGCCGTCCAGGTACCACCAGGTCTCGACACGATCACCCGGCGCATACCCGTAGTAGTAGACCCGCACCACATCGCCCGGGTATGCAACCGCCTCGCTTAACATCGCTCGTGGAATTATCCGGAGCTGAGCGACCGCAGTCTGCCCGGACCCGTCCGTAGCAATGACGATGTAGTTCCCCAATGGCGCCAGCGGTGTGTTGAACGAAGTGTTCACCGCGCCGGAACTATTCGTAGTCGGATTCGCCAGCACGCGTTGATCAGCCCACCGAACCGAAACGGCGGAATTCGGCGCAAATCCGGCCAGCGCTACATCGACCACCCCGTTGTACTTGCTTGACTCCTTCGAGAGCGTGATTGTCCAGGGCGTTTGCTCCAGCGTGAACGACGTGCTGGCCGACTGCCTCCACGATTCCGGAGCCTCCGCAACGATCGTGTGCCGCCCCACCTCGACGCTGAACGGAATCGTGATCAATTGCGTGCCGCGGCCGTTGGCGGCGATTGGCACAATCGCGATCACTTCATAATTGTTGCTGTTCAGGTATCGCCAGCGTATCTCGACCTGCTGATCCGCCTTGTATCCATATAACGTCACCCGCACCGTCTCACCCGGATACGTCGCGTAGTCACTGAGCGTCATCCGCGAGGCCACCCGCAGCAGATCGGTCGCGGACATGCCGGAGGTATCGCGTGCCTGAACGGTATACGTTTCGTACGGTACGAGTGGTACCTGAAACGTCGCCGTACCGCTGCCCTGACCGTTGACGGTCACCTGGTCCAGCACGGTCAAGTCGGACCACCGCACGGTCACAACAGTGTTTGGCGTGAATCCGCGCAACTCAGCCGAAACCGTCCCGTTGTAGCTGCTCTGCTCGACCGACAATATCAGCGTCGCGTCACTTGCCCCGAGCCAACCGCTGTTGGCCACGTTCCAGTGCTCGCTGAGCCAACTGCCACTTGGTGGATCGGTGCTGAAATAGTCGTCGTTGTTGCAGTCGAGCAACTCGTTCGATGCCTCGTCCTCGCACGGGAACTCGAGTTCGTAGCCTGCCCCGGACCCGTCGTCGTAGCACATGACGTCCCACTCATCGATGCAGTGGTCCCATCGGCTCGCGTTCGGCGAGGTGCGCTGCACCGCGCCAAAGTTGTGCCCGAGTTCGTGGGCAATCGTCACCTGACTGTTCCAGCAGCCGTTGTAAATGACCGCGAACCCATACGTCTGATTGTTGGTGTTACCGGCGCCGGGACTGTCATCGTGGAAAACATCGGCCTGCCCGCAGAAGTTTGGATGGTTGCTGTCCAGAAAAACGAGGTACTTGCGCGCCGGGTTCGTATATCCCTGGTTACGTAATTCGGCGGTCATCGACCAGAAGTCGGCATCCCCGGCTGGAGTGATCGTGACTTTGGTGACACTGATCCGGCAATCGGCATCGTGCACAAACCGGATATACCGTTCGCCACCCGTAACCCGCGCACTTTGCTGATAGATGAAGTCGCCCTCGGACGCCCATCCGCGAAACGATGCGACATATTGATCGAACCGATCCGGTTGATCCGAGGCACGCACATAGAGAACCTGGACCCGCTTGCCACTGGTCCCGTTGCCATCGCAAATCGCAAATCCTGATTCGGAAAAGTACTCAGGGAGATCAGGCGTGGAGGGATCGACACCAGGCGGCGCAGGATCAGGACCGTGACTGCAGCGGCCATCAGTTGAGCAAATCTCGCCAACCGATTGCGCAGTCAGGGCGTGATGATCGCCCCCGTCGATTCCGGTATGCGCCGAAACCGAACCAGCCGAGAAGAGGAGATAGATCGCCAGCACTGCTCCAGCCACGGAAAGCGCCAGCACAAAACGACGAAACTGAAGCACAAACACCAGCCTGATTCAGCCAATCAGAAGTAGAGACATCCTACCAGCGCGCACCGCTCCGGCGCAGTAGTCTTCCCAACTAATACGTCCAACAAGAGGAAAAGGTTCGGGCGCGATGCCCGAACCCTTTCCTCGGCCGACCCGCAATCCACCAATGTAGCTGCCGGGTTCCACCCCGGCAGTCGACTGAAGGTCGAATCCGATTCCCGATGATCAAGATCGAACACGAAGGGAGCTCGCACTTGGATAAAGTCCCCTTTTCGTCTCTCCTCGACTTCTCGCTACTCGCCTCCTCGACTTAAGAAGGAGGTGGATCCATATAAACGGTCTTCACCTGGGTGAAGAACTCGCGCGCCGCCTTGCCCTGCTCGCGGGAGTAGGAACTCGAGCCCTTGAACCCGCCGAACGGCACCTGCGGCTCTGCGCCAGCTGTCTCGCTGTTGACGTGCACAATGCCGGCCTGGATATCCCGGGCAAACTGCAATGCCCGACCCAGATCCCGCGTGAAGATCGACGCCGACAACCCGAAGCGCACCGAATTGGCGACCGCAATCGCCTCGTCGTAGCCATCGACCGGAATGATCCCCAGCACCGGGCCGAACAACTCCTCCTGCCCGAGGAACGAATCCGACGTCACGCCGCCAAGCAATGTCGGCGAAACGAAGTGACCCTTGCTGTGTCCAGTTCGCCGTTCGGTCGACCACCACCGACCAGCACCTGCGCGCCCTCGGACGTGCCCTTGCCGATGTCGCCGATGATCCGCTCGGCCGCCTTTTCGTCGATCACCGGACCAAGCACGGTCGCCGCGTCGGACGGATCGCCGACCGTCAATGCGCCAATCTTGCTGACCAACTTCTCGGTCACCTCGTCGGCAACCCGCCGATCGATAATCGCCCGACTGGTCGCGGTGCACTTCTGACCGGTGCTCATCATCGCGCCGTTGATCAGCTGCTGGACCGCGTGATCGAGATCCGCATCCGCCAGCACGATGGCCGGGTTCTTGCCGCCCAGTTCCAGCTGCAACTTCGCACCGCGCTCGGACGCGACCTTCTTGAGCTCGTTGCCAACCGCATTCGAACCGGTGAACGAAATCGCGACCACCCGCTCATCCCGGACCAGCGGATCACCGACCTCACCGGCCGAACCGGTGACGAGATTGACCACGCCCTTCGGAATCCCGGCCTCATGCAGCACTTCCATCAGCCGGACCGCGCAGAGCGGCGTCAGACTCGCCGGCTTGAGGACAACCGTGTTGCCGAACGCCAGTGCCGGAGCAATCTTCCAGACCGGAATCGCGATCGGGAAGTTCCACGGCGTGATCATCGCCGTCACACCCGAGCGGCTCGCGAACCGTGTAGAGCAGCGTGGTCGTGTTGACCGATGGGTAGTGCTCGCCGTGCGGCTGCTGCGCTTCGCCCGCGTAATAGCGCAGGATCTGCATCGCCCGGGTCGTCTCGCCGATGCCTTCCTTGAGGGTCTTGCCTTCCTCGCGGGTCAGATCGGCGCCAATCTGCGGAATCCGGCTGGCCAGAATCTCCGACGCCTTGTAGAGGATGTTCGCCCGGGCGATTGGCGAGGTTGCCCGCCAGGCTGGATACGCCTCAGCCGCCGCCGCAACCGCCGCGTCGACATCCTCCGCCCCGGATGCCGCGAAATTGCCGATCAGGTCGTCTGTATTCGCCGGATTCCGGTTCTCGAATGTGCCACCAGATTTTGCCGCGACCCACTCGCCGTTGATGTAGTTCTGATATGTCGTGATGTCAGCCAATTGAGATGCTCCCCACTGAGGCCAAATGCTTAGGCCCTAATCTTAGGCGACCAGCCGCAGCACCGTGGTGCGGTGGCTAATTCGCACCGCGCGTTGACTAATCCGATAGCTTGCTTTAGAATCGGGTAGTCGGGGGACTCTTGCTGAGTATGCAAAGGATTCCCCCGGTGATACTTCCCCGCCTTACCCTCACCATGATGATTCTCGCCACTGCGTCCGTCGCCTGGTCGACGCCTGCAATGGCCGCCCGAACCTGCCTCGATATGCCGGTCACCATTTCCGGGAGCGGTACGATTCTCGGCACGTCCGGCAACGATGTAATCCTCGGATCCTCCAATGCCGACACGATCTACGGTCGGGGCGGCAATGACGTGATTTGCTCCAGTTCCGGCAACGACCGCATCCGGACTGGCAGTGGCCAGACCTGGATCAGCGCCGGTTCAGGTGACGACGTCATCATTATTGGAAGCGGGCCAAGCCAAATCTCGGCAGGCGACGGTAACGACAACGTTTATGGCGGACCAAACGACGACTTAATTTTCGGTGGTGCCGGTGACGACAAACTCCGTGGCGGCGACGGGGTCGACCGCATCAAGGGCGACGGCGGCAACGATGTCATTGCGGGTGAGGACGACTCAGACACACTCCGCGGCGGTTCCGGCAACGACGTCATTCGCGGCGGCAACGAACCCGACACGATCCTTGGTGAGGACGGCAACGACCGCATCTACGGCGAAGACGAAAACGACCAGATCGACGGCGGCCCCGGCAACGACACCATCGACGGCGGTCCCGGTTCGAACAATCTCTGGGGCGGTAATCGGCTGACGACAAGACTCGTGGTCGGAGGATCCGGATACGCATCCGGCGACGCCGGTAACGACCGAATCTACGGCGGAGTCCTCGGAGTCCTCATGACGCCTTGACTGGTGGCGATGGCGATGACTATCTGTCCGGAAGCGCGTAGGCAAGATGGACTACCCTGACATGGCGGCTCAGGCAGCGATGAGCTCATACGGCAGGCGCCGGAACGAGCATGATTGAATCGACTCCGCCGGATTGTGCGAATCCTCGATTTACAGCTCCAACCTCATGAACGGCGGCGAGGAATGACGACTGATCTAACTGGCGGTCCAGGTATCGTGACAGACTGATTGGCGGAAACGGTAACTCGATTGGTTGATTGCCGATGGTTGCACAGACACGCCTGGCCTAGTCCCGGCCTACGGACGACGTCATGGACGGATGGCGGACGATGCGTGATCGGCATCAACGCCTGTGGCCAGTCACCGACATCAGTACCTCCGGCCCGAGTCAACTCTCTGACGGCAGCGGGTACGACTCGCATCTACGCCAGCGAAGTCGCGGACGTGCATCGACGCCGGGCCAGGACGGTGCGTTCATCGAAGCATTCGGCGGTGACGACATCATCACTGATCGCGTCCGGCTATTCAATCGTCGACTCAGGCGCTTGGCAATGACTCAGTCACCGGCGGAACGGGTGTGGATTGCATTGATGGCTCCGACGGTGACGACGCCATCAACGGTTTGGCAGGAGATGATCGATCGGACCATGTCGACGACCGACTGACCGTCTGGCCCCGCGAAACGATCGTCCTCGTCTGGTGGCGAAGGCAATGATCAGCTGATCGGCAACGAGGGCAACGATCAACTCTCCGGCGACAACGGAATCGCGACACAATCACCGGCAGCGACGGCGACGACCTGCTCTCAGGCGGCGACGGCCCCGACGACTACTGCCACGGCAACGACGGACTCGACGGCTACCTCGGCACCGAACCAGCCGGCTGCGAAACAATACGTCAGCATCCCGTAACCGCCACAGATTCAGGATGAGGTGCTACCCGGTGATATGAGTCACCGGGTAGCCGTTCTCTCGTCGGTCTGAATCGCGAATCGGGCACAAGCCGGCCATCCCCGGATGAAACGGCGCAAATCAAAGACAGGTGCTGTACCGTAGGAGTAGTTGCTGCCCGCTCGCACTGAATCAGAGGTTACCGCCATGGGTCTCGTTCGCTCACTGCTTGCCGGAGTATTCGCCCTGGCCCTCATCGGCACCGCAGTGCAACCAACCCTGGCCGCCACCTGCCTCGGCCAAACGGTCACCAAATCCGGTAGCGGCACCATCAACGGCACTCCAGGCAAGGACGTCATCCAGGGCTCGAATGGTCCCGACACGATCAACGGCAACGGCGGCGACGACATCATTTGCAGCCTCGCTGGAAATGACCGCATCTTCACAGGCATCGGCGACACTATCATCGACACGGCAGACGGCAACGATTTCGTCCTCCTGGGCCCGGGCACCAATGAAGTCCAGACCGGTAACGGCAACGACGATGTCACCGGCAACACGGGCAAGGACGAGCTCTTCGGCGGCCCCGGCAACGACAAACTGCGCGGCGAAGGCGGTGCCGACCGGATCCAGGGAAATGACGGCGACGATTCGATCGCGGGTGGCGAGGGAGCGGACGTTCTCTTCGGCGGGGATGGCGCCGACAAGATTACCCTCGGCTCCGGCAATGACCGCGCGTACGGCCAGGCCGACCGCGACCGCATCTACGGCCAGGACGGCGTCGATACGATCGATGCCGGTGATGGCGACGACTCGGTCTCGGCCGGCGCGGGCGACGACCTGATCAAGGGTTTCGGCGGTAACGACAAGCTGGTCACCGGTTCCGGCAATGACACCGCGTACGGCGGCGACCAGGACGACCGCATCTACGGCGAAGAAGGTGACGACACCCTCTTCGGCGAGGCGGGGAACGACTATCTCTCCGGGAACGAGAACGAAGACGCGCTCGTTGGCGGCGAGGGAAACGACACCAGCAACGGCGGCCCGGACAACGATCTGATCGGCGAGGTGGTGTCCAATCGCGGCAACAACCTCGATCCCGGTAACGACACAATCAACGGAGGCCCAGGTGACGACAAGGTCTGGGCCGGTCAGGGTGCCGACATCATCCACGGCAACGAAGGCGACGACGACATATATGGGGACTACACCGTTTTCGACGGCGCAAACCTGACCCTCAGCTCCGACACCATCTACGGTGATGCTGGCAATGATTTCATCTCCGGCGGCGGCGTCTTCACGAATGACGACCTCTCCGACGACTATCTGTATGGCGGCGATGGCGACGATATCATTGGCGGCAATCTGGGCAACGATCGAATCGAAGGTGAATCGGGAGCAGACACACTCTACGGTTCCGGCGGCAACGACTACCTGCTTGGAGGACCGAACGGCGACTCCCTGCACGGTGATGAGGGTGTCGACATCCTCCAGGGAGACGATGGCAACGACGACCTCTTCGGCGACCTTGGGGACGACACATTATTCGGTCTCGGCGGCACGGATGTCCTCAAGGGCGGCTACGGCGACGACGGTTTCGGCGGTGGCGACGGCCCGGGTGACATCTGTAACGGCGAGCAAGGCGACTTCGATTACCTCTTCGGAAACGACGGGTGCGAAACAGTCATCGGCGTCGAAATCCCCTAGCGTCGCTTGGCAATGCGACACCACCAGCACACCGTCAGGGCACCAGATGCTCCACCGACAACCCGAGCTCGTCACCGATCCGGGCGGCCACGATGCTCCGGTGGCACGCGGCCGGGTGCTGCTCGACGCAGAAGAACGCGATCGCCTTCGCGCCGGGATCGAGCGACTCGACGAACGCGGCCACATCGAACTGGTCCAGCACCTCTGCCCGGTACGCGGCTGCGAACTCGGGAACTGTTTCAGTCCGCGCTCGGCTGCCAGTGCCACTCGCCGCATCGGCCGCGTGCTGAATCGCACGAACCGCATCAGTCGGTGCCAAACCTCGGCTCGTACCGGTAGCCGATCCCTGCTGCCGACAACCCGGCCACCAGGCGCTGGTGATTCACGAACGCGTACTCCGCCCCACGCACCCCGCGCCGTTGCCGAATGTCCGCCAGCAGGTCGACCCGCGCCTCGACCAGCGCAGCGAAGAACGTCGCCTCGGTAAACCCGAACGCTCCAATCGTGAGAATTCGCTCCAGCGCCATTGCCAACTCCGGTCTGATTCACTACCCGCCGCGCCATTCCGCGACCCAAGGTAGCAGATGGCAGGAGGGCTAAAGCACCTGGCCGCTGGACATCGATGTCGACCGCTCAACGCCCACATCGGCACTCGAGCCGTCCGCGTTCAGCTTGATCATGCCTGCCGATCCGAAAACGCCCTCGCCGATCACAATCTGATGCCCGCGGCCACGCAAGTCCTGCTACGACGGCGTCCGGGAATCCCGCCTGCATTTGCAAGGTGTTGCCAATCGCATACGGAACGGTCGATGCCGGAAAGGCAGTGCTCACCCATCTTGGCTGATTTACCGCGTCCTGAGCCGAGAGTCCGAAGTCGATCGCGCTCATCAGTTGTTGCAGTTGGGCCTGTGGTTGCGTGTCGACGCCGGTGTTTGCCCCCAGCACGAACGGCCGCCCGTCCCGCAGCACCATGTAGGGGCACGATGTGTGCCGGACCCGCTTGCCAGGTTCGATCACGTTGACATTGCCCGGCTCTGACGAGAAAAACCGGTTGCGCTCGTTGATGTGAATCCCGGTATCGCCGATCACCAGAAACGCCAGCCCAATGCTTGTCGTAATGGAGGCCGCATTGCCGAATTGATCAGTCGCCTGGAACGTGGTCGTGTTCGCCGGCTCCATTTGGGTCAGCGGTGCGGTATCGGGCCAGACCATCGCCGACCCCATATCGATTCGGGCCAGTTGCTCGGCGGCGTGCTCATCCGAAAGCAGGAAGTCCAGATCGATGTCGACAAACGCCGGATCGCCGATGAACGCATATCGATCACCGAAGGCCAGTTTCATCGCCTCGACCTGCGCGTGAACGACGTCCGCACTCAACGGAGCCAGGCCGGTCTGATCGATTCCCTTCAATATATTGAGGGCGAGCAACATCGTGACGCCCTGGCTGTTCGGCGGATTCTGATAGACCCGCATCGTCGAGCCGTATGAAATCGAAACCGGCTCGACGATCTCCGCCTCGAAGTCGTTGAAGTCGGCAATGGTCAGGTAGCCGCCCTCAGCCTCGGACTGGGCAACGATTGCCTCGGCGATCGGACCGCGATAGTAGTAGTCCCGCGCCGCCTGCAACCCGACCGACCGATCCCCCGCCTCCGAATACACATCGGCCAGCGCCTGAAACGTGTCAGCCAGCGCCGGCATGGTCATGATCTCGCCCGCAGCGGGGAAGACTCCGTTCGGCGCATAGACCGAGGCGGATGGCGGATGGGCCAGAATCCGGTCGTACTCGAGGCTCATGTAGTACGCCATTTCGCCCGAAACCGCGAACCCATCCCTTGCCAACCGGATCGCCGGCGCCAGCACATCCGGCAAGTCCAGCCGACCAAACCGCTCCAGCCAAAGCATCCAGCCATCCCATGCGCCCGGCACATTCGCCTGATGCATCCCATCGAGGTCGGAGCGGGTCGCGTAATCCTCCAGCGAGGCCAGCGATCCAGTCGGACCAACCCCATCGAGACTGGTGACGTCGCCCGATTCCGCATCGAAGTAAAGCGACCAGGCCCCGCCGCCAAGTGCGTGCGAAAAGTACGGCTCAACGACCGAAAGGGCCGCCGCAACCGCAACCGCAGCGTCCGCCGCCGTCCCACCCGCCGCCAGCATCTCGATTCCGGCATCCGTCGCGAGCACGTGGGACGAGCCGACCGACGCCGCGAAGTCGCCATCCTGCCGCAGCACTCGTTCGGACCGTTGCCCGCCCGGCAGCATCGAGCCGCGGACCTCCGCTACGTCCAGCCAACGAACCGGCGGTTGCAACTGCACCGCCTATCAGACCACGACGGGTCATTCCGCTATCGAAAAATGCAGGAAAGCGCTCAGATTTGGGAACAGGCATTCGTCACTCCAGCCACGGTCGATGCCACAATCGGCTCTTTCGGTGAATACGTATCTGGATACTGACAGGATTACCTCAAGGAAACCTGTGAGAACGCTACATAACCGCTTGAATTTCGCAGCCAACACACAGCCAAGGCACAGGCGAGGCTCGCCTGATCCCGCAGGAGCAGGTGATCTGGCCAGACGGCGAGGGTTCTACTCGGTACCGGGCGGCCAGCGACATGTAGCGGCGCACATCGTCGAGACGCTGGTAGCGAAGGGATTCCTGGTGTTGGACCCTCACTCGCAGAGCGGCTGACTATGTCACACTGTGAGTGGCCCGACTTAAGTCGAGTTGGCGCCCACGACCCCGATTCACTTCAGCGATCGCGAGCCTTACCTATGTCGACCCCACAAACAGCCCGTCAAATCTCCGAACAGGAACGCCGCAAGGAAATCACCTCGGCCCACGAAGACCGCATGGCCAGCTTCCGTAAATCCGAAGAAGCCGCCCGCCTGCGCAAAGTCGATACCGAAGAGAACGGCACCCCGGTCGTCGCCTCCAACTCCGATGCCATCGCCGACCTCGAAAACATCAAGCCAGTAACCAAATCCCCCCGCACCAAGAAGTAACTCAGTCACCCAGTGCCCCGAAACCCCGGGGCACACTCTCTCACCGGATCAACCAGATCCCGTCGAACGGCAACCGCCAAAACCGAAAACCCAAAACCCGAGACCCGAAACCCCACTTCACAATCCGCTCACAGAATCCTCCCCCAAGATACGGTCATAGGGTCACTCGCTGACCACCGCAACACATCAATGCCAAACGACAACATGGCGCAAACCGGGGAGGTTTGTTTTGGACACAACCGCACAGTATCCGCTTCAGTTCTCAGTCGATTATCCGGAGCGAAAGCTGAACCGACTCAGCACGCTCATCCGCATCATCTTCGCCGTGCCGATCCTGTTCATCATCGGCGCGATCCTCGGTGGTGGCTCCGGGAACGACGACTTCTTCGCCAGCATCTGCGGCCTGGTCGTCGGCGCCACCGCCTTGATGATCGTCTTCCGCCAGAAGTACCCGCGCTGGTGGTTCGACTGGAACCTCGAGCTGCAGCGCTTCATCAACCGCGTCGCCGTCTACCTCGCCCTGATGGACGACAAGTACCCCTCCACCGATGAGCACCAGTCCGTCCACCTCGATTACGCCTACCCCGACGTCCCGCAACGACCTCAACCGGTTCATGCCGCTGGTCAAATGGTTCCTGGCCATCCCGCACTACATCGCCCTCGCCTTCCTGAACGCCACCGCCGGCCTGGTCATCGTCCTCGCCTGGGTCGCCATCCTGCTGACCGGCAAGTACCCGCGCTGGATGTTCAACTTCGTCGAAGGCGTCCTCCGCTGGAACAACCGCGTCATCGCCTACGCCGGCACCCTCGTCACCGACAAGTACCCACCGTTCTCGCTGAGCTAGAAGTCGAGGAGTCGAGAAGTCGAAGAGACGAATAACTAACGAGCCCCTAGCCGCAAGGCGAGGGGCTCCGCTTTTATGACTTGTCGCGGCATTGCCACATGCGAGACTCCGAACGGAACCGATGACGATCACCTGGTCCGACGGATTGCGACCCCGGCTACCGGTCCAATCCGCGGAATCGTCTGGCAAGGGTCGCTCAGGCAATACCGAACGACCGTATCCACTGCGAATTCTCCGTCGACTATGCCTGGCATCGCCCGCTTAATCGGTGGTCGACTTTGATTCGCCCGGATCGTCGCCATCCCGATCCTGATCATCGCGGGGGCGGTGATGGCGGCTCCGACCTGGCCCGACGGCGTGCGGTCCATGCACGGACAAGGCAACTGCTGAGCCGACGGGTCGCAAGCGCCGGGTGGACCGGTGGCGATCCTGGTCGCCGCGACCGCGATGATGATCGTCTTGCGGCAGAAGTACCCGAGCGGTGGTGGTTCGACTGGAACCTCGAGCTGCAACGCTTTACCAACCGGCGTCGTGGCCTACGTCGCCCTGCATGGACGACAAGTACCCCTCGAACGACGATGAACAGCAATCGGTCCATCTCGACTTCGCCTATCCGGACGTGCCGACAACGACCTGTAACCGGTACAACGCCGAACTCGTACAAGTGGAATTCGCTGGCCATGCCGCGCATTTCATCGCGCTCTTCTTCGTCGACTATTGCGTGGCCGCAGACTCGTCGTCGTGATCGGTGCCTGGTTCGCCGATCGTCTTCACCGGACGCTACCGCGCGGCCATGTTCGAATTCGTTGAGGGCGTCAATGCGCTGGGACAAGCCGACGTAATCGCCTACACCGGCACCCTCGTGATCGACGTCTACCCGCCCTTCAGCCTGAAGTAGGCGAGCAGTTCGAGACAGCGTCCACAACGTAGTGTCGGGGTGAAAACCCCGATTACCTCGGTCGGCAACCGGATGGCTGGAAACGGAAATCTACCCTCGGACACACTGACAACTCGCGAACTGACAACAGGAGCGAAGCGACATATGTGGTGGCACGACCTGCTTTGGGGACTTTGGAACGGAATCACCGGCTGGATCGTCCTGGGCGGACACATCATCGGCATCTTCGACGGCCAACCGGTCTACGACCCGCAACGCGCCGGAAGCTGGTACGACCTCGGCTTCCTCTTCGGCGCCGGCTCCCCCTTCCTCGGCACCCTGGGCGGAAGCTCGAAAGGGAAGAAACGCCGCAAATCCGAAAACACCCCGTAGCGTCGCATGGCAATGCGACCTGGGCACTTCGGGAATGAACGAAACCCGTGCCACGCAGCGCACTGCACGACCTCACCCCCAACCCCTCTCCGCCAATCAACGGTGACTGCGGATAGAGATTCGGTTTGGCGGAGAGGGGCGATCGCGCTGTTGGGTGCGTCGTTTGCAGGCGGGAAACGAGAAACTAGAAACCAGAAACTCTTTTGTCTGCCAACTGACAACCGCAAACTGACAACTATTTTGTCTGCTCTCGGGGTCCCGGAATCGGAACGGAGCGACCGTTCGTGTGGACAGGGAGGAATTGTGCGTCTTTCAGCCCCCGGATGGCCGGTCCTGACACCGGCAGTGGCATTAACGAGGAACAACCTCGGGACGATACTACCGCTGCCCAGGCCCGCGCTCATACCGAACGTGCCACTTGACGTACAGAGTAGTACACGTGTTCTATTGTGTCAATGGGCGTACCACGTTCGTCGGTAATGAGATTGTTGGTTGATGGCAATGAGCCACGTCGCGACTCGTAGGGGCACGTGGCAATCAGCCCGCCCTCTCGCATCCGTAGATTTGGTCGGGGGCGGGGACGAATCGGTCCTCGTGCGGTTGATGATTGGTCGATGCGGGTTCGATTGTCATAAATCCCTACTGAAACTAACGCAAAGACAATTGCGCGCCCGGCCAGTGGAGCCAGGCAATGCCGCTTGTGGGAATGCCCCTTTCTCGTGCCTTGTTGCCTTCATTGCTTGTTCACAGGTCGGATCCTTCTGCCGACAGCTGGTCTTGATTCAGCCGATCGGCAACGGAATACGTAACCTTACGGATACCGCTGGCAACATCATCACCCTAATTTGAGCGTGTCAGAAGTCGGTGAAAGGCTCCAGCGCAGCACCTCGAAAGGGCTTCTGTTCGACTAGTGCCAGCTGATGGAGGTCACCACCGTGCGACATGTCAACATGTTTCTCGCGTCCGTAGCATTGCTCATCGTCGCGTCGCCACCGCCCGCGACGCGCGCGGCAGATTCATGCTTTGGCGAGATTCCGACAATCACTGGTTCAGGAGCAATTTCTGGTGGACCTGGTGCGGACGTAATTTGGGGATCGCCAGGACCGGATGTGATAAGTGGCGGGGGAGGAAACGATCTCATTTGCGGTGGTAGCGGCAACGACCGGATTACTACCGGTATCGGTAACGCAACCATAGACGCCGGGCCAGGTTCGGACATTGTCGTCGCAGGCACTGGCACCAACTCCATCTACGGACGTGACGGCAACGACGATCTCACCGGTGGAGATTTCGTTGACCAGTTGTTCGGAGGCAACGGCAATGACAAGGTTCGCGGTGGCGAGGGCAATGACACAATCGACGGAGGGAGCGGGTCGGATTCCCTGGCCGGAGGTGATGGCAACGATACGCTTATCGGCCGTGAGGGAGATGACAAGATAACGCTCGGTTTGGGGAACGACCAAGCCAGTGGAGATGCAGGCCGCGACCGGATGTACGGTCAGGACGGCGATGACCATATTTTTGGTGGATCGGAGAACGATTCAGTTTCAGCAGGGAGTGGGGAAGACTTCTCAGACGGAGGAGGTGGAGACGATAAGCTGGTTGCTGGTTCCGGAAATGACAAGATGTATGGATTTGCGGGTAACGATCGTCTCTATGGAGAGGGCGGGAGTGATTTGCTCGATGGAGGCAACGGGGACGACTATCTGTCGGGTAACGATGGTGGCGACCTCCTTTATGGACGACCGGGTAACGACATCCAGAATGGCGGGTCCGGAGACGATCAGATTGGTGCCTATAGGACGACGCTACCAACGACCAGGATCCCGGTAACGATCTGATCGACGGCGGCTCTGGAGACGACTACATCGCCGGTGGTACCGGAGCAGACGTCATTTACGGGCAGGGGGGAACGACACTACCTGATGGGCGAGTTCAGAGATGGCGTCAACGGATCACTGTACGACTCTGGCGATGAAATAAATGGCGGAGACGGAGATGACGTCATTCTTGGCGGTACGCTTTACTCTGGAAACTATGATCAATCCGCCAATGTCTTGTCTGGTGGGAGCGGAAATGATCTGCTGTTCGGTGCTGGTGGCAATGATGCCCTTTACGGCGAAGCGGACACCGATTCGCTTTACGGATTTCAAGGCAGTGATTGGCTCGGCGGCGGTCCTGGCCCCAACGACGTATGTGACGGCGGAGAAGGCACGGATTCTCGGTCTGACATCCTACTGGACGACTGTGAGACGGTTGTGAGCATCCCATGAAGAGCGAACCGACATTTCAGCCACTGGTCTCTGGCTGCGTACCTGAGGAGATTTGCCGATGATCCGTCTTCAACGCCTTTCCGTACTCGCGCCCCTGCTATTTGTGCTCTTTACTTCCTCTGCCCAACCTGTCCTTGCTGCGAGCTGCTTCGGCAAATCAGCCACGATCACTGGATCAGGAACCTTTTCCGGAACAACCGGATCGGACGTGATTGTCGGTTCGGCCGGTCCGGATGTCATTAATGGCAAAGGGGGCAATGATCTGATCTGTTCGGGTACCGGTAATGATCGAATCGTCACCGGAGTCGGCACAGTCAAGATCGATTCCGGTGACGGCTCGGATGTAATCGACATCACATCAAGCGAAGGCACGGTCTATGCAGGAAACGGCAACGACGACGTTACCGCTGACAACGGAAACGACAAGCTCTACGGCGGCAGGGGAACGACAAACTTCGTGGTGGCGGCGGCAATGACGACATCTATGGAGAAGGTGGCAACGATTCGCTGGCCGGCGGAACTGGCGACGACCGGGAATTCGGCGGACAAGGTGACGACAAGATCACCCTCGGAGATGGATGGGATGCCGCCAGCGGAGGGGGCGGCCGCGATCGCATCTACGGTCAGAATGGGAATGACTCCCTTTCCGGAGAGGTCGGCAACGATTCGCTCTCGGCGGGCGATGGCAACGATGTCGTGGTTGGAGGAGATGGTGACGACAAGCTGGTCGCTGGCAGCGGCGACGACACAGTCGAAGGCGAAAACGGCAACGACCGGATGTACGGAGAATCCGGATCGGACCGCCTGTGGGGTGGCCCCGGTCATGACTACCTCTCCGCTAGCTCAGGTAGCGATCTGCTCCTGGGCGGGCCTGGCAACCACATAGAGAATGGCGGACCGGAAGCCGATCTGATCGGTCTCCTGCCCCCAACGATCGCAGGCGATGCGGACCCGGGCAACGACACCATCACCGGCGGAAGCGGAAACGATCAGATCAGCGCCGGATCCCGGGAATGACCTCATCTATGGCGGACCCGGCGACGACTACATACTGGGTGACTTTGAGAGCGGCCCAGCAATCACCGGCTTGTCATATGCCGACACGATTTATGGCGATGATGGGAACGACCTGCCATTGGCGGCTTTGGTTCAATCTCGATTCCGGACCTGTCCGTAAATGTCATCTACGGCGGCGCGGGGGACGATGGCATCTATGGCGGAGCAGGAGCCGACTCTCTCTTGATGGCGAGGGAGGTACTGACACCCTTTTTGGCCGCGACGGATCGGATTGGCTAGGCGGGGGCCCGGGCCCGAACGATAAGTGCAACGGTGGCGACGGTACAGACAGTCGCTCCGACATCCTTCTAGACGACTGTGAGACGACAATCAGCATCCCATGACATGGGATGAGACGATTGTGACCCAGGTCCTTTCGATTGAGCGTTTCGGCAGGGCAGACCGCATTGGATTCCGGCCGCTCAAGGGTGGACCCACCAAAGAGCATCCAACCTGACCGTTTGCACCAGGATACTCCCGGTCGATTGGGGTCTTCACCCCCGTCGGAATTGATCTGAATAGCCTTCGATGGTAGCTTCATTGCGAACGATAGTTACGACTCTTGACAAGAACAGAACACATGTGCTACTATGCGCCCAAGTGGCACCCATGACATGGAGGGCGGGCCTGGGCAGTGCAAAATTTGTGTTGGACCAGCCTTCCGTACAGGGCCACGAGGGAACCCGCCTCGTTAGTCAGCACCACCCCGTTTCCCGGACCCCACCCCGTCCGCAACAGAGCAACCCCAAACCACCCCATCAAAACCCCAATCCCGCTCCCCGAACTGATCAGTCCCGGCGTCGTTCCAGGTAATCTCATCGAAGCGCAATCTCGACCACTATCTACAGGTGCGCCCGCTGGGCATCTCTGCCGATTCGTCTGATCGTCTCCTCGTCTTTTCGTCTCTCCTCGACTTCTCGCCTACTCGACTCCTCGACTTACCAACCTATACTCTCAGCACGGACCCACCGGCGCGTCCCCCTTCTGACTGATTGCACCCGGAGATACCCGACCCCATGTCGTCGACGCCGCTTTCGTCGCCACATTCGCTCAATATCGCCATCGATCTCGATGGCGTCCTGACCGAGCATCCGCGTCCGCTTGCCGTGGCCGCCAATTCCACGTTTCGGCATGGATCTGCCCGAGTCGGCATTTATCGATTCGGCCGGTCTCAATGTGCCGATGGCGGTCCGCGAGTGGGTCTATTCCGACGACGGACCGGCCTCGCACCTGATGCCAGGCGCCGACGCCCAGGAATTCATCGCCCGGATCATCGAACTGCTCGGCATGGAGCACGTGCGCATCCTGACCGCCCGCAACGAGGAATCGCGCGCGATGACCGCGGCCTGGCTCCGTCGCCACGGCTTCCCGGACGTCAAGATGCTCTTCTCGGACGACAAGGCCGAAGTCGCCGGCGCCGAGGGCTGCACATTCGCGGTCGAGGACAGTGTTCGCCACGCGGTCAATTACGCCAAAGCCGGTATCACGACGTTTCTGATCACGACCGAATCGACCCCGGCCTTCGAACCGCACGAAAAGATCTGGCCGGTCTCCAGCCTGATGGCGATCATCTACCGGCTCGACGAGCTCAAGCGCGAGAACGAGCGACTGAGCAACCTGATGCGCAACCGACCGCGGATCGTCATCGCCGATCAGATCGATCCCGGTGCCCGCGCCCATCTCGCCTCGGCCGCCGAACTGACCGATGTCGATGGCACCAATCTGCCCGCCCTGCTCGCCGTTCTGCCCGATGCCGATGCCCTGGTCGTCCGCAGCGAGACCCAGGTGACCGAGGAAGTCCTCGCCGCCGGACCGAAACTGCGGGTCGTCGCCCGGGCCGGAGTAGGGGTCGATAACGTCGATCTCGATGCCGCCACCCGGCGCGGCGTGCTGGTCCTGAATGCGCCGGGAGCGAACCGGATCTCGGCCGGCGAGCACACCATCGCCCTGCTCCTCGCCGTCACCCGCCAGATCAACATCGCCGATGAAGGCACCCGGGCCGGTCGCTGGGAACGCAAGAAGATCAAACCGATCGATCTGGCCGGCAAAACCGTCGGCATCGTCGGTCTCGGTCGGGTCGGCACGGTCGTCGCAACCCGGCTCAAGGCGTTCGAGATGCACGTCATCGCCTACGACCCGTTCATCCGCCCGGAGCGATTCGATGAACTCGGCGTCGAGCAGGTCGATTACCTGGATCTGCTCGCCCGCGCCGATGTCGTCACCTATCACTGCCCGAGCACCGATCAGACCCGGCACATGCTCGATGCCGAACGGATCGCGCTCATCAAACCGGGCTCGATCGTCATCAATGCGGCGCGCGGCGATGTCGTCGATCAGGATGCGCTGGCCGAAGCGGTCGCCAAGGGTCACCTGCGCGGCGCCGGAGTCGATGTCTTCCCGTTCGAACCGACCACCGAGAGCCCGCTTTTCTCGCTGCCGAACGTCGTCCTGACCCCGCACACCGGTGGCTCGAGTGCCGAAGCGCTGGCCAACGTCGGCGAGATGATCAGCACCACAACCCTGGCCGCGCTGGCCGGCGAGTCGGTCCCGAACGCGGTCAATCTGCCGCCCGCCTCGTTGCTCGCTCCCGATCTCCAGCGCCTGACCTCGGTTGCCGCAGCTGCCGGTCACTTGCTGACGGTCGTGCAGCCGGAGATTCCGACCGACTTCCGGGTCACGGTCCGCGGCATCGTCCCGGCCGATGTCATCGAGCACGTCACCAGCGCCGCCCTCTCCGAAGCGATCAACCGCTGGACCGGTCGCTTCACCACCTCGGTCAACGCCCGGATCGTCGCCGAGGAGCTGGGCATCAGTCTGACCGCCCTGACCGGTGCCAATGAAGCCGATGTCGAGCCGTCGTTCTCGTTCGAAGTGCTCGGCGAAACGTCGCATCACGTCCGCGTCATGTGGGATCGGAGAACCGCCGGAATCGTCGAGGTCGATCGCTTCGCCCTCGATCGCGCACTGGCCGGCGACGTCCTGATCACGCATCACCGCGACGTGCCGGGCATCGTCGGTCGGGTCGGCACGATCATGGGGCTCTACCGGGTCAACATCGCCGGCATGCAGGTCGGTCGCCATCATCGCGGCGGCGAGGCCCTGATGGTGCTGAATGTCGACGACGAAATTCCGCAGGCCGCGCTGGACGAGATCAAGACCATCCCGGGCGTCGAAACCGCCTACCGCGTCTCCCTCCCCCCAGCCCAGGCCCGGTTGGTCGCAGCCGCCGATCAGAAGCCGCGAAATAGGGATTAGCCGAAGGGATTGAGGGATTAGGAGGAAAGTCGCCAGTCCCGCCCACTGCCAAAACCCAAAACCTGAAACCCAGAACCCCGTCCCAACCTTCAACCAACAACCTCCAACCCCAGGGATGGGATACTTGCCCCAACATGCGAGGTAACCATGGCGCGTCCGCTTAACCCGTCACTCTGGGCCAGCCTGAAGCCATTCGGCATCGGCGAGCAACATCCCAACAACTTCGCCGAAGTCACCCGCGCCCTCTGGGAAAACCGCGATGAGGCCGGGTTCGCCTGGCGCATCCTCTCCCAGGGCGTCTGCGATGGCTGCGCACTCGGGGTCGCCGGTTTGCACGACTGGACGCTCGACGGTCCGCATCTCTGCAACATCCGCCTCCGCCTGCTCCGCCTGAACACGATGCCCGCCCTCGATCACCGACCGCTGGCAGATGTCGCGGCGTACCGGTCCAGATCGAGTGCCGAACTGCGCGAGCTCGGTCGATTGCCCTACCCGATGATCCGGCGCAAGGGCGATCGCGGCTTCTCCCGGATCACCTGGAACGTCGCGATGGATCTGATCTCGCAGCGCATCCGGGACGTCCACCCCGACCGCACCGGCTACTACCTGACCAGCCGCGGCGTCCCCAACGAGACCTACTACGCCGCCCAGAAAGCGGTCCGGGCGATGGGCACCAACAACATCGATAACGCCGCCCGCATCTGCCACTCGCCCAGCACCGTTTCGCTCAAGGCAACCCTCGGCGTTTCGGCCACCACCTGCTCCTACACCGACTGGATCGGCACCGATCTGCTCGTCTTCATCGGCTCCAACCCGGCCAACAATCAGCCGGTCACGACCAAGTACATGCACCACGCCAAAGCCGAGGGGACGAAGATCGTCAGCATCAACACCGATGCGCGAGCCGGGCATGGAGCGCTACTGGATTCCGTCGATCCCGGAAAGCGCACTCTTCGGCACCAAGCTGGTCGACGACACCTTCCTGATCTCGACCGGCGGAGACGTCGCCTTCCTCTCCGGCGCGCTCAAGCACATGATCGAGCGGGGCGCAATCGACCGGGACTTCGTGGACAAGCACACAAACGATTTCGCCGCCGCCGAAGCGCACGTCGGCTCGCTCTCGTGGGCCGATCTTGAGGCTGCGTCCGGAACGACCACGGCCCGGATGCGCTCGTTCGGCGAACTGGTGGCCAATGCGAAAACGGCCGTCTTCGTCTGGTCGATGGGCGTCACCCAGCACACCTACGGCGAGGCGACGGTCCGGGCGATCGTCAACATCGCGCTCAGCAAGGGGTTCGTCGGGCGGGACAAGTGCGGACTGATGCCGATTCGCGGGCACTCCGGCGTCCAGGGTGGCGCCGAGATGGGGGCGTACGCAACGGCATTCCCCGGCACGATCCCGATCACGCCGGAATCCGCTGCCACGCTCACCGAAGCGTGGGGATTCCCGGTGCCCGAATCGCCCGGCCTGACCGCCCCGATGATGATCGACGCGGCTGCCAATGGCGAGCTGGATGTCCTCTTCGCGATGGGCGGCAACTTCCTCGAGGCGATGCCTGATCCGGCGTACGTCGATGCCGCGCTGGCCCGGATTCCGCTGCGGGTGCATCTCGACATCGTGCTCAGCAGTCAGATGTTCACCGATCCGGCCGATACGGTCATCCTCCTGCCGGCCGCCACTCGCTACGAAGTTCCCGGCGGCGTCACCCAGACCTCCACCGAGCGGCGGATCATGTACAGCCCGGAAATCGCCGGTCGCAGAATCGGGGAGGCGCGGCCCGAGTGGGAGGTCTTCGGCGAACTGGCCAGTCGGGTCCGCCCCGATCTGGCAGACCGGATCGGCTTCACCGGCACCCAGGCAATCCGCGAGGAGATTGCCCGGATCGTCCCGGCGTACGACGGCATCCAGACGCTCGTCACGACCGGCGATCAGGTCCAGTACGGCGGGCCACACCTTTGCGCCGACTGGGTCTTCCCGACTGCCGACGCCCGCGCCAATTTCAGCGTCGTCGAGTTGCCGAACGTCGCGATTCCGGACGGCATGTTTGCGGTTTCGTCCCGGCGTGGCAAGCAGTTCAACACCATGGTCCACGAAAAGCACGACGCCATGACCGGAACGAAAGCTCGGGATGCGGTCTTCATGAACCGGGACGACATTGCCGCGTTGAACCTGACCGAGGGCGAAACGGTCACGCTTCGCAACGGCTTCGGCGAGATGACCGGTCGCGTTTTCACCTCGCGAGTCCAGCCGCGGAACGTCCAGGTCTACTGGCCGGAAGGCAACATGCTGCTCGATCGATCGGCCCGGTCGCCGCTCTCCAACGTGCCCGATTACAACGCCTTCGTGACCATCGAGCGCGTCGCGACCAGTCAGGCAGCCGACTGAGATGACCGAGCTGCGCAAGTCCAGCAAGACCAGGGTGCGGCTGACCTCGGTGGGTCCGGATGGGGTCAAGCGCAAAGCCGACTGGCTGGCAACCGAGGAGCCGCTCGAAATCCGGGTGACTGACGAACTGACCGGCGAACCGATCCTCAACCACGTCACCATGCGCACCCCTGGCAACGACTTCGAGCTCGCCGCCGGGTTGCTCTGGGCCGAAGGGATCGTCCAGCGCGCCGATCAGATCCGGCAGATGGAGTTCTGCGTCGGTCCCAAGGGCTCGGCGGTGCAGAACTTCAACATCGTCAGCGCGACGGTCACCGGTTCCGATCCCGATCGCCGAGCCGGTGCCCATTTCCGGACCGCGGTCAGTGCCTGCGGCGTCTGCGGCAAGGCATCGCTTGATGAGCTGAGCATGCGCGGAATCGAACCGGTGCCCGACCTGGTCACCGTTGATCGAGCTGTCATCGAACTGCTACCGACCGAGTTGCGCAAACGGCAAACGCTGTTCGAGAGCACCGGCGGACTGCACGGCGCGGCTCTGTTCACGGCCGATGGTGAGGTGCTGGCCGTGCGGGAAGATGTCGGTCGCCACAACGCCGTCGACAAGCTGCTCGGCTGGTCGCTGCTCAATCCGGCCCAGGCGATCGGGCGGACCGATCCTGATGGTCAGCGGCAGATTGAGCTACGAGTTGGCCCAGAAGGCGGTCGTCGGCCGGATTCCCGTGCTGGCTGGCGTCTCTGCACCCAGCAGTCTGGCAGTCGAGCTCGCCGAAGAGTTCAACCTGACCCTGATCGGCTTCCTCCGCGGCGAGTCGTTCAACCTGTACACTCGGCCGCAACGCATTTTGCTCTAGCGGTCAGAGATGGGTACCGCGAAGCTCATTGATGGATTTGGCACCGGTGCGGTCCAGTTCGGCGGATAGCTCGGCATGAATCCGGTTGGCCAGTCCGGGACCTTCGTAAATGAGACCAGAATAAACCTGCACCAGCCATGCTCCAGCCCGAATCGCATCCAGGGCGTGCGCACCGGAAGAGATTCCGCCGACCGCGATGATCGGTAACGTCCCGTTCGTCGCGCGTGGCAATTCTGCCGACTACCTCGAGTGACCGGGCACGCAATGGTTCGCCGCTCAATCCACCGGGCTTGGTGCGGTTCGGATGTTGGAGTGAGTCGGGGCGGGCAATGGTCGTGTTGGTCGCGACGATCCCGTCGATCCCGGTCTGGAGAACCACACTCACGACATCATCAATTTCCCCATCGGTCAGGTCTGGCGCGATCTTGACGAAGAGCGGCTTTTGCGCGTTGGCGGGACGGGCGGATTTAACCTCGGTCAGCAGTGCCCGGAGCGCCTCGCTCCCCTGCAGGTCCCGGAGTTTGGCGGTGTTGGGTGAGGAGATGTTGATCACAAGGTAGTCGGCCAGCGATGCGAATCGTCTGACCAGTTCGGTGCAATCCCGGACGACGGCATCAAGTCCGGCTTCGACGCTCGCCTTGTTTGGCCCGACGTTGCAGCCGATCGGCACGCCGCATTTCCGTCGCTGCACGATGTTCATGGCAATTGCGTCGGCGCCTTGCCCCGGGAAACCCATTCGGTTGATCAAGCGCGTGGTCCTCGGGGAGACGGAACATCCTCGGTTTGGGATTGCCATCTTGCGCCTCGACAGTGATGGTTCCGACCTCGACATAATCCCAGCCGAGTGCACCGAGGGCAGGATAGGCGACGGCATTCTTGTCGAGACCCGCGGCAATGCCTACGGGCCCGGCCAGATTGAGCGTGCCGATGGAAATCGACAGTCGTGGATCAGGTGAGGCGGCGGCACGTTGGAGTTGGTTGAGGGCGAATGGGGTCTGACTGATGCGACCGAGCACGGAGATCACACGGTCGTGCACTCGCTCGGGATCGAGTCTGAAAAAGACAGGTTTAGTGGCGGAGTAGAGGAAATCAATCACGCCGAGACGATACCACGGCGGCGACTCGGAGAAATGAGACATCGGGCTCCGGTTGCGAAAACCCGATGTCTACCGTCCAGGGTCGTTTATGCGATGACCGAGACGGCCGTGCCAATTGGTGCCCAGCCGTACATGAACTGAGCTATGTCTACTGGCAGGTTTACGCAACCATGGCTCATTGGAACACCAAAGTTGTTGTGCCAGTACGCCCCGTGGATCGCGTTGCCGAGGTTGTCGAAGTACATGACCCACGGAACATCCTCGACGCGGTAGTACTCGTTGCTAATCGTGCCTTCCATCGTCTGCGAGTCGTACTTCGTGAGAATTGACCAGTATCCGATTGGAGTCGTGACTTCAATCGATTCTGCGGTCCCGGTGCTGACGTAGGTTTCAAGAACGGTAACGCCATCTTCGTATGCCCACATGTATTGCTGTGAGATGGAGATGACGATTTCCTTGTAGGCACCCTGCTGCGGACCCGGACCGGTTGGCGCGGTTACCTCCACCACCTCGACGGGAGGCGAGAAGATCGCTTCCGAATAGGCCGGTATGCCCTCAGGCTGGGAAATTGCACTCGTCTTGACCTTGTCGCGTTTGGCGGCTTCCTTGCCGAGAGCGCGGGGGACGATTCCCTCGCCATCCTTCCAGCGAAGAACGCCGTTACGGAAGTATTGCGTTGTCCAACCATCTGAGGCTACGAATTCTTCAGTCAGGGCAGAGCCAAGAAGCTGCTCGCCTTTGTTTACTTCCCAATAGCCCTTGAACCCGAGTTTCACCGTGTGGCCTGTGTCCTCGAAGAGGTAGCAATCCTGCTCCGAAAACCCATCACAATCGGACGCTTGTGGCAAGATCTTCTTTGGCCAGCTTTTTGGCATCCTTCTCATAGGCATACTCGCCGAGAGGAAGCGCCTGGACATGCCAGGAGTCGCCGGACTGTTCGGCATCACCAGTGGAGGCGAGCACAAGATTCTCAAAATACTGGATGGTGCGTTCCTTGGTTGGCACACCCTCAATCTTGACGCGGTCGCGGACCTCCTGGGAGATCGGGTCACCGAGCAGAATCTGGTATGAGCGCCAATCTCTCAGGAATGTCTGATCGACCGTATGGCCCGTGTCCTCGACCCAAACCTTGGACGGCGCAACAAATGCCTCGTCCTGGGCGGCGGCCATCGGAGCGAGAATGCTGGCAAACAGAGCTACCAGGGCCACAAACATCACTGAGTTTCGCAATGTTGGACGGGTGTTTCGAACCAGGCGTGTGATCAGACAGCCCAATACCTGACTGCGCGGCATCGAGTACTCCTTGGAATTCAGACGTAACAAACGTGAAAGCTCCGTGATTAAGGAACCTGACCGATATCGGGAATCGACCTGTGGGGTAGATCGCTATAATACCACGAAGGGTGAACGTACACTCTCGTACCCGTTCCTACCATTCGAGATAGCATGACCATCCCCCCGCATTGGCAGGAACCCGCTCCCCTCGATGTACGCAAGATCACAGCCACTGGTTTCAGCCTAGTCGACGAAATCCTTCAGCGCCGTGGCTTCGAGAGCAATGAACAGGTTGCGGCCTGGCTCAACGTTGACCTGGAAACGACTGCTGATGCGACGCACGTCCCGGGCTTGATTGAAGTAGTCGACCGGGTTGCCCGTGCGATCGCAGAGGGTCAACGAATCCTGATCTTCGGCGACTATGACTGCGACGGAATCACCTCAACGGCGATTCTCTATTCGGCGCTCTGTTTTGCTGCTGTGAACCACCGAGACATCCTTTGGATGTTGCCGAGCCGGGATGCTGGATACGGATTGCGCGATTCGCAAATCTCGCGAGTCCTGGCGGCCTCGCCGAATCTGCTGATCTTGATCGATTGCGGTTCAAACGACGTGGACACAATAGCGAGAGTTCGAGAAAGCAGCATCGACGTGGTCGTGATCGATCACCATCAGATCTCTGCGCAATTGCCAACCGACGTTCGTCTCGCGAATCCCCAACTTGCCCCGGGTGGCGACTCGACGGTGATGACGGCAGCCGGGTCTGGCGTGGATGGCGGTCCGGATGCTGGAGCAGCGCGGCGTGCGGGTGTGTCCGGATGGAGAGGGGCATCGCCGCTATCTGGATCTGGCCGCTATCGGAACCGTGGCCGATGTCGCTCCGCTGACTGGCATCAACCGACCGCTGGTCAGAGACGGAATCGCTCAGCTCAGGGACGCGCGTCGCCACGGCCTGCGTGCGCTTGCTCGGGAGGCCAAGTTCGATCTCCAGCAAATCCGGGCCGAGGACATTCCATTCAAGATCTCTTCGGTTCTGAACAGTCCCGGTCGCCTGGGTGAGCCGGACGTGGTACTGGATCTGCTGCTCGCATCGAATTTTGATCGTTCGTCCGAAGGGGCGCGCTCGGTCATGACGCTATCGAAGCAACGTAAAACGCTGAGCGAGAAGGTCATGGCCGCCGCGTTCACTGCCGCCGAGTTGTCCAGGGATGATCCGATTCTGGTTGTGACTGGTGATCAGTGGCACAGCGGCGTACTGGGACCGGTTGCAACCAAACTGGTCGAGCGATATGGTCGGCCAGCGATCGTACTTGGTGGATCGGATGATCAATTGACCGGTTCAGGCAGGTCGGTTCCCGGATGGGACATAGCTGAAGCATTCAGAGCGAACAGTGAATACATATTGCACAGTGGAGGACATGGGGGAGCGGCTGGATTGACCGTCTCCCGTGATCAGCTCGCCAAGTTCAGATCTGCAATGAATGCATACGCAGAACAAGTCCCCTACAAGGTTGCCGCAGCGACCATCGCGATCGATGCCGAAGTCACGACGCAAGGACTGCCGTTTGGTTTGGTCGACAAGATCGAGACCCTGGCACCATTTGGTCGCGGAAACCCGCGTCCTCTTCTGCTCTGGCGAGGTGCAAATCTCATGTACCTGAAGAAGGTTGGCAAGACCGGCGAAACCGTGCAGATGGAAATCGGGGATACCAACTACTCGGTTCGCGGAGTGCTCTTCAAGGATGCAGCGCGCCTGGGGGAACCCCGCAGTGATCAGAAGTATGACCTTGTCGTCGAGCCATCGATCTCAACCTGGAATGGACGGAGCCGGGTAGAAGTCCGCGTGGTGGATTTTCAGCTCTCGGACTGACGTGGAGTGGCGTCAGTCACCAACTGGGTACCGAAACCTGGCGTCGGCGGAATGGTGTCTGCCGGGAGATCGTCCGCAGTTGTATTGAGGTTCCCGACTTGCTCATGGTCCAGCAGGATCGCGGCGCGAATCACGTCATCCATATCGCTCACCCAGAAGAAGGTCATTTCCTTGGCGATGTTGGCCGGCAGCTTGTCGAAGTCGCGCCGGTTTTGGGCCGGAGCGATCATCCGGCGAATGCCGTGACGATGGGCGGCAAGGGTCTTGTCCTTCAACCCACCGATCGGCAGCACCCGTCCACGCAATGTGATCTCGCCGGTCATTGCGGTGTCACCACGAACCGGTCGCTTGGTCAGCGCGGAGATGAGCGCTGTGGCCATAGTGATACCTGCGGACGGACCGTCCTTTGGTTGGGCACCTTCCGGCAAGTGAATGTGCAGATCATATTTGTCCCGGAAGTCCGGATCGATGCGCAGGTGGGCCGTTCGTGACCGGGCATACGAGAGTGCCGCCTGAGCCGATTCCTGCATCACCTCGCCTGCTCGGCCGGTCAGCGTCATGGCACCCTTGCCAGGCATGATCGCAACTTCGACCGGGATCAATTCGCCACCAATTTCGGTCGTACCCAGTCCGATGGCAACGCCAATCTGCGCGCCTTCGGTCATGAGATCGAGTCCGAACATACGCGGACCCATCAACTCTTCGAGGCGAGCCTTGGTCAAACGGATTTTGGACGACTTGCCGCGGACGATTTCACGGGCGGTCTTTCGGCAAATCGCAGCGACCGAGCGATCCAGTTCGCGGACACCGGCTTCGCGGGTGTAATCCCGGACGAGATCGATCCAGATCTTGTGCGGAATCTCGATTGAACCTTCAGGCAGTCCGTGCGCCGCCATCTCTCGAGCCAGGAGGTATCGACGTCCAATTTCGGCCTTCTCGTCTTCCGTGTATCCGCCGATTTCGATGATTTCCATTCGATCACGGAGTGGTCTTGGAATTTGACCGAGGTAATTGGCCGTCGTGATGAAAAGGACTTTGGAGAGGTCGTACGAGACATCCAGAAAGTGATCGACGAAGTTCTTGTTTTGTTCCGGATCAAGCACTTCGAGCAGTGCAGACGCAGGATCGCCGCGATAATCCGACGAGAGCTTGTCGATTTCGTCGAGCAAGATGACCGGATTGACGGTGCCGGCCTGCTTCATCGCGGTAATCAACCGACCGGGCATGGCTCCGATGTAGGTCCGGCGATGGCCGCGGATTTCGGCCTCGTCCCGCACGCCACCCAGACTGACCCGAACAAACTCGCGGTTCATTGAGCGAGCGATGGAACGTCCAAGGCTGGTCTTGCCGACGCCTGGAGGTCCGGCCAAGCAGAGAATCTGGGAGACCCCGTGCCCTTCCTGCTTGTTGGTCTGACGCAATTGGCGAACGGCGAGGAAATCGAGAATCCGCTCCTTGACCTGATCGAGTCCGTAGTGATCCTCGTTCAGGATTGCTTCGGCTGCCTCGATGTCGAGTCGATCTTCACTTTCGTCGTTCCAGGGGAGGGTGATCATCGTGTCGAGATAGGTGCGAACAACGGTTGCTTCGGCGGAAACGGCGGGCATCCGCTCGAGTCGAGTCACTTCCCGGAGCAGTTTCTCTTCGATCTCAGGAGGCATGCCACGTTCGGTGATCTTCTTGCGGAGATTGTCGATCTCATTTCCGCCATCGCCGCCAAGTTCGTCGTGGATCGCCTTGAGCTGCTCGCGCAGGTAGTACTCGCGCTGGTTCTTCTCGACCTGGTCACGGACCCGGTCCTTGATGCGTTGTTCCAATGCGGCGATATCGAGATCGCTCTGGATCAGGCCAGCGACGCGAACGAGTCGGTCATAAGGATTGACCTCCTCGAGCAGTTCCTGTCGCTTGGCCGTGTCGGAAAGCAGTTGGGTGGCCAGGAGATCGGCGAGGTGTCCGGGATCGCTGGCTCGCTGAACCATGTCGAGCACTTCGGACGAAAGCTTGTTGCGTGATTCCGAATATGTTCCAGCCAGCTCGGTCACGTGCTTCATCAGCGCACGGGATTCTTCGCTTCGCGGTTCGATTTCGACCATTTCTTCGGCAACGACATTGAAGAACGGTCGTGAGGTGTCGAACGAATTAACCCGGACCCGACATATACCTTCGAGCACTACCTGAAGGGTGGTGCTTTGCTGGCGTTCACTCTGGACAACTTCCGCCAGGGTGCCCACCTGATAGACATCGCTTGCCAACGGGTCATCGATATCCGGATCTTTGTGTGCGACAACCACGATTCGGCGGTCGCGACTGATCGCCTCTTCAACGGCCTGAATCGAGCGCGGACGTCCTACGAGGAGCGTGACGATGTTGCGAGGAAAGATGACAACATTCTTGAGGGGGAGAAGGGGATAGCGTGTGGTGTACGGTTCGTATCGTGCCATACGTGATTTCTCATCCGCCTCGCTGTTGCGTGCAACAACTTCACTGGTGACCGTCTCGCCATCGCGTGATGGTGTCGAATATCTCCGAGCGGGTTGGGAGATGCTCAGTTTGCGTGCCGGCGGAGATGATACCGCAGACCGGGTGTCGTGACCACGTGTCACATGAGCGAATCGTAGCGTAATGACCGGCACTTCGCACGATTACGGAGTCATCGTAGCGATTATGCATAGTTCTGAGAAGATTCCGGACTAGCCCAACAGTAGTTCGTCTGGTGCAACTGCAAGCTTGGTCGGGAAAGCAGGCGAGCGTGCATGGCCCCGAAGCGTCTGATCACGACTCAGGCGATTCAATTGATATGCTCCGTCGGTATTTCAGACGAGCGGGGCTACCAGAAAATCCACCGCTTCGTCATCGAGTCTCCTGCTAATGTGGGCCCGAGCTGAGTCTCAGCACAGGAACCAGCATCAGTTCTGATGAGACACGGCAGATCGTTGAGAAGGACGACCCAGCGTGAACGAACTTATGGCGCTAACCCGAACTGAAGCGGCAACGGTCGGTGCTGTTTTCGAGCGCATTTTCCCGGCTGATGAACGTGGGCCTGGCGCCGTCGAGATCGGAGCCGTTACCTACCTGGATCGCACGCTTGGTGGTTGGCATTCGTCCCTGTTGCCAAGCTACCGCCTCGGGCTAGCCGGACTAAATGCCGTGGCTCGAACCCAGTTCAGGTCGGATTTTGCCGACCTTGGATCAATTGATCAAGACCACTTGCTGACTGAGCTTGAACATGGTCGTTTGACAGGGATGGCCGCAGTCGATCAGGTCGCTTTCTTCGCGATGATGCGGGCGCATTGTCAGGAGGGCCTGTTTGCTGATCCGATGTATGGCGGGAATGTCGACAAGGCCGGTTGGCGATACATGGGGCATCCGGGGATCACGCTGGCCAATACGGCCGAGGACAATCTCTCAAGCGGTCCAGTCGATTTCGGCGGACGCATCCAATCGCTTGCTGATGTGCAGGAGGAACTTCGCGCACAGACGAGTCCTGATCCTGACTATCCCAATTTCGATCCTCAGGCTGGAGTACTCCCCCCGAGCGGACCGGTCGACGTCATTCTGGTTGGGGTTGGCGCGGTCGGTGGATTGATCGCCCCGATTCTTGCCCGCGCTGGTTTGAAGGTCGTCGGTCTGGAGGCCGGTCCCCTGCGAAGCCTTTCAGAGTTTGTGCCAGACGAACTCGGAGCGACCTACTACTGCCGTCAGAACCTGGGACCCAAATTCATGTCCGAAGAGGTCCGATGGCGCACAGCAGAAGATCTCCCAACCCAGGATCCAACCTATTCCCTCGGTCGGATGATGAACAACGCTGGAGGGTCAGTTATCCATTACGGTGCCTGGTTGCGCCGTTTTCACCCTCACCACTTCAAGCTGCGTACGCACATCGAGGAACGTTGGGGCAAATCGGTCATTCCGGCGGATTGCACGGTCGCAGACTGGCCAGTGAGTTACGACGAACTTGAACCCTATTTCACACGACTTGATTGGGAAATCGGAATAGCCGGAGACGACAGCAATCCGTTTCTCCGCCGCAGCAAGGGCTATCCGCTCCCGCCGACTCGTCCGTTTCGCCTTGGGGAGCGCTTCTCGGAGACCACCCGCAACATGGGTCTGCATCCGCACCCAGTCCCGGTGGGGTACAACACTGAGCCATACAACGGGTATCCGGCCGCGAGCTACACCGCGTGGGACAACGGCTTCGGTTCCTGGACTGGCGCCAAGTGGCAGCCAACGCTGACCGCACTTCCAGCTGCATTGGCGACTGGCAATTTCGATTTGCGGACCAATTGCCGCGTGACTCGAGTCTTGACAGACTCCGACGGGCGAGCCACTGGAGTTGAATACGTTGACGCGCTCGGCAAGACGCATCAGCAAATGGCGACGACCGTCATCCTCTGCTCATACACGTGGGAAAACCTGCGCCTGATGTTCCTTTCCGCCGACGCAAAGCACCCGGACGGATTGGGGAATAACTCGGGGCAGCTTGGTAAGCATTTGATGATCAAGATGTTTGCGCATGTTGGTGGCTACTTTCCGGACGAGAACTTCAATCGACATACCGGCCCGGCCGCGCAGGGAGTTGTTCTTGACGATTACCTCGAGGAGGGATTCGACTCCTGGGCCTCGGGGCAATTCCTGGGTGGAATGACACTTGGGGCCGAGAACCAATTTCTGCCGATCCAGATCGCGCGTGAGAGCCTGCCGGCGGATGTCCCGCGTTGGGGACCTGGATACAAGCATCACCTGCGTGAATGGCAGCATCTGGGCGTGGTTCGGGCACAACCAGAGGCGCTGTCATACACGTCGAATTATGCGGATATCGATCCCCATCGTCGCGACAAGAGTGGGCTAGGAATGCCTGTGGTTCGCGTTACGTACGACCTTAAGGAGAACGAACGCCGAATTGCGAGGTTCTTCCATGAAACGGCAGGGGATATCCTCAGGAAGATGGGGGCCACAAAGACGTGGAACGGACCCGATTTCACGGGTGTCGGAAGCAGTCATGATCTTGGTGGAACGCGGATGGGCCCAGATCCGGGAAGCAGCGTGGTCGATGCCGGGTTGAAGGTGCACGATACCGACGGACTGTATGTTTTTGGTGGTTCAGCGATGCCAACCTGTCCGGGGATCAATCCGACCCTGACCCTCTGGGCGCTCGTTTACAAGGCCGCAGAGGATCTGGTCGCGAGACTCGGCAAGGGAGAAGAAGGTTGAGCGAGAAAATCATCTTTCAGATCGACGGGCATGTTGCCACCCTGACGCTCAATCGACCAGAGAAGCTCAATGCACTGGATCCCGGCATGCTGGACGAGATTGAGATGCACGTGAGGACACTCGATAGCTCGCGAGATGCTCGGGTTCTTGTCATCTCGGGAATCGGTGACCGGGCATTTTGTGTCGGTGCCGATATTGGGGTGTGGTCGGAACTGGAACCGATCGACATGTGGCGAACGTGGGTCCGAAAGGGGTCTGCGATATTTGATCAGATCGCCAGTCTCCGAATACCGACCATCGCTGCACTTAATGGATACACATTTGGTGGCGGACTTGAGTTAGCGCTGGCGTGCGACATGCGAATTGCCGTTGAGTCGGTGCAAATGGCCTCCCCCGAGGTCAAGATCGGCACCGTTCCAGGTTGGGGCGGCACGTATCGATTGACTGAGCTGGTCGGTCCGGCTCGAGCAAAGCAAATGATCTTCACCGGTGAGCGAGTCACTGCGATGCGGGCGGAACAGTGGGGTCTGGTCAACGAAGTCGTTTCGGCCAGTGAATTCAGTAATCGCGTTCAGTCTGTGGCTGAGTCGATCTCGGCGAATGCACCGATCAGCGTGCAATTGGCTAAAGCAGCGATCGATGGGGCGGGCGGTCGAAGTACGGGCATCGCGCTGGAGGCGATGGCCGGTGCGCTCGCCGCGATGACCGAAGACGGCAAGGAAGGACTCGCTGCCTATCGGGAAAAGCGATCACCGACCTTCGATGATCGATAGTTGGCTACAGGTGCGGACGTAGGTACCCTCCCGGAGCAATGCGATGAGTGAGATGAATGTTTCGGAGCTTCCTGCGTTGATTGCCGCAAATCTGGACGGGATCAGAGCGCTTTGTGTTCGGTATGGTGTTGAGCGACTGGACGTGTTTGGTTCAATCACTACCGACGAATTCGATCCGGAAACCAGCGATGTGGACTTTCTGGTGTCCTACAAATCAGCCGTTGATCTTGGCCCATGGCTGGACGAACATCTTGCACTCAAGGCAGATCTGGAGTCGCTGCTCGGCCGGGATGTCGATCTGATATTCGACAGTCCGCGCCGGAATCCAATCTTCAATCGCAATGTGACCGAGACTCGGAGGCCTGTTTATGCGGCCGAAAAGTGAAGGCCTACTCTGGGACATTGAGGACGCTGCCAGGTACATCGTGGAACTTACCGACGACCTTTCACTGGAAGAATACGTTTCGAGCCGCATGCTCCGGCAGGCAGTCGAGCGCAATTTCGAGATTATTGGCGAAGCTGTCCATCAACTTCGCGATTCAGATCGAACAACTGCGCGTCGCATCCATCGCTACCGGAATCTGATCGAACTTCGCAATAGCATCATTCACAACTTTGGCGAGATAGACGATCACTTTCTGTATCGTCTCGCGCATGATAGGCTCCCCGAGCTGATCGACAACATCGAACGAATTAGGAGTTCTGACGCTGAACGCCCCGTCAATGATCAGCACGTGTAGATTCGAATCTGGACGATCTGATTTCCAGTCCTGCACCGCATAATGCTTTTTTATCTTGACGCGTTGGGCGGCTACTGTTCAATGCCCTGGCACATGTATTGACCGACGATGTTGCGAATTTGGCAAGCCTGACCCAGGCAGAAGAAGTGGAGTTTGGATTGACATCAGGTTCTTCAAACCAGAATTTCCGAGCCAACCAGGCGATGGAGTTTGCTCAGCAGCAAGTACTCGGGCATATCACCCGACATCCCGATTTCTATCCTATGTACACCGAAGGCGGGAAGTGGAAACACGACAAGCCCGCGTGGACCCGCTGGTGCGATGGATTTCTGCCCGGCATGATGTGGATATTCGCCCGTCGGACTGGAGATCCCGAATGGGCCGACCGGGCGGCACACTACTCACGGGCACTCGAAGAGCGGAAGCACGATCGCGACGTGCATGACCTCGGGTTTGTGTTCTGGTCGACCTACAAGCGCTGGTTCGATCTCTCAGGTGACATAGCGTTGAAGGATGTTGTGGTCACGGCGGGAACGACCATGGGCTACCGGTTCAATGAACACGGCAAGTACCTGCGCTCCTTCGTGTCGCCAGAGAGTTGCTTCATCGACATCATGATGAACATCGGCATCATCTTCTACGCCGCTCAGGAATCTGGCAACGACGAACTACTGCGACATTGTGACTGAGCACTGCCTGACGACCCGGCGCTATCTGATGCGTGGAGATGGCAGTACGTCTCACGAAGGTCTGTTCAACGTCGAGACCGGCGAGTTTATCCGACAGTCAACCCATCAAGGCTGGCGCGACGATTCCAGTTGGGCACGTGGTCAGGCGTGGGCGATCTACGGATTCGGCACGGCGTTTCGGTTCTCACGGGATGAGCGATTCCTGGACGCGGCCGAGCGGACTGCTGCGTTCTACATGGATCGCACGTCAGCAGACGGTGTGCCGCCAAATGACTGGGAAGAGACCAATCCTCCGCGCCCATGGGAAAGCTCAGCCGCAGCGATCACCGCATCGGGTCTGTTCCAGTTGGCAGAACTGGTTCAGGATCGAGAACGGTCGAATAGCTATCGAGCGTACGCAACCAGAATCATGGATACGTTATTGAGTCCCGAGTTTCTGGCAGATCAAACTCCCGGGTGGGAGGGAATCCTCAAGCACGGTACCTACCACGAACGTCTTGGACTTGGCGTCGATGAGAGCGTGATGTGGGGTGAGTACTTTTTCGTGGAGGCGCTCGACAAGCTTCTTGGCGCCCCGGCAGTTCAGTAGACAAAATGGGCCGCTCTGGATTTCAGAAGCGGCCCATTACGATTGGAGGGGTGATCAGGAAACGGGAGTTGGTGTCCGAAGCCCAAGCCCAGCCTGTGGGGACGGAGTAGTGCCGATTGTTGTACCGCCGGCGACCTCTTCAGTCACAATCACCAGGCGACCGTCTTCGGCTGTCACACTGACCGGAACAACCCCGCTCCGCTCGAAAATTGCTGCAATTTCAATTTCGACCTGATCAGCAATCGCGTCGCGGGCAGACTTGAAGATGGCCAATACACCGGACCGATCAGTCATAACCAGGCGACCTCCTACAACCTGCGGTGCCGACGATGCGAAGTCGATCTGATCATTTTCCAGGTCGCTATCGAGACCCACAATACGCACGCGCCCGTCAGCGATGATCACTTTGAGGTCATCGACTTGCCAGGTCTCGTCTCGGCGATCGGCATTTTCGATTGCCTGAGCGAGCTGAACCTCAGTAATAACAATTTGCCCGGGTTCTACCCGTTCAGGCGCTTCTCGCTCAAAGACTTCGGTCACGGCATCCTGAGCAGATTCGCGAACAGCATCGCGTAGCGCATCGGCCATTTGCGGTGCCAGGAAATAGAGCACAACACCAAGAACTGCGGCTGGCAGCATTCCAATAATCAGATATTTCAGTCGCCACACAATCGCGGTCCTCCCCGGTATCGAACCTGTTCACTCTATTGTGCCTAATAGAAGGGTGATTGTGCGACCCCCCCATCGGGGTGGATGGTCTGATTGAGCTCACTTAGGCGTGGTTGTACACCGAAATAATCGCCAGGCGAGATCAGAACAACGGTTGAAATGAGAAAAGCAGAGCTCGTTCCGTCATCACGCTTGTTCCAACCTGCAGATTGTCCTGCCTTTTGCTCGACGATCAGCACCTAGTCGCCGCACTGGTTATGAGGCGCTGTGGGATCATGCGATACACACGACAGACGCAATAGTTGACGCATTGGGGGACTCTTGATGGCTGGGTACGACGTAGTCATCATCGGTACAGGAATGGGCGGAGGAACGCTCGCCCGTGCTCTGGCCGGGCAGGGGCTGAGCATCCTGCTTCTGGAACGGGGAACCGAACTTCCCAAGGAACGGCAGAATCAGGATCCAGCTGCGCTCTTCATCGAGAACCGGTACAAAGCGAAAGAACTCTGGCACGACGTTCAGGCCGGTAGGCCATTTCATCCCGGGAGTCCACTACTGGGTTGGCGGCAATACCAAGGTGTACGGCGCCGCATTTCCTCGTCTGCGTCCCCAGGATTTCGACGATCTGGAACACGAAGGAGGGACGTCTCCTGGTTGGCCGATTTCGTATGACGATCTCGAACCCTACTACCGGATAATGGAAGACTGGTATTGGGTGCATGGCGAATCGGGAATCGACCCAACCGAGGGGCCGCGTTCATCCCCATTTCCACATCCCCCGGTTCCGGCCGACGAGTACATGACCGATCTGCGTCATCGACTCGAGCGGAACGGATTGCATCCGTTCTCGCTACCCATCGGTATCGACCTGCAAACCGGTGGCAAATGCACCTTCTGTTCAACATGTGATGCGTTCCCCTGCCTCTATGACGCGAAAGGGGACAGTGAGTCCTGCGGAGTACGACCGGCGATCGCGACGGGCGGCGTCGAGTTGCGTACCGGGACGTACGTGCGACGGTTGATTACGGACCCGTCTGGACGGACGGTTACCGGAGTTGAAACTGTTCGTGACGGCGAGTTTGAGACGATAACGGCCGGCACCGTTGTAGTTGCATGCGGAGCGGTGAATTCGGCGGCGCTGCTGCTCCGATCTGCCAACGACCGGCATCGCACAGGTTTGGCCAATTCATCCGATCTTGTCGGTCGGAACTACATGGTCCACAACAACGCGGTACTGATCGCGATCGATCCCAAACGGACCAACCCGACCACATTCCAGAAGACGATGTCGATCAATGATTACTACTTAAGCGGCCCGAACTCGCCATATCCACTCGGGAACTTGCAACCAGTTGGCAAGGTGCGAACTCCGATGCTGAAGAGCTCGGTCCCGCATGTGCCATCCGCTGTTCTCGGGCAGATTGCCAGTCACAGCACCGACTGGTGGGTGATGAGCGAGGACCTGCCCGATCCGGAGAACCGGGTCACGCTTGGCCAATGATGGCTCGATACAGGTCAACTGGCGAGCAAACAATACGGTCACACATCGCGAGTTCATCAAGGTATCACGAGACATTTTCCGGGAGGCCGGATACAAGGTGATGATTGATCGGGTAATGGGGATCGAAACCAACTCCCATCAGGTCGGGACGATGAAGTTCGGTGACGATCCGGCGACCTCCGTGCTTGATCAGCATTGCAAGGCGCACGATCTGGACAACCTGTACGTTGTCGATGCCTCGTTCTTCCCGTCGTCGACTGGCGTAAATCCGGCCTGCACAATCGGAGCCCAGGCCATCCGGGTAGCGGACCATATGCTCGAATCGCTCGGCGGGCAACGTGTGCACGTCAAGTCGCTGGCATGATTCCAGCCTGTATCTGACTCTTGCCATTCGAGGCCAACCCGATATCATGAGGCGACTCCCCCAACCTGCGGGCCTACACTTGCTGGCCCCCTCTGGAAATGGACATGCAAATGGTTCGACTCCGACTCTGGATTGCCCTTCTACTGACCCTCGCCGCACTGACGCCAGGTCTTGCCAGGGCACAATCCGAGACTGCGGCATTGTTCTGTTCGTTCCGTGGCGGCACCTTCCCCGCCACAATCAATGCGGTTGCTGGTGTCCCGACAATTGGTACGTCCGGTAACGACGTCATCCGCGGGACCAATGGAGTGGATGTCATCGATGGTTTCGGTGGCGATGACATTATCTGTGGTCGCGGCGGCACGATCAGATCAACGGAAACACCGGCCTTGACCGGATCACCGGTGATACCGGCAATGATCTGATCGTCGGTGGCGCCGATGCGGATGACATCTTCGGAGGTGCAGGCAATGACGACATCAGCGGGAATGACGGTGATGATCAGCTTGAGTCCGACGATGGAGATGACGTCATCCGCGGTGGAGACGGAATCGACGAACTGGATGGTGGCCTGGGAGCAGATCGTCTCGACGGCGGGCCCGGAAACGACTGGGTGTACGGGGTCCATCGCGCCCTGGGCGGGCCAGTTGCCGACGGTGGAGATGTGCTGATTGGCGGGACTGGTAACGATGAAGTTAATGGGCAGATGGGCGATGACCGGATTTACGGACAGGACGGCGACGACAAGTTGTTTGGCGATTCGGGGGTCGATCAGATATCTGGAGGGGCCGGAGCTGATCTGATCTCTGCCGGTTCCGGCAACGACACAGTTGATTCCGGGCCTGGTAATGACAACATCACTGGTGATGAGGGTGCGGACAATATGACCGGTAGCAGCGGAGATGACTACATCTACGGAGGAACCGGCAACGACAAACTTTACGGCGAGGAGGGAAATGACACTATTTTCGGTTCCTCGGGAGGATCAAGTTCCGATTCTGGATCCGACCAGATATCGGGTGGATCGGAGAACGACGACCTTTATGGCGAGGGCGGTTCGGACAAGTTAGTCGGTGGGGATGGCAACGACACATTGTGGGGACAGGGTGGTAACAACGATCGGCTCTACGGCGAAGCGGGGAACGACCAGTTTGGTGGTGGAGATGGCTCTGGAGACTACTGCTCCGGGAAGCAGCGGGATTGACACTCTTGCCTTGGACGATGGATGCGAAAGTGTTGCTGGAGTGCCCTAGCACCGCAAGATTGAATTGCCCATGGGTCCTAAGGTGCTCTATCAAGGTTGCGTCCGGATACGTGATTCTACTGGTCGGACTTATCACATACTGATTCAATGAATGCACGTACCGGTACTTTGCTTGTTCTGGCGGCTGCGGTGCTGTTCGGTACCACTGGTACAGCGATGGCGCTTGGGCCAGACGGGCTTGACTCGCTCGCAGTGGGCGCGGCACGTGTAGTAATCGGCGGCTCGTTGCTCTTCCTCTATGCCCGCAGCCGAGGTGCGTATATTGACCGAGCGATGCCACCCCGGGGCCACATTCTGCTTGGAGGTCTGACCGTTGCCGCGTACCAACTCGGATTCTTCACCGGCGTACAGTGGGCCGGTGTTGCCGTAGGCACCGTGTTGACGATTGGGTCTGGTCCGGTCTGGACAGGGATAATCCAATGGGGCGTCGACCGGAGTCGACCGACCGTGACCTGGGCTATCGCGACCGTTTTGGCGATTGTTGGATGCGCCATTCTGGTCTTTTCGGGGGCAGATGGCGGATCGTCAGAGCGCCGGGTGGAGGGCATGATTCTCGCGTTACTTGCGGGACTCTGCTACGGGGCCTATACGGTGGTCAGTAGTCGGATGATGTCGGCAGGGCAGCGGGATGACGGTGCAATGGGTCTGGTATTCGGCGTCGGCGCGCTTCTGCTCCTGCCGGTCTTGATTGTTCGCTGGCCGGGCGGACTGGACAGTGCGGGTGGACTGACCACGGCGATCTATCTGGGCCTCGTTCCGACATTGGCCGCATACCTGCTTTTCGGAGCCGGCCTGAAGGTGTTACCAGCCGCAACCGTTGCCACACTCACGCTTGCCGAGCCAGTCGTGGCAACGGTGCTGGGAGTAGTGGTACTTGATGAACACCTTTCGGGAGCCGGATTTGGCGGAGCGTTTCTGATTCTGCTCGGCCTATCTCTGCTGGCTCTTCCATCCCGGAACAACAGCTCTCGCGCAACCAGTTCACGTCCAGTCAGGTGAAACCAGGAGCAGCGTTCACGGGAGCCTAGCCACCGCGATTCAACGTCACTGTGAACCTGCCTTCACTCTCGACATCTGAGTCGACGTAAGATTCCAGCTTTCGCAAATGCGAGGTGGGCGCCGCTACACCGATTCGCAGGATATGAAGATGTTGGTTCCGATGTTGTCTGGGCACGTATCTGATCCGTTACCCCCGTCGAGTTGGTCATCACCTTCTTGCCCGTTCAGATAGTCGCGTACCTTCGTTCCCTGAGAGATTGTCAATACCGGCGCTGCCGTAGATGTCGTCATTGCCATTTCCACCGATCAGGATGTTCGGGCTGGTTTCCAATGAATTGAAATCTGCCTGACCATGAATGGAGTCGTCGCCATCGCCGCCATCAATAGTGTCGCCGCTATTTGGACCTGGGTCCTCTACCTCATAGTCGCCCCAGAGATCGTCGCCGTCTCCCTCACCCCAGATTGAGTCGGCGCCTGAGCCGCCCATGACAAAGTCGAATCCTGAGCCAGCCGTGATGGTGTCATTGCCCGGTTCGTCGTCAGCAAACTGAACGAACAAAATTCCAATCGTGTCGTCTCCGGGCCCACCGCTGATTGTGTCATTGCCTTCCTGTCCAGCAATCAGATCTGCCCCGGTGCTGCCAAGAATTGTGTCGTTTCCCTCGTTACCAAATAACCAGTCGTCGCCTGCCGAGCCGGACAGATAATCGTCCTCGGGCCCGCCATATAGGTTGTCGTTGCCGGCTTCTCCATACAGTCGATCCAGACCGGCATTCCACCGACAGTTCATCATTGCCATCGCCGGCAACCAACTTGTCATTGCCGCTGTCGCCAGTAAGGTCATCATCTCCGGCATTGGCTGAAACCGAGTCGTCTCCCACGCCGCCATCGATAATGTCATCGCCTGCCTGGCCATAGATGCGGTCCTTGCCACCTTCTCCGTTGCCGACGTCGGTGCCGATGCCGAGGGTAATCTTGTCGTTCCCCTCACCTCCGTAAACGTAATCGTCGTCGTCGCCTCCGGCCAGCGAGTCATCCCCAGCGAAACCGTCTACGTAATCGTTTCCGGCAAGACCGCGAAGAGTGTCGTTTCCACCCTCACCAACTATTGCGTCGTCGCCAGATCCGCCTGTCACATCATCATTTCCACCCCGTGCGCAGATGATGTCCTGACCGCCATTGCCCTTGATTACATCGCGACCGTTGGAGCCGATGATGACGTCATTGCCCGGAGTTCCATTGATCGTCCCGGAACCGGTAATGGTTGCGGTGTACGGGACATCAAGAATGATGCAGGTTGCAGCAGCGCGTGCTGGCTGGGCGAATCCAATCGCCGCGAAGAGGAGCACAACGACTGCGCACAAGCGTGCAAGCGGCGGACTGAAGCGACCATCGTTGCGCATGACTCATCTCCGATATTTTGTTCAGGAAGGTTAAGTGCTGCGCCATTCTTGCATAAATGGCCGACCCTGTCGAAGTATCGGTCTCTACGGAGGATGCGAGCCCTGCTCGTTTCATCCAGATCCAAACTGGTGAATCCGTAAGCAGAATCCGCCGTACTGCATCGATGAGGAGCGAGACAGCGTGCCGCGCGGGGCACCATCGGTCAGGGGTGAATTGGTCTTACGTACCGGTTTGGACGTAGACGCTGGGTGTACGAACACGTATGCTCAGTCGTGGCCGGAGGGGGATTCCGGCGTCCAGTGCTTTGCGTTCAGGCGAGATATTTGTGGCTGACGAGACTGTGTTTCGACCGACCCGGGTGCTGGTCACCGGTGGTGCGGGATTTCTGGGGATCAATCTGATCCGCTACCTTCTTGAGCGTGATGTCGATGTGACCTCGCTCGATATTGCTTCCTTTGATTACTCCGACGTCCGCGACCGGGTGCGGATCGTCACCGGTGATATCCGGGACAAGGCTGCGGTCGAATTGGCAATGGACGGTTGCGATGCGGTGGTTCACTGTGCCGCTGCACTTGCCGCTCTATACCCCCGATGACATCCATACGACCGATGTGGTTGGAACCCGGGTCGTGCTCTCAACCGCCCGTGAACGCGGAATCAAACGCGCCGTGCACATTTCATCCACCGCGGTGTATGGCATCCCGGATCATCACCCATTGATGGAAGATGACAAGCTGGATGGGGTCGGTCCGTATGGGCAAGCCAAGATCCAGGCGGAAATGGTCGCACTCGAGCAGCGTGCCCTTGGTCTGGTCGTTCCGATTATTCGGCCAAAGTCGTTTATCGGGCCGGAGCGATTGGGAGTTTTCTCGCTTCTCTATGACTGGGCGTTGGACGGTCGTGGCTTCCCAATGCTGGGCAACGGCAAGAACCGCTATCAGTTGCTGGACGTCGAGGACCTCTGCCAGGCGATCTGGTTGTGTCTGATCAAGGACGACGCAACGGTTAACGACACATTCAATGTTGGCGCCGAAAAATTCGCAACGATGGCCGAGGATTACCAGGCAGTTATTGACGCCGCGGGATTCGGCAAGAAGGTGCGGGGGACTCCTGCTGGTCCGGCTATTCTGGCCCTTGCGCGTGCTGGAGAAGCTGAATGTCTCGCCACTCTACAAGTGGGTTTATGAGACCGCCTCCAAGGATTCGTTTGTCTCTATCGAGAAGGCAAAGCGACAACTCGGTTGGCAGCCGAAATACTCCAATCAGGATGCGCTCCTGCGTAACTTCGAGTGGTACAAGGCGCACCAGGCTGATTTTGAAAATGCGTCCGGTGTTTCCCACCGGGTCCCCTGGAAACAGGGAGCGGTCGGCACATTGAAGCGATTCTTCTAGGCAAGACGACGGGTACATGAGTAACGCTGTTCAGGCAGAGGGATATTCACGCGGAGCGCAGGCAGCGGTTGCCAGGCAATACGCGGCATTGCCTCCATTGATCCGCGCCATGCGTCCGTTGCAATGGACCAAGAACTCGCTGGTCTTTGCGGCCCTCTTGTTTGACCGACGAGTTTTCGAGTTCGATGCGGTTTGGCGCTGCTTAGCTGCGGCCATGGTCTTCTGCGCGGTCAGTAGCGCGATCTACCTGATAAATGACGTGCGAGACATCGAGCAGGATCGGCATCACCCGAAGAAGCAATTCCGACCAATTGCGGCGGGAGAGGTCAGCGTTGCTCAGGCAACCCGTGTTGCCATCATGCTGCTTACGGTGGGGTTGATTACATCGGTAGCAATTCGGCCAGCGTTTTCGCTCATCATCATCGGCTATATCGCTCTGATGATTGCCTATTCATACGGCCTGAAGACGCTTGTGATCGTGGACGTGTTCGCGATTGCCGCCGGGTTCGTATTGCGGGCCGCTGGTGGTGCGGTAGCGATCTCTGTGACCGCCTCGCCCTGGCTGTTCGTCTGCACCGCGCTCGGAGCGTTGTTCATCGGATTTGGTAAGCGGCGGAACGAGCTGGTGACGCTCGAGGCGACAGCAGGTCAGCATCGGGCGAATCTCGAGGAATACAGCCTGCCGATGCTGGACCAGATCATCGCGATCGTATCGGCCGCGATGCTGATTTCGTATTCCCTGTACACCTTTGATGCCAGCAACGTCCCTGATAGCCACGCAATGATGTTCACGATTCCGTTCGTCGCGTATGGACTGTTCCGGTATCTCTATCTGGTCTACCGGCGAGGGGAAGGCGGAAGTCCGGAAATTCTCCTGATCAAGGATCCGGGTCTGATTTCCTGCATCATTGGATGGGTAGTTACCTCGCTGGCAATTCTCTATTTCGCCTGATCGCGTCGCCTGTGCGGTCTGGTTGGGTATCATCCTCCGAACGCCGCATTCCCGTGAACAGGAGCAACGACGCCAAATGATGATTGATGAGCAGGGTCGACACGAACCAGTGCACTCTGGAAGTCCAGTCGAGCAAGTAATGGGGTTCCATCGGTTCTTGCGGGAGACGCTCGATCTGGAAATGTTCCGGTTTGACCGAGGAACAGCTGCGATGGTCGCCGGTCGAATCCGGAACCTGCTTGCTTGCGATCCTGAAACATTCGATCAACGTTGAACGCTCGTGGATTGCCCAGGGCATCGGGGGTCTGGACGTCACGTTTGACTGGACTGACGAAGATCCGGATGGCGAATGGAAGCTGACATCGGCCGATACGCTCGACGCGCTCACGGCTGAGTATCAAGCTGAAGCCATTCGCACCGAGCAGGTTTTGGCGGGTATCGGATGGGACGACATTCCGAAGCATCCCCGCAATGTCGAACGTGGCTACAACGTTGGCTGGATCCTGACGCATATGGTCGAAGAAGTTGGTCGCCATTGCGGTCACGCGGACCTGATCCGGGAACTCATCGATGGACAAGTCGGCGAATAGCAATTGCAGTTCGACCATCGGGAGACAAGCGGATGATTGATCTTGCTGCGATAGTCCCTCCCGATCTGGACATGCCTCCTGGATACGAGTTGACCAACGGTGCGTACATTGCACTCGAACGAGTCCACGCTATCGCAACTGGCTGGCAGGCACCTGTCGGCGCACTCGTCGGCGCATATGAAGCGACCTACGAACAGAGACATGGTGGTGGCTTCATGGAGGTGCAGATCCTCCAGTTCGCCGAAACGGCAACAGTCGATCTTGATCTGGTGATTGCCAATGGCAGTCTGGACCGGATGGCTGCCGAAAGTGATTTCGCCGAAGACAACCTCATGCTGCTCGATCCTGATTTGCGATCAGTAGTCCACTCCGGAATTGTGCTTGAGGAGGACGACGGTGAGGATCGCGTGTTTCCGGTTTGCGCCGTGGCCTATGCAATCGGAGCGCTTTCGGTTCGGGCGATCTGGCATGCGGCTGAGCGAGTCAATGACATCGCGATGCGCTCTGCTCCGCAGGGGGCAAATCGAGCCGCACTTGCAGCGGTCGAACGGTTTCAGATAGTGCAGTCTGGAGCGGAGCCAGAGGGCATTGATCTGGAATTGCCCCGCATAGTTCCGCTGTTCTCGCCTCCGGCCACCTTTGAGAATTATCTGCATCGGGCCAGTCGGTACAGTCTGGCCGATAAGAAGGATGCTGCTGTCGGGTTCAAGTCCTGCTATCGACGAGGATGGACGGACGCCTGGGTGGCACACGGTTCCGCGAGGCGTCTGCATGCGGTGGACGTGTTGCGATTTGGCGAGTCTGAGCAGGCTGCTGAAGCCGTCCAGAACAAGTCCGGTTTGATGGCTACCTGGATGCTGGAGCACACCTTCATTCCGATAGATCGGGGGCTGCCGGATGCGCTCCTGTATGCGTATGAGCATGCCTCGGGAACCTGGAACGGAGTGCTGTTCCAGGCAATTGGCAACTTGATCTGGTGTGTGGATATCTGGGGCTATCCAAACCTGGAGAAGACCGAGACGATCGCCACCAGGATCATGCTCGCGTTGATTGAAGCAAGCGAGAATCAGGTGCATCCGATCGAGATTGGTCCGGAACTGGTCTCCCTACCTTGACCTCGGTCCAGTGAGATACGTCTGACACCCGCAATTTCATCGTACTATCAGTCACAGGAACCAGATCGATACCGGCTCAGGAGACGCTCGATGCCCATTTTCAAACGATTGCTCACGTTGCTTGCTGTTCTGTTACTGACACTCTCAGCCACGGGAATTGGCTTGGCCCAGAGTGACGGACCAGACCCGAACAGTCCCATCAAGCTCGAAACCCCGGTGCTGATGATGAACCAGGTGCCGGTGAATCGGACGAAGGCGAAGATTCGGAATACCGACGCTGACGATGAGGACGACGCCACACCGGAGTCAGTTGCAAGTCCGGTCGCTGGCGGTGATGTATCGCTCGCAGCGATGGTGCTCGATTCAAGCTCCTTGCCGGAGGGGTGGTTCCTGATCGGTGAGGGGTATACGAGTGCAGAGGACCTTGCAAACAGCCTGGCCGGACAGATTGATCCTGCCGCTTTGCTGGCGACCGGCCTCGAGCTTTATTACGACAGCTACTACGTAAATGCCGAGGGCAACACAGTTCGGACGTACATCATTTCCTTCGAAACCCCTGAGGGCGCCGCGGACGGATTCGCCATTCTTGAGGATGAAGAAACGCTGGTTCCGAATGGCAGTTTTGAGGATTTGCCTGGCCTGGAGGGTGTTGGTTCGGAGCCGTCGGAGATCAGCACGGGCACGATCGAGAATGGTGACGGTACACAGACCAATTCGTACGATGTTTCCTTTACGGTCGGTCGCTACGAAATTGGCGCGGCAATGGAAACGTATGATGGGTCCGAGCCTGACACAAACGTCGTCGATCAGATGGCGTCCGACATTGAACTTCGGGCGACAGCAGTAATTGCTGGCGAACCTGTGGAGCAGATCGATTACTCGCTGCCCGATCAGGTGGTCACGTTTGAGACGACCGGCGTTTCCGAGGGATACCAGACATCGAGCGAAGCGTTCCTCGTCAGCGATCCCGAACTGGCACCAACAGGATATTTGAGCGGGTACTTCCGTTCCGGGTCCTTCTCTGAGAGCATCACGGCGGTTCTGCCATACGTAACCGTCGGAGTGACTACGTTTGAGTCGGCTGAGGCAGTTGAAGCGGCAATGGACAATACCGACGCGATCATGCCGCGGTACGATCTGCTCGATGAAACTGACGAAATTGATGTTGCCGGAGTGGACGCAAGCCTGGCGTTCGTATTTGCAAGTCCGGAGGGAGAAGGTGAGCTGGATTCGGTTCGGCTTTTCCTGCAGATAGACGATCAACTCATTTCGATTGACGTTCAGGGTGAAGGGTCAATAGAGGATGCGCTGGCGCTCGCCCAGGATCTGGGAGATTCGCAGGTCAGTTGCGTTGTCGATGGTGAATGCGAACCGCTGCGGATAACAGACGACAGCACGCTTTAGGCATAACGGGAGAGCACGGGCTCTCCCGTTACCACCGACCGGACTTGAGTTTGCCGATTGCCTCGTGGGCGGCGTTGTGACCAGCGGCGCCCATCACGCAACCACCCGGCCATGCTCCGGAACCGCACAGATAGAGACCCTTGATCGGGCCTTCGTACTCTTTTGATCCCGGCACCGGGCGCATGTCGAAGGCCTGCTCGGGGACCAGTTCACCCTGGAAGATGTGGCCCCCGGTAAGGCCGAATCGATCCTCGATGTCTGGCGGGGCGAGAACCTGGCGAGCGACCACTGCGTTCGGCACATTCGGGGCGTACTCGGCGTATCGCCTGATTGCGTGGTCAGCAATTGCCTCGCGGCGCTCATCCCAGGTGCCTTCTGCAAGCTCATATGGGAAGTATTGGGTGAAAATCGAGAGCGTGGCCTTGCCGTCCGGTGCTACGGATGGATCGAGCGCCGACTGGGTGTGGACGCTGAAGAAGGGGTAGTCGGATGGCTTGCCGGCTCGGGCTTCTTCATACGCCTTCTGCATGTAATCGATGCTGGCCGCAATGAAGACGCCACCAGTGTGTGCCCGGGATTGATCGTCGCCGGCCGCGGTGTACCGGGGTAATTCGTCCAGCGCCAGGTTGATCTTCATGACCGGTGACGTCATCTGGATAGCCTGAATGTCCGCGATGAAATCGACGGGCAGATGCGCCTCATCAACCAGCTTCAGATACGTTCGCTTGGGATCGGCATTGGAGAGCACGACTTTGGCGTGGAACTCTTCGCCATCGGTCGTCACAACTCCGCTAGCCCGTCCATTTGCGACACAGACCTTGGCCACGTCGGCGCTGGTGCGGATAGTGACGCCATTGGCAAGGGCGACCCGCTTGTACGCCTGACTTACGGCACCCATCGCGCCTTTGACGTATGCCCATTGACCGCGACGACCGGTGACCATACCCATCGAGTGGTAGAGCTTGACATAGGCAGTTCCGGCATCGCGCGGACCACGGAATGTTCCGATCAGACCGAACGCAACCGAGTTTGCCTGGATCTGGTCGGACTCGAAGAAGTACTCGGCAACATCGGCAGCGGAGCCAAGGATCATCTTCTGGAAGATACGTGCGTCATCGACCGACTGGAACTCGTTGGCGAACTCGGCGAATGAGGGCGGGTTGCGAAGGATGTACTTGTCCATCACCTCGGACGCCTTCTCGACGAACGCGTCGTACCGGGGGTAGTTCTCCGCGTCCTTGTGCGAGAACTTGCGGATTTCATCGAGGAAGCGGGAGTCGTCTTCCCAGGCCGTCAGTGACTGGCCATCGAGGAACGGCATGAAGAAGCGTGGGTTGCGCTTGACCAACTGGATGTCGTCGGTCACCCCAAGATCGTCAATGATCTTGCGGGGCATTAACGAGAGAACGTAGCTGCCTTCACTGAGCAGATAGCCCGGATGGATTTCCTGGGTGTACGCTGCCCCGCCGACCTCGTGATAGCGCTCCAGGACACAAACTGAATGCCCCGCTTTCGCGAGATAACTGGCCGCGATCAGACCGTTGTGGCCGCCACCGATAATCACAACATCGTAGGTATTCGCTGGCACGGTACGCACCTTTCCTGGATTCTGCTCGTACCGGGAATGCTAACCGACGTCGCCCGGTCATTCTGGTCGATACTGTGTCCTGACGATGACGGACCACCAGGGAACTCCAATGACTGAACAAACTGAACACGATGAGATCGACGACCAGGATGAGATGCTGGAGTTCACGCCTGAGGACCAGCTTGAATTGCTTCGAGCGAACACGCTGGCGATGGCGTTGGCCACGGTCTCATTCCTCGAGAAGAACGGACTATCAGCTTCCGATTGGGCCAATGAGCTGGGTACTGTGTTTGCCCGCGGTTGGGACACTGAGGAAACATGGACTCCGGAAGATTTCCTCGATGCGACCATCGTCAATTTGACGACGTTCGGCGGCGAGGCCGTGCAGGCGGAATTTGCTGACGATTTCGCGACGGCGGTGATTCACCATTTTCCCGATCTCGAGATTCTCGAAGGAATGGGTCTTGAGCACGTCGATGGTGACATCATGTTCGATCTGATCACGCCGATTGCAACGGCGTGCGGAGTCAGCTGGACCTGGGAGCGGGTAGAGGATGCGGTTCAGGTTCGGGTGGTTCCGGCTGGAGCGTAAACCGTGACGATCGGTGTTGCCCAGATTACGCTTTACCTTCAGGCGTCCCAGTCGCTCAAGGAAAAGCGACGGGTCGTGAAATCGCTGATCCAGCGGATTCACAATCGGTTCAATGTTGCCGCCGCCGAAGTCGCCGATCTGGACGACCACAAGATTGCGACCATTGGCGTGACCTGTGTGAGTAACAGCGGTGCGCATTGCAGCGACGTATTGAATGCAGTGATCGCGTTTGTCGATGGCAACGTGGAACTGGGTTCAATGGGTGAAGTCGAGACCGAACTGATCCCGTACTGATTCATGCCTGGGGGAATCCCACGATGTCCACGTCTACCCGGCCCCATGTCGTTGTCGTTGGTGGCGGTTTTGCCGGACTGAACGCGACCAAGGCGCTGAAAGACGCGCCAGTCTCAATCACGCTCATCGACCAGCGCAATCACCACGTGTTCCAGCCACTCCTGTACCAGGTTGCGACAGCCTCACTTTCACCAGCCGATATAGCTGCGCCGATCCGTGCGATTCTCCGCAAACAGGAGAACGTCCGGGTCATTCTCGGCGAGGTGTCGGGGATCGACCTCGGTGCGAAATCGGTGACGCTCATTGATGGAGAATCGTTTTCATACGACTACCTGATCGTAGGGCGCGGGGGCGACGCATTCGTACTTCGGTCATGACGAATGGGAACCGTATGCCCGCGGTCTCAAGAATCTGGATGACGCGGTCGGAATCCGCAATCAGATTCTGCTGGCGTTCGAGGCAGCGGAACGGGCCAAGTCGGACGACGAGCGGCGCAAACACCTTACGTTTGCCATTGTTGGAGGAGGCCCAACCGGGGTTGAACTGGCTGGAGCGATCGCGGAAATCGCCCGGCACAGCATCGCGCGGGACTTCGATACCATTGATCCGACCCAGGCGAAGATCCTGCTTATCGAGGCCGCGCCACGCATTCTCCTTGCCTTCCCGGAGAAGCTGGCCGCCCGGGCACAGCAGGATCTCGAACACCTCGGTGTCGATGTCCGGTTGAATTCGATGGTTACCAATATCGACGCGTCTGGAGTCACCCTGGCCTCGGGCGAGCAGATCGCAGCGACCACCGTATTGTGGGCTGCCGGGGTTCAGGCGTCCGGGTTGGGACGGGCGCTTGGGGTTGAGACAGACCGGGCGGGTCGTGTTGTGGTTCAACCGAATCTGGCGTTGGCACGACACGACGAGGTCTATGTGACCGGGGACCTGGCTGCGCTGAACGGACCGGATGGCAAGCAGTATCCGGGAGTCGCTCAGGTGGCGATACAGCAAGGGAAATGGGCGGCGAGGAACATTGCACGGAGACTGAAGGGTGAGCCCGAAACCGCCTTCAAGTACAAGGACCTGGGCAATATGGCGACGATCGGACGGAATCACGCCATCGCCGTTGTGTTCGGGTTGAAGTTGCAGGGGCTTATGGCCTGGCTTGCCTGGGTGATGATCCATCTGATTAACCTGATCGGGTTCAGGAACCGTCTGCTGGTGATGTCGCACTGGGTGTGGGGATACCTGACCTTCCACCGGCGCGTCCGGCTAATCACTGGCCCAAATCGGCGCGTTGACTGACGTACAATCCCGAATCGTGGCGGTTCACTTAGCGTAGGGTCACATTCTCCGTGGTTGCACAATCGATTTCGACCGAACCCGCGAGCGATGGCCTATACGCGCGCTCAGGTCGTGTATGGCTTCAAGCTGCTGGCGATAACCACGTTCTGCATGACCCTGGCGCTCAGTTGCTTCGATTCAATCCAGGCGAACTTCTTCCGCGACAGTCTCGGCATGGATGGGAAGCAGAACGGCTATCTGATCGCGATTCGCGAGGTGCCCGGGTTTCTGCTGATTTTCATCTCGGCGATCATGTTGCGTCGGGGCCTGGCCTGGGCGACATGTTTATCCATCTTCATCGCCGGTATTGGCTTCTCTCTCTTTGCGTTTACCCACACCTTCAACCAGGCGATCATTCCGATCCTGATTGCCTCGGTTGGGTATCACTCGTGGTTGCAACTCCAGTATGCGTTGGGGTTGACGCTCGCCCGGAACGGTGAAGAGGGGTCGACCCTCGGCAAACTGCAGGGCATTGGTTTCCTGGGAACGTTCCTGGCTCTCGTGCTGGTCTGGACTGCCCTTCAGGGGTCAGAGTGGATTACCGGAGACGACAATCAGGACAAGATCCTGCGCATCTTCTGGATATTCACCGGAATCGTTGCAGTGATCGGTGCGGTTGTGATTCGCAAGTTCCCGCAATCGGATCGTGACTGGAAGGCGGCAAGGGATGCGCCACGGGTAACCTGGAGCAAGGATTACTGGCTGTACTACGTGCTCGCCACCCTGGACGGTTCCCGCCAGCAAATTTACTTCGCGTTCGCTCCGTTTGTGTTGGTAGAGCGATTCGATGTGCCGGCACGCCACTTGATTCTGGTCCTGATGCTGGCGGCGTTGATCAAATGGAAATTGGGCGAACCGATTGGTCAGCTGGTCGACAAGCATGGCGAGAAGTGGACACTCAATCTCGCCTACAGTCTGCACCTGGCGACCTTTTTGGGATTCGCACTCGCTCCAAATGTCTGGTTCGCGTATGTGGCGTATCTCGGATACAACTTCCTCTCGCTCTTCAGTATCGGCACGACGACCTACATCAAGAAGATCGCACGGCGTGAAGACCTGACCCCGACGCTGGCGATGGGAGTTTCGCTGGCTCACGTGACCGCAATTGCTGTGCCGATCATTGGAGCGACGCTTTGGGATACGTTGGGGTATCGGTTCCCGTTCATCTTCGGAACCGTCTTCGTGTTCGCGTCGCTGTACTTCACGCAGAAGATCGATGTCGATAAGCAACGCGTCGGCACGTGGGGTGTGACACCGACATCGTCCGGAGACTAGCTGTCCGTCGCTTCCGGTAGATCTGATTCGGTATGCTCGGCGCCGTTACCGTTGTTGTCGAGCGGGATGCGGGAAATCTCGATCCGGTCGATGCGCAGGCCATCCAGCTCGGATACGGTCAGCTTGAGATCGTCGATCGTGACCACATCCCCGACCTCCGGGCGCCGACCCAATTGACCGAAGACGAATCCGCCGATGGTGTTGTAATGCGCGTCTTCGAGTTTCAGGCCGAAGCGCTCATTGACGTCCTCAAGTGAGATCAATCCGCTGATTCGGGCGTTGCCGGCATCAAGCACCACGATGTCTTCGCCGTCCGTCTCGAACTCGTCCTGCACGTCGCCGATGATCCGCTCAAGGATGTCCTCCATAGCGACCATGCCAGCGGTGCCGCCGTACTCGTCGACGACGATCGCAATCTGGGTGCGCTCCCGCTTCATGCGGGTCAGCAGGACATCGAGATTGGTCGACTCCGCGACCATCAGCGGAATGCGCACCATGCGCCTTAGGCTGAACCGATGCTGCTCATTGCGGGCGAGCAGGGTGTACAGGTCCTTGGCATGAAAGACGCCGCGGATGTCATCGAGATTCTCGCCATAAACCGGGTAGCGGGAGTGCCCACTATCGGCCACGATCTTGATGGTCTCTTCGAGGGTGGCCCGGACTGGAATGGCCTCGATCTCAGTGCGGGGGACCATCACTTGCTCGGTCACCATTTCGGCGAACCCGAAGACGCGATTGATCATCGCCTCCTCGTTCTCGTCGAGAATGCCCTTCTGATGACTGGCCGTGATCATCATCTTGAGCTCATCTTCGGAGTAGACGAGGTGATGTTCGCCCTTCCACTCGAGACGGAGCACTTTCAGGACGAGTCCGGTTAACCAGTACAGCAACGCGATCAGCGGGCGGAACGGAACGGCGATGGCCGACACAATTGGGGCGATGGTGAGTATGGTGGATTCTGATCGCTGGAGGGCAATCATTTTCGGGACCTGCTCGCCAAGGACAATATGCAGCATGGTGATGATGGTGAGCGCGATGATACCGGCAATAACATGTGAGCTGATTCGAGAGCTTTCGCCGAAGATCGAATGGATCACTGGCTCAATCAGTGTCGCTACAGCAGGTTCAGCGAGCCAACCGAGGCCAAGACTGGCGACCGTGATGCCGACCTGTGCGGCCGAGATGAAGCGGTTAGGATCCGCCATTGCCCGTTTGACCAGCTTGGCCCAGCGATTGCCTTCCGCAACGAGCTGATCGATTCTGGTCGGGCGAACGCCAACGAGGGCAAATTCGGCCGCGACAAAGAGTCCGTTGATCAGAATCAGGGCGAACACGGCGACAAGTTTGAGGATGCTATCCATCAGCGCCCGGTGAGGGCAATTTTTCTCCGGCGTACAGCAAAGCAGGCCAGCACCCCCGAGGGGGCCTGGCCTGCGAAATAGGGTTGGCTAGGGAGATCCAGCGCTAGAGCTCCTGGTGGTAGGCGAAGAGTCGATCGCCATCGAGCCGGCGCAGCTTCTGCAGCGCCTCGTTCTCGATCTGGCGAACGCGCTCGCGGCTGATCTGCAGCTTGCTCGCCAACTTCGGCCAGCGTGTGCTGGTGGCTGTGGCCGAGACCGAAGCGGAGCTGCAGCACCAGCTTCTCGCGCGGGGTGAGGGTGTCGAGCGCGGCGCGACATCGCGCTTGAGCATGATCTCGCTGGCGGCCTCGTACGGCGTCTCGGAGACTTCGTCGGCGATCAGATCGCCGAGGCTGGTCTCGTCCTCGCTGCCGATCGGGGTCTCCAGCGAAATGGTGCGCTGGGCGGCCTGAACGATCTGCTGAATCTTCTCAGGAGCGACCGTCATCGCCTCGGCAACCTCTTCCGGGGTTGGCTGGCGGCCGAGCTCCTGGGCAAGCATGTTCAGGGTCTTGCGATAGCGGGAGATCGAATCGCCCATGTGGACCGGCAGGCGAATGGTGCGGCTCTGGTCGGCGATGGCGCGGGTGATCGCCTGGCGAATCCACCAGGTGGCATAGGTGCTGAAGCGGAAACCCTTGCGCCAGTCGTACTTCTGCACGGCGCGCATCAGGCCGATGTTGCCTTCCTGAATCAGGTCGAGCAGGGTCAGACCGCGGTTGACATAGCGCTTGGCGATCGAGACGACCAGGCGCAGGTTGGCGCGCACGAAGAGCTGCGTCGCGTCCATGATCGCCATCTTCGACCCGCTTGGCGAGATCGATCTCCTGCGCGTGGGTCAGCAGCGGAGTCTCGGCGATCTCGCGGAGGTAGAGGCGGACAGGGTCGTTGATGAAATTGGGATCGAGTCGCTGAAGCACATCGAGATCCCGTTCGAGATCGAGCTCCGGCTCCTCAGAGTCGCCGGCCATCTGGGTCTGAATTTCTTCAGGGATATCGACTTTATCTTCCTGACCGACCGTTTCGGCGACCAGGGCGTCAATCTTGCCAACATCAAACGTCTGCAACGAATCACTCATTAAGTGCATTGCTCCTTACAGGGTGCGAACGGCATAGCGGATGAAAACTGAATACATGCCGACCGTTGAGTGAGAGAGCGCTCCCATCGAGCTGAGACCGGCGGGGAAATCGGGAACCTGGCGCTCATGTTGTCGCTAAAGTCGCGACACGCAAAGGTGCGTCGCCGTGGCGCACGCGGTTCCTGAAACTGCGGTTCTTCAACAAGATAAAAGAGCGGCTGCTCGCGATCCGGTCTTGTTTGCGAGTCAGTGCGTGCGGTTTGTTGTGGTACAACATTCCGCCCCACAACTTGTGAATATTATCACAGAGTTGACGATTTGGGAAGGGGGTACTGCATCGAATCCGGTTGCAGAGTTCTTTCTCCAAAGCGTCACCTCCCCACCATCATATAGGTAGGCGCAACCCCTGACTGGTAGCAGTGCTCACGTTGCTGTCAGGGAACTGGAAGAGAGATGGAATGAGAGATTCCGGAATGTTCGTACCGTGATGCCAGGACGATATGACGTGCAAAAAGAAGCGGTGTGGCCGGTTTCCCGTTCACACCGCTCAGTCTTGTTGTACTGGATTGGGGCCTAGTGGCTTCCGCAACCACATCCGTGCGCTGTCTGCTCATTCTCGCCCGTATCGAACGAGTGTCCGCAGCCACAGGAGGCGACCGCATTTGGGTTGTGGATAGTGAACCCACCGCCCATCAGCGAGTTGACGAAGTCAACTGTTGCGCCACCGAGATACATTGCACTGAAGTTGTCGACGATGATTCGCACGCCATCGGTCTCGATGACCTCATCACCTTCGTCGGCCGATTCTTCGATCGTCATACCGTATTGAAGGCCGGAGCAGCCACCAGGGGCCACGAATACGCGCAATGCGTGATCCGGGGTGCCCTGCTCATCAAGGAACGACTTCAACTGCGTGACGGCGTCCTCGGTGATAGAAAGCATTGGGGTAGTCGTTACAGCCACGCTGAACTCCTTATATCCTCACCCTGCGGTGTGCTAGATCCATTAATCCAGAGTCTGACGTTCCGGGTCAGACATTACTTACTATACGATAGTTTAGGCAATCCGGTTGTCAATATGCGATGTGCCCGAATTGTTCGAATGGGTTCAGCGCTGTGCCAAGCGCCATTTCTCGGCGGTGTCCGAGACTCGGGCAAACTCGACGCCGTCGTGCCCAGCCATCCAATCGATCAGCCGCTCCAGCATCAAAATGCGGTGCCCCTTGCCGATAATCTCTGGATGCATCGTCAATGTGTAGATACCGTTCGGGACGTCCCGGTACATGAACGTGAATTCCTCGCGCCAGATTTCCTCGACCTTGCTGCCGGCGGAGAGGCCGGGAAAGACAACCTCTGGATTGCGCAGGAACTCGAAGTGGGGGAAATCGTCCAGTACCCAGCTGACCGGCATTTCGACCAGATCGACGTTGACTCCGAATTCGGCAGCGCGGTCGAAGTGCAGCTGGTCACCAACCCGGCACCAGTACGGCTCGAAGTCCTGAGCCATGAGGGAGCTTTCGTAGCGGAAGCCGTATTCGAGCAGCAGGTCGATGGTGTGTGGGGAGTTGTCCCAGGACGGAGACCGGTAGCCAGTTGGAGTGATCTGGGCGACATCGGCAATTGCCTTCAGACCACGCTCCAGGATTCGGCGCTCTTCATCTTTCGATGGTAAGGCACTCGGGTTCTCGTGCAAATAGCCATGGTGCCCGATCTCGTGCCCAGCTGCGAGGATTGCCTCAATCGAGGCAGGGTAGGTCTCAACGGTGTGGCCTGGTACATAGAACGTCGCTGCAATGTTGCGGTCGGCGAGTACCTTAAGCACCCGCTTGACACCGAGCACGGCATATTCACCGCGCGAGATCGCACTCGGGGAATTCGAGCCACGTGGCCCGATCCAGACGGAAATAGCATCGAAGTCGAACGAAAGGCAGACGGTGGCACGGGCGAGCGACATACGGTGATCCTGACCGAAGCAAATCGTATCCGGGTCACATTCTCACATGCTTGAGCTACGGATGGGTTGGGGTCAAGAGGCGGTTGCGAAGCGTTGCATACGTTCGGCCGTAATCGTGAGGTCGTTTTCTTGCCAGGTCTTGCCCGGTTCGATTGAGCTTTCATCCATTGAGATGCTCCGAACCTGATTCCGACCGCGGTGCTTGGCGAGGTAGAGCATTGCGTCCGCACTCGCCATTAGCCGGTTGAAACTTGACAGTCCGTCTCCAGCCACCAGACCAATGCTCACCGTGACTGAAAGACCGGGAACCAGATCGTGCCAGTCGTGCGCCTCAACTGCCCTGCGAATCGATTCGGCCTGTTCTGAGGCTGTTTCCAGATCAGATTCCGGAAAGAGCACGGCGAACTCCTCGCCTCCGTAACGGGCGATGAAATCTGTCTCGCGAATGGCGTTGCGCATGATCCTGGCGAGGTGCTGAAGAACCTGGTCACCAATTCGGTGCGTGAACTGATCGTTGACCAGCTTGAAGTGATCGACGTCGACGAGTGCAACGGAAACGGGTCGTGCGAAGCGGGCAGCTCGCACCAGTTCACGCTCGAGATGTCCATCGAAGTAGCGGCGGTTGCCGATAAGCGTGAGGGAATCCTCGGTGGCCTGGCGCTCCAGCATGGCCGACTGTTCGCGCAGTTGGGTGATCAACAATTCATTCTGCTGGTAGAGCTGCTCCACTTCCCTTCGCTGCTTACGTTCCCGTTCGGCAACGGCCTGCGCGTCACCGAGTTGATGCAACTTGCTGGTCAGCATGGAGCGCTGCTCGGCCAGATTCATCCAGAACTGCTCCTTGGCCTCCATGGCCCTTGCAGAGTAATCCAGAGCAAGGTCAAGTTCTCCGAGGTTACGGCACGCGTCGATAAGGGCGTCGTACACCCTGAAGAGCTTGCGAACTGACCCACCCGAGCGAGAGAAGACGACCTCTGCGTACTGCAGTTCGGCCAACAACTCTTTTCCGTAAACGTTCGTAAGCCGGGCGATTTGCCAATCGGCCAGCGCTGCCCGAGATTGCTGATATTCATCGTGGAAGAGGCGGACAAGTGCCGCACTTTCCCGGAAGGCATCGATTGCCAGGTCTGCATCGCCCAGGTCGGAATACAGGCGGCCGATCTCGAACAGGATGTGAGCCCGGGCGGATTGATCTTTTACCAGCGACCTGGCGGTAAGCAAGTGATCCAGCGCGAGGCTCAGATTGCCATTGCGTTCGGCAACTTCAGCGAGATTGATCTGAACGTAGGATTGGCCCGCCGCATGCCCTAAATCCTCAAAGATTTGGCCAGCACGAGCGATCCACTCCAGAGATTCAGTTATCTCCGAGCGTTCAATGGACGTAGCCCCAATGTTCATGGTCAGGTACGCCTCCCAGGTACGCGTGGGGAGGTCCCGAGCCAGCTCAAGCGCTTCATAGAGGCACTTGATTGCATCGTCCATTTGCCCGGCGTAATGGAACTGGGTGCCCATGTCATTGAGCAGCTCAACCTCCAGTTCGATGTCACCGTATCTGCGAGCGACCTCCAGCGCCTTCGACTGGGCGTCCAACGCGGTTACGAAATCCTCCCGCTCCAGCCAGATGAAACCCCGATGTGGAATGACACGGGCGCGGCCCAGCTCATCTCCGATTGATGCGAAGAGATCGTCTGCCCGATTCAGGAGCTCTTCTGATGAGCTGCAATCTCCCGTGAGGTAGGTCGTACCGGCGAGGATCAGTAAAGCCTGCGCCTGGCCGCCGATGTAACCGATTGCCGAGCTTGCCTCAAGGCCCCAATGACCTGCCTGTTTGGCCGCGTCTGGATCGGCCCAGATCTCCGTGGAATTCCAGCGAGCGAGGCGAGCATCAATCTCGTCCTTGATGGACGATCGCGGCTCATTACTGGCCACGTGCCGGGCGTTGTGAATCAATCTAATCCGTCTCCTTAAACCTCGAATCAATCTAGTTTCCAGAGATCGGGCCGTGAAGGTTGATGTATGGGTGTCAGGTACTGTCAAGCGTGAACAAGACGTCACTTTGGACACTCGCACTTATATGGCAACCCGGCGAAGCGCGTCCGTGCTGAGGGATTTCGGTAGGGGTTGGGACGGTGATGAGAATGTCGTCGATCGCCAATTCAGGTCTGGTTCAGTCGCGATGTCAGACATTGCGCTACTTCGAACTTGATTGCGTCCCCGATGCTTGGCCAGGTAGAGCAGTGCGTCAGCGCTGGCCATCATATGGTTGGCGTCGACCCGCCCTTCTCCACAAACCACGCCGATGCTGATTGTGACCCGCAAACCGATGGCTATTTGCGACCAATCGTACGAATCGATTGACCGGCGAAGTCGTTCCGCCCGTTGACTGCTCCCCTCCAGGGTTGTCTCCGGAAAGAGGAACGCGAACTCTTCACCCCCATACCTGGCGATGCTGTCGGTCTCGCGGCTGTCGGTACGGAAGAGTTCGGCCAGTGTTTGCAGGACCCGGTCGCCAACCCGATGCGTGTACCGGTCATTGATCAGTTTGAAGTTATCGACATCGGCCAGTGCAACGGAGACTGGCCGGTTGAACGTTGCCGCTCGAACAATCTCACGATCCAGTTGGTCATCGAAGAAGCGACGGTTGCCCAGCAGAGTCAGTGAATCTTCCGTCGCCTGGCGCTCAAGGAGGATCGCTTGTTCGCGAAGCTGAAATACCAGATCCTCATTAACCTTGTTCACCGCCTCCAGTTCACGAAGGGCGTTCGTAAGTTCAACTCGTTGCTGACGCTCCCGCTTGGCGACCGCCTCGGCATGGTCGAGTTGATGCCTCCGGGTGCTTTGGACCCCGCGCGACTCGGCCAGTCGGCGCCAATAGCGTTCCTTCCGTTCGGCACCGAGCATCGCGTACTCAAGAGCTTCTGCTGGACGATCAAGCGCGCGGCATGTGTCTACCAGCGCGTCGTAGAAGAGGATCGCTGTTTGCTCTGATGGGCGAACGCGCTCAACAAGTTCAACGGCCTGTTGCAGCAATTCCAACAGCTCAACAGACCATTCGCCTGTTATCTGGGCCGCGCGCCATTCGGCCAGACATGCTCTTGCCATCAGCATGTCGTCACCCAGACCGCGGGCAACCTCGGCCGACCGTGCAAGATGGGCGAGAGCCGATGTGGGGTCCGTCCTGGCGAGCATGCGGCCGGCATCAAGGCTGAGTGATGCGAATGAGCGAAGGTAGTTATTGTGCTCTGCTTTATTCAGCCCCTCCAGAAGGTGGACCAGGGCCATCTCTGTGCAACCGAGGTGCTCAAGGCTGACCGCCAGTGATTCGTGGGCGTAGATTGCCGTCGAGAAATCGCCGATCTGGTCGGACAGTTCCAACGCCTCCTCGAGCCACTGAACGGCCGTCTCATGATCCGGTTGATTTGATATGACATAACCAATGTTGTACAGGAGGGTAGCTTGCCACTGCCGATCATCGTCGTTAGCGATCTCGAGAGCCAGAAAGAGGTGGGTGGCGGCGTCTTCGGGTTGTCCGGATAGGTCGAACTGCAGTCCAAGATCATTCAGGATTGCGCCTTCGAGTTCCCGATCCTCATGCTTCCGGGCAAGTTCCAGCGCCCGGAAGAGATTGTCCAGAGCTTTGCTGTGATCCTCACGATCGAGCCAGACCAGATCGTTTCGGAGGATCGTGGTGGCCTGGCCAATCTCGTCCTTCAGATCGGTGAAGATTGCCATGGCCTCATCGAGATGGGGTTCGGCCTCAGTGTGCGTGCCTTGGACCGAGAGACCGCTGGCAATGATCACATGAGCCCAGGCGGTTGCGCTGCAATCTCCTAGGGCCACGGCGGCGTTCAGGATTTCCCGGCCGACGGTAACAGCGCCGATTGGTTCCAGCCAAATGCGAGCCATGGGCCAATCACCGATCATCTCGGTCAAATTCAGCAGGTTTGATTGTTCGGTCCGTGTTGCGTTTGGCACGGCGGATGGATCCACGGGGTACGTCGAACGGAGAGAGCATTTGCCCTCATGTCGAGACTGTACGGTCATGGCCCGATGAGGTTGAGATGTCCGGATAAGCGACTGGTACTAACCCATACCCGGGTAATTGGAACCGATGTCAGCCGACGACAGTCACGCCGCCGCTGAACGTGGCCTCTTCCCGGCGATCAGCGACTCGCCTGAGGATGTCCCGGCTGGAATCGCCTGGCTGTTTGATCGATACGCCAATGCCAATCGTCGCGTTTTGCTCGGCGGCGAGTCTGGCAATTCCGGCGCGCAGTTGCTCGGCCAGCATCATTGCGGCAATTCCGGTGATACCAGGGAGAATGGCGGTGACCATCAGTTCTCCATTTCGGGCAACGACGCCGTTTACCCCGATCAATTCGGCAGTTACACGCGCCGTGTCTAGAAACAGATTGGAGAACGCATCCGAAACCGCGACCTGGATTACCGCGAAGTTCGATTGCTGATCCTCTATGCGGAGCAATTCGACGGTCATTCCTCTGGCATTGAGAAGACCGGTCTCGGGATCTTCGATTCCCAGATCTGGTCGGCGGGTCAGCAGCGGCTCTGCCGGCAGGTCCAAGGTATCGAGGTCGGAGTTGACGGCCGGCCTTGAGCGCTCGAGGCGAGCTATGGTGCTGAGAACCCATGTGAGTGACGGTTCCTGCCGACGACGGCCGCCAGGACGTTGACCAGCTGGCGTACGCTCAATCTCCACCGCCCATTGCCCCAGAAGCATGACGAGTGAGTCGAGGGCTTCCCGGTCAGAAATTGACTCGGCCAGATCGATAGCGCGGACGATGTATGGAGTGGCGTCCGCCGTGCGACCATCGCCCTGCATTGCATCAATGATGATTCGGAGGGCACGAAGCTCGGCATCTGGTCGGGAAAGCGATTCCGAGAGCTGTAACGCCTCGTTGGCAAAAAACAACGCGCGGACTCTGTCCCCGGTCAGATTGGATTCTGCTGCGGAGATGAGGTCGGCGATGCGCTCGTCAGAGGCTAACGAACTGTCTGTGTTTGAGAACGCTAACTGCATCGATTGATCCACCAGATTCCCCGGTGTGCACGGTGTTACATAAATGAGTCGCCCCATTTATGGTCAATCTTACGCAATATTAGGCAAAATGGAAGGGGTAGGGAAGTACAAGGGTAATAAAAGACGGTAAACGCGCCCTTTTCGGGGCGCGTTTCCATTGGCTGTACGTGTTGTAGAGGGGCTTAGTCAGCCACGATCGCCAGATCGACGCTTTCGCGGGTTCCGGCCGGGGTCAGGCGGAAGTGGTCCATGGTCAGGCACTCGGTCGGGCACCAGTCGACGCAGATGCCGCAGCGAATGCAGCGATCGCTCGTCGATCACCATCGCGGCGGCGTACGGTCCGAGTTCGGCGCGCGCCAGCTGCGCCAGCTCGACATCGTTGTCGATCGAGTAGATGCGATCGGGCGAAATCATCTCGATGCACTGGTGCGGGCAGGCATCGACGCAGCCGTTGCAGAGAATGCAGCGGTTGCCCGTCGATGAAGATGTTGAGCTGGCACTGCAGGCAGCGCTTGGCTTCCTCGAATCCGATCGGCTTGGTGTAGCCGATCTCGACCTCGATGGTGGTGTCGCCCGATGCCCATGCCGCGCATGCGGCACCGGCAGCAGCCGGCATCATCCTGCCGGCCGACGCGGAATAGTCGTCGCCCCAGACGAGGCGGCGGCTCATCGCGCGTCAGCGACCACTCGGCGACGCCTTCGGAAAGCAGCGCGTTCGGGGTGGAGATGTACTCGGTCGGCACGCGGGTGATCTCCATATCCTTGATCTTCGGCTTGGTGCCGCGCATCTGCGTGTCGATCAAATCGGCCACACGCTTCCCTTCGCCGATCGACGAGATGAAGTTGGTCGGATTGATCACGTAGTCGCCAGCCGCCCAGACATTCGGCAGCTCGGTGCGCAGGTTCTGGTCCAGCAGCGGCACGCCGCGGCGGTCGCGGTTCGGCAGCGCGTCGCCCAGGAAGCGAGCTGTCCTGCTTCTGGCCGATGGCGCTGATGACCATGTCGCATTCGATGATGTATTCCGAGCCTGGCACCGGCTCCGGGCGGCGGCGGCCGCGTGCGTCCGGCGCGCCCAGCTCGTTGCGGATCAGCTCGATCCCGATGACGTTGCCGTTGGCGTCGCCGATGACCCGGTTCGGGGAGACCATGTACTGGATCTCGACGCCTTCGATCTCGGCCTCGTCGAGCTCGTGTTCCTCGACCGGAATCTCCTGGATCGAGCGGCGATAGGTCATGACCGAGCGCTCGGCGCCCATGCGGAGCACGGTGCGCACGCAGTCCATCGAGGTGAATCCACCACCGACGGTGACGACGCTGCTTGCCGACCCAGACATCCTTCTGGCCGAGATTGACATCTTCCAGGAACTGATAGCCGGAAACGACGCCGTTCAGGTGCTTCGCCCGGAATGCCGAGTTCCTGCGCAATCTGGCAGCCGGCCGAGATGAGCACCGCGTCGTACTGGCTCGACCAGATCGGCAGAACGAGATGTCCTTGCCGATCTCGGTGTTGTAGTGAATGTCGATGCCGAGATCGAGAATCTGCTCGACCTCTTCCATGATGACATCGCGCGGCAGGCGCCATTCCGGCACGCCCACCCACATCACGCCGCCCGGCACCGGGTAGCGCTCGAAGATCGTGACCGTGTATCCCTTGCGAGCGAGTTGGCGGGCGGAGGTCAGACCGTTCACGCCGGCGCCGATGATGGCGACGGTCAGGCCGTTCGGCGGCGGAATTCTCGCGCCGGGTCTTGTCACGGATAGTCGGCCGCGACGCGCTTCAGATAGCAGATGCCGATCGGGGCATCGACTTCCTTGCGGCGGCAGGCGTCCTCGCACGGGCGGGCGCACATGCGGCCGAGACAGCCGGGGAAGACATTGCTGCTCGCGGTTCAGCTCGTAGCTATCGGAATAGCGGCCGTCGGCGATCAGCGCGATGTAGCGCGAGATATCGGTGTGCGACGGGCAGGCCGTCATGCACGGAATGTTGTCCGAGAACCACTGCGCGTCGCCGGTGGAGATGCGATAGCGCTTGCCGGTGCGCTCGGTGATAGGGTGAGAAGAAGGAGGCGTCGACGAACGCAAGCAGCCGGATGCGCCGCGTGTCCTCGACCTCGATATCGATAGCCCTGCCCGACGATCCCGTGGCTGGCCAGTTCGCCCGGTGGCCAGCCCGACTTCGGTCGAATCCATCGGTCGGAACCGATCCGCCGGTGGCGCCGCACGACGGGCATTCATCCGGCGGCGCGACCCCATCGTGAATCCAGCCGCAGACTTTGCATCGAAACATGATCAGTTTGTGCTCCCCGCGGAAGCCGAAATGGCATAGCGCAACCGGCAACATATGTCGCCCGGATGGGAATCAGTATAGCTGTGCCGGAGCAAGTTCGGAACAGGTCCAAGAGTATCTCTGGTAGGGGTTCAATACCTCACTGATTGGATGTTGATCGCGGAATCCGGACGGGGCGCGTCATCGATTGGCGACTCGGAGTATTCTTTAGATGGAAACCCACGCACAGCGGCATTTGGTTGGTGGGGACGAATGAATCCGTTATTGAGGAGGGGTCTGGCTATGAATTTGAGTGAACTCGGTGACAAGTTGAAGGGTCTGCTTGGGCAGGCGCAATCCAAGGCGACCGACGCCGCGTCACAGGCCAAAACAGTTGGCGCTGATCTTGGTGAAAAGGCGAAAACAACCGGAGCTGATTTGACCGAGAAGGCGAAGACAACCGGAGCCGACTTGACCGAGAAGGCAAAGACGACCGGAGCTGATTTGACCGAGAAGGCAAAGGCCACTGGCGCAGATCTGACCGACAAGGCAAAGGCCACTGGCTCAGATCTGACGGACAAGGCCAAGGATCTCGGATCCGACCTGACGGACAAGGCCAAGTCGACCATTGACGACATCACGTCAAAGGGCGACTCCGCTGTTGACGATGCGAAAGCAGCTGCAGAGAGTGCTGTCGGAGATGCGAAAGCCGCCGCCGACTCCACAGTCAATGATGCGAAGGCAGCGGCTGACAAGGCCGTTGGCGATGCAAAAGCTGCCGCAGATTCAGCAGTCGGCGACGCAAAGGCCGCAGCAGATTCAGCCGTTGGCGATGCTAAAGCAGCAGCTGAGGAAGCGAAGAACAATCTCTAGATCTCTGGCTACACATTAGAGATCGAACCTGAGTATGTTGGGCGGCGCAAAAGCTGCCCAACATTTTTTAGTTGAGTTTCAGTGAGGACTGCACGGGCTTGAACGAACCGCTGATCGTGCTTGAGGGCGTTACTGTCTGGCTTGAGGACCGCAAGGAAATTCTCAGCGACATCACCTGGACCGTTCGAGCCGGGGAACACTGGGCGGTCCTTGGTCCGAATGGGGCCGGTAAGTCCACGCTCTTCAACGTCGCAACGGCGCGTCGATACCCATCCCGAGGCATCGTCGAGGTTCTCGGTCGTCGTTTTGGCGAGGCAAGCATGCTTGAGCTTCGCGAGCAGATCAGCATCGTCGATCCGCATCAGACGATGTACGAGTGGTTCACGGTTGAAGAGATTGTCCTGACCGGAGCATTTGGAACGGTGCAGCCCCAGCCAGATCGGTATGAACCCCACCACTTCCCACTTGCCGCGGAACTGATTGCCAAACTTGGCCTTTCCGGCATGGAGACGCGCGAAATCAAGACACTTTCGCAGGGTGAACGCCAACGGGTACGGATCGCTCGTGCGCTCATGACCCGACCCCGCATTCTCGTTCTCGATGAGCCAGCCGGTGGACTGGACTTGCCGGCCAGAGAAGCGCTGATCTCGGCGCTGGTTGAATTGTCGAGAACTGATGCCGAGCTCGCGACGATATTGATATCGCACCATCTTGAGGAACTGCCGCCAACCTCCACCCACGCACTGTTGCTTGCCGATGGTCAGATGATCGCCGCCGGTGAAATCGAGAACGTGCTGACGAGTCCGCTGGTCTCGGACGCATTTGGGATCGAGGTAATTGTCGGCCGCGTTGACGGCAGGTGGACCGCTCGCGGAACCGCATCCTGGGCCTGACCAACCCAGTATTGGAACAGTCAACGATCGCGTGCCCGGCCTCTCCCAGCCACCCGTGAGACCAACGTACCGCGACCTCTGGCGAATTGTTCCCATGGGATCAGACAGCCGAAGTTCCTAATATGGGTTCCAGGTCGACTTTGACCGACGCAAGGAACCCGGTTTGCTTACGCGTAGTGAAAAATCCAGGGAATCGAAGCGGTCGTCGCGTGCCAATCGGTCGGCGGCAACTAGTGATGTGCCGAACGCCCCCGAGATAGTAGAGTCAGTTGACGCGAACGCGATTGCTCGGCTGCTACGATCGATTGGACATGCTGGACTCGATCAGGTTTCGTTTGACGCCGCGGTTCAGGCAATAGCAACGGCCGCCGCTGACGTTGCCGATTCGACGCACGCCGTTCTGGTACCGCTCGATGTAAATGCGATCGGCGGTCGAGTTCTTAGCAACACGGTCGGCTCCAGCGAACTTTCTGGCGTGCACATGTCCGCCCTGGACCTGGTGTTTGGAGACCGAATTCGTAGCGCTTCGCGATCAGGCGGGATGGTAATTGGGCCGGATTTTCTGCCTGGCCTCGGTGCGTGTCATGCGTTGGCTGTTCCAGTCTCGTGCGATGGCGAACCGGCTATCGCATTAGTTCTGCTGCGCGAACACAAAGATGGCTACACGGAGAGTGATCTTGAGATCGCCATGTCTGCAGCTGATCAAGTGGCGCTTGCCATCCAGTTTGCTCGCGCCGAAGACGACGTGCGGCATCGCACCCTCGAGCGCCAATTGGTTTCTCGTATCACGCAGACGGTTGTGGGGATGCAAGACCTTGATCTGGTTTTGATCGAAGTCGCATCGGCCGTGCGGTCTATCAGCGATTGGGATGCCTGTGTTGTCGGCGTTTACTCCCGGGATATCGATTGTTTGACGGTGCAGGCATCGGTCAAGCGATCAGACGATGTGTCGGGGATTCCAGGGACAGGCGAACGGATGCGCCTGAATGACTGGCAGAATCTCCGGTTTGCCCTGGACAACTGCTCACCCTACCAGTTGGGGTTGGATCACTCGGAAACGCTCAGCGAGTACGAGCGAACCCACCTGGGCGAGCAGGGGATAGCCGCCGTGCTCGCAGTTCCTTTCGTGGTGCTGGGTGAAGCCGTTGGAGTCGTGTTGCTCTTTTCAAGAACGCATCGCTCGCTTGAGGCGCGTGACTTGCGAACCGTGGAGGAGATCGGCGCGAATGCCGCGCTGGCGATTCAGCATAGTCAGTATGCGGATCAGGCAAAGCAGCAAGCTGACGAACAGACCGCGTTGTTGCGCGTTTCCCAGGCGGTGATTTCTGGCAAGGATCTGCACGTCATTCTCTCGGAGATTGCACGGGTCAGCCTTGGATTCGATGGCGTCGAAGCGTGCCGGGTGCTGCTCTGGCACAAGGAGCAGGATCAATTTGAAATCGGAGCGATGCAAAGCGTTCGCGATTGGCAGATGCTCTATCAGGTATCGGACCGCTACCAGGTAACCGATTGGCCATCATGTCGAGCGGTTATGCAATCGGCTGCCCCACGGGGATTCCACGTTTCGGATCAGGAGTTAAGCGCACGAGAACGTGCGAATCATGTCGCCGATGGAATCCAGAGCTTCCACTCGTTTCCGATCATGCTTGGTGATTCGGCGACCGGGGTCCTCAGCCTGATGAGCAGACGTCGGAGACGCCTGCCAGCACATGCAATCAAGATCGGCCAGGAACTTGCGTCTCAGGCGGCTCATGCGATTGATCGCGCGAATCTCTTTGGACAGCTACGGCGACGCGCGGAAACGGACGGTCTGACCGGATTACTGAATCACCGGGCCGCGTTTGAAACCCTCGACCGGGAACTTGCGGCCGCCCGCAAAGCTTTCGGAATCACTCTCGATCATCATCATCGACCTGGACGACTTCAAGTTCTTCAATGACACCCACGGTCATCTGACCGGTGATCGGGTTCTGGTTGAGGTGGCTTCTGCCCTGCGCGATTCCTGCCGCACACGGGACTATGTGGCCCGATATGGCGGCGACGAATTCCTGTTGATCCTGCCTGGAACCACACAGGACGTCGCCGCGGGAGTTGCGGAGCGATTGCTTCGGCGGATGGAAGGCGCATCCCTCCACGTCAGCAACATGGAGTTGCCGGTCCGGATATCTGTTGGCGTCGCCACGTTCCCGCAGGACGCGACCAACCGCCAGGAACTGATTGCCTATGGTGACGCGGCGATGTACTCCGCCAAGGAGTGCGGTGGCGGTCAACTCGGAACAATCGAGAAGGGCACCCGCTCCCTTGAGGTTACGGTGTTCGGTGCATTGAGTGGCCTGGTTCGTGCGGTCGACCGTAAGGACCGGTACACCAAGGATCATTCTGATCTGGTGGCTGAGTATTCAGTGCGCTTTGGCAAGTACATCAATCTTCCGTATCAAGAGATTGACGCTCTTGACGTTGCCGGGCAACTGCATGATGTCGGCAAGATAGCGGTACCAGATTCTGTGCTGCGCAAACCGGGTCGGCTGTCTCCCGAGGAGGAGGCGCTCATCCGGCAACACGTGGTCTTCAGTGAACTGATCATCAAGGGCATACCGAATCTTGAATCGGTCATTGCTGCGGTAGCGCATCACCACGAACGGTGGGATGGCCTCGGCTATCCCTACGGGAAAAAGGGCGACGAGATTCCGCTGCTCGGCCGCATTCTGGCGATGTCCGATGCGCTGGCTGCCATGACGCACGATCGACCGTATCGCAAAGGGCGGACCCTCGACCAGGCACTCGCGGAACTTCGCAAGGGAGCCGGTTCACAGTTTGACCCGAACCTGGTCGAGGATTTTGTGGCGGCAGTTTCGACCAGCACTGCGCTTTTGCGGGAAGAGCATCGGCGCAAACGCCTGAACCCGTTCAACATTGATCCGGACAATCCTCCCGACGTGGTTGGTCTGACTGATTACCTTCGCCAGCGACGGGAAATGCGCGAGCACTCGGACGGGCGACGGGATACCGCCTAGACTGCCTGCAACGACCGTTCGTTGTGCGTCAGTCAGGTATTTTCGTGGCCCCGTTACCCAATCAGGCACCCATCGGAATCTACGTTCACGTGCCGTTTTGCACGCATATCTGCCCGTATTGCGATTTCAACACTTACGCCGGACAGGGCGAACTGATACCGCGCTATGTCGAGGCAGTAGCTGCCGATCTTTCCCTGGAATCCCTTCGGATTGGTCGCCGCGCGGTCAACTCGGTTTTCTTTGGCGGGGGTACGCCCTCACTGCTGAGTGCTGACCAGATCAGGGCGATTCTGGATCAAACGCGGGACAGGTTCGATGTTGCCGGCGATGCCGAAATCACGCTCGAAGCAAATCCCAATGGCCTGACGGCGGAATATCTCGCTGGCCTGCATGACGCAGGAATCAACCGCCTGAGTATTGGTTTGCAAACTACTGATCGGCGGGGACTGCGCCGACTTGGGCGGATGCATGAAGCAGCGGATGCGGAACGTGCAGTCGTCGCGGCCAAGCAAGTTGGATTCGAGCGGATAAGCCTGGACCTGATCTTCGGGTGGCCGGGTCAAACCACGGCGTTATGGGCAGCAGATTTGGCCGCTGTAACCAGCTGGGCAGGCGGTGCAGTCGATCATCTTTCCCTGTATTCGCTGATAGTCGAGCCCGGCACGCCGATGGCCGATGCCGTTCATGCGCGGAATCATGACTGTTCCAGACGACGATGCGACGGCCGACATGTTCGAGCAGGCGATGGAAACCATGGCCGCGGCTGGTTGGGAGCACTACGAGGTCTCGAACTGGAGCCGCGAGCCCGGTCGAGGGTCAGTCCACAACATGCTCTACTGGCGCAACGGCGAGTACCTGGGAATAGGGGCCGGATCGCACGGTCGGATTGGGTTTGATCGGACGATGAGGCATCTACTCCCGCGGACCTACATCGACGCAATTGATCAAGGCTCGGGTGTCTCGAACACCGACGTGATCGACGAGCGAATGGCCATGGGTGAGACTATGATGCTTGGCCTGAGGCTGTTACGCGAGGGTGTCCGGTTCGACGAGTTTGCGTCCCGGCACGGCGTTGGATTGCTTGAGACTTTCGGCGACGTGATTCGATCACAAATAGAGATCGGACTCCTTGATCAAGACGACCAGGGAGTCCGATTGACGCATCGTGGCTTGCTGTTTGCCAACGATGTTTGTGGCGCGTATTTGCCGTAATGACTACTCGTACCGGAGGGCATCCGCCGGTGCGACATTCGATGCCTGCCGGGATGGAACCCAGGCCGTCAGCAGGGCGATAGCTATCGTGCCGACCAGAATGATGGTGATCAATCCGTACGGAGCCTGGAAATCGACCTGAAGGTCCTCCGAATCGGAGGTCAACAGGTTTCTTGCCAGGATGAGACCTGTAATCGTGCCGGCAACGACTCCCAGGATCACGATGTAGGCGGTTTCGATCAGGAACGCGGTTGAGACCATGTTCTTCTGGAAACCAAGGGCCCGCAGCATACCGATCTGCTGCCGTCGCTCGACGACTGAGCGGAAGGAGATCACTCCCACTGCAGCCAGCCCGACGATCAATCCAAGTCCCATGAAGCCCTGGATGACATACAGGAAACCGGAGAAGATGCGCTGGGCATCCTCAAGCACTGCCTGGATCGACGTCACCTTCATTCCGTCCTGGACAACCTGACCTTCAATCGCACGGGCGATTGCTTCAGAATCCGCTCCGGTGGACGTCTTGATGAAGTAGGTGTCGAGACTATCTGTTCCGATCGCAGCTTCGAGATTCGGACCGGTGCCGTACATGCCGAACAGGAATTGAAGTTCCGGACTGATCAAGCCGATGACCGTGAACGTCTCGGAACCAGAACCGTCGGCGTTCTGGATCTCAACCTGGATCGGATCGAACACGCCATTGGTTTCAGTGAAGTTGACGAACTCAATTCCCGGAGGCGGACCGAAGTCGTTTCCGAATGCGGCGAGGATATCCATTACGACCAGCGATGAATCGGATCGAAGCGCGTCGATGACCGCCTGGTCCGTCGTATAGCCGGTAGCGCGATAGTCGAATGTCCATTCGGTCGTGTCCAGGAACGTCTGATCCATAAGGTACAGGTCATACGTTCCTGTCTCGCCCTGGACCGGCCCGACCTGCCGCATTGCCGCGGCACCACCACTTGGCTGCGAGACCTTACCGATCTGCTGGATCTGTGATTGATCAATGTCTGCCTGGGCAACCTTGGCCGGGAAGTCATCGACGGTCTGGCCAGCATTGCCCTGGGCAGTGATGTTCCAGCCAGCGAGGGCCTCATCGTTCAGGAACGCAGCGGTCAGATTCTGTGTAATCGTGGCGATCATGACCAGTGAGAAGATGATCAGGCTGAACATCGCGATAGCCATACCAGTGCGACCACGGGATTGCCCAGGATAGGCAACAGCCAGCTTGACCGCAGCGAGCTTCGATTTGAATAGTCCGCCCATAGCTGTGACCAACTTGAGCAGCGTTGACGTGTTCTGGACTATAAGGAGCGTTGATCCGATCACCAGGAAGATTCCGGAAAGGAAGAACATCTCGATGTCCCCGTCCTTCTCTCCGAATATCCGGTTGAAGATGCTGTCCGGAAGCAGCCAGACGGCCAGTAGCCAGATGGCAACAGCTGAGAAGACCGCCCGACCCGGAACGCCAAACCATTGCAGCAGGATTGCGATTCCGAAGGGCGTCAGGCTGAGACCTGCGTAGAACGGGAACGCGGAACCGCCGGCACTGAGCAGCAGCAAGACCCCGATCAGCGTAAGCAATGAACCCCAAATGAGGGTCTTCTTCTTGCGTTTGGACGTCTCTTCATCCGGAATGTCCCGGACAGCGGCTACGATGTTAAGCCGACTGACTTTCCAGGATGCAGCCACTACCGTCGCAAATGTGATGAAGACACCCAGCGAGTAGGCCGAGATCAGGCTTGTCGTGGAGATATGCCCCTTGATCGGGAAGGCATCGCCGAACAATCCGCCCATTACTTCGGCGATCAGAAAGGTAGCTCCGACGCCGCCAAGGAGACCGACGAGGCCGGCCAGCAACGCGTACCCAGCACCCTCGCTGATGAACTGCTGAATCAGTTGAAGACGGCGCTGCCCGACTGCTCGAGCCATACCCATTTCGGAGCGACGCTCGGCGGCGAGCATCGTGAAGATCAGGACGATCAGCAGGACACCGGCGGCAATCGAGAAGAGTCCGAGCACGATGAAGATGCTCGTGAAGCCGCTACTGATTCCCTCAGCGGCCAGGATGAAGTCTGCCTTTGTCGCATTTATCCCCAGGCCGGACCCGTCCAGCAGGGGAGCGGCAATATCGCGCACGGCTTCAATTTCTTCGCGGGACTTTTCGATTTTTCCGCCCTGGGTCACCCAGATCTGGTTGATCATTCCGTCCTGGCCAAGCAGTACCTGGGCTTCGGCGAGCGGCATCCCGATTCCGGATTCATTAACTGATCCGTCGTTGCCGTTTGTGTATCCGACCATCGCCTGGTTTTGCGTGATTCCGCCGACGGTCAATGTTGTTGGTGCGCCACTGACGAAAACGACGAATTGGGAGCCGACGTCGAGATCGAGTTCTCTGGCCAGCGTTTCGCTGATTACGACTGTTCCCGGAGCGAAACTGGCGAGATCGATCTGATCACCGTCGAGCGTGGTGAACCCACCGAACGCATCAAGGCGGGAGATCTCCAGGCCCACGATGTTGACCTGGGAGTTCGCGAGCTGGGTGGACTCGTTGACCGCGGCCACCCGGGATTGAAGGGCCGGCAGGATGCCCGCGATTCCCTCGACTCCGGCCAGTCGAGTTTCAACGTCGGCGACCTGCGACTCCGGGAATGTGTTGCCGGTATTCCGGTTGGTTTCCCCGGAAAGGCTGGTCACGATTGTCTGGTCGATGGTTCGAAGCTGGGTGTAAGCCGTATTGCGGACTGAGGTGTCCAGCGTATCGCCGACACCGAGCGCCGCAGCGACGATCAGAGTGCTAAGCATCAAGCCAATGATGATCAGGACCGTCTGAGCGGGTCGGCGTGGGATATTCCGAAGACCCATTTTGAAGACAATAGGCTTTCGCAAAAAGATATAGAGCACGGTAAGCAGACAGAGGACCAGCAGCGCACCCAAAACAGTGGCGATGCTGGACATGGGGATGCCGAAGAGTTCTTTCATGATTCGTAATTCACCGTTTCCTGAACGTCAGTTCACGCAATCTAGTGGGTAGCCTGAACTGGCGTAGGCAGTGAGCCCAGTACGTCCTGGCCAACGATCTCACCGTCACGCATGCGGACGATTCGATTGCACTGCGCACCGACTTCTTCCGCGTGGGTTACCACGACGAATGTCAGCAGGCTTCGGCGGTTCAAATCGATCATCAAATCCATGATGTTCTGGGCGGCGCCAGAATCCAGCGCTCCGGTCGGCTCATCTGCCCAGACAATGGCTGGGTCGTTGACCATAGAGCGGGCGATCGTCACCCGCTGACGCTGGCCACCAGATAGTTCTGCTGGTCGGTGCGTTGCCCATTTGCTGAGGCCGACAGTTTCGAGGGCGTTCATAGCCTTCTCTCGAGCGATTTTGGGCTTGGTGCCGGAAACAATGAGCGGAAGTTCCACATTTTCTACCGCATTCAGAACGGGGAGCAAGTTATAGACCTGGAAAATGAACCCCATCCGGCGAGCTCGATAGTCAGTTCGTTTTCGATCGCCCATCTTGGAGAGATCCTGACCTTCGAGGAATATCTGTCCGGAATCGACCTTGTCCAAACCGGACAGGCAGTTGAGCAACGTCGTTTTGCCACAACCGGACGGTCCCATCACGGCGACCATTTCGCCGCGATTGACTGCGAAGTTGATGTTCTTCAGTGCCTGGATCTTGGCAGTCCCGGTGTCATACGTCTTGACGACGTCCCGGCATTCAATCATGTACTGCTCTGCACCCGGTGCTGTTGCAATTCGACCATTCGCGTTCAAATCAAGACCCAAGGTCTTCTCCTCCTGGTATGTAGGGGTTCGTATTTTGCGGGTTGACGCCCGAGTCGATCCCATAGTGACCCGACGTAACCGTAGTCTAGATCATCATCACTAGGCAGATTGTGAATTTTCTGAGACCAAGTACGCGTTACTTGCGAATCAGCCCCTTTAGTTCGTACAGCCGGGTGATGGCTTCGATCGGGGTGAGTCCGTCGATATCGAGAGACTTCAGTTGTTCCAGGGCGGGATCAGGTTCCTCAATGAATCGCAGTTGAGCGACCGGTGCCGCGTAGGGGGACCGGCGCTCGACCGAGCCTGATTCCAGATCGGTCAACAACGATTTTGCACGATTCACGACCGCCTTGGGAATTCCGGCGAGATCCGCGACGTGGATGCCGTAGGAGCGGTCGGCTCCGCCTTCGACAACCCGATGCAGGAAGACGATCCGCTCGCCATCTTCGAGGACATCCATGCGCGAGCAATGCACATAAGGCAGGATGGACTCGAGGCGCGTCAACTCATGGTAGTGGGTTGCGAAGAGCGTCTTGCAACGCAGATCGGGTGTGTTGTGGATGAATTCGACGATTGACTGGGCGATTGCCAGGCCGTCATACGTGCTCGTGCCACGGCCAATTTCGTCGAGGACAACCAGACTGCGATTGGTAGCGTGGTTGAGGATATTGGCCGTTTCGAGCATCTCGACCATGAAGGTGCTTTGGCCGGAGGCGATGTCATCCTGGGCACCAATCCGGGTGAAGATGCGATCTACCAGCCCGATCCTTGCCCGGGTTGCCGGCACGAACGAGCCGATCTGGGCCAGCAAGGTAATGAGTGCGACCTGACGCAACCAGCTGCTCTTCCCGGCCATATTGGGTCCGGTCAGGATCACAATCCGGTGCTCTCGAATCGAGTTTCGCGTCGTTGGGAACGTACTCGCCGCGCGGGACCAGCGTTTCCAGCGTCGGATGGCGGCCGGCTTCGATTTCGATGACGTCGTCGTGAGTCAGCTCCGGCTGCACATACTGCCGATGCACCGCCACTTCGGCAAGACAGGAGACGACATCAAGGTATGCAATGACGTTGGCAGCGTCCAGGAGTCGGCCGGCCGCGGCGGCGACCTGGCCAAGCACACGCCGGTAGATATCTGTCTCCAGTTGGCTCGAGCACATCCTCAGCATTGAGCACGATCGTTTCGTACTCCTTGAGCTGCGGTGTGAAGTAGCGGGTGGCGTTGGTCAGGCTCTGCTTGGGGATGTAGTCGACCGGCAGCACATCGCCGCGATCCCGTTCTGCCGTGGCCAAGGGCGGCGGTGGTGATCTCCAGGTAATAGCCGAAGACCTTGTTGTATCCGACCTTGAGCGATTTGATCCCGGTGCGATCCCGCTCGATGCGTTCGAGATTGGCGATCCACTCCCGGGCTTCACGGGCACGTCGCTGACTCTCGTCCATCTCGGCGGAGAATCCGGGTCGGATGGTTTGCCCTCGGCCGATGACGGCCGGAGGTTCATCGACGATTGCCGACGCGAGGAGCGTTGAAACGTCCGACAGATCCGGGATTGCAGGCGCATCAGAGAGGATTGAGGCCGACTTGATCAAGTCGGGAATGGCATCAATTGACGTTCGTAGCGTGACCAGTTCGCGCGGTTGCAGATTGCCGGTCAGTGCCCGGTTTGTGATGCGCTGGATATCGCCGATTGCGCCGAGTCGCGGCACGGAGTTCGGTTCGAGCGAGGGTGTTGGCGTGGAAGGTGCGTACGTCGGTCTGGCGTAATCGCAAGGCATCCAGTTCAAGCAGGGGCTGATTGAGCCATTGCCGAAGCAGCCGGCCACCCATCGGCGTGCGGGTCATGTCCAGCACGGCAATCAGGCTATGTCGTTTTTCGCCGCGATGAGCTCTCCAGCAACTCCAGATTGCGGCGAGTTTGCAGGTCGAGCGTCATGAATGAATCGAGTGAGTACGACTTGATCTGGGTTATCTGACGGAGCTCGGTCAGCTGGGTGTCGAGCAGGTAGTGGAGAAGTCCTCCGGCGGCCCGAATTGCCAGGTCTTTGCCGGTCAGCCCGAATCCATCGAGCGATCCGACCTTGAAGTGGCGGCGGAGAACGTCACTTGCCCGGTCCGTTTGCCATCGCCACGCTTCGTTGTGCGATTGGGTGGCTGTTGCCGGAATCCAGCCTGACTCAGGGATCGGTAAATGATCACCACTGGCACCGGCGGGTCGAACGATTTCGGCCGGGTTGAGCCGGAACAGTTCCCGTGCGGCGGCCATTAAGGAATCGGCCAGCGATTCGCCAGCAATTTCGGTCGCGATGAATTCGCCGGTCGAGATATCCGCTGCGGCGAGACCAACCCGTGTGCCATCGATCAGGACGCCGGTAATCCAGTTGTTTCGACGTGAGTCGAGCATGGCCGGTTCGTCGATGGTGCCAGGGGTGACGACCCTTGTGACGTCGCGCTCGACCAGACCTTTGCCCTTGGTGACTTCGCCGACCTGCTCGCATATCGCGACCTTGTGGCCGGCGGCAATCAACCGAGCGATGTACCCCTCAGCCGCGTGGTACGGGATGCCAGCAAGAGGGACGCGCTGACCCTTGCCCATTTCGCGACTGGTCAGCACGATATCGAGCACGCTGGCTGCGAGTTCGGCATCGGCTTCGAATGTTTCGTAGAAGTCGCCGAGGCGGAAGAGCAGGATCGTATCCGGAAAGCGAGCCTTGATGTCGAGATATTGGCGGCGGAGCGGAACCATGCGGGGCTCCTCGGCCGACTGGTCGGGCAGAATCTTGTTCGTCATACCGGTAGACTAATGGTTACCCGGCATTGGGGACAAATCCTGAAAGGACAAGATATTCGTGGCGATTTTTGCGGTAACTATTACGTTTGGAAATGCAGCACTTCGGGACGAGGTTCGACCCACGCATCGGGTCTATCTCAAGGAGCGTTTTGACGCGGGCGACCTGGTCGAATCGGGGCCGTACGTTGACGATACTGGCGCGTTGCTGGTCTACGAGGCCGAATCCGAAGAGGCCGTTCGTGGGTTCCTGGCCAATGATCCGTACTGGAAGAACGACGGCGTGGTTGCATCGGTCACGATCAAGGAATGGAACCGGGTTTTCTCTCGTTCCTGAATGTAGTCGTTCGCAACAACAAAACGATGTCAGGTTGTCCAGCCGGGGGTGAGCGTTTGGATGTCTCCTCCGGCGGTCACCAGAACAGCGCGTCGAGCGATTCCTTCGAAAATCCCATGCTCGACCACCCCCGTGATGCACTTGATTGCTGACGCAGAAGCAAGTACGTCAACCTCCGGGTTCGGCATGCAATCGAGGATGTAATTCTGTGCGTCGGTGACGTACGGACTCCCGTCGAGCTGGCGCAATGTTGGCTTGAGTCCCAGCTGCTCAAGCCTCGAGCTCGTGTGAATCCAGCCATAGGGAATGACTTCAACAGGCAACGGTAGCCGGGTGCCAAGGCGTTGCACGAGTTTCTCGTCGCTGGAAACCACGATGTAGTCGTCGCAGATTTCGGCGACCAGCTTTTCGTAAAGCAGCGCGCCGCCCTTGCCTTTCACCAGATTCAGCTGTGGGTCGATTTCGTCAGCCCCATCAAATCCGAGGTCGATCCGCTGTACATCACCGAGATCGATGATTGGAATACCTAGCGAACGGGCAAGATCTGCGGTCTTGATCGAGGTGGCGACGCCGGTAACACTGAAGCCAGGCTCCGTCGCGCTGCGCAGGGCAATCGCCTTGACGACCGCTTCGGCTGTCGATCCTGAGCCGAAGCCAATGGTCTGACCCGACACAAATAGTGCCGCCACGGTTTCCGCGAGTCTAGCGATTCGTTGTTCGAGCGGAATCATTGATTGCGTTTGAGATTCGCGGCGGCAGCCTCGTCGACCAGCCAGGTGAGGGTGCCATGCGTGGGACTGATCAACTGCGATGGCAAGTTGAGCGGATCAAGTTCGCCATCGAGGACGTCACTGAGTCGCTCTGCCTTGCCTGGACCGGCTGCGAGGAAGACGACCGCTCTGGCCGCATTGATCAGTGGCACTGTGAAGGTAAGACGAGTGGTGTCGAATTTGGGCACGTAATTCGGGACGACAAGTCGATCCCGCTCGCCCAATGCCTCGGTTTGCGGAAAGAGAGACGCGGTATGTCCGTCATCGCCCATTCCGAGCAGAACCAGATCGAACATTGGGATCGGTTGGCCGGCCACAACCGTCCGGATGATGGCTTCGTACTCGGCAGCACCGTCCTCGGGGTCGCCTGATGTGTCGAAGGGCCGGATGTTCCGGGCGGGTACCGGGACGATGTCCAGATATCCGCGTTTCGCTTCGCCGGCGTTACTTTCGGGACTCTCAAGCGGAACCCAGCGCTCGTCTCCCCAGAAGAAGTGGGTCGAACCCCATGGGATTTCATCCAGGTACGGTGGCTGGGCGAGAACGGCTCCCATTGCCTTCGGAGTAGAGCCACCGGATAGCGCAATCGTCGCCTGGCCGCGATCGTGTGACGCGCCGATTGTGAGCGTACGGACCAGTTCGGCCGCTGCATTGGCGAGAGCTTGTGGATCTGGATAGACGACGACAGTTCCGCGGTCGCCGTAGTCGATCGTTTTGCTCATGTTCAGACCACCAAACCGGAGGGCCAGAGATTGGCCGCGAATCGCAACGCCTGTTCGTAGACAGGATCACGGTCGAATTGTCGCAGTTCGATTCCCAGCAGGCGCGCTTCGTCGCGACTTGCGGAGTAAATTGTGCGATCCGAGGATCCACCTTGTGGTGTTTCGGAGGTTGTCGTCATGGTCTCATCGCCGGTTCGGCGAACATTGAACATGCCGGGTGCTTCGTTTCCGGTGTTCAAGGTTATCGAGATGAGCGACGGGGACACTGAGACCTTGTTGATTTCCCGGATCATCATGACCACTTCGTGGCTGTTCCCTTTTTCACCCGCGCGCAGAGTCAGTTTCCAGCCGTCTTTCGATCGCACGAGTTCTTCGCCAGGCGCTCGCCAGCCCATGCTCGATGCCAGCCAGCCTGCTGCCAGCAAGCCACAGGTAACTCCTGACCGTCCCTGGTCGTCGCGGCGGGCGCATTCGATGATGACTTCTTCCGTCGCAAACAGACAAGGGAGATGGGCCGGGTTGTCGAAGAACTGGGCAACCATTTGCCGCCAGGAGCTAAGTCGAGTCCATGCCATGTCACTGACGCGGACCTCGGAGCCACCTGCATCAAGCAGATCGACCAGGTAATCGAGCGCCTTGTTTGGGTCCGGACTGGTTGCAGAGTCGACGACGATTCGATCGGCTTGATCAGCAAGTTCACTCAGGACCGGATCATTAGCGAAGTCAGGCGTCGTGCACCAGACAAAATCGGGCAATTCCGGGACGAGCAGTGGATTGGCGACACTGGCCAACCGCTGTCCGCGACCGCGTACCGAAATGACTTCGATTCTGGTCGGGGCATGGGGCGGCTTGTTCGGACGTTCCTCGATATCGATGCCGACTTCGAGCGAATCGGTCCAGCCCTTTTCAGAGGCGAGCAGAACTACTCGAGACGGAGTGATATCGGGCAAATGCGTGACCAGGTTCGCGATTGCCGCGTGATCGGCTTCGCCATCGGTCACCACGATCAGATTTACCGTTTGGGTACGCATCGAGGCCGCTTCCGCAACGGCCCGGGAGAGGCGATTGCCAGATTTCCGTTCCTCGGCAATTTCGGTCCACATGCGGCTGAGTGTGCGCCCGATGGAGTTCGGATTGATCGAATCCGATTGCCAGTGCTCGCTGCGGGTTAAGGGTGGTGGCGGAAGCAGGTCAGTCATTGCAGGTCCTTACGGTCGACGCCAGGTTCGGCGGTCGGATGCCATCAGCAGTTCGGCATCAACCGGTCCCCAGGTTCCTGCCTCATAGGTGGGAAGTTGCAAGGTGGCTGGTTGATCGGCCCAACCATTCAGGATTGGCTGCATCAGGCCCCAGGCGGTGTCGATTTCGTCGTCGCGGGCAAAAAGGGTTGGATCGCCGAGCATGGCATCGAGCAGGAGTCGGACGTACGCATCCGGTCCAGCCTGGCCGAATGATGCGCCGTAGTCGAAATCCATCTGGACTGGTTGTAGCTTTGTGCCAGCGCCCGGGACTTTCGCAGCAACCCGAAGCGAGATTCCTTCATCCGGCTGAATGCGCATGGTCAGCACATTCGGTGGGAGGGATTGCCCCTCGGTCAGCTTGAACATGAGGTGAGGCACGCTCTTGAACTGGATAGCGATTTCGGTCACCCGTCGCGGCAAGCGCTTGCCGGTGCGGAGGTAGAACGGCACGCCATTCCATCGCCAATTGTCGATTTCCAGTTTGAGCGCGACAAATGTTTCGGTTTTGGACTCTGGATGAACGTTTTCCTCATCCCGATACCCGACCACCTCGGACCCGGCCACGTAGCCAGCTGCATATTGGCCGCGAACAACCTGGGATGAGACGGCGTCGCCGGCGAAGGGCACGACTGAGCGGAGCACCTTCACCTTTTCGTCGCGGAGGGCATCGCCGTTGAAAAATGCCGGCGGTTCCATCGCGACGACCGAAACAAGCTGCAGCATGTGGCTCTGGATCATGTCCCGGAGTGCACCAGCCTCCTCGTAGTAGGCCGCCCGGTTTTCGATGCCTAACGATTCAGCGACGGTAATCTGCACCTGATCGACATAATGGCGATTCCAGACCGGTTCGAAGAGGATGTTGGCGAAGCGGAAGGCGAGGACGTTCTGGACCGTTTCCTTGCCGAGGTAGTGATCAATTCGGTAGACCTGCTGCTCGGCGAAGACATGATTGATCGCCGCGTTCAGTTCCTGGGCGCTTTTCAGGTCGTGCCCGAACGGCTTCTCGATGACGATCCGGTTCCAGCCGTTCGCGCGGGGATCGCTGTAGATCTCCTGACGCTTGACCAGGCCAGCGTTACCGAGTCCTGCTGAGATGTGCGAGTAGAAGCTGGGTGGTGTTGCCAGGTAGTAGAGGCGATTCCCGTTGGTACCGCGCTCCTGATCGACGTCCTCGAGTCGCTGGCCGAGGGTTTCATACGTCGCCGGATCATCGAAATTGCCCTGGACGTAGAACAAGCCGCGGGCGAACGATTCCCAGGTTTCGTCAGTGAAGGGGCGGGTCGCATACTCCTTGACCGCTTCCCGCATCTCTGTCCGGAAATCATCGTCAGACCAATCGCGTCGGGAGATGCCGACGATCGAAAACCCGGGTGGCAGGGGAACAGTCACATACAGATCGTAAAGGGCGGGCATCAGTTTGCGGGAAGTCAGGTCTCCGGAAACGCCGAAGATGACCATCGCGCATGCCTGCGGATTGCGGTCTGCCTGCAAACCGGTTCGCAGGGGATTAACCGAGCGATTTGGTAATTCTGATTTTGGTCGCTCCGCGGTGAGCGCGCCTCCGATGGTTGGTACTGACCGGGAGTCAGTCATGAGAGACTCCAATTCCTGCGCTCTCCGGCGCATCCGCGTTTCCGTAACGACCAAATGATGACTACCTATCCTGAGATTTCTTCGGCCTCACCGGTTTCCCAATTGGCATGGAAAACGCCGGAGGTATCAATGCGCTTGTATGTGTGGGCACCGAAAGTAATCGCGCTGCGCCTGAATCAGGTTGGCCGGCAAGCGATCGGTGCGGTAACTGTCGATGTAATCGAGCGCGGCGCTGGTGGCAGGGCAGGGAAGACCATGCATCCGGGCGAGGACGACCGCTTCGCGGACGGCATTGGTCGAACCGTTGATGGTATCGACGAACTCCGGAGCGATGAGCAGATTGTCGAGGGCGCCGTTGTCGCGGAATGCGGTCATGATCGGTTCGAGCAATCGAGCGCGGATAATGCAGCCGCCGGTCCAGATTCGGGCGAGCTCGGCCAGGTTGAGGCCGTACTTGTAGCTGTCCGAGGCGGCCCGAAGCAGAGCCATACCCTGGGCGTACGACGAGATTTTGGAGACGTACAGTGCGTCTTCCAGGACACCAATCAGGCGATTCTTCTCATCGCCCGTGATCTGGGTGGTGATTTCTGGACCAGTCAGAATCTTGCTTGCACCCACCCGGCGCGGCTTGAAGGACGAGATTGAACGAGCGAAAACTGCCGCATCGATGACTGGAATCGGAGTACCGAGATCGAGCGCGTTCTGGCTGGTCCAGCGACCGGTGCCCTTTTGCTCTGCTGCATCCAGCAGTTTCTCGACGAGCGGCTCGCCAGTCACTGCGTCGATGGTGGCCAGAACCTTGGCGGTAATTTCGATCAGAAACGAGGAGAGTTTCCCCTCATTCCAGCGACCGAAGACCTCGGACATCTCGGCGGGATTCATGCCCAAAACCCGCTTCATGATGTCGTACGTCTCGGCGATCAATTGCATGTCGCCGTATTCGATGCCGTTGTGGACCATCTTGACGTAGTGGCCGGCGCCACCTGGACCGCAATGCGTAACGCATGCGCCGTGATCGGTTTTGGCGGCAATGGCGGTCAGCATCGGTTCGAGGATTTCGTATGCCTTGGTGGGTCCACCGGGCATGATGCTCGGTCCCCAGAGCGCACCTTCCTCACCGCCGGAGACGCCCATGCCGACAAAATCGAATGACTTCGATTCGCTTTCGCGTGCGCGGCGTTCGGTGTCGGCGTAGAACGAGTTACCCCCGTCGACGATGATGTCGCCGTCCTCCAGGAACGGACCGATTTCGGCGATAACCGCATCGACCGGGGCGCCGGCCTTGACCATGACGACAATTCGACGCGGTCGCTCCAGAGACTGGACGAATTCCTCGATGGTGAAGGCGGCGTGGACATTCAATCCCTCAGCCCGCTCCGCCATGAACTCTTTGGTGCGCGTATCGGTCCGGTTGTACACCGCGATCGGGAAGCCATTGCGCTCGATATTGAGCGCCAGGTTCTCGCCCATGACTGCCAGTCCGATAACACCGGTATGACGAGCCGAATTTCCGTTGTCAGTCATGTGCTGCGCCTTCCCTCTGGGTAGCTGTCGTGGTTAGTTGACGCCCGCCAGGGACGCTCGCTTGGATTCGACCCCAGCGATCAGCGATTCGAATGATTTGACGAATGATGCGATTCCTTCGTCTTCGAGCTGGGCGGTTACCTCGTCGATGCTGATGCCGGCGGCGGCCAGATCGGCCATCGCCTTCCGTGCGGATTCCACGTCCTGATCAACGGTGCGAGCGACGGTTCCGTGATCCAGGAAGGCCTCGATCGTCTTGCTCGGCATGGTATTGACGGTGTCGGGACCGATCAGGGAATCGACATAGAGGGTGTCGGGATAGTCGGGATTCTTGGTGCCGGTGCTTGCCCAGAGTGGTCGCTGTGGCTTGGCTCCGGCTGCCTTGAGTGGAGCGAATCGCTCGCCGCCGAAAATATCCTGGAACAAAGCGTAGGCAAGCTTGGCATTGGCGACCGCGATCTTGCCCTTGATTCCGGCAAACTGCTCGCCCTTTTCGTCCAGCATTTTGTCGACCAGGCTATCGACCCGGCTGACGAAGAACGACGCGACTGAGGCGACTCCATCGACCGGATGACCAGCCGCGTGACGCTTCTCGAGGCCTTCGACGTACGCCCAGGCAACGCGCTCATATGCCTCAAGCGAGAAGAGCAGGGTGACGTTGATGTTGATGCCCTCGGCGATCATCTCGGCGATGACTGGTGCGCCTTCGACCGTGCCCGGAATCTTGACCATCAGGTTCGGTCGATCGACCGTTGCCCAAAGTCGGCGGGCTTGCTCGCGGGTGGAATCGGCGTCGCGAGCTGCGTCCGGGAAGACTTCGATCGAGCAGTACCCATCAGCGCCGTTGGTTGCGTCATAGAGCGGTCGGAACAGATCACAGGCGTTCTGGAGATCGGTGATTTCGACAGCCTCGAAGATTTCCGACGCTGTTTTGCCTTCCGCCATCAGTTCGGCGACCTGGTCGTCGTAGTGGTTGCCGTCTGCGATTGCCTTCTCGAAGATGGTCGGATTCGAAGTCAATCCCCGGATGCCGACCTCGTTGATCATGGATGCGAGCTTGCCGCTAGTCAGCATTGAGCGGGCGATGTCGTCCTGCCAGATACTTTGACCCTCGGCGGTCAGGGCTGCGATTCGTGGATTTACCATTGAAGTTCCTTCCTAATTCGAGGCGAGCAGCGCCTTGGCCTGCTCGACAACATTGGCGACCGTGAAGCCGTAGCGCTCGAGAACCTTGTTACCCGGTCCCGATTCGCCGAACTGGTCGACACCGATTTGCGCATCCGAATACCGTTGCCACCCGATGGTGGTTCCGGCCTCGATGGAGAGTCGTTTAGTGGTCTTGCCGCCGAGAACTGACGCCTTGTAGGCAGCGCTCTGCTCCTCGAAGAGTTCCCAGCACGGCATTGACACGACGCGAACCTTCGTCCCGGCGGCGGCCAATTCGTGCAGCAGCACCAGTTGCGAGCTGAACTTCGGAACCGGTGGCGATCAGAACAATGTCCGGCTCACCGACGGAGTCAGTCAGCACGTAGGCACCATTGCGCAGACTTCCGCCAGCATTGGTTGTGTCGAGTGTCGGCAGATCCTGTCGGGAAAGCACCAGAACGGTCGGACCGTCGTGCTCCATGGCCGTGCGCCAGGCGTCGGCGGTTTCGTTGCCATCGGCCGGCCGAATCACCCGCAATTTCGGGATCAGGCGCATCGACATGATGTGCTCAACTGGCTCGTGGGTTGGCCCATCTTCACCGACCGCAATCGAGTCATGCGTAAAAACGAAGACTGATTTGTACTCGGATAGCGCCGCGAGACGAATAGTCGGACGCATGTAGTCGGAGAAGACCAGGAAGGTGGCGCTGTATGGGTAGACGCCGCCATGGGCCGCCATACCGTTGACTGCTCCGCCCATTGCATGTTCGCGGATACCGAAATGGATGTTGCGACCGGCGTAACTCCATTCGCCGCCCATCGAGCCCTGAACCTTTCTCGGTCGGCTGGTAGTCAGGGTTCTCGAAGTCGCCCGCGCCCTTCATGCCGGTATTCGTGGAGGAATTGAGATCAGCCGAACCGCCGATAAATGTCGGGACGTTCGGGAAGAAGCCGGCAATGACGGATTCGCCGGCCTTGCGGGTCGAGACCTTGCTGCCAAGTTCCCAGACCGGAATGTTGGCATCCCAGCCCGCCGGAAGTTCGCGGTCAATGGCTTGCTTCAGCTCCGCACCTTCGGTTGGGAAAGCGGCAAGGTATGCGTCGAACCTTGCCTGCCATTCGGCTTCGGCAGTGGCACCTCGATCAACCGCGGTGCGGAAGTTGGCGAGCGCATCTTCAGGAATGTAGAAGGCAGGTTCGGTCGGCCAGCCGAGTGCTTCCTTGGTTGCCTTGACCTCGTCCGGACCGAGTGGCGAGCCGTGTGATGCGAACGAGTTGGCCTTGTTAGGCGATCCGTATCCGATGATTGTCCGGCAGCAAATCAGCGACGGTTTGTCAGTGACCGTCTGCGCTTCTTCAATCGCGCCTCTGACAGCCTCCGGGTCCAGCCCGTCGACCGAGATGACGTGCCAGCCGAGAGCTTCGAACCGGGCGGGTACATTCTCGCTGAACGAGATGTTGGCGCTGGCGGCAAGGGTCATGTGGTTCTGGTCGTAGAGGTAGATCATCTTGCCGAGACGGAGGTGACCGGCCAGAGCGGCGGCTTCCATCGCGACACCCTCCATGATGTCGCCATCGGAGACGATCGCGTAGGTGTAGTGATCGATGATCTCGTGTCCGGGCTTATTGTATTTGGCGGCGAGGAATGCCTCAGCAATTGCAAGGCCAACTCCATTGGAGAAGCCCGCGCCGAGTGGTCCGGTGGTGACATCAATACCGGGAGCGTGGCGTGCTTCCGGGTGGCCGGGGGTCATCGATCCGATCTGGCGAAAGGCCTTGAGCTCATCGAGCGGCAGATCGTAGCCGGTCAGGTGAAGCAGCGAGTAGAGCAGCATCGACCCGTGACCAGCAGAGAGGACGAAGCGATCACGGTTGAACCACTCGTCGTTTTTAGGGTTGTGCTTCAGAAAATCCTGCCAGAGCACGTAGGCGAAGGCAGCTGCACCAAGCGGCAAGCCGGGATGTCCGGAATTGGCCTGCTGGACGCCGTCAACCGAGAGCATACGGATCGTATTAATGGAAAGTTCTTCGAGTCGCTTGTCGGTGGCTGGGGCCACGGTATGCCTCCTGGAGAAAATCGGCCGGGCGTTCGAGCCGCTGCCCGATGCTAACCCCCCGGACGTCCGGTAGTTGCAACAACTGATTATGCAACGGGGAGGCTAGTGGTAACCGTTTTCAGGCGAAGCTCACATTACTTTCGCTTGATCCATTGATACACAGGTCGCAGTTGACGATGGAACGCCTGGACTTACAGCGCTCCACTCGACCTGAGATTGGCGATTTCCGTAGCTGTGTATCCGAGCTCCTCGAGAATTGACCCGGTGTGTTGTCCGACAGCCGGGACCTCACCCATTGGCAATTCCTGACCGCCGATTCCAAACGGTGGAAGGAGCGCCTGCATGGTGCCGCCTGGGACCGTTACCGCTCGCCATCGGTCACGTTCTGACAGCTGCTCATGCTGACTGAATTGCTCGATCGTGTTGAGATCTCCGTAAGGAATGTCCGCTTGCTCAAGGCGATCAGTGACCTGAGCGCGGGTGAACCCTGCGAGCGCTTCCTCGATTCCGGATTCGAGGACATCACGGTTCACTCGGCGATTGGCGACTGTTGCGAATCGCTCGTCGTTGAGCCATTCCGGTCGTTCGCAAACCTGAGCGCAGAAGGAGGTCCATTGGAGATCCGTCTGCACCGCGAGCAGAACCTGATCTCCATCGCCACAGCGATACGCTCCATAGGGAACGACGGTGGCATGGCGGACACCTGCGCGAGCAGGAGGTTGGCCCCCGTACATCGTGTAATAGAGCGGGTAGCCCATCCATTCGGCCAGCGCATCGAACAGCGAAGATTCGACGTGTTGCCCACGCCCAGTTGACTGCCGTTGCAGCAAAGCCGCCAGGACGCCCATAGCGCCGTAGACTCCGGCGCCGATATCACCGACCGAAATCCCAACTTTGGCCAGATCGTCGCCAGTCCCGGTTGTGGCAATCACTCCGGTTTCACCCTGCAGCAGAAGGTCGAAGGCCTTGCGAAACTCGTATGGTCCGCCGCTGCCGTATCCGGAGACGGAGCAGTAGACCTTTTCGGGATACACCGCCAATACATCTTCCGGACCAACTCCAAGGCGACCGGCTGCGCCAGGAGCCAGATTCTGAACGACTACGTCTGAGATAGCCACCAATCTATTGAGAACGGTCAGCGCCTCAGGCTTGCGCAGATCGAGGGTGATCGACTCCTTGCCACGGTTGAGCCAGACGAAGTAGGACGACGAGCCGTGAACTGATGTGTCATAGCTGCGGGCAAAGTCGCCTCCACCGGGTCGCTCAATTTTGATGACGCGCGCGCCGAGATCGCCCAGATGGCGAGTGCAAAGCGGTCCTGCCAAAGCCTGTTCCAGAGCCAACACCGTGATTCCAGCCAGCGGCAACGGTCGATCGGTCACGCGTTCAATCCTCCGGAATGTGCCTCGTCAGTTTTGTCGAATGTAGCAACTTCCAGACGACCATGTTTGAGACCTTTGCGAACAGGTGATCGATTGCGGACTGAAACTGTCCGCGTTCGCGAATAGGGTGGATATCGGTTAGGTGAATGGAGGAAGCAAGTGATGAATCTCAATCCGACAGTTCTGGAAATGGTGAGTGGGCTGGAGCATCGCGAGCGGGTCCGCAACGCGGAACGACGGCGAGTGCTCGATGAGCGGGTCCACGCCCCGAATGCGGTGACGCAGGGATTCGATCACATCAAGGCGGTCTTCAACGGTCTACGCAACCCGGAAGCTCGCTAGTGCCGATCGACGAGATCAACGATGGGCGGCACGATTTCGACTTCCTGGTGGGACGTTGGGCAGTGCACAACACGCGACTTCGGGAACGACTGTGTGGGTGCACCGATTGGGACGAATTCGAGGCGATCAGTTCTGGGCAGATGATTCTCGGTGGCGTCGGTAACTTCGACGCCACCACCTTTGATTGGAACGGAGAGACTGTTCACGGTGTCACGCTGCGACTGTTCAACCCGATCACACGGGAGTGGAGTCTGAACTGGTCTGACAGCACTACCGGCATCCTGTTTCCACCGCTGCTCGGTCGATTCACCGATGGGGTCGGCCACTTCTACGGCCAGGAACTCTGCAACGGGTCGACTATCTTCAGCCGCTTCATCTGGTCCGGCATCTCCGAATCGACCGCTCGCTGGGAGCAGGCATTCTCAGCGGACGGCGGCGCAACCTGGGAAACCAACTGGATCATGGAGTTCGCCAAGCGCGACGGATGATCAAGCCGGTGGCATGACCGACGAATCTGCCGGAGACTAGCGACTGACAGATCTTCAAGCGATTGCGGAGCGCACGTGCACACCGGCAGGTCCAGATTGCGGCCCGGATTGATCATGTTGATTGGGACCGGGTTGCTGTGGGGCACGATTGGCGTGGCCGGCCGCGCGGTGCTGGACCGGACCAGCCTTGATCCGCTGGAGATCAGCTGGCTTCGGACATTGTTTGCCGCCCCCGCGACGGTTGCAATTGGTCTGAAACTGCTTGGACCGGCGGTATTTCGGGTCAAGCGTCGTGATGTTGTGCTGATGGGTCTTCTGGCCGTCACCAATTACAGCTTTCAGTTTCTCTATCTGATCGGTGTGCGAGAGATTGGTGTGAGCGTTGCCACACTGATCTGCCTTTGCTCGATCCCGGTGCTGGTTGCACTCACGTCGGTGTTCTTCTTCGGGGATCGCCTCTCCAGGGCAGTCTGGATAGCACTTGCAGCGGCGGTTCTCGGAACTGCTCTGCTGAGTTTTGGTCAAGGTGGGTCGGGTGGTGATGGGGCGGTGGCCCTCGGCGTTGGGGCCGCGTTCCTTTCCGCGATCGGGGCGGCCGCGTACACATTGGGCAGTCGATCGATTGTTCAGCGGTATCACCCAATTACGGCGTTGGCTGTTGGCTTTCCGATTGCGCTGGTCATCTTTGCCCCGGTGATGCTGGGTGGGAATCTCGGGCGGGACATTCCGGTGTCGGCGTGGTTGCTATTGGCTTACCTGGGCATTGGCACGCAGAGCATTGCCTATCTGCTGTTTCAATGGGGACTCAAGACCGAGTCGGCAACAGTCGCGAGCATAGTGACGTTACTCGAGCCAGTGCTGGCAGCGGGTCTGGCCTGGATGTTGTTCGACGAGCGCCTGGGTTGGCTGGGCATGGCCGGGGCAGGGTTGCTTATTGCCGGCTTGCTACTGCTTTCGTTCAGCCCTGCCTCGAATTCGACCGAACCTGCATCAGTTTGAATCTGCTCACGGTTATCCTTGGGCCAAGAGTATTGATGCCTCGCGGCACTGAGGAATAATGAACGACGAGCAAGCTGTAAAAATCGAAACAACAGAGATTCCCGACAAGATTGAGCCCGGTGAACTCGTTGCCGATGCAGAGCCTCGGCGCCTGACCATGAAAGAGCAGGCGCATCTACCGTCCGACACGGTCGGAACCGGGAGTTATGCCGCCATCTCCTGCAGCATCATGGCGATCCTGTTGACCGCCGTTCTGATCGGCGGTCTGTTGCTTTTCCGATGGATTTTTTGACCGGAGCTTGCTAGATCGTAAGTGTGCCTGCCATCACCGGGACACTGGATCCGCTGACATCGACCCGCACGACTTCACCGGCTTGCTTGGTGACATTCAGCTCGATGATGCTCGGTCGACCCATTTCGAAGCCCTGCCGAACGGTGACCGGAAGCTCGATATCGGTTTCGGATCGCAACTCGGCGAGCAAACCGCCCAGGGCTGCTGATGCGCTGCCAGTTGCCGGATCTTCCAGAACTCCATCCAGCGGCGCAAACATTCTGGCCTGCACAACCAGCGGATCCGAGGAGACAAGTGCGTAGACAAACAGCGCAACTCCGCCGGGTAGTCCAGGTAGCACCCGGTCTGCAGCCTCGAACGCGGCCAAATCCGGCTTGGCTCGGGCCAGCGCGTCGGTATCGGTGACTTCGATTACGGCAAAGGTGAGACCTACTCCGGCCATAACCGGTGGGTGATTCGACGTTACCAGATCAGATAGTGTGAGTCCGGCGCATTCGGCAATTGCTACATCAGCAGGGATTGGTTCAACGGTGAGACGTCCTGGAGCGGTGATGGTCGTTGATGCGACCTTGCCGTTCACCCGGTTGACCTGGACCTCAACAATCCCGGCCAATTCTTCGAATCGCATCACATCGCCTACCGGCTTGCCAAAGACTTTCCCGATTTGCGCGAGAACAAATGACGTGCCCACATTCGGGTGACCAGCGAACGGCACTTCGGAGGTCGGAGTAAAGATTCGGACATTTGCGGTGTTTGCCGGATCCACGGGTGGAAGAACGAACGTGGATTCCGAGTAATTGAACTCGCGAGCAATGGTTGCCATTTGCTCGGTGCTCAGTCCGCGGGCATCCGGAACAACGGCCAGAGGGTTGCCGCCGAATCTTGTCGTCGTGAAGACATCTACGGTTTGGTACTGATATTCAGCCATGGGAACTCCAGATCATCAGCGATTCAGTGATCGGGAGGATACGGCGAATCAGCGGGCGAGTGCTGCCTCGGCAAGGAGTGCCTCGGCCTCGGCCTTTTTGCACTCGGAATCATCTGGATCGATGACAACCCAATCGTGCGCCCATGCGGAGATCGAATCCATGACTGAATCGAGGGCCATCCCTTTGCTGGTCAGGTGGTACTCGATGCGGACCGGAGTTTCCGGGATGACGATGCGCTCGACAACATCTTCATGTTCGAGTTCCTTGAGGCGCTCGGAGAGAAGTCGATCGTGCAGGCCCGGGACGGACTCACTGATATCTGAGAAACGGACGCAGCCACTTCGCATCGCGCGAAGGATGGCACCTGTCCAGCGCTTGCCGATCAGTTCGACCGCCTTGTGGAAGGCGGGACAGAAGGCAGTAAGTTGAGAAGTCTTTTCCATAATGTGATTCTATCGCCGTATGGGCGTCTCCGCAATCTCTGACAAGTCACTTACTTGCAAGAAGTTGCATACGAATGTATAGTACACGCATCGGGATCACATTGGTGGCCCAAATGGTTGAATTGAGCAGGAGTTTTTGTAATGGGTACCCAGCAAATTGAGAACACAGCTACTGGCGAACAGGTATCGACCTGGCAGATTGATGGGTCGCATTCGACCGTAGAGTTCGCGGTCAAACACATGATGATTTCGTCCACCAAGGGGCGATTCACCAAGTTCAGCGGCGATATCAATCTTGATGAGTCCAATCTCGCCGGTTCCGCAGTGAATGTCGCTATCGAGGCTTCGTCCATCGACACGCATGATGAAAAGCGGGATGAGCATCTTCGAAGTGCCGATTTCTTTGACGCCGCAACATTCCCCGAACTGACCTTTGCCAGCACGCAGATCATCCCGACCGGGGGCGATTCGTTCGACGTAGTCGGTAACCTGACTATCAAGGGCGTCACCAGGGAAGTCACTCTGAAGGCGACCAAGGAAGGTTCCGGCACATCGCCATGGGGCTCCGAAGTTGCGGCATTTACTGCCAAGGGCGAGATTGATCGCAAGGACTTCGGACTGACCTGGAATGTTGCACTCGAGACCGGCGGAATTCTCGTCGGCGACAAAGTCAAGCTGACCCTTGAGGTCGAAGCCATCAAACAGGCTTAGAACTCAACTTCCCCTCCTCAACCGCGCTGGCGTCCGGGTTTTGCCCGGGCGCCAGTGTTTTTTTGTTTAGCCGCGCAGGGGGTGATCCTCAGGAGCTTGGGGGAGGATGTCGAGCAGGACATCGGCTGGTTCCGGATTCCATGGCAACGGGATCATGCGCACAGTCTCGATCGAGAGCCACATGTTGCGCTCTTCCTCGGTCGCGTGTGCGAATGGTCCGTCGTCCCCAACCTGAGTGCGATGGGCCTTGATTGCTGCCAACTTCCGGGCGCTGTAGTCACGAATATCGAGCCACGTCGTGATTTCCGATGATGGTGTGCCGAATGTCGCGAGCTGGTCCTTGGGCATGCTGGCGAACGGACTGTTTGGCATCTCGGACATGCGTTTGATGCGCTCCCGGGAGGCGGATGAGAAGTAGAGGTTCGGTGTTTGCCAGCCTCGCTCACCGGCCTTGAGCACCCCGGCCAGCGCAACCTTGTGGGCCATGATGTGATCCGGATGTCCGTAGATGCCGTCGATGCCGTAGGTGAGCACAATCGTTGGCTGACGTTCGATCAGGATTTCGGCGATGGCATCGGCGACCTGATCGACGTCCTGATTGATGAACGCGCGTGGATCGTTGTTCTCCTCGGAACCGGCCATACCGGAGTCGCGATATCCAAGCAGGCGCAGATCGGACACACCCATCATCTCAAGGGCAAGTCGCAATTCACCTTCGCGAACGTCGCCGAGAGTTTCCCGCGTGGCCAGTCCTTCAACCAGGATCTCGCCAACCTCGCCGCGCGTACCGACGATGTAGGTCGCCTCGTGCCCTGCGTCGGTCATGGCCGAGAGCGTGCCGGCGAATCCGAATGATTCGTCATCCGGGTGAGCGAAGATGATGACCAATCGATGCTTCATGCATGTATTCCTTCTATGACCATTGAGCAATCAGTTCAGACACAGGGCGGCGTGGTCGACGAACTGGATCAGCAGCAGCTTTTCCTATCGGGAGCATGGCGTGTGGACGCAACTGCGGGTCCAGCCCAAGCACGGTACGGACAACATCCGGGCAGAAGAGTGGTGCGCACATCCAGCCAGCGTCAAATCCCTGGGCATAAATCGACAGCAGCAAATTCTGGATTGCCGCGCCGAGGCTTTGGATCGCCATGGTCTTCTCTGCGGCCATGCGCTCCGCGTCAGGATAGGTGTCCAGATCAGCGAGATACAGACACGGGATGACGATCACGGGTGCAGAGGTAATTCGATGTTGGCTCTTGGCGAGGCGAATCTGGACGATTGCGTCCGCCTGCCCATCGAGCCCCAGCTGATCCTGCCAGGTTGCCGCCATTGCGTCGGCCAGATCGGTTTTGCGCGCGGTCGATTCAACCACTACGAATCGCCACGGCTGCCGACCATGAGGGGACGGAGCCCAACCGGCAGCTGAAATCGCTTGTTCAACGACGTCGCGTGGCACCGGGTCGGGCAGAAGTTGACGGACAGAGCGACGCCCCTGGATCAAGGAATCCAGATCCAGGGGTCGCTCAAGATCGCTATTGGCGAGCAGTGGGGACGATTGCGTCATCCGGTCGGGGACTCCAGGTCAGATCGGCAGCGACACCATAGAGCGCTGTCTGATTCCAAAGGTACAACGCGGCAGGCTCATCGAACATCACCTGACCCAGCTGCTCGTACAGGGAGGTGCGTTCAGCCGGATCAGTGGCTGAAGCTGCTTGCTCGAGCAAGGTCTGGATATTCGGATTGTCGTGCCGGGAAAGGAATCCATTGGCATTGACGACCAGGTTGAGCAGGTTGAACGGATCGAACATCGGCCGCCAGGTCGCGAACCTAAGGGGAGCCGCTTCCGGATCGCCCCAGCCACCATTGAAGACTGCGATTTCCTGCTGTTCCACGGTCGCATTGATGCCGACCTCGCTCAGGTAGCCGGCGATCGCCTCGACGATGTCCTTGCGCTCGCTATTGGTGACGGCAATGGTCGTGGCGAGATCGGTGACACCCGCGTCGGCGAGTAAGGAACGGGCCCGGTCCGGGTCATAGGCATAGGGCTCCAGAGTGTCGACATAGCCCATTCCGCCAGGAACGAACAGATTCGGCAGTCGCTCCCCGGTGCCGGCGAGTAGTGCGTCACGGATTGCGTCAACGTCCACCGCGAGATTGATCGCCTGGCGAACGCGGACATCGTCGAATGGGGCTACGTCGGTTGCGATCCGGATGAACGCGACCGACGACTGCGGCACTTCGAGAACTTGCGCGCCAGACCCGGTAACCTGATCGATCTGATCGGGTGGCACTGAGCGAACAATATGGGCGGTTCCGGACTGCAGATCTGCGACTCGGGTAGCGGCCTCACTGACGAATCGATACGTCACCTTGTTCGCGATTGGCTTGCCCTTGTTCGGGTTGTTGTAGTTCGGATTGGCGGTCAGCACAATTCGCTCGCCGCGAACCCATTCGACGAACTGATACGGACCGGTGCCGACCGGGTTGTCTGAGAGGGCGGCAGCGGTTGTGGTTGCCGCAGGGAGACAGAGCATCCAGACAGCAATCTGCGCCGGCAACCACGGCGAGGGTGCAGTGAGCGTGATCTTTGCAGTGAGATCGTCGACCGCCTCGACCGAGGCAATCGTGGCGAAATTGCCGGCGATGCTGCTGCCGGTCTCTTCGGCAGTCAAATTCTGGTAGCTGGCGACCAGCGATTCCGCAGTCAATGGCGTGCCATCGTGGAAGACGATTCCGGCTTTCAGCTTGATCTCGAGGGTCAGGTCATCGACGAACTGCATCGACTCGGCGGCGATCATCACGGTGTTGCCGTCGGCGTCGTATTCGAAGGGAGCATCGAAGATTGCATGCGCGATGGACCAGCCATTTGGCTCGTAAATCTGGGCAGGGGCCAGAGAGGCCGGTTCCGTGGAGAGGTCAATCACGATCTCGTCGAGAACTTCTGCATCCTGTGCCAACGTAGTGAGCTTGGGCATTGCAAGCCAGCGATTCCTAGTGTCGTTGCTTGCAACAACCTGCGCCTGTCAAGTGTTGTCATACTCTGCTCTCCTCTACATTCATGCTCGTGACGTCCACGAGCGCATTCCCAAATACCGATTCGAAAGTGCCGCTCCGGATGCGTTGAATCCGATCACTACGAACACGATTGCCAGTCCTGGTGCGACGGTTGCCCACCACGCGACCTGTGCCGTTTCCCGTGAATCGGCGATCATCCCTCCCCAGGTGATGGTCCCGCCTGGAACCCCTAATCCGAGATAGCTAAGCGCTGCTTCGTAGAGCATCATTGCTCCGGCCTGTTGACTGGCGATGGCGACAATTGGCGGCAGGATCATTGGCAGTATGTGCCTGAAGAGAACTCGGGAGTTGCCGGCTCCGGAGACCTTGGCCGACTGCACGAACTCTGCGGTCCTCAGGGGTTGAGCGGCGAGACGAGCGACCCGGGCGTAGGTAGCCCAACCAGTGAAGCCGAGAATGACAATTACATTGAGGGCAGAGGGTTTGAAGGACGCGGCGATGCCGATGGCCACGACCACAAACGGAATCGCCATCTGCACGTCTCCCAGCCAGGTTGTCAGTCGATCCCATCGACCCCCTGCGTAGCCACCAATCAGACCGATTGCGGTCCCGATGGTTCCGGCCAAAAGAGTTGAACTGAGCGCAATCAGTAGAGACACTCGTGCCCCGGATACAACCCGGGAGAAGACATCCCGCCCCAGTTCATCGGTCCCGAACGGGTGATCAAACGTGCCTCCGAAGCCCGGAGGAGGGATCAGACGATCACTCAGGGAAATCTTCTCAGGGGCAACTGAAACCAGGGCTGGTCCGAAGAGTCCAACCGCAAGGAGCAGAGAGAAGAACAGCAACGCGGCGCCGACCGGGATGGAGCGTTTTCGGGGTGGACGGCGAACCTCCATTGGTGTGACAGCCATCGCAATCATGCGCGTGCCTCACTTGCCTGGATTCGCGGATCCAGCCAGCGGGCGATTCCGTCGATGCACATTGTGGTGAGGATGATCATCAGCGCGACAACGACGACGAAGCATTGAATGACCGGCAGATCGCGGTCCCGAACCGCGTTGAGAGCGAGCAGACCGATCCCCGGATAGGCAAACACGCCCTCGACAATCACCGCTCCGCCAACCAGAAATCCGATCTGAACCCCGACGTAGGCCAGGATTGGGCCGAAGCTAGACCGGAGTGCGTGGCGGGTCAGGACCACCCGTTCGGACAATCCCTTGCCGCGGGCCGTGCGCACGAAATCTGATCCGAGCGCATCGTTCAATTGGGTGCTGGTCAGCCGGGCAATCATTGCGAGTGGTTGAAGGGCGAGGGTTACTGCAGGGAGGAGCAGTGCTTCGATTGATCCGCCTCCAGATGATGGCAGCCACGCCGAGATTGACCGCGAAAACCAGCACCAGCATCGTGCCGATCCAGAACGAAGGTAGCGCCTGTCCGAACGAGATCGCTAACCCGACAGTTTCCCGGGTAAATCGCGTTCGCGTTCTGGCGTGCACCGTGCCGAGGACTATTCCGCCGACCAACGCGGTCGCAAGTGCGGAGCCTGCGAGCAAGAGTGTTTTGCCCAGGCGGTCGAGTACGAGCGTCATGGCAGACTCGTCGGCGCGCCACGATTCACCGAAATCGCCGGTGAGTGCATTGCCGAGGAAGCGGAGGTACTGCACGGGCAGCGGATCGTCCAGACCGAGATCGGCGCGGATGCTGGCCCGGACCTCGGGTGTGGCGGCGGGATCGACAAATCCGTCAGTCGGATCACCCGAAAGGTGGATGATCGCGAAGACAACCAGGGTCACTGCCAGGAGGACGGACCCGATCCAGATTGTGCGACGGACGATTGCAGAAACCATGTGTGCTCGCAGCGGTCAAACGGACTACCGGGCACAGTCGACGAAATCAACCTCGACCGATGTCTGGTTCGCGCCGCCGGGCACAAGGAAACCCGAGGGCACGAACCATCGGGCGAAATTGAGGGTATTCAGAGAAAACACAACGCAGCGGCCCTATCGCATCACTGCGAAAAAGTCGCCACGCCTTCTCCCATCCGGACTTTACCGTCGGTTCCGGAATTACACCGGATCGTGCTCGTGGCTCGCCACTTGCTCGCGGACTATACCGCCGGTCGGGACTTGATCGTCATAAACCGCGATCTCACCCAAACCCCGAAGGCTGTGCTTCCATTAGTGTAGTAATGGCATCGAGTTTCTGCAAGAGGACGAGAAAACAAGAGTACAAGAGAACAAGCGATGGCGGATCGTTGCCTGATTCCCCTTGTGCTCTCGTCCTCTGGTCCTCTTGTCGCTTCCCGGTTACCTCTGGGTTTTGGTCCATTCTGTGAAGTGAGCTTCGATGTGATCCGCCCACTTGTCGGTGTCGATTTCGCCCGATGTGTAGGTGCCGTTGCCGATCATGCCCTTGCCGAAGATGTCCCGGAAGCGGACGTCCTCGGAGCGGGTGACGACCGTTTCGGCGAGGTGCGGCGGGATGAACGAGAGTCCCTCGCGGGTTCCCAGCACGACATCTCCTGGAAGGACGATCGCGTCGCCAATCTGCACCGGTCCATTGACCTCAACCAGCGTCACGTTCAGGATCGCGGACGGGTGAGCGCCGCGGCAAAAGCAGTTGAAGTCGTCAAGCTCGTAAACCCGCTCGTAGTCGCGAATACCGCCGTTTACCACTAGTCCGGCTTTGGTGCGCATGGCAATTGCCGTGCCGAGGTTATCGCCAATGAATGTGCCGTCCTCGATCTTGCCGAAGAGATCGACCACCAGCACATCGCCTTCCTTGAGCGTGTCGATGATCCAGGTGTTCTGACCACCGGACCGGCCTTCAGCCGCCCCAGCGGCGAGCGTCGCATTGTGCAGATCCGGACGCTGGGGAACGTACCGGGCAGTGACTGCGCGGCCCACCATGACGCGCTCCGGGTGCATATTGTTGAGCGTGCCCTCGAACTGGAAGTGGTAATCGTGACCACGTTCCATGACGCCCCATGCTTCGTCATTCGTAACGAGTTTCATGCGCTCGATGATGTCCGCCGGTACGTGCGGACGACCATCTTCTGATCGTTCGCCTTCAAAGAGTGGAGTCAATTCCTTGATGCGATCGACTGAATTGAAGATCATGGTGGTGTGAACCCTTTCACCAGTGAACGGAAAGCTAACCCGGGTGGAAGCCTACCCGAAAGTGACTCCAGATTTCTGTGCGCAAAAACGGCTCCCGGGCGATAACCCCGGGAGCCGTTCTTGTCTGAAGGAATCTGAACTAGGCGCCCTCTTCTCGCCACATGCGGTAGAAGGGGTATGCGCTCAGGTAGATCGGGTTGAAGTTGAATCCCTTGATATCAGCGCGCAAGGCGGTCGTCCAAAGGAGTTCGCCGTAGAAGATCGCCGGTGGGTCGAGCTCCGTCGCGATGTTCTGGGCTTCCTTCATGAGGGTGTCGTAAACCGCCTGATCGGTGAAGTTCTCGGTTTCATCGAGAATTGCGAAGAAGCGATCGTTGGTCCAAAGTCCGACGTTTGCGAAACCGCCCTGTTCCGGAGAGCCGAAGTTCGGAACAAGCTGATTCCATGCATCGTTGTAGTCTGGCCACCAGCCCCAGCCGCCGAAGAAGTGCGGACGTTCATCGGCGCCGGCATCGCCGTATGCAAGGTCAACGAACGTTGCCCGGTCGACTTCCTGGATGTCGAGGTCATAGCCGATTTCATTGAGGTTGGCGAGGAACAACTCGGCCACTGATCGCTCGACCGCGGAGCCTGCATTGACCATGTACTCGAACGTAGTTCCCTCTGGATGACCGCCGGCTGCGATCAGTTCCTTGGCCTTGACCAGGTCGGTCGTATAGAGGAAGACATCCGGGTCGTACCCGAGAATTGGTTGTCGCCAATGGGCCGGTGCGAATGACTCGACCCTGATAAACGCCCTGGACGACCTCTTCGTACGGGAATGCCCAGCACAAACCCTGCCGTGCCTCAACTGTGCCGAGGCGCGGCGCGTTCATCGTGGTCCAGTAGACCGCGGTTGAGTTGCCCGAGATGACCTGGATATCCGGATTCTCGGCAAGGGCCGTGAAGTCTTCCGCTGAGAGATTCTGAACCGTCGCGTCCGCTTCGCCATTCTCGATCAACTGACGGCGGGTTGCCATTTCCGGAACGATGCGAACAACGAGGCGATCGAAATGCGGATTCTCCCATCCCCGATAATAGGCCTCGTACTTCTCGAGGACCACTTCCTCGTTGACCTCATTTTTGGTGATTTGGTACGGACCTGTGCCTGTGCCGGCCGGTCCGGTCAGGTAGAACTCGTGCGCCCACGGATCTTCTTCGGTCTTGTTCTCTTCGACATAGGCCGTGTTGACGATCATCGGGCCGTACGAAGATGACATGGCCGACAGGAAGAGCGGTTGCGGTTTGCCAAGGTTGAACCGGATTGTTACGTCGTCAACAACCTCCCACATCGCGGTATCGGGAGCGAACCGGGAGATGACGTTTACCGGTCCCATGTTCATGAGCAGGAAGCGATCGAACGAATCCTTCACGCTTTGGGCGGTACAAGGCGTGCCGTCGTGGAATGTGACACCCGAGTGAATCTTGAAGGTGTACGTTGAGAGAGTCCTCCGACGCTTCCCAAGTCTCGGCGAGCATGGAGTCGTATTCAGTTGTGCTTTCCCTCTTGAACTGGATCAGCATTTCGTGGCTGCCGAGCATAATCGCCTGGGCGGCATTGTCGTATTGAGAATGGGGATCGAGATCCGGTGCGCCACCATCCCGGAGCATGGTGAACGTTCCGGTACGTCGCACCCTGCTGCCCGACGCTTTGAGCGGGCGAAACAGGCGACGGCGCAGCCGATGCTTCAGGCGCGACGGCCATCAGGCTCATGATTGCCGCGGAGGACAATCCGAATTTGAGACCGTTTTCCAGGACCTGACGTCGGGTGAGCTGACCTCGTTGGGCGGCAATCATCATGCGGTCGAACAAGGTATCGCTCATCGAAACTCCCTCATGTCGTAGAGCCAACATCAATTCAATTGTTCCAGTTGCGCATGCCACCGGTTGGTGCTGATGCGGACATTCTAGCCCCGAACCGCAGCAATGTCGCCTAGGCCTCAATCCCGATCGTTGCACCAGGCTGATCGAGGCTGCTCAAACCAGGGGCGCGAGTTCACCAAGCGGAGTCACAATCGCGTCAACGATCCGGTCGAGCATGCGCTCCGCCTGGACCTTGGTGACGATGCGAATGTTCGGCCGATTCACCGGAAAACCTTGCTCTCCTGGAACAAGGCCAATGCCATGGAATCGGTCCTTGTACGGCTCCACGATCATCGGTCGGGCAATGGTTTCGGTGATCAACTCCGGATGGATCAGTGCACCTGATACCGTCGGATCGTGTGCACAGCAGGTCCACCGACCGAGTCGTTCCTGGTAAAAGCGGAAGTAGCAGGGAAGGATCGCGGCAGAGAGCCTCGCAGCCGGGGTACGTACCCGAATTGATCCGCTCGATATGCTCGTCGGAGAAGACGTTCAGGTAGGTGGTGTCAATCGGTACGACCGTGAGTGGTGCGTCAGCGGCAAAGAGCTCATCGGCCGCATCGGGACTGTTGAAAATGTTTGCGTCGAACATTTCCCGCTCGCCGGCTGTTGGCCGGTGCGAAATGCCACCCAGAATCCAGACCTCCTTGTACCGGGTCAGGACCGTCGGATCCAGGCTCAGTGCAGCAGCGAGATTCGTCATCGTGCCAACGGCGACGAGCGTCAGTTCTCCGGGACGCTCGTTGGAAAGCCGAAGGATCTGATTGACCGCTCCTTCATCCGTCGGATGCCGGCTCGGGTCCGGCAGACCGGCATCTCCCAATCCGTCGTGGCCATGCACGTGCCAGCTGTGGACCGCATTCGGAACTGGACTTTCGTTGCCGATTGCGACGGGGATTTGGTCCAGGCCAAGCGCATCCAGGACCCGGATCGTATTGATCGCCGCCTGGGCAGACGAGCAATTGCCATGGGTACTGCCGATTGCGACGATCTCAACGTCAGGCTCGGCCGCGAAGTGGATCAACATCAGCGCATCGTCGATTCCGACGTCGGTATCGAGGACTACCTTGAGCAAACTGGTACCTGCCTTCCATAAAGCTGGGGAATGTTGCGTAAAGCTTATCCAATCTGATGCCGGTTTTGATTGGACCGTTCAGTTCATCTGTGCAGGACGAGACGATGAATTGGTCCTATCATCGGACATTGTGCAAAGTCACCCTTGACAATCCAGCCGCCTAAGTGGAACGCTTGCAAATCCAACGTCCCGGACGGGACAGTCGATTCGAATAGGCATGTGTCGTTGCTGAAACAGTGCAATCGACTCAACTCTCAGACGAGGGAGGGGGAACGAGCCACAGATCCCACAATCGATGGTCGAATGCAGAGCTGCATTTGGCCCGGAATGAATCGCGATGTATTGCGTATTTATTGGGAGGAAGCAGAACGATGTCGTTCTCAAAGAAAATTGATTTCAGTGCCATCAATCGACGTTCATTCATGGCGGGCGCTGCTGGCCTGGCTGGCACCGCAGCATTCGGACGAAGCGCATTTGCGCAGGACGCCACAGCCGTAGCCAAGACCGGTGTCGACCCGGCCAAATGGAACATCGAAACCATTAACGCACTCGCCGGAACGATTACCGTCGATACCGCCGCCGAGTTGCACGCCGTCGTTCCCGCAGATGCCGCCACCGGCGATGTCTCGTTCTGGAACAATGGCCCGGTTGAATCCACTCCGGAAATCCAGAAGACCCTCTACGAAGAGTTCGGCGCAAATCTCGCCACCTGGTGGCCAGGACTGACGGTCGATCGCCAGAACATCGACTACAACGACCTGCTCGACAAGATTCGCACCGCCGCCGCCGGTGGCGCCGCGCCGGATGTCGCCAAGATGCCGATCCTGTGGGGCGTCGAGTTCGCCGCGCGCGGCGACACTGCAGGAGATCATCCTCGAGGACTTCGGCTGACCGCGGAGCAGTTCTGGCCAGGCGCGCTGAAGTCCGTCACCTGGGACGGCAAGTACTACGGCATTCCCGACCAACAACGAGACGATGGCCTTCATCTGGAACAAGCAGATCTTCGCCGATGCCGGCCTCGATCCTGAGAACTCCACCGGCGACCTGGGCCGATGTCGTCGCCTACTCCAAGCCAGATCAAGGAGGAGACCGGCAAGAACGGCTACGGCATGGTCTGCAAGGTCAACGCCGGCAACACGCCGTTCCGCTTCATGCCGATGGTCTGGGCCTACGGCGCCAGCGCGCTCGACGAGGCCGAGGACGAGCCGACCTACGACACCACCATGATCAACAACCGAAGGTGGCATCGCCGCGCTGCAGACCTACTACGACATGTACGTGCGCGACCAGTCGGTGCCGACCTCTGCGCTGACCAATACGCAGATCGAGAACCAGGATCTGTTCATCGCCGGCGAGATCGCCATGATGATCAGCCACCCCAGCGAGTACGTGGCCATGCAGAACAAGCTTGCCGCAGGCGACCGGCGCGGACAAGAAGGCGGCCGATCAGATCGTCGTCGACAACATGGCCTACGGTCTGATTCCGGAAGGACCGGTCCGTCGCGCGGTCGTGTTCGGTGGTTCGAACGCCCACATCTTGACCGACGAGGCGCATGGTGGCGACGGTGAACCGGATGCGGCGCCAAGGCGCTGATGGCCGCTCTGACCAGCGCCGGAGTGGTCGCTCAAGAACAACTGGACCGATTCCAACCCGGCCAACCTCGCGCGGTTTCGAGACGGAGTGGATGAAGCAGCGGCTGGAGGAGATCAAGTTCCTCGAAGTGACCACGTCGATGCTGCCGTACGGCATCCCGTTCCCGGTGGTGCCGGAGTCGCCGGAGATCATGAACATCATCATCCCGGAGATGCTGCAGAACGCGCTGACCGAGACGCATGACGGTCGAAGGAGGCGGCCAACGACGCCGCCGACGCGCATCAACGAGCTTGATCGCGTCGCGCTAGGCGTCAGCGTGACGTGCGACTGCCGGCCGGGCGACGTTCCCGGCTGGCGGTCGATATCCGCGGAGGAGCGCTCTGAGCTCATGGCAATCGCTGAAGCGCAACGCTGGCCCACCGGTCGCGACCGGGAGCCGCCACGCACGCGGAGTCTGCTGGCGCGAGATCGCCAGCCACTGGGCCGACTACATCTACATCCTGCCGGCCATGCTCGTCATGCTGGTCGTCATCGGCTACCCGCTGGTCTACACCATCTGGCTCTCGTTCCACGCCACGCCGCCCCGCACCGGCGAGTGGAATTTCAACGGCGTCGAGAACTACCAGGAGATCCTGACCGATCCCCGCTTCTGGAAGCGTCACCTGGAACACGTTTACTGGACGATCGGCTCCACCGGTCTTCGCCTTCGTCCTCGGGTTTGGCGCGGCGCTGGCGCTGCACAAGCCGTTCCTCGGGCGCGGCGTCGTGCGCGCCATCCTGCTCATCCCCTGGGTGATCTCGGCGGTCGCGGCCGCGTATGTCTGGCGCTGGATCCTGCACAGCGACTACGGCCTGGTCAGCGGCTGCTCTGAAGGACTGGGGCCTGATCGAGAGGCCGCTGGTGCTGCTGGACAACAAGGACCGCGTGCATGCCGACCCTGATCATGGTCAATGTCTGGAAGGAATTCCCCTTCGTCATGGTCATGCTGACCGCCGGGCTGCAGACCGTGCCGGAAGGGCTGCTGCGCGCGGCGCGCATCGATGGCGCCAGCACCTGGCAACCAGTTCCGGCATGTCACGGTGCCGCACCTGCGAGGCGTGATCCTGATCACCACGCTGCTGCTCTTCGTGATCAACCTGAACTCGTTCACGCTGGTCTGGCTGATGACCGGCGGTGGCCCGGCCAACGCCTCGCAACTCTGGATCACCGAGATCTACAACATCGCCTTCCGCTCGCTGCAGTACGGCCCGGCCTCGGCCTTCTCGGTCATCCTCTTCATCATCATGCTGGCGCTCGGCTGGTTCTACGTTCGATACTGACGCATGGCGACTCGAACGGAGCGCGCCATGGCGCGCAGGGATAGCAGTCCCGAAGTGCGAACGCAGTCTGCGCCCAAAGCGACGAGGAAGTTCAAGATTCTGGGCCTGGGCGTCGCTGGCTCTTTCCTGGCGTTCCTGCTCGCCTTCACCGCGCTGCCGATGGTCTGGATGGTCTCGACCTCGCTCAAGATCCGAGTTTGCCGCCATCCAGCAACCACCGGTCTGGATTCCGGCGGAGCCGACGCTGAACCAGTACACGACGCTGCTCTCACCCGAACGAGCGAACCGGCGCAGCAGTTCCTGCGGCTACCTCCGGAACAGCATCTGGGTCTCGATCGGCGACCACGATCCTCGGGCTTGCTCGTGGCGGTGCCAGCGGCCTACGCCTTCTCGCGCTTCAACTTTCCGGGGCGGAGCGCGCTCTTCTTCTCGGTGCTGGTCCGCAACATGTTCCCGGTGGTGGTGTTCCTGATCCCGCTCTTCATCCTGATGAAGAACCTGCGGCTGATCGACACCCACTTCTCGCTGATCCTGACCTACCTGACGTTCGGCCTGCCGCTCTCGATCTGGCTGCTCAAGGGGTTCTACGACAACATCCCGCCCGAGCTGGAGCGTGCCGCCCGCATCGATGGCGCGACCCGCTTCCAGGCGTTCTGGATGATCGTCCTGCCGCTCTCCGCGCCGGGCCATGGTGGCCACCGCCATCTACGCCTTCATCCAGGGCTGGAACGAGTACGTCTACGCGCGCACCTTCATCAACTCCGAAGCAGCAGATGACCATGCCGATCGGCCTGGAGAAGTTCTTCACCGAATACTCCAGCAACTGGCCAGGGCTGATGGCGGCCTCGTTCATCATGAGCGTGCCGGTCGTCGTCCTCTTCCTGGTCCTGCAGCGCCACTTCGTGCGGGCGCTCACCGAAGGAGCCGTCAAGCACTAGATGAATTCGATTAACGACGCATGTCTGGTGCGGTCAAAGGGGAGCGCATGGCCAACATAACTGGAAAGTCAACCACGGCGTCGAGCGCCCCGAGCGCTACGTGCTGATGATCTTCTGGGAGACGCTCGAGGACCACACGGTCGCCTTTCGCGGCGGGCCGCTGTTCGCCGAGTGGCGCGCGATCGTCGGTCCGTTCTTCGCCGCGCCCCCGGTGGTGGAGCACTTCCGCCTGGTCGGCAAGGCGTAGCGCAGTCCTCAGGCCTCGATCGCGAGGCGCGGCTCGCGGCGCACGTCGTCGAGCAGCGCCTCGGAGACCTCGATCGTGCTGAGGTCGAGCGTGTTGCGGATGCGCACGACGCGCGGCCGCGCGAGGTCGACGCCCGGCGTGCAGCCCAGCGCCGCGCGGATCGTCTCCGCCTCGTCGGCGAGCGCGATCGGAATGCGCCCGGACTCGGGGTAACCGGCGGCGATGCTGTTGGCGTAGGTGGCTTCGCGATCGATCTCGCCGACGACCGCCTCGACCGTGAAGTCCGCCGCGCCGATGCCGATGGCGTTGCCGTGCGTCGCTTCGGTGAGTCCGAGCACGATGATGCGCTTGATCTCGGGCCGTCGTAGCCCTGCAGCGGGCCCTTCACCGTGCGCCCCATGATGTTGGGATCCATGCCGGCGCCGGAGATGTCCTTGCCGATCTGCTCGACGACGAGCACGTCGATCGCGGGCAGCATGATGCGCGCCATCAGCCGCTTCGCCATCACCAGCAGCTCGGCGTCGCGGCGCAGGAAGTCCGCCGCGGGCACGGCTTCGACGTGCGCCGTCTCGTCGTAGGCGTTCTCGACGATCGCGATCCCGAAGCCCACCTTCGTGTGTTCGAGGACCCGCGACGGCGACCTCCGGGAGCAACTCGCCGAACTTCGGGAAGCCCTCGCGGTGCAGCCGCGAGCATCCCGCGTGCTTGGCGAGTCCGATCGCGAGCATCTTGCACAGGCCGCTCTCGACGCGCCCGCGGAAGTCGGTGTGCGGCTTGACGCGCGCGAGCGGCACGACCAGGTCGGCGGCGAGCGCTTCGCTCGAGAAGTGGATCGGCACCCCACCGGCGGTCTCGGCGATCACCGTGGTCGCCATCGACGACATCACGGGCACGCCCAGCGCGGCCTCGGACACGCCGTAGCGCGCGAGCAGGTCCCGCTGTCCTTCGGCGGTCGCGCCGCCGTGGCTGCCCATCGCCGGCACGATGAACGGCTTGGCGCCGAGCGCCTTCAGCCCGTCGACGAGCGACCGCGCGATGCGGTCGATGTGGCGGATGCCGCGCGAACCCACGGCGACGGCAACTTTGCGCCCCCGGCGCGACGAGCGACCGGATCGCCGGCTTCGCGAGTTCGGCGGTCACCGCGGCAGCGGCGTCGGCAAGCTGCGGTGCGTCGAAGGTCTGCCGGACCCGATACATCCGCGGCAGGGGGATGGAGCGCGCTTCTTCGGTGAGGACAGGCATGGCGGAACCCGCTATCGCTGCGCCGCGGCTGCGACGATCCGCGACGGGGTGTGGACGAACACGCCGAGTGCGAACTCGGCGACCAGGATCGGCATGATGCCCCGGATCGCCGCGCCGCGCTTTGCGCGCGCTCAGACAGAGCGCATCGGACCGATCTGCGCTGTGCGGGGCACGGCGCTAGCCGCAGGGAATGGGATGCCTGGCGGAGCCCCCGGGCACGGCTCCGCGCCGCAGTTACGGCAGCATCGCCAGCACCGCCTCGGCCTTGCGGGCGAGGTGCGCCCGCATCAGTCTCGCCAGCCCCTCGCCGTCGCGCGCGCGCAGCAGCTCGACCATCTGCTGGTGCTCCTTGACGGCGGCGTTCCACTTGCCGACGTCCAGGTTGGAGCGGAAGCGCAGGTTCTGGATGCGCAGGTTGAGCTTGTGCGCCATCTCGTCCAGCACCGCATTGCGCGAGGCGGCCAGGATCGCGTCGTGCACGACGCGATTGAGCCGGTAGTACTCGGGCAGGTCGTGACGGGCGTGACAGGCCTGCATCTCGAAGGTCAGCGCCGCGATCTCGCCCACCTCCTCGTCGGTGATGTTGCGGCAGGCGAGCTCGGCGGCGAGTGCCTCCAGCGCGCCCATGATCTCGAAGCTCTGGCGCACGGCCTCGGGCGACATCTGCGCGACGAAGGCGCCCCGGTTGGGGATGACGGTGACCAGGCCGTCGTGCGCGAGCAGGCGCAGCGCCTCGCGCAACGGCGTGCGCGACACGTCCATCCGCTCGCACAGGTGGCGCTCGTTCAGGCGTTCGCCGGGCGGCAGCTCGCCTTCGATGATCAATTCCCGGAGCCGGTCGGCGATGGCCGTCGGCAGCGTCCGGTATTCGGTCGGCAGGGCGATGACGGCGGTGTCGTTCATGCGTTGGTATACCAATAGACGGTCTGCGCGGCACGACCTACCTGAAGCTCAGTACGAGGGAAGTTTGCACCAGTTGTGGGCTATTGACAACCTGGACGAAGCGGCGTACGGTTTTTTGTATACCAAAGCGGTCCGGTCCCGCGACCACCGCCGATCGACCGGTGAACTTCCCGCAGAGGCTCCAGATGACCCACCGTTCGCCACGTCCCGCCGGCCGCCACTTCCTGCAGATTCCCGGCCCGACCAACGTCCCCGACCGGGTGCTCCGCGCGATCGACCGACCCACGATCGACCACCGCGGTCCGGAGTTCGCGCGCCTCGGGCGCGACGTGCTCGACCGCATCCGGCTGGTATTCCAGACGCGCTCGCCGGTCGTCATCTACGGCGCGTCGGGCACCGGGGCCTGGGAGGCCGCGCTGGTGAACACGCTGTCGCCGGGGGACGTCGTGCTCATGGCGGAAACCGGGCACTTCGCCGCGCTGTGGAAGCGGCTGGCCGAGCGTCTCGGGCTCGCGCCGGTGTTTCTCCCCGGCGACTGGCGGCACCCCGCGGACCCCGAGGCGATCCACGCCCGTCTCGCCGAGGACCGCGCGCACGCGATCAAGGCCGTGTGCATCGTCCACAACGAGACCTCCACCGGCGTGACGAGCGACGTCGCGGCCGTGCGCAAGGCGATCGACCGCGCGGGCCATCCGGCGCTGCTGATGGTGGACACGATCAGTTCGCTGGCGTCGATCGACTACCGTCACGACGAGTGGGGCGTGGACGTCACCGTCGCCGGCTCGCAGAAGGGACTGATGCTGCCGCCCGGCCTCGCCTTCAACGCGGTCAGCGACAAGGCGATCGCGGCGTCGAAGGGCGCGAAGCTGCCGCGCAGCTACTGGGCCTGGGACGAGATCATCGCGTCGAACGCCCAGGGCTACTGGCCCTACACGCCGTCCACGAACCTGCTCTACGGACTGCAGGCCGCGCTCGACCAACTGCTGGAAGAGGGCCTGCCCAACGTGTTCGCGCGCCACGACCGGCACGCCGAGGCCACCCGTCGCGCCGTGCGGGGGTGGGGCCTCGAGATCCTCTGCGCCGACCCGGCGCGGTACTCGAGCTCGCTGACCGCCGTGATGATGCCGGCCGGGCACGACGCCGACGGGTTCCGCCGCGTGGTGCTCGAGGCATTCGACATGTCGCTCGGCACCGGGCTCGCCAAGGTCGCAGGCAAGGTGTTCCGGATCGGCCACCTCGGCGACTTCAACGACCTCACGCTCATGGGCACGCTCGCGGGCGTCGAGATGGGCCTCGCGCTCGCCGCCGTCCCGCACCGCGCGGGCGGCGTGCAGGCCGCGATGGAGTACCTCGCCGCCGCGCGCGCCCAGCCCGCGTCCCGTTCCGCCGTCGCCGCCTGATGCGCATTCCACGCCGTCCCCGCCCGCCCCACGAAGGAGCCCACCATGCCTCTACGCTTCGCCATCGCAGCGCTCGCTGCGGCCTGCCTCGCCACGCCAGCGCTCGCGCAGGAGAAGATCAAGTTCAAGGCCATCGGCCAGCCGCTCGCCACCGGCCTCGTGCAGAAGAACAAGGAACAGCCGTTCTTCGAGTCGCTGGCGCAGAAGACCGGGCTCCCCATCGAGGTCGACTACAAGCCGATCGACACCCTCGGCGTGAAGGACACCGAGCAGCTGCGGATGATGAAGTCCGGGCTGTTCGAGATCGTGTCGCTGCGCGTGTCGCAGAACTCGCGCGACGAGCCGATGCTGCTCGGCCTCGACCTCGTCGGCCAGAACCCCGACTACGCCACCGGCCGGCAGACCGCGAAGGCCTGGTTCCAGCCGCTGGACGAGCGCCTGCAGAAGCAGTTCGGCGTGAAGCTCCTCGGCATCTGGCCGTTCGGCCCGCAGGTGCTGTTCTGCAAGAAGCCGATCACCAAGCTCGCCGACGTCAAGGGCCTCAAGGTCCGCGTCTACGACCAGAGCCTCGCCAAGTTCATCAGCTCGCTCGGCGGCACGCCGGTGGCGCTGTCGTTCCCGGAAACGCACCAGTCGCTGTCGCTCGGCGTCGTCGACTGCGCGATCACGGGTCCCAGCTCCGCGAATTCGGCCGGCTGGCCGGAAGTGTCGACGCACCAGCTGGCGATCGGCTTCCAGGTCGCGCTCAACGCGTACACGATCACGCTGAAGGCGTGGAACCAGCTGAAGCCCGACCAGCAGGCCAAGCTCAAGGCCGCGTTCGACGCGCAGACCGAGGAGGTGTGGAAGTACTCCGAGGAGCTGTTCGCCGATGCCGTCGGCTGCAACGCCGGCCGCGAACCGTGCGTCCACCACAAGAAGTTCAAGCTGGTCGACGTCCCGGTGACGAAGGCCGACATCGACCTCGTCAAGGTGGCGGTGCGCGACATCTCGCTGCCCGCGTGGGCCGAGGTGTGCGACCAGACGAATCCCGGCTGCTCGCAGAAGTGGAAGCAGACGGTCGGCGCCGCGATCGGCATCAAGTAGGACCACGCAGCAACGCCGAAGGCTCCCGTCATGAACCCCGTGCAACGATTCCTGGCGTGGGTCTTCGGAGCGATCTTCCTCGCGCTGTCGGTCGTCGTCAGCGTCGAGACGCTGGCGCGAAAGCTGTTCAACTACTCGATCCAGGGCGCTGACGAGCTCGGCGGCTACGCGCTCGCGGCGGGCTCGGTGATCGCGTTCTCGCTGGCGCTCGTCGGACGCAACCACATCCGCGTCGACGTCTTCCACGAGCGCTTCTCGCACGCGCGCGCAGGCGGTGCTGAACGTGCTGTCGTACGTGCTGCTCGCCGTCCTGGCCGTGCTCATCGCGTTCGTGGCGTTCAAGGTCGTGCAGGACACGCGAGCCTACGGCAGCACGGCCCCGACGCCGTGGCAGACGCCGCTGATCTGGCCGCAGGGCGTCTGGTACGCGGGGCTCGTCGTGTTCGCGCTCGTCACCATCGGCTACGCCGCGCGTGCCGTGACTGCTGCTCGTCCAGGGCCGCATCGACGAGGTCAACCACCACTTCCAGCCGAAGAGCGTGAAGGAGGAGGTCAAGGAGGAGGTGGACGACTTCGCGCAGCGCAGCGGCGGACCGGCGCCTCCCCGCCCGGCCGCCGAAGCGTCCCCAGCCACGCGGGAGTCGGCATGACGCTCGCGATTCCTGCCGCGGTCGTGTTCCTCGTGATGCTGGGGATGATGCTCGTCGGCCTCCCCATCGCGGTGTCGATGGCCGCGGTCGGCATCCTCGGCGGCGTGGCCGCGTTCGGGGCGCCGTTCATCGATTCCATCGCGCCCGTGGTCTGGGGCACGCTCAACGAGAACCTGCTGACCTGCATCCCGCTGTTCGTGCTGCTGGGCGAGCTGCTGCTGCGCTCCGGCATTGCCGACCGCATGTACACGGCGCTCTCCGCGTGGCTCGGCGGACTTCCGGGGGGGCTGCTGCACACCAACATCGGCGCGTGCGCGCTGTTCGCTGCCACCTCCGGCTCGTCGGTGGCCACGGCGGCGACGATCGGCACCGTCGCGCTGCCCTCGCTGCACGCGCGCGGGTATCCGATGCGCGGCGCGCTGGGCACGCTCGCCGCCGGCGGCACGCTCGGCATCCTGATCCCGCCGTCGGTCAACATGATCGTGTACGGGTCGCTCACCAACAACTCGATCGGCAAGCTGTTCATCGCGGGCATCATCCCGGGCATCCTGCTGACGTTGTGCTTCATGGCGTACATCTACGGCAGCGCCGTGATGGGGGGCAGCGGCATGCGCGAGGCCCCGTTGCCGCTGCGCGAACGCGTCCGCACGCTCAGGTACCTCATCCCGCCGGTGGTCGTCTTCGGCATCGTGATGGGCAGCCTCTACTTCGGCATCGCCACGGCCACCGAGTCGGCCGCGCTGGGCGTCCTCGTCGCGCTGTTCTTCGTCTGGCGCATGGGCAAGCTCAACCGCGAAGTGCTCGAAACGTGCTTCCTGCAGACTGCGCGCACCAGCGGGATGATCCTGCTGATCATCGTGGCGGCGTTCATCCTGAACCTCACCATCGGCCTCACCGGGGTGGCCGACGCGATCACCAAGTGGGTGACGTCGTTCGGGCTGTCGGCCACGGCGATGCTGCTCGCGCTGATGCTGTTCTACCTGGTCCTCGGCATGTTCATGGACGTGCTGTCGATGCAGGTGGCGACGATCCCGATCACCTATCCGATCATCGAGGCGCTCGGCGTCGACCCGATCTGGTACGGCATCTACATCGTGCTGATGTGCGAGCTCGGCATGATCACGCCGCCGGTGGGGATGAACCTGTTCGTCGTGCACGGCATCCGCCCCGACAAGGGCGGCATCCAGGACGCGATCTGGGGGGCGCTGCCCTACGCCGTGATCATGCTGCTGTTCACGTTCCTGCTCATCGCGGCGCCGTGGCTCGCGACGTGGCTGCCCGGCAAGATGGCCTGAAGCACAGCGACTGCGTCGTGGCCGGTGCCGTACCCGGGCCGGCGGGACTGCACACTGCGGAGGATGGATGGGTCTCAAGACGGAGATCTTGCCGGCGTTCTATCAGGACTCGGTGGTGCTGATGCGCATCTCGGCGCAGGTCCGCACGCGCGTGGCGGTCCGCGAGGTCGCGCTGTTCATGGGCACGCCGGCCAACCACGCGCTGCTGCAGCAGGCGGGACTCGCCACGGCCGCCGGGCAGGCGGCCGGTCCCAACGACCTCATCGTGACGGTGAGCGCGGACGACGAACGCGCCGCCGCCGAGGCGATCGGCACGGTGAAGGAACTGCTGGCGGAGACGAGCCGGTCGCGCGAAGCCTCCGCCGAGTACCGGCCGCGCACGCTCGACTCGGCGTTGCAGGCGTTGCCGGATGCGAACCTCGCCGCGCTGTCCATTCCCGGGGCCTACGTCCGGGACGAAGCCATGGCGGCATTGCGCCGCAACCTGCATCTCTTCATCTTCAGCGACAACGTGCCGATCGCCGACGAGATCGCGCTGAAGCAGGAAGCGCTGCGGCGCGGGCTGCTGTGCATGGGGCCGGACCAGGGCACGGCCTACCTCGGCGGGGTCGGGCTGGGCTTCGCGAACGTCGTCGCACGCGGGCGCGTCGGCTGCGTGGCCGCGTCGGGCACCGGGCTGCAGGCGGTCGTGTCGCGCCTCGACGCGCTCGGCGAGGGCGTCTCGCACGCCATCGGCGTCGGCGGGCGCGATCTTTCGGAGGCCGTGGGCGGGGCGATGACGCTGTTCGCGCTCGACGCGCTGGCCGCCGATCCCGCGACCGAGGGCATCGTGGTGGTGTCCAAGCCGCCGCATCCGTCCGTGCTCGACCGGGTCGAGGCGAGGCTCGCCGCCATCGCGAAGCCGACGGTGATCTGTTGCGTGGGCGCGAAGCCGCGTAGCCCCGGGAAGGTCGTGTGGGTCGACACGCTGCAGCAGGCCGCCGATGCGATCGTCGCCGCGATGGCCGGCAAGCGATGGGACAGCGCACCGCTCAGCGACGCGGGCCAGGTCGGCACGTGCCTGCGCTCGCTCGCAGGTGCGGGATGCGGCGGCCGCCGCATCCTCGGCCTGTACACGGGCGGCACGCTCGCCTACGAAACCGGGCACGTGCTGCGTGGCGCGTTCGGCGACGATCATCCGCACCGCATCCTCGATCTCGGCGACGACGAGTACACCGTGGGCCGGCCGCATCCGATGATCGATCCGCGCACGCGCGGCGAGATGATCGTGCGCGCCGGCGACGATCCCGGGATCGGCGTGCTGCTCGTCGACCTCGTGCTGGGCAAGGGTGCCCACGACAGCCCCGCGGCCCCGCTGGCCGAGGCGGTGCGCGAGGCGCGCCGGATCGCACGGTCGGGCGGGCGCGACATCGCCGTGCTCGCCGCGGTGATCGGTACGGCGCGCGACCCGCAGGGCCTCGCGTCGCAGACGGCCCTGCTGGAGGAGGCGGGCATCGCGACGCTCGCGACGAATGCCGATGCCGCGCGGTGCGCGGCCATGCTGGTCCACCCGCCGTTGCGGGCCGAGTGGATGCGGGAGATGGCGTGATGGAAACCAAGGTCCTGCCCGAGTCGCTCTCCGTGATCAACGTCGGTCTCGAGAGCTTCGCCGACGACCTGCGCGCGGACGGCGTACCGGTGGTGCAGATGGACTGGCGGCCGCCCGCGGGCGGCAATGCGCGGCTCGCCGCGCTGCTCGCCGAACTGGACGACGAGGAATGGGATGAAACGGCCCCCACGCTCGCTTCGCTCGCTGCCCCCCGAGGGGGCGGGTCAGTCCCTCGGGGCGGCCCGTCGGGACTGAGATGAGCATCAAGGACGCCAATCAGGAGTGCGTGGACCGCATCCAGGAAGGCACGGCCGTCTGGGTCGACCTGCGCCTCGCGCGGGACGTGGTACCCGGCATGGGCGACTACACGGTGTTCCACGCGGGACCGCCGCTGTCGTGGGACCGGATGCCCGGGCCGATGCGGGGGGCAATCATCGGGGCCAGCATGTTCGAGGGCTGGGCGAAGACGCCGGAAGAGGCGGTCGCCCTCGCGGAGAGCGGCCGGCTGCGCTTCGATTCGAGCCACCACCATCACGCGATCGGGCCGATGTCGGGAATCATCACCCCGTCGATGCAGGTGAACGTGGTGCGCAACGACCGCTTCGGCATCGACACCTACTCGACGCTCTACATGGGCATCGGCAAGGTGCTGCGGCACGGCGCCTACGACGAGACCGTGATGGAGAAGCTGCGCTGGATGAACCACGATCTCGCGCCGCTGCTGCGCCGGGCCGTCCACGCGGCCGGGGGCATCGACGTCAAGAACATCGTCGCGCAGGCGGTGCAGATGGGCGACGAGATGCACAACCGCAACAAGGCGAGCAACGCGCTGCTGCTCGTCGCGCTGGCGCGGCACCTGGTGGCGGTGGGCGAGGCGGGCGAAGTGGCCCGCGCGCTCAAGTTCATCGAGGACGCTGGGCACTTCATCCTCAACCTCGTCATGGCGGGAAGCAAGGGCATCATGGACGCCGGCGCCGGCATCCCCGACTGCACCGTCGTCACCGCGATCGCGCGCAACGGCTACGAGACGGGCATCCGGGTGAGCGGCACGGGCGAGCGCTGGTTCACCGCGCCGGCCCCGATGATCGAGGGCGTCTACTTCCCCGGCTTCGGTCCCGACGACGCCAATCCCGACATGGGCGACTCGTCGATCACCGAGACGGTCGGACTGGGCTCGCTCGCGATGGCGGGCGCCCCGGCCGTGGTCGAGTACGTGGGCGGCACGCCGGCGTTCGCGCTCGAGACCACGATGAAGATGTACGAGATCACCGTGGCGGAGAACAAGGCCTACAAGCTGCCCGGGCTGCAGTTCCGCGGCACCCCGCTCGGCATCGACATCCGCAAGGTGGTGAAGACCGGCATCACGCCGGTGATCAACACCGGCATCGCCTGCAGGCGCCCCGGGGTGGGCCAGATCGGCGCGGGCCTCACGGCGGTGCCGATCGAGTGCTTCGAGAAGGCGCTGGAGGCCTTTGCCGCGATGCGCGCGGCTGCGGTGCCGGCGGGTGCCGCCTGAGCCGGTAGCGGAGCACCGACATGCAACTCCACGAACTGAGCGCCCGTGCCGCGGCCGACGCGATTCGCCGCGGCGAGCTCACGTCCGAAGCGCTGGTGCGCGCCTGCCTCGACCGCATCGCCCGGACGGAGGATCGCATCCGCGCCTGGGCCTGGCTCGACCCCGACCAGGCGATCGCGCAGGCCCGCGCGGCGGACCGTGCGCAGGCGGACGGCGCGCGGCTCGGTGCGCTGCACGGTGTACCCGTCGGCATCAAGGACATCTTCGACACCGCCGACATGCCCACCGAATACGGGACGGTGCTGCACCAGGGCCGACGGCCGCGCGAGGACGCGACCGTCGTGGCGCTGCTGCGCAAGGCCGGCGCGGTGATCATGGGCAAGACGGTCACCACGGAACTGGCCGTGTACGCGCCGGGCAAGACGACCAACCCGCACGACGAGCGCCGCACGCCGGGCGGTTCGTCCAGCGGCTCGGCGGCGGCGGTCGCGGCGTGCATGGTGCCGCTTGCCGTGGGCACGCAGACGAACGGATCGCTGATCCGTCCGGCGTCGTACTGCGGTGTCTACGGCTTCAAGCCCTCCCACGGCGCGATCTCCCGCCACGGCGTACTGAAGCAGTCGCCCACGCTCGACCACGTCGGCGTGTTCGCGCGCTCCGTCGAGGACGTCGCGATGATCGCCCGCGAACTCTACGCCTGGGACGGCAAGGACCTCGACGTCGCACCGGGAAGCCACCTCGAGCTCCCGGCGCGCTGGGAACAGCGCGCTGCCCGGGCCGCCGCGCATCGCGTTCGTGAAGACGCCGCTGTGGCCGCAGGCCGAGCGCATCGCGCAGGAAGCGTTCGTGCAGCTCGCGGAGAACTGGAGCGACGTGGTCACCGAGGTCGACCTGCCCCCGGCATTCGACTGCCGCGGTCGAGTGGCACCGCACGATCATGGAGTCGGATCTCGCCAACAGCTTCGAGGACGAGTACGCGCGTGGCCGCGACCGGCTGAGCGACGTGCTGGTGCAGATGATCGAGCGCGGGCAGCGCTACACGGGCGTGAGCTACAGCAAGGCGCGCGACGGCATCGTCGTGCTCCAGCGCGCGCTGGAGCGGCTGTTCGCCGAGTACGACGCGATCCTCACGCCGGCCACGCAGGGCGCGGCGCCGAAGGGACTCGCCGCCACGGGCAGCCCGATGTTCTGCACGATCTGGACGCTGTGCGGCGTTCCCGCGCTCGGCATGCCCGTGCTGCAGGGCGAGGACGGCATGCCGATGGGGGCGCAACTCGTGGGTCGCAAGGGGCACGACGCGCGCCTGCTGGGCGTGGCGCGCTGGCTGGCCGAGCGCGAACGGCGGCAAGCCGGCAGCGTCGACGAGTCGCCGCAAGGAGGCGGAGCATGAGCCCGAAGGGCCGTCCCGAGGGCGAATCCACCCCGAAGCGCGCCAGCGCGGAGGGTAGTCCAGTGAGCGAGCATGTCCACGCGGGACCGCAGGTGATCGCCGCGCGGCCGCTGACCGCCGAGGCGTTCGCGCCGTACGGGCAGGTGCTGCAGGGCACCGGCCCGGTGACGGAGCGCAAGGAGTTCGCGTCGCGCATGCAGAACGGGCGGCCGCACGCGAAGCCGAACATGACGTACATGAAGGTCCTGCCGGCGACGGGACGGGTGCTGGTGCGCGCGGTCGAGCGTCATCCGTTCTCCAACCAGACCTTCGTTCCGCTCAACGGCACGCGGCACCTCGTGGCGGTCTGTCCGTCGGCACCCGACGGCAGCCCGATGGTCGAGCGCCTGGAGGTGTTCGTGGCCTCCGGATCGCAGGCCGTCAACTACGACGCCAACGTGTGGCACGCACCGCGCACCGCGCTCAGCGCGCCGGGCGAGTTCGTGATGTTCCGCTGGGACGATGGCGGCGCGCAGGACACCGAGCTGATGGCGCTCGCGACGCCGATCGCGGTCGAGCTTGCCGAGCTCTGACCCGATGGCTCTCGCGGTCCGCGCACTCTCGGGCGACGTGGCGTGCCTCGCCGCGCTTCGCCGCGGCCTTCGCGGGCGCGTGCACAGCGTCTTTGCGCGCGTGGTCAACGTGATCGTGCCGGACGGCACGCTGTTCACGCTGGCGAGCCGCGAGGTGGACGATGCACCGGACACGCTCGTCGTGGACCTCGGCACGTTCGACGGCCGGGGTGTGGCGGTCGGCGAGCCGGTCGCGGCGCGCGACGGCGTCCTCACCGTCGGCCGAATGCCTCGCGATCCGCGTCGACGGCACGCGTCCCTGGGTACCGCTGCTGCCGTGGTATCCCGCACACGATGCGCCGCTGCGTCGCAACCTCGACGCGCTGCGAGAGCACGTTGCGAGGTTCGACGGAGGTCCGGACGGCGATGCGCGGTCGCAGTCGTCGGCCGTGGCGATCGCCGCGACGGCTCGGCTCGCACAGCACGCGACGGCGCTCGGCCATGCGCTCGAACGTGCCGACCTCGAGACCGCACGGGAACAGGGCGAAGCGCTGGTCGGGCTGGGCCAGGGGCTGACGCCTTCGGGCGACGACGTCCTGGTCGGGCTGTTCGCCGTGCTGCACCTGCCTGGGGGCCCGTGCGAGCCGTTGCGCGATCTCGGCCGGCAGATCGTGGCGCGCGCCGCGCATCGCACGCACGCGATCAGCCTCTGCGCGCTGCGTGCCGCCGCGGAGGGCCGTGTCCGTGCACGCATCGTCGCGCTGCTGTCCGCGTTGATCGCCGGCGAACGCGACACGATGCTGGCCGCGCTGCGCGCGGTCCTCGCCATCGGCTCCACGTCGGGCCGCGACATCGTGGCCGGCATCGTCCTCGGCTTCGAGGTCCAGCTGCACCACGCGTGGGCGCGGCGGAGCGCCGCGTGATGAACGCCGAGCCACGGCACGCGGACGATGTGGGCTTCGAATTCCCGCGTCGCCTCATCGTCGCGATCAGCAGCAGCGCGATCGACCCCCTCGACGGGACCGGCACGCCGCAGGCGCTGAAGGAGCACGCCGCGGCGACGGCGCAGGCGATGCTGCCGCTGCTGCTGCTCGACAACCAGCTCGTGATCACCCACGGCAACGGGCCGCAGGTGGGCAAGCTGCTGCTCGCGAGCGCCGTCGCGCGCGGGCGCATCACGCCGCAGTCGCTGGACATCCTCGTCGCCCAGACGCAGGGCGGCATCGCGTACCTGCTGGCGCAGGCGTTCGAGAACGCGCTGCGCGCGGTCGGCAGCCCGCGGCACGTCGTGGGTCTCGTCACGCAGGTCGAGGTGGATCCGCAGGACCCGGCGTTCGCCGCGCCCAGCAAGCCGGTCGGTCCCTATTTCACGCAGCTCGAGGCGCAGGCGCTGGCGGAGCAGTTCGGCGTGACGGTGCAGGAGGACGGGCGCGCCTGGCGCTACGTCGTGCCGTCCCCGCAGCCGCAACACATCTGCGACATCTCGCTCGTCGAGGCGCTGATGTGCACGCGCACCGTCGTCGTCGCGGGCGGCGGCGGCGGCATCCCGGTCGTGCGCGACGGGATCGGCTGCCGGCGCGGCGTCGAGGCGGTGATCGACAAGGATCTCACCACCGCTGCGATGGCCGACGTGCTCGGCATCCGCGACATGATGATCCTGACGCGCGTGCCGCGCATCGCGCTGCGCTACGGCCGACCGGACCAGCAGGACCTCGGACGGGTCTCGCTGTCGGAGATGCGCCGCTACCGCGCCGAAGGGCACTTCCCGCCCGGCACGATGGGGCCGAAGGTGGACGCCGCGATCCGCTTCGTCGAGGGTGGCGGCCGCTGCGCCATCATCACCAGCCTCGACCACGCCGTGCCCGCGCTGCGCGGCGAAACCGGGACGCACATCGTGCCCGACGAGTGGGTGGACGCTGCCGCTGGCCGACGTGCCCGTTGCAGGAGTCGCAGGAGCCGGCGCATGAGGCTCGCCGCCGACATCCCGCGGCGGCTGATCGTCGCCGTCGGCGGCAACGCGATCGACGCGGACCGCGGCGACGATTCGCCGGAAGCGCAGAAGGCCATTGCCGCGCGGACGGCGCAGGCGATGCTGCCGCTGCTGCTGCTCGACAACCAGCTCGTGATCACGCACGGCAACGGGCCGCAGGTCGGCAAGCTGCTGCTCGCCAATGCGATCGCCCGGGAGCGCATTCGCCCGCTGTCGCTCGACATGCTCGTCGCGCAGACGCAGGGCGCCACGGCCTACATCCTCGCGCAGGCGTTCGAGAACGCGCTGCGCGCGGTCGGCAACCCGCGCCACGTCGTCGGCCTCGTCACGCAGGTCGAGGTCGATCCGGCCGATCCGGCGTTCGCCCATCCCACCAAGCCCGTGGGCCCCTTCTTCCCGGAAGCGGAGGCCAAGGCGCTGGCCGACGAGCTCGGCGTGACGGTGCAGGAGGACGCCGGCCGCGGCTGGCGCTACGTCGTCCCGTCGCCGAAGCCGAAGCACATCTGCGACATCTCGCTCGCGCAGACGCTGATGGCGATGCGGACGGTGGTGATCGTCGGCGGGGGCGGCGGCGTGCCGGTCGTGCGTGATGCCCAGGGCTGCCGGCACGGCGTCGAGGCGGTGATCGACAAGGACCTCACCACCGCGGCCATCGCGAACGTGCTCGGCATCCGCGACATGATGATCCTCACCGCGGTGCCGCGCGTGGCGATCCACTTCGGCAAGCCCGGGCAGCAGGAGCTCGCCACGGTGTCGCTGTCGCAGATCCGGCGCTACCAGGCGGAAGGGCACTTTCCGGCGGGCAGCATGGGGCCGAAGGTCGATGCGGCGATACGCTTTCTCGAAGGCGGCGGCCGCCGCGCGATCATCACCAGCCTCGAGACGGCGATGCCCGCGCTCCTCGGCGAGACCGGCACCCACATCGTCTCCGACGCCGATTTCGCCGCCTTGCAGGCGAACGGCGGCGCGTCGGGCGCATTCGCGACGTCGCCGCCCGCCGGCCGGCGGTAGCGGGGCACCGTGCTGTGCACGACATCCGCTGCGCGGGTGCGAATAGCGACGACGGGTCTTACAGCGTGTCCGTTCGTCGCCGGGGTCCCGAGCGCAAGTGACGGATGTGCAAGGGAAAAACGCGCGTGGCGTGCATCCTGCTACGTAGTGCGCAGCGTTACTGCTTGAACGATTGGGCGGCCCACCGGGTCGCCCTTCTTTTTGTGCCGGGGTCGACTTCCGTACTCATCGATCGACCCCGTAGTACATCCACGGGGCCTGCAGGAAGGGGTGCAGCCTGAGCCCGCGCAACCACGGCTGCGCGAGCCGGTTCTGGTAGCTGTAGGTCTCGAGGATCCACGGCGCATAGGCGACGACCAGCTCGTTCATGCGCCGGTAGGTCGCCTGCCGTTCGGGTCCCTCGGGCAGCGCGCGCATGCGCTCGTAGGCCTGGTCGTACTCGGCGAGCTTCAGCCGCGCGTCGTTGGACAGCCCGATGTTGCGGCCGTAGAGCGGCGAATAGAACGAGTCGGCGTCGGGCACGTTGGTGATCCACGCCAGATTCCAGATCTGCAGCTGGCCCGCCTCCGCCATCTTGTTCAGCTCCGGCCACTTCTGCACCAGGAACTCGGTGCGCAGCCCGATCGCCGCGAGGTTCCGCGTCCACAACTCGCTCGCCGCCCGGTCGGCGGCGACCGGTGTCGCGCCCTTGCGCAGCAGCAGCGGCTTGCCGTCGGGCGTCTCGCGGAAGCCGTCGCCGTCGCGGTCGCGGTAGCCGAAGCGGTCGAGCAGCGCGCGCGCGGCGGCGGGGTCGAACGGGTCCTTGATGGCGAGCGCGGGCGAGTGCCCGGGCACCGGCGGGGGGATCATCTGCGTGGCGGGCTCCGCCTGGCCGTTGGCAAGGACGCGCACGTACTCGCGGCGGTCGTTGGCCATCGTGATCGCGCGCCGCAACGCGATCTTCTCCGGCGTGTAGCCGCCGACGACCGGATCCTCCATGTTGAAGAACGTGAAGGCGAGCGACGGCATCGACCTGACGGTGCAGGCGCACCCCGGCCTTCGCGAGATCGGGCTTCAGGTTCGCGCCGTCGAGGACCGTCTCGGCGAGCGACGAGGGCACGTCGACGTAGTCGAGCTCGCCGCGGCGGAACGCCAGCAGCCGGGGCTGCGCCTCCTCGATGATCGCGATCTCGATCCGCGGCGACAGCGGCAGCTTGCGGCCGGTGAGACCCTTGGCGACCTCGGCGTCCGCCGCGTTGCCGGGAGGCGGAGTCGGAAAGCGCACGTCGCGGAACGCGGGGTTCGACTCGAGGACAATGCGCTGGCTGCGCCGCCACTCCGCGAGCCGATAGGGCCCGGTTCCCACCGGATCCTCCATCACGCGACCCGTGCTGTCGCCCTTGGCCGCGACGACCTCCCGGGCCACCGCCGCAAAGGCGGTCGTGGTGAGCAGGTGCTGGAACGACCAGTTGGGATCGCGGAACTTCACCTGCAGCGTGTAGCGGTCGAGCGCCTTCAGGCCCTCGATCGGCGCGGCGTAGTCGAGGCGTCCGGTCCGTCGCGCCTCGGCGAGGACCGGGTCGAGTCCGACGAGCCGGTTCTCGAGCAGGTAGAGCGAGTACGAGCGCACCTGCGGATCGAGGATGCGCTTGATGCTGTAGACGTAGTCCTCGGCGGTGAGCTCGCGCTTCGTGTTGCCGAACGCCGGATGCGGCGCGAAGTGGATGCCGCGTCGCACCTTGATCGTGTACGTGCGGCCGCCGTCGCCGATCAGCGGCAGGCCGTCGGCCGTGTTGGGGACGAGCCTGGCGGGACGCGCGAAGTAGTCGTAGGTGTACAGCGGATCGAAGATCGCGTTGCACACCCGCGCCGAATAGGCGTCGTAGATCGCCTGCGGATCGAAGCCGTTCTCGGCGACGGGGAAGGCCACGCGCAGCGTGCCCGCGACCGGGCCCTGCGCGCCGGCGGCGCCGACGAGTGCGGCGGCGGCGATCAGCAGCAGCGAACGCAGGCGGCGTGACGCGGTCATGACGTGGCGGTCTCTCGGGAGAGTTCGGGTGACCGCGCCGTTATACTGCCCGCGGCATTCGCGAGGCAAGCCCATGAAGGTCCACGGCATCGTCAATTGCGACACGGTGAAGAAGGCGCGCGCGTGGCTCGACGCGCGCGGCAGTGGCCTACGACTGGGTCGACTTCAAGAAGTCGCCGCCGTCGCCCGAAGACCTGGCGCGCTGGTGCCGTGCGGTCGGCTGGGAGACGCTGCTCAACCGACGCGGCACGACCTGGCGCGCGCTCGACGACGCGGCGAAGGCCGCGGTGGTCGACGAGCGCACGGCGATTGCGCTGATGGTGACGAACCCGACGCTGATCAAGCGGCCGGTGGTCGAGATAGGCGGCGACGTACTCGTCGGCTTCACCGAGGACGGCTACGCGTCGCGCTTCGCGAAGAAGTAGGGTCAGACTCGACTTTCCTCGACGGTGTCGCGAATACCGCGGTCGCGCCGGGAAAGTCGAGTCTGACCCTAGTTCTTCGAACGCAGCGTCCGGTGCTGCGGTCGCGGGGACGTTATCATCGAAGTTGCAGAACATCCGCATCGTTCCATGGTGTCGATCGCACTGTCCGTGCTTGCCATCCTCGCCTGCGGCGCGCTGGGCGCGCTCGCGGGCTTCGGCGTCGTCGCGGCGATCGGCTGGGCAGGGACCGGGGGCGCAATCGTGGCGGCGGTGATCGGCATGGTCGTCGCCACGCTCGCCTGGGCGGCGGGCGTGGCGTTGCTGCGGAAGCTGCGATGGCTGCGCTGAGTCCGACGCTCGCGGCTGCGGCGGACCGGCTCGACGCCGCGTTCGTCGCGGCGCGCCAGATCCCGCGTCTCACCGAAGCCGATCCCGCCTTCGACGTCGCCGTGCGCCTACGAGGTACTCGCCGAGCTGCACGCGCGCCGCATCGCGCGCGGCTGGCAGCCCGTCGGTCGCAAGATCGGCTTCACCAACACGACGATCTGGGAGCGCTACGGCGTCGACCGTCCGATGTGGTCGCACGTGTGGGACCGCACGGTAACGTACGCGCAGGACGATCGCGCCGAACTCTCGCTCGACGGTCTGATGGAGCCGCGCATCGAGCCGGAGATCGTGTTCGGCATCGCGGGTCCGCTGCCGCCCGGCGACGACCCGCTCGACATCCTCCGCGCGGTGGCGTGGATCGCACCAGGATTCGAGATCGTGCACAGCCCGTTCCCCGGATGGAAGTTCGGCGCGGCCGACTGCGCCGCCGCCTACGGCCTGCACGGCCGACTCGCCGTCGGCACCCGTGTGCCCGTGACCGACGCGAACCGCGCGGCGCTCGCCGCGGCGCTGCCCACGTTCGAGGTGACGCTGTCGCGCGGGCACACGGTGATCGAGAAGGGCGTGGGCGCCAACGTGCTCGGGAGCCCCGCGCGCGCACTGATGCACCTGCGCGACGTGCTCGCGACGCAGCCGTGGGCCCCGCCGCTCGCGACTGGCGAGATCGTGACCACCGGCACGATCACCGATGCGCAACCGGTGCGCGCCGGCGAGCGCTGGTCCTCCGACTACGGGGGGCTCGACGTTCCCGGATTGACAGTCGCGCTGCGTTGACTACGCTGTCCGCCGTTCCCCGACTGCGACTACCGGGTTCGTGGGATGGCCGGTCCCCTGGCATGCGCACAGACTGCTCCCGTCGCAGCGTGCCGCCCGGCCTGGCGGCGTCCCTCGTTGCCGCGAGTTGGCAGGCGGATCGGGGACGACAGTTCCCGCTCGACTGCGCGGGAGAGGAGAGCAGCACGATGATCGATCGAACGTCGCGGCCATGCGGCGCACGCGCATGCATCGGCACGCAAGCGGGTCGACGGGCCCTGCCGGGGCTCGTCGCCGCGCTCATGCTCGCGACGCTCACACCGGCTGCCGCGGCGGTCGGTGCGAAGTGCCCGGGAAGCACCAATGCCGGTGCGGTCACGCCTCAGTACTCGAACGGCCTGCTGCGCTGCCAGCGCGTGGCGATCGCGCATCCGACCTGCCCGCCGACCCACCTCGACTACGAGGTGCTGCCGGGCGCGGACGCGTGCCGGATGTCGAACCATGCGCCACCGACGGGTTCGCGTACCGCGGCCCCCGTGTGCCCGGCGAACATGCACCGCGTGATCGACGCCGGCACTGCCAGCCGTGACCAGTGTCGCGGTGCCTTCGAGTTCGTGCCACCGCTGCTCGGTGACTACTGACCGCAAGTGCGGCATGAATCGCGCGGGCGCCGCGGCCCCTGCACGGCGGATCATCGCCACGCGTGACGACATCTCCGCTGCGTCGTCGCCTGCAGAGGCGCGCCGCTGTACGATAACTGGCCGCAGCCATGGGCCCCGGGCCGACCTCCGCCTGTCGATGACCGTGCGCGATTGCCGATGAAGCAGACGATCCTCACCCGGTCGATCGTGGCCGCATCCCTGGGCCTCGCACTTGCTGTGGCGGCACTGGTGGTTCTCGTCGTGCGCGGTCTCGAGCTGCCGACGCGAATGGCCGCGACCGGGGACGAGGCGCTCGCGCTGGTGCTCGATCGCGTGCTCCAGCGCGGTAACCAAGGGACCTCGCCCGGGCTGGCCATCCGTCCGCTGATCACGCCCGTCGACGACGCCGATGCCACGGCGCTGGCCGGCCCGGTGTGCGAGGGGATGGCCAATCGCCTGGTGCGCGTGCCGGGACTGCGTGTGGCGTCCTGCCGCTCGACCGGCGTTGCGCTCGCCGCGGATCTCGACGACCGCGCATTGTCCCGGCTGCTCGCCATCGACCACGTGATGAAGGGCGAGATCCGCTCGCTGCCGGCGGGTCGCCTGCACTTGCGGCTCGAACTGCGGGACGCGCGCGACGGCACACGGCGCTGGGCCATGGACGAGGACATCGCGCTCGCCGACCTGCAGATGCTGCCGGTGCGTGTGTCGTCCGCGACTGGCGCGGCACTGGGCATCGCCGACGCGCCGCCACCCCCGCCTCCGATCGATCCGCAAGCGCACGCCAAATTCATGCGCGCGCGGGAACTGGCGCGACGACCATCGATCGACGACCGGCGCACGGCCGTGCGGTTGCTGGACGAAGTGCTCGCCGTCGAGCCGGACCACCTGGAGTCGCGTTTCCTGCAGCACAACGTCAAGGGCTGGCTGCTCGGCAACGACGGCAGCGGCACCAGCGTGGAGTCGCTCAACGCGGCGCGCGCGGCAAATGTTGCGGAGGGGCTCGCGCTGGCGCGGCGCCTCGTCGAGGCCGACCCCCAGACGTGCGCGGCCAGTGGCTGCTGCTCGCCGACGAGTTCGAGTTGCGCCACTGGTGGACGGTTCCGCCGCCTGGGCGCATGGTGCAGGCAACCCTCGGCAGCCGGCGTACTGCGCCTGTCCGCGCGGGTGCACCTTCACGCCGGATACCTGGATCGCGCGCGCGAACTGGCGATTGCCGCGGCGAGGCTCAATGCCCTCGACGCGGATGCCTACGAAATCCTCGCACTGGTGGCGGGCATGCAGCGGCGCGACGCCGAGATGCGCGAGTTCATCGCCATCGCGCGCCAGGTCGTCACGAGGGACTCGGTCCCGTCCAGCTGGTTGAGGCGTGGCGCCGGCGCGATTGGGTCGAGGTCGAGCGCTCGCATACCGCGTGGATCGGCTGGGGCGGCAAGTGGTCGGCAGACTGGGTGCCGGCCTGGTGCGCGGCCTCGCCGATCCCGCCGAGCGCGAGGCCGCCGCGCAACTGCTCGATGCCCACGACGCCGCGACGCGCCAGCACTTCGTCAGCTACTTCTTGGAGTACGCGCTGCTGGCGACACCGCGCGCAGCCTCGCATCCGTTCGGCATCACGCGAGATGCCGCCGCCACTGATGCAGAACTCTGTGCCGAGCTCCCGAAGTGCCCGTCACCGCGTTCTCGCGCGATGAGCGATCTCTTTCACTCCTGTACGTGTATGCGCGCCGACTTCTGCCGCGCAGCCACGCGCTTCTGGCTAACGCTCCGCGCTCAATTCATCATTCGCGCCGCGCGCCCGATATCGTTTGCTTGCGCTACGCATGCCCGACAGCGTTCATGCTCTGCGATCATTACGCAACCGAAGACTCACGTAACATCTATTCCAGGGCTGGCGAAACATGGCACGCGAACTAAAAAAAAAAAAAAAAAAAAAAAAATAAAATAAAAAAAATATTAAAATAATATAAAAAAAAAAAAAAATATAAAATAATAAATTATAAAATAATAAAAAATTTAAAAATAAATAATATAAATTTAATAATAAAAAATTAAAATAAAATAAATATCGGCACGATTTCTTTGCGCGCACTCGCCGCAACGATCGCTGCTTCGGCACGCTGCCTTTGCGCGCGCTCACCGCAACGATGCGCTGAGGCTTCTAGGCTTCCTGGGCCCTAGGGCACGGCGCGCGCCACCACCGCGTAGCGCAGCGGCGTCCCGGGATCGATCGCATCGAACGGATAGCAGGTGACGAGCGCGAGCGTCGTCGCGCGATCGTCGGCGGGCAGCGCGAGCGAAGCGCGGTCCGCGACGAACGTCCGCTCGACGCGGTAGCGGCGCGTCGTCCCGTCGGCGGACTCGACGAGCAGCGCGTCGCCGCGCCGCACGTCGCGCAGGAACGCGAAGTGCGTGTCGCGGTGGCCGGTGACGACCGCATTGCCGCGCGTGCCCGGCGTCGCGGTGCCCTCGACGTGTCCCGGTCCCCACGCGAGCGTGCGGCCGTTCGCGCCGGCGAGCACCAGCAGGTCGACGTCATGGGCCGGGGCGCGCAGGCGCGCGACCGGATGCGTGTCGGCCCACGGCCAGGGTTTCGTCGCGTCGCCGCCCGCTCGGCTCGCCTCCCAGGAACGCATGAGCAGCTCCTGCCCGAGCGCGGCCTTCGCGTGCACGTACGTTGCCTGTCCGCCGTGCCACAGCGCGACGAGCAGGCACGCGGCGGCCAGCGCAGTGAGCAGTCGTTGCAGGCGCGGTCGACGTGCACGGCGACCGAGCGGGGAAGACTCGGCCGGACCAAAGCCACGGCAACTCGGTGCCGGGCGCAGCGCCCTGCGCTTCCGCGAAGGCCAGCGCATCCACCGCAGCCCGGCCGAAAGGTCCTCCCCGCTCGATCGCCATGCGCACGTTCTGCTCCTGTGTCCCGTGATGTTCGGTGGTCAGCGCAGGCGCACGGTAGCGACGCGGCTGACCCCGATGAGCAGCAGGCCGGCCAGCAGTGCCGCGAAGGCGACGGCGAGGTGCCATGCGGATGCCGTCGCCGTCTGCGGCAGGCCGCCGAAGATCGCCTCGAACTCCTGCCCGTGCGGCAGGTTGCCGGGAATCGCCGTGCGCACCGCCTCCACTCCACCCGGCATCGAGGGCGTCACGTCGACGGCAACGAGGCTCGTGTGGCGGCTGACCAGGTGGTGCGCGAGCGCGACCTTGACGATCTCCGCGCGGATGTCGTCCGGATTCGCCCCGCCCAGCTGCGCATCCGCGAGCGCCTCGATCTTGCCGCGCGCCCACAGCGCGTGCACGCCGTCGTGGCCGCCGGCCGCGGAGAGCGGCAGCCGGGTCGACCAGGGCCGGCCCGCGAACCGGCCGCGCACGACGATCTCGCCGTCGAGCGCGGGGAGCGAAGCGGTCGCGACGATCGGCTCGCCGGCGTGGAGGTCGGGCACTTGTCCGGGCCAGGCTTCGCTGCCCGCCGGCCAGTCGATCGCGACGTCGGTGAGCACGGGACTTTCGAGCTTGCGGAACAGCTCGCCCATCCGCGCCTGCACTTCGCCGACGTCGCCGATCGTCGTGTGCGTGCCGCGGCCGAACTGCGCCGCCTTGCGCATGAAGTGGCCGTTCGGCGCCGACCCGATGCCGACGGTGAAGAGCCGCCGGTCGCCGAGCCGTTCGCGGATGAGGCGGAACAGCTCGTCCTCGTTGCCGACGGCGCCGTCGGTCAGGAACACCACCTGGCGCAGGAGCCCGGACGCGGCTTCGCGCGGTGCGAGCGCGAGCGCGAGCGCCTCGCGCATCTCGGTGCCGCCGTCGGCACGGAGCGAACTCACGAACGAACGCGCGCGGCCGAGCGTCGCCGGATCGACCGGCATCGGCACGGCGAAGAGCGCCCGGGCGCGCGAGTTGAACTCGACGACGTTGAAGCGATCGCCCGGCTGCAGGCGCTCGAGTGCCAGCGCGAGCGCCGCCTTCGCCTGCACGATCGAGCTGCCGCCCATCGAGCCCGAGGTGTCGATGACGAACGTCACCTCGCGCGCGGTGCGCGGCATCCCGGCATCGGGCAGCGACGGCATGAGCATCACCATGGCGTAGCCCCGACCATCGTGCACCTCGCCGAATACGGCAGCGGCGGGTGCGCTGCCCGGTTCGGGTATCCACGCGATCTCGAAGTCGCGGTCCGCGGGCACCGGCCCGTCGAGGACCACGGTGTAGCGATGACCGGGCGCTTCGGTCACGCGCGCCTGGTGGTAGCGGCTGTCGATCCTGCCGAGGGGAACCCCCGCGTCGATGTCCACCGCGAGCGTCACCGGATTCACCTTGCCGTAGTCAGGGTGCACGACCGGCGGCGTGATCCGTGACGCGTCGTCCACGACATCGGTGTCCGGCGACCAGCCGTCGAACGCAATGGGCATCGCCAGCGGCGTGCCGGGGATGTAGCGCGGCGTGATCGCGAGCGGAAAGCGCAGCGAGAAGGCGCCGTCGACGAAGCGCAGCGTCTGCTGGTACTCGATCGCCACCTCGATCGCCTCGCCGGGGCCGATCGCGGCCACGCGCGTGGTGAAGAGGTTCGGGCGCTCCTGGTCGACGAGCGCGGCCTTGCGGCCCGACTGCTTCGCGTCCTCGTACACCTTGCGCGCCGCACCGCGCTCGCGGATCACGCCGACGATCCGGCGCGTCCCGATCCGCACGTCGAGATGGTCGACCGCGGCGTCGTCCGGCAGCGGAAACACGTAGACCGCCTCGCGCCACTCGTGCGACGGGTTGACGAAGCGCTGGGTGACGCGCGCGCGCGCGACGATGCCGGACACGTCGATCGCGACGTCGGTCGCCAGCAGCGGTGCCGCCACCGGGGCGCCGTCCCCCTGCAGCAGCAGCGTGCCCGAGGACGGTGTCTCCGGCGTCGCCGCGTCCGCGGCCGAGGCGATCAGCAAGGCGGCGAGCAGCAGCGCGACGCTTGCGGCGAGGCCGACGCCGGTGGCTTCGGCGGCAAGGCGGACGAACTCGCGCAGCCCCCGGTGGGGGAGGAGGCCGGCGCGAAGGGAACGGGTGTTCATCGTGTCCTCGGGGCACGCCGCCGCGGGGTTTCAGGTCCCGCGGCGGCGCGGGTTCCGGCAGTCGAGGGGGTCGCCACCCGCGCGGTGGCGTTCGTCCCGTGTGCGGATCGCGCCGGTTGCCGGTCCGCCACGCCTCGCATTGCGCGCCCGCATCGTGGGTGCGCAAGGGCGCGATCAGGGCAGGCTGCCGGATCAAAGATGGCGAACCGCGGGCAATACCGGCGCGGCGGCGAGCGCGGGCAACACGCTGCGCTATAGTCGGCGCCGAGAACGGGGGTCAGACCCCAATTCGCGGCCCCGATCTCCCCCACGGCAGACGCATCGAGGAATTGGGGTCTGACCCCGATATGACCACGATATGAGCCGACGCATCGCGATCGTCGAGGACGAGCCCGCCATCCGCGCCAACTACGCGGACGCGCTGCGCCGGCACGGCTACGAAGTGGCCGCCTACGCGAGCCGTCCCGAGGCGATGGCGGCGTTCCGCACGCGGTTGCCCGACCTCGCGGTGATCGACGTGGGTCTGGGCGACGAGCCGGACGGCGGCTTCACGCTCTGCCGCGATCTGCGCGCCATGTCGGAGACGCTGCCGATCGTGTTCCTGTCGGCGCGCGATTCCGACTTCGACATCGTCGCGGGACTGCGCATCGGCGCCGACGACTATCTCGCCAAGGACGCGAGCCTGCACCAGCTCACGGCGCGCATCGCGGCGCTGTTCCGGCGCGTCGACCTGCTCGCGGCACCGCCCTCCAGCGAGGACGTGGTGCGCCGGGGCGAGCTCGAGCTCGACGTGAAGCGCATGACCGCGAAGTGGCGGGGCGCCACGCTGCCGCTCACGCTCACCGAGTTCTGGATGGTGCACGCGCTCGCGCGCCATCCCGGGCACGTCAAGGACCGCGACGCGCTGATGCACGACGCCAACATCGTCGTCGACGACGCGACGATCACCTCGCACGTCAAGCGCATCCGGCGCAAGTTCGAGGCGCTCGACCCGGCGTTCGACCGCATCGCCACCGTCTACGGCATGGGCTACCGCTGGCTCGCGGAGGGCGGCTCCTGATGGCGCGGCCGCCCTTCCGGCTCGGCATCCGCGCGAAGCTCCTGCTGGTCCTCACCGTCTTCCTCGCCATTCCGTGGCTCGGCTACGCGTACGTGCAGGAGGTCGAGCGCGTGCTGCGCGAGGCGCAGCAGCGCACGCTCGCCGGTACCGCGCAGGCGGTCGCGACCGCGCTGCACGATCGCCCCGCGCTGTTCGCGCGTCCCCTGGGCGGCGACGGCACGGGCGCCGGAGAGGCGGCCGGCGCGGCCGAAATCGAGGCGATCCTGCTGGGGTTGTCGCGCACCACGGCGCGCATCTTCGTCGTCGACCGCCAGTCCAACGTCATTGCGCGCGTCGGCACGCTGCAGCGTCCCGAACCGGCCGAAACCCCGCCGCCGCAAGGGGCCGCGCGCGTGGCGGCGTGGTTCGAGCGCCACGTCGTGCACCCGCTGTACGCGCTGCTGCTCGCGCAGCCGACCGAGGACTTCAGCGACGACTTCCTCGGGCGTCCGCTGCCGTTCGCGAGGGAGGTCGACCGCGCGCTCGCCGGCATCCTCACCGTCGACCGGCGCACGTCGCGCGACGGCCGCGTGGGCATCGTCGCCGCGGCGCATCCGGTGTGGGCCGGCGATTCGGTCGAAGGCGCGGTCGTCGTCGAGGAGACGACCAACGCGGTGCTGGCGCAGCGCAACCGCGCGTTCGAGCGGCTGTTCACGCTGGTGCTCGCGCTGACGCTCGCCGGGGCGACGGCGCTCACGGTGTTCGCCTCGCGGCTGTCGTCGCGCATCCGCCGGCTGCGCGACGAGGTCGAGCAGGCGATCGACGCGAAGGGGCGGGTGCGGCGCATCGCCGCAGGATCGACGGCCGGCGACGAGATCGGCGACCTGTCGCGGAGCTTCACCAGCGTGCTGTCGCGGCTCGCCGACTCGGTGTCGCACCGCGAGGCGCTGGCGAGCCGCCTCTCGCACGAATTGCGCACACCGATCGCGGTGGTGAGGAGCTCGCTCGACAACCTGCAGGGCGACATCGTGTCGCCGGGCGCGCGCGTGTACGTCGAGCGCGCGCAGGGCGGCCTCGACCGGCTCGCGCAGATCCTGACGCGCATGAGCGAGGCCACGCGGCTCGAGCAGAGCATCGATCGGGCCGAGTTCGAGCGGCTCGACCTCGCCGAGCTGGTGCGCGGCTGCGTCGAGGGCTACCGCAGCGCCTACGCGCCGCGCGAGTTCGTCGTCGATGCGCCGGTCGAGGCGATCGCGATGCGCGGCGCGCCGGATCTCCTCGCACAGATGCTGGACAAGCTCGTCGCCAATGCGGTCGAGTTCGGCGTGCCGGCGCGGCCGATCGAGGTGCGGGTCGAACGTGAGGGCGGCGTGGCGCGGTTGTCGGTGGCCAACGAAGGACCACTGTTGCCCGAGGCGCTCGCCGACCGGCTGTTCGAGTCGATGACCTCGGCGCGCGACGAGGCGCACCGCGGCGGTGCGGCCCCTCACCTGGGGCTGGGGCTGTACATCGTGCGGCTGGTCGCCGAGGCGCACGGCGGCAGCGCGCAGGCGGAAAACCGTCCCGGCACGAGTGGCGTCATCGTCACCGTCACGCTGCCGGTCGCGTAGGCTCCGACGTCCGCAGGGTGCATTGCTCCGGTGGTCGTGGCGGGTCGTCCGGCGATCGGACGCGCGGCGGCGCAAGTCCGGTTACGCGTATGCTTGCCGGTCAGCCCGCCGGTGCGGATGCAAGGCAACGTCCTGCCGCATGCGGCACGGAACCGCTGGAAGTTCATCGCTCGTGTCCAACATCATCGTCCTCATCTTCGCGATCCTGCTCTGCCTCGTCAACGCGGTGGTGTGGACCCTCGTCTCGGAAATGCCGTTCATGGGCCTGGCCTGGCTGCTCGCCGCGGTGGGCTGCTTCTACCTGCAGAAATGGAGCCGCGGATAGCGCGCATCGGGTTGCCGAAGGCAGCCCGCGCCGCCGCGTGAGCATCCGATGAAGCCCACGCGCGGTCGCGGCGACGTCGTCCTGCCTCGTGTCGAGCTCGAGACGGCGCGCCTGCGGCTGCGGCCGGTGTGCCTCGAGGACGCCGAGACGGTCTACGCGTCGATCCGCGAGTCGATCGAGCCGCTCGCCCGATGGATGGACTGGTGCCACGCCGGCTACGCGCGCGAAGACAGCGACGCGTGGATCGCGTCGACGCGCTCGGCGTGGGAAGCGGGCGGCGCCTACGAGTTCCTCGTGTTCGAGCGCTCGGGCCGGCACGTCGGCGCCGTGGGGCTGAACCAGTTCAATCGCGAGAACAACGGCGCGAACCTCGGCTACTGGGTGCGCCTAGTCGAGCCAGCGGCAGGGCTTCGCGGTCGAGGCGGTGCGGCGGATCGCGCGCTTTGCCTTCGACGAGGCGAAGTTCCAGCGCGTCGAGATCGTCGCCGCGGTGGACAACGTGGCGAGCCGGCGCGTCGCGGAACGCGCCGGCGCGACGCTCGAGTGCGTCGCACGCAATCGCCTGCTGCTGCACGGCGTGCCGATCGCGGCGGCGGTGCACTCGTTCGTGCCGGGTGACCTCGATGGGACCGAAGCCGACGGCTCGGCCCGGTAGCAGGCTGGAGTTGCCCGGCTGCCGCGCATCTTGGCAGCCATGCCGCCACGACGAATCACGCTGCCAGGAACACTGCCGTGTTCCGGTCAAGGAAGAGCGCAGAACGCGACGCCCTCCAGCGTCCAGTACCGTCCCACCATCTGGCTCACGATCTCGGGTCGAGTTGCAAACCGATGGTTCGAGTCGACGCCTCTCCAGAAGCCGTTGTTATACAGCCGGTACACCGGCTTCGAGTAGTAGAAGTTGAGACATTGCCCGTTCGTCGGTGTTCCGGCCGGGAATGCCAGGCCCTCGTAGTTCCACCGCGGTTGATCCGGCGGCGTCTGCGCTTGAAGCTGCTTCAGGAAATCGCACTCGGTCGCATCGAGGGTGAAGAAGTGACTGTTGGGACCGGGGCTGACCGAGCCGTAGAACCTGCAGAGCATCCGGCCGTTGGGATGGTATGCAAGCGACTCGACATAGAACGTCTCACCCGTGCGCTGCCAGCCGGGACCCGCGCCACCGGCATCGATGATCGCCGCTTCCGGAGGGGTGCTCAGAAAGTAGTGATCGAGAACCGAGTTGTGATACTCGATGACGAGCGTGCGTTCCAGAAGATTCGTCTGCGCCAGGGCGTGCTGTGAAAGCATCCCGAACGCCACCGATAACAACGAGCATCGAGCATTCCCTGCGGTTTCATCCTGCATTCCTTGCGTAGACGTTCGAGCGCGTCCGCGCCTCCGCGTTGCAATCTCCCCGGTCGCCGGTCGGCGACCCTCGGGAATCGTGATCCGTTACATCCTACGCGGGGGGTGGGCAACGGTTGCTTGCCCTGGATCAATCCGACCGAAGCAGGGGCCCACCGGTTTCTTGATTTCCCGTGACCCGGCTGCCGATTCCCCCTGATGCCCGAAATTCAGACGCGCGGAACTTGGCGTCCGACTTGGCGGGTCGCGGCACGGCCTCGGACCTTCGTCGTCGCCTTGGACGAAGTCGACGAGTTGGCGTGATCAGATGCAGATCGAGGTTCCCGTGTTGTTCCGCAACTCCGACTGTGACGTGGCAGAATCGTGACTTGTCTGCAACCTTTCGCTGAGCGTCCGATGTCCACCGCCATCACCGTCGACCGCACCAACTTCGAGGCCGTCGTGCTCGAGGGCTCGGCAACGACCCCCGTGCTCGTCGACTTCTGGGCGCCGTGGTGCGCGCCGTGCCGCGCGCTCGCGCCGATTCTCGACAAGATCGCCGCCGAGTTCGCCGGCCGCGTGACGCTCGTCAAGCTCAACACCGACGAAGAGCAGGAGATCGCGAGCACCTACGGCATCCGCGGCATCCCGAACTGCAAGCTGTTCGTCGACGGTCGGGTCAAGGACGAGTTCACCGGCGCGCTGCCCGAGTCGGGCGTGCGCGACTTCCTCGCCAACGCGCTGCCCTCGCCGGCGGCGCCGCTGGTCGCCGCCGCGATCGGCCGGCTCGCCGCCGGGGATGCCGCGGGCGCGCTCGTCGACCTCGATCGTGCGCTGGCGTTGGCGCCCGGCGACGAGGACGCGGTGCTCACAAGGGTGGAGGCGCTGCTCGCGCTCGGCCGGGGCGAGGAGGCGGCGGAGGTCGTGGCGCAACTCACCTCGCCGCCGGGACGCGGACGCCCGGTGCGCGACGAGCGCCGGCTCGCGCAGCTCGCGGCGCGCACGACGCTTGCCGCCACGGGAAGCGGCGACCTCGCATCGCTCGCGAAGCGCGCCGCCGCGACACCGATCGACTGTGCCGCGAAGCTCGACTACGCGAACGCGCTCGCGGCGCACGGCGACTACGAGCCCGCGCTGGAGGAGCTGCTCGCGATCGTGCGCGCGGACCGCGGCTTCGGCGACGACGCCGGCCGCAAGGGCATGCTGACCATCTTCGAGGCGCTGGGCGCCGACAGCGACCTCGCGCGGCGCTTCCGTCGCGAGCTCGCCTCGGCGATCAATCGGTAACCGCGGCGACCCCCGGCGGGTCGGGAGGGTTCCGGGATGCGACGTTCACTGCTGCTGGCATCGATCCTGTCCGCCGGCCTTCTGGCGCCCGCGCTCGCGGACGCGCAGTACTACGGGTACGCGACGCGCAACGTCAACGTGCGCGCCGGTCCTGATCGATCCTACCCGCTGGTGGGGTGGCTGCAGGAGGGCACCGAGATCGAGATCTTCGGCTGCCTCGACACCTGGCGCTGGTGCGACATCCAGGGTGGCGTCTATCGCGGTTGGGTGTACTCGGGCTTCCTCGCCTATCCCTACGAGGGCGGTTGGGCGACGATTCTCGAGACCGGCCCGGAGTCCGGGCTGCCGATCCTGTCGTTCACGCTCGACGTCTATTGGAATTCGTACTACACGACCTGGCCGTGGTACGACCAGTGGTCCTGGTGGTCGAGCCGTCCGCCGATCTACTACCGCCCATGGCACCCGCCGCCGCGACCGCCGGTCGTGCACCCGCGGCCCCCGATCGGCGTCGTGCCGCCTGTGCGTCCGCCGGTCGGCCAGCCTCCCATCGCGAAGCCCCCGGGCGGGAAGCCACCGAGCGCGGTGCCGCCGGCGACGCGTCCGCCGTCGGTGTGGCGACCGCCGAGTGCGGTGCCACCAACGGCACGGCCACCGGCGACGCGGCCGCCCTCCGCGATTCCCCCATCCGTCCCGCCGCCGTCGATCAACCCCGCCGGACCGACGCCGTGGCCGGGGCCGCCGCCGTCGATCAACCCCGCCGGGCCCACGCCGCGGCCCTTGGCGCCCCCGTCGCAGTCGGCTCCGCCGGCCGCGGCGCCCGCACCCTCGCCTGCGCCGCGACCGCATCCCCGCGCGGCGCCGGGGTAGCCCGCCCGCCCGGGCGCGATGGCGGGGTGCGGCGTCGGCGTCGAAGTCGACGTCGGCGATAATGCGAGGGCCGGCGTGGCGCCCTCCGCGACGCGCGTCCGACGACCATGCTGCCCTCAGCCCCGATCGTAGCCTACCCCGCGCTCACCAGCGCGATCCTGCTCACGATGTCGAACGTCTTCATGACGTTCGCGTGGTACGGCCACCTGAAGCACCTGCAGGCGAAGCCCTGGTGGATCGCCGCGCTTCGTCGCCTGGGGCATCGCCCTCTTCGAGTACCTGCTGCAGGTGCCGGCGAACCGCATCGGGTACACGGTGCTCTCGCTCGCGCAGCTCAAGATCCTGCAGGAGGTGATCACGCTTTCCGTGTTCGTGCCCTTCGCGATCTTCTACATGGGTGAGCCGCTGAAGCTCGACTACCTGTGGGCCGGCCTGTGCCTGATGGGCGCGGTCTACTTCATCTTCCGATGACCGCGCCCGCCCGCGCGGCGCCGCCCGCGTTCCTGCCGCTGTACCTCGCGTTCGCGGCCGGGTACCTGCTGTCGTACCTCTACCGGACCGTCAACGCCGTCATCTCGCCGGAGCTGACGCGCGAGCTCGGTCTCGCGCCGGGCTCGCTGGGGCTCCTCACCAGCGCGTACTTCGTGGCGTTCGCGGCGATGCAGATTCCGGTCGGCATGCTGCTCGACCGCTACGGACCGCGCCGCGTCGAGCCCGTGCTGCTGGCGATCGCGGCCGCGGGGGCGCTGTGCTTCGCGCTGGCCGACGGCCTGACCGGCCTCACGCTTGCGCGCGCGCTGATCGGTGCCGGCGTCGCGGCGTGCCTGATGGCGCCGCTGAAGGCGATCGCGCTGTGGTATCCGCCGCAGCGGCAGGCGTCGCTGGCCGGCTGGATCATGGTGGCGGGGGGCATGGGCGCGCTCGCCGCGACGACGCCGCTCGAGTTCGCGCTGCGTTTCGCGTCGTGGCGCACGATCTTCGTGGTGCTCGCCGCGCTGACCGCGGTCGTGGCGGTGTGGATCTGGCTCAGGGTGCCCGACGTGCCGAAGCCCGCGGCTGCGCCGAGCTTCGGCACGCAGTGGCAGGGCGTGCGGCGCGTGTTCGGCCATCCGCGCTTCTGGTGGATCGCGCCGCTCGCCGGCTTCGGCTTTGGATCGTTCATGGCCGTGCAGGGACTGTGGGCCGTGCCGTGGATGCTCGACGTCGCGGGACTGACCCGCGCCGCCGCGGCGACCCACCTGCTCGCGATGGGCGTGGTGATGCTCGTGGCCTATCTGCTCCTCGGCCTGTTCGCGACCGCGCTCGACCGCCGCGGCATCCGCGCCCGCCACCTGTTCGCGGCGGGCTTCGCGCTGAACGCGGTCGCGCTGGTGCTGATCGTCGCCAACGTGCCGGGCGGCGTGCTCTGGTGGTCGCTGTACGGCCTGGGGGCCACGGCCAACATCCTCGCCTTCCCCGTGCTGAACGAGGGCTTCCCGCGCGAGCTGACCGCCCGTGCGAACACCGCCGCCAACCTGGTGATGTTCGTCGGCAGCTTCGCGACGCAGTGGGGCATCGGGCTCGTCGTCGACGCCGCGCGCGTCGCGCTGGGCGTGGACACCGCGACGGGCCTCTTCTACGCGTTCGCGCTGGTGCTCGTCCTCGATCTCGTCACGCTCGCGTGGTTCGCGCTCAACTGGAAGCGCTTCGCGGTCCACGCGCCCGAGCCGCATCCCGCGTAAGACACGATCTCATGCACCTCCACATCCTCGGCATCTGCGGCACCTTCATGGGCGGTCTCGCGGCAATCGCGCAGGCGGCCGGGCACCGCGTCACCGGCTGCGACGCCAACGTCTATCCCCCGATGTCGCTGCAGCTCCGCGGGCTCGGCATCTCGCTCACGTCGGGCTACGAGGCCGTGCAGCTCGACAACGTCGCCGCGGACGCGGACCTGTTCGTGGTCGGCAACGCGATCACCCGCGGCAACCCGCTGATGGAGGCGATCCTCGACCGCGGGCTGCCGTACACGTCCGGCCCCGAATGGCTGCGCGACCACGTGCTGGCCGGCCGCTTCGTGCTCGCGGTCGCCGGCACGCACGGCAAGACGACGACGTCCGCGATGCTCGCGTGGATCCTCGAACACGCCGGACTGAACCCGGGCTTCCTGATCGGCGGCGTGCCGCTCGACTTCGGCGTCTCGGCGCGGCACACCGACAGCGCGTTCTTCGTGATCGAGGCCGACGAGTACGACACCGCGTTCTTCGACAAGCGCTCGAAGTTCGTCCACTACCGCCCGCGTACCGCGATCCTCAACAACCTCGAGTTCGACCACGCCGACATCTTCCCGGACCTCGCGGCGATCGAGACGCAGTTCCACCACTTCGTGCGCACGATTCCCGCCGGCGGCCGCATCGTCGTCAACGCCGAGGAGGCGAGCCTCGCCCGCGTGCTCGCGCGCGGCTGCTGGTCGTCGGTCGAGCGCTTCGCCGGGGCCGAGGTCGCCACCGCCGAAGGCCACGCGCCGCCCGAGTGGCGCGTCGCGCCCGACGGCAAGGTGACGCACGCCGGCGCGCCGCAGGGCCACGTCCGCTGGCCGACCGACAGCCCGCTCACCGGGCGCCACAACCGCATGAACGCGCTCGCGGCGATCGTCGCGGCGCGGCACGCGGGCGTGCCGGTCGAGGTGAGCCTCGCGGCATTGGCGACCTTCCGCGGCGTCCGGCGCCGCATGGAGGTGCGCGGCACGGTGCGCGAGGTGACCGTCTACGACGACTTCGCGCACCACCCGACGGCGATCGCGACGACGATCGCGGGCCTGCGCCGGCAGGTCGGCGCCCAGCGCATCCTCGCGGTGCTCGAGCCGCGCTCGAACACGATGAAGCTCGGCACGGTCAAGGACCGGCTGCCGGCGGCGCTCGCGGAGGCCGACCACACGTTCTGCTACGCGAACCACCTCGGCTGGGACGCGACGCAGACGCTCGCGCCGCTCGGCTACCGGGCGTCGGTGCACGACGACCTCGACGCGATGGTCGCGGCGATCGCTGCGAGCGCGCGCAGCGGCGACCACGTGCTGGTGATGAGCAACGGCGGCTTCGGCGACGTGCACGCGAAGCTCCTCGCGGCGCTCGCCGCCTGACGGAGGTGCCCCGGATTGTCGCGGCCGACGATCGTCTACCTGCACGGCTTCCGCAGCTCGCCTGCGAGCGTCAAGGCCGCCGCGGTGACCGCGGCGGTCGAGGCACTTCCCGAGCCGATCCGGCCGCGACTCCACGTGCCGGCGCTCGACTTCTCGCCGGCGCACGCGGTGGCCGCGGTCGAGGCCTGGATTCGCGGCAACGTCGCGGCGCCGGAACGGTGGCTGACGTTGGTCGGCAGCTCGCTCGGCGGTTTCTACGCGACCTGCCTCGCCGAGCGGCTCGGCGCGCGAGCCGTGCTCGTCAATCCGGCGATCCGACCCTACGACGATCTCGCCGCGTACGCGGGCGCGCAGACCAACCTCTACACCGGGGCGACGTTCGTCGTCACGCCGGCGCACTTCGACGAGCTGCGCGCGCTGGCGGTGCCGCGCATCACGCGCCCCTCGCGCTACTTCCTGCTGGTGCAGTCCGGCGACGAGGTGCTCGACTGGCGCGAGGCGGTGGCGTTCTACGGCGGTGCGTTCCAGTACGTCGAGAGCGGTGGCGACCACGCGTTCCAGGGTTTCGCGGCGCAGATTCCGGCGATCCTGCGCTTCGCGGGGGTGGTCGATGAGTGATCGCCGCGACGACGTACGCCTTCCTGACGCACCCGCGCCGCACGGTGCGGCGCACTTCGGCCATGTACGCGCGGCTGCCTGACTCGCCGCGCGACGTGGTCGCCGTGACGATCGACGGCGAGCCGTTCGACGCGCGTGCCGGCGACACGGTGGCCGCGGCGCTGCTCGCGTCCGGCCGACTTGCCACCCGGACGACGCCGATCTCCGGCGCGCCACGCGGGCCGTTCTGCATGATGGGCGTGTGCTTCGACTGCCTGGTCACGATCGACGACGTGCCGAACCAGCAGGCCTGCCTCGTCACCGTTGTGCCGGGCACGCGCATTCGCACGCAGCACGGCAAGGTCGCGCCCGCGCCATCTCCGGGAGTGGGGGGATGACGCGCATCCACGACGTCGCCGTGATCGGCGTGGGTCCCGCCGGGCTCGCCGCCGCCACGGTGACCGCGTCGCTCGGCCTCTCGACGATCGCGTTCGACGAGTCGCCCTCGCCAGGCGGCGCGATCTACCGCGCGCTCACCACGACGCCGGTGCGCCGCCCGGAGGTGCTCGGGCCGGACTACTGGCGCGGCAGCAACCTGGTGCGCGCATTCCAGGCCGCCGGGGCCGAGTACCTGCCGGCGACATCCGTGTGGGGTGTGGCGCGCCGCGACGACGGTGCGTTCGACCTCGGCGTCACCGGGGGGCGCCCCGCGGCGCGCGTCGTCGAGACCTTCGCCGCACGTGCGCTCGTCATCGCCACGGGCACGCTCGAGCGTCCGTTCCCGATACCGGGCTGGACGCTGCCCGGCGTGGTGACGGCCGGAGGCGTGCAGACGCTCCTCAAGAACGCGGCGCTGGTGCCGGAGGGACGCGTCGTGTTCGCCGGCTCCGGGCCGCTCCTGTGGCAGGTCGCGTGGCAGTGCCTCAACGCGGGGGCGCGCATCGACCTCGTGCTGGAGACGATCCCGCGCGGGCGGCTCGCCGAGGCGATGCGTCACGCGCCGGGATTCATGTTCTCGGGCTACCTCGCGCGCGGGCTCGAGCTGGTGCGCTCGGTGCGCCGCCGCACGCGCGTGGTCGAGCACGTCGAGGCGCTCGAGGCACAGGGCGAGGGCCGCGTCGAGCGCGTCCGTCATGCGTTGGACGGTACGTGGCAGGAAGCGGCCGCCGACGCGCTCGTGCTGTCGCAGGGCGTCGTGCCGAACCTGCACCTCGCGGCGGCGCTCGGCTGCGAGATCGCGTGGAACCCGACGCAGGCGTGCTTCGAGCCGGTCGTCGACGACTGGGGCGGCACGACGATCGGCAACGTCTTCGTCGCGGGCGACGGCGCGGGCGTGGCCGGCGTGGAGGCGGCGATCGCGCGCGGCCGGCTCGCAGCACTCGCCGTGGCCAACGCGCTGGGTCGCATCGACGCCGCGCAGCGCGATGCCGACGCCGAGGCACCGCGACAAGCGGTCGCTCGCGGGCTGCGGGGCCGGGCGTTCCTCGACGTGCTCTACCGTCCCGCCGACGCGTTTCGTCGTCCGCACGGCGACACGCTGGTCTGCCGCTGCGAGGAAGTCACCGCGCGCCAGGTGCGCGACGCGGTGCGGGCCGGTGCGACCGACGTCGACGCGCTCGAGGTCGCCACCCGCTGCGGCATGGGGCCGTGCCAGGGGCGCTTCTGCGCGCTGACCGCGTGCGAGATCGTCGCCGAAGAGCGCGGCGTGTCGCCGGCGGACGTCGGCCACCCGCGCGTGCGCTTCCCGGTGCGTCCGGTGACGCCGGCGGAGGTCGCCGCGTGGCCGGCGACAACGGGCGCCGAGCGCGCGGTGGAACGGGATCCGCGCTGAACGCGCGCGTGGCCGTCAGAACTTGAACAGGCCCTTCAGCTTGTTCACCGCGTCGGCCGCCTCGTCGACCGGGCTGGGCGCCTGTTCCGGCGCTTGCTGCGCCGGTGCGGCGCTGTCGCGCGACGGCTGACGCTGCCCGCGTCGCGAGGAGCGCGAACCGCCGTCGTCCTCCATCCCGAGCGGCGTCATGCCGGTCGACTTCACGCGCACCTTGACGGCCCAGATCGGCTCCCAAGTGGCCTTGGGGTCGGCCGGGCGCGGCGGGTGCGCGAGGTTCAGTTCCTCGCCGTAGGCGATGCCCTGCAGCATCGCGCCTTCGACGCCGTCGAAGATGCCCCTGGGAATCGCGCACGTCGACGTCGAGGGCGGCAGCACCACCTTCTCGGTGATCATCCGGCGCAGGAAGTCGTTGGGGAGGAAGCTCATCAGGCCCCAGCCCGCGTCCTGCACCTCGCTCGAGGTCCAGATGATCATCTCGGCGCCGTCCTTGCGCGAGCCGAACGCCTGCAGGAAGTAGCCCTGCGCATTCGGCACGCCCGCCCACGACAGCGCCATCGGACCGGCCATCGGTCCCTGCGCGTTGATCTCGAACGGTCCCATGAAGTCCTGGCGCTCGCCGATCGCGAAGCGGATGTCGGGCGTCACCGCGCCGCGCACCAGCTGGTCGCCGCGCAGCGACGCGTTGGCCGGCACCTGCTTCGGCTCGCGCTCGTTCGGCCAGCGGTACTGCGCGTTGCGGATCGCGCTCCAGCGGTCCGGCGGCGAACGGCTCACGAGCGCCTGCCCGAACTGCTGCAGCGTCATCTTCTCGGTGTCGGCGACGCGCGGCTGCCCGGGCCGGATGGTGTCGCCGCAGCCCCAGTAGACGAGCATCCGCGCCTTCGGCTTCTCCGGCAGCTTCTCCTCGTCGTACTGCTCGCCACGCTGTGCCGGCGGCGGTGCGAGGAGCGGCAGTGCGGGGCCCATGTTCATGCCCGGCGGAATCTGGTGCTGCGCTTCCGGCGCACCGGAACCGCGATGCGTGGAACGCAAGCCGAGCCAGAGTTCCTTCTGCGGCCCCATGCCCATGCCGCCGGGCATCGCCATGCCGCCCATCATGCCGGCACCTCCTGCAGGCATGCCCGGGATCGACATCGTGCGTGTCCCGACGTCGACGCCGTAGGTGGAGATCGGCGGCTTGGACTGTTGCTGGCCGTACGCGGATGTGCAGGCGAGTGCGGCGACGGCGAGCGCGACGGTGCGGCGGGCGTGGAACATCGGTCTTTCCCTTGGCGAGCGAGATATCGGCACGGCGATTGTAGAGCAGCGCAAGGGGGTCGTTGCGTTCGCCCGCGGGACGGCGGCGCGGCGGTCGCCGAGCGGTGCTCGAACGGTCCGCGGCAGGGCCCGGGCGACGCGAGGTCGCGGCGTATACTCGTCGCATGCCTGCAACGCTCGCCGACCAGCTCGTCGTCGCGATCAGCAGTCGCGCGCTGTTCGACTTCGAGGAGGAGAACCAGGTCTTCGAGACGTCGGACGACCGCGCCTACATGACCGTGCAGCTCGAGCGTCTCGAGCAGCCGGCCAAGCCCGGCGTCGCGTTCCGGCTGGTGAAGAAGCTCCTCGCGTTCAACATCGGCGAAGCGAAGCGCGTCGAGGTGGTGATCCTGTCGCGCAACGACCCGGTGTCGGGCCTGCGCGTGTTCCGATCGGTGCGCGGCGCCGAGCTGCCGATCGAGCGCGGCGTGTTCACCCGCGGCCGCTCGCCGTTCAGCTACCTGTCGCCGCTCGCCGCGAACCTGTTCCTGTCGGCGAACGGCGAGGACGTGCGCGCGGCACTCGTGGCGGGCTTTCCCGCGGCACTCGTCTACACGCAGTCGCCGACCGCGGATTCGCACCCCGAGGAGGTGCGCATTGCCTTCGACGGCGACGCGGTCCTCTTCGCCGACGAGGCCGAGCGCGTCTATCAGGCGCAGGGACTGTCGGCGTTCCAGAGCCACGAGGCGCGGCACGCCGGGCGGCCGTTGCCGCCGGGACCGTTCAAGCCGCTGCTGGAGGCACTGCACCGGCTGCAGGTCGCCTCGAAGTCGGGCCGCATGAAGCTCCGCACCGCGCTCGTGACCGCGCGCAGCGCACCCGCGCACGAGCGCGCGATCCGCACGCTGATGGACTGGAACATCGGCATCGACGAGGCGATGTTCCTCGGCGGGCTCGAGAAGGGCCCGTTCCTGCGCGAGTTCGAGCCCGACTTCTACTTCGACGACCAGACGCGCCACGTCGAGAGCGCGTCGCGGCACGTGCCCGCGGGCCACGTGCTGCACGGCATCGCGAACGAGCAGAAGTAGGGTCAGACGAAATAGTAGGGTCAGACTCGACTTTCCCCCGACGCCCGGTGGTGACGAGCGTTGGTGGCGGGAAAGTCGACGTCTGACCCTACTTTTGGGGTCAGTGCCGCGCGTCGGCGAAGAACAGCTGCTCGCCGCCGACCTTGTAGCTCGCGATCGCCGCCTGACCCTCGGCGCGAGACGAGCCAGTCCATGAACGCGCGCCCCTCCGCCTGCTTGACGTGGGCGTGCTTCGCCGGGTTGACCAGGATGACGCCGTACGGGTTGAACATCTTGCGGTCGCCCTCGACCACGATGCCGAGCTCGCCGCGGTTCTTGAACGACAGCCACGTGCCGCGATCGGCGAGGATGTACGCGTTCATCGACGAGGCCGTGTTGAGCGCCGGTCCCATCCCCGATCCGGTCTCGCGGTACCAGGTGCCCTTGCCCTCGTTCGGGTCGACGCCCGCATCCTTGAAGTAGCGCAGCTCCGCGGCGTGCGTGCCGCTCTTGTCGCCGCGCGACACGAACGGCGCCTTCGCCGAGGCAACGGCCTTGAGTGCCGCCGCGACGTCCTTGCCGCCGGCGACCTTCGCCGGATCGGACTTCGGGCCGATCAGCACGAAGTCGTTGTACATGACGTCGCGGCGGTCGACGCCGAAGCCTTCGGCGACGAACTTGTCCTCGGCGGCGCGATCGTGCACGAACACCACGTCGGCGTCGCCGCGGCGGCCGACGTCCAGCGCCTGGCCGGTGCCGAGCGCGACGACCTTGACCGCGATGCCGGTCTTCTTCGTGAACGTCGGCAGGATGTGGCCGAACAGGCCGGACTGCTCGGTCGAGGTCGTCGACGCGACGACGATCGACTTGTCCTGCGCGTGCGTCGGAAGCGCGAACGCCGCCGTCGCGAAGGCCGCGACGAGCAGGGTGCGTCGGTTCAGTGCCATGGGAGTTCTCCTTTCAGGAAGGCGTCGGCCTCGGCCGTCGCGGGATTGCGGAAGAAACGCTCGACCGGTGCGCGCTCGGCGATGCGTCCGCGGTCGACGAACAGCACCTCGTCGCCGAGGCGCTGCGCCTGGCCGAGGTTGTGGGTGATCATCACGATCTTCGTGCCCGAGGCGTGGATCGACTGCACGATCGACTCGATCTCGCGCGTCGCGCCGGGGTCGAGGTTGGCGGTCGGCTCGTCGAGGAACAGCACCTCGGGCTCGAGCATCCACGCGCGCGCGAGCGCGAGCCGCTGCTGCTCGCCGCCGGAGAGCACGCGTGCCGGGCGGTCCGCGAACGACGCGAGGCCGACGCGGTCGAGCGCGATCCGCGCGCGGCCTTCGCGCTCGTGCCCGGGCACGCCGGCGACCGCGAGCGCGAACGTCAGGTTGCGCGAGCACGCTGCGACGCAGCAGCACGGGACGCTGGAACACCATCGCCTGCCGGCGCGGCTCGCCCGGACGCTCCGGATGCGACCACAGCACGCGTCCCGCGGTCGGGGCGAGCAGGCCGTGGCAGATGCGCATCAGCACGCTCTTGCCGGCGCCGTTCGGCCCGAGGATCACCGTCCGCGGACCCGCGTCGAGCACGAGATCGATGCCGCGACAGGATGTCGCGTCCGCCGGCCGCGAAGCCGATGCCTTCGAGCGCGAGCGGCAGCATCGGCGCGCGCGGACTCACGCATGGTGGCGCTGCGCGCGTTCCTTGAGCGACGTGCGCGCCGACGTTGAGCACGAGCACGATGCGACAGCAGCACGATGCCGAGCCCGAGCGCCAAGCGGCAGGTCGCCCTTCGAGGTCTCGAGCGCGATCGCCGTGGTCATCACGCGGGTCACGCCGTCGATGTTGCCGCCGACGATCATCACCGCGCCGACCTCCGCGATCGCGCGCCCGAAGGCGGCGAGCACGATCGTCACCAGCGAAAAGCGCAGGTCGTGCAGCAGCGCGACGGACGACGCCACCGGGCCTGCGCCGAGCGAGTGCATCTGCTCCGCATACTCGCGCCAGGCATCGGCGACCGCCTGCCGAGCGAGTGCCGCGATCAGCGGGAAGATCAGCACGGCCTGCGCGACCACCATCGCCGCCGGCGTGAACAGGATGCCGAACGCGCCGAGCGGCCCGGCGCGCGACAGCAGCAGGTAGATCGCGAGGCCGACGACCACCGCCGGCAGGCCCAGCAGCGCGTTGACCACGACGACCAGTGCCTCGCGGCCGGGAAAGCGGGCGACCGCGAGCGCGGCCCCGAACGGCAGAGCGACGAGCGTCGAGATCAGCCACCGCCGACAGGCTCACGCGCAGCGACAGCCAGACGATCTCGAGCGAGCTTGCGGATCGAGCGCGGCCGATCAGCCGGAACGCCTCGCCGAACGCGGCGCCGAACGTGTTCACGGCGCGGTCCGCGCCGGGGCGCTTGCGCGAGCGCGCCGACTATTGGCAAACTGTTGCATATATTGAACGGAACGCGGGCGTGCATCCTAGCTCAAGCCAGCGTCGCACAAATATGCAAAAGAATGCCAATAGACAGCGCCTCGTCCCGGCGATCCGCTGGATCAGCGAAGGCCCTGCCGGCGACCCCGGGTCGAGGCGCTCGATCCGCGCCTGCTGACGATGCTGCGACAGGATCGCGGCGGGCGGCACGCTCGCCGACGCGGCCGCGGCCGCCGGCATCGCCTATCGCTCGGCCTGGGGGCTGTTCGACGCAGGCGGAGCGCGTGCTGCGCGCGCCGCTCCTCGAGCTGTCGCGCGGCCGGGGCGCGCGCCTCGCCGCGCTGGGACGGACGCTGCTCGACCGCGATCGCGAGGCGCAGGCGTGGCTCGACCGGCGCCAGGACGCCTTCGCGGTCGCGCTGCCGACGGCGCAGGATGCCGCGGGCGCGTTGCTTCGCGTCGTCGCGAGCCACGACCTCGCGCTCGCCGCGCTGCGCGATGGCTGGCACGCCGACGGCATCGCCGACGTGCAGTTCAAGGGGAGTCTCGACAGCCTCGCCGACTATGCGCGCGGCGAGGCCGATCTCGCGGGCTTCCACGTCGTGCGCGACCGGCGGATCTGCCCGCTACCGGCGTCGGATCTCCCGCTCGATCCGGCGCGCGACGCCGCGATCCCGTTCCTCGTGCGCACGCAGGGCCTGCTGCTGCCGAGGGGCAATCCGCGGCGCGTGCGATCGCTCGCCGACGTCGCGAAGAAGGGGCTTCGGTTCGTGAACCGGCAGCAGGGATCCGGCACGCGGGCGATCGTCGACGCGCTGCTGGCGCGCGACGCGATCGCGCCGTCACGGATCGTCGGCTACGGCAACGAGGAGTTCACGCACGCCGCGGTCGCGGCGACGGTGGCGAGCGGCGGCGCCGACGTCGGGTTCGGCGTCGAGGCGGCGGCGGCAAGCCACGGCCTCGCGTTCGTGCCGTTGCTGCGGGAGCGCTATCTCTTCGCCTGCCGTCGCGACCGGCTCGACGCGCCGTCGATCCGCGCCTTCCGGCGCGAGCTCGCCAGCGCGCGGACGCGGCAGGTGGTGGCGGGACTGCGCGGCTACGCGCTGGATGCGACGGATCCCGTACCGGTCCCGCGGTAGCTTGCGGCGACCTCGACGCGCCGCCCCTCGCGCGCCGAGCGGTAGCCGGCCTCGATCACCGCGAGCGCGCGGGCCATCTCGGCGAGCCCGGTTTCGGGCGGGCGACCGTGCCGAACGTCCTCGACGAAACGCCGGACGTAGTCGGCATAGAAGGCATCGGTGTCGAACGACGCCGGCACGTGCTTTGCCGCGCCGTTCATCTCGCGCACGACGAGGCCGCCGGCGTCGGTCTCGACGTAGCTGCGCCGACCGCTCATCGTCAGCCGGAACTCCCGGAACGGCGCGGCGTCGGGAAAGCGATAGCCGACGGTGACGTTCGCGACCGCGCCGTTGCCGTGCAGCAGCGTGAGCACCGCGAGGTCCTCGACGGCGCGGCCGTGCTGCGCGGCGCTCGTCAGCCCCGAGACTTCCACCACCGGGCTCCCGGTCAGCAGGATCGCGAGATCGACGAAGTGCACCGCGAGATTGATCGCCGCACCACCGCCGCTTTGCGCCGGATCGAGCATCCAGGCATTGCGCCAGCGGTCGTAGCGCGCGGGCGGGCCGGCGATGAAGCGCACCGCGACCTCGAGCGGCGGGTCGTCGCGGGCGACCGTCATCAGGTGACGGCCGATGTCGGCGAAGCGCTGCACCAAGGGTACTGCGACCGGCACGCCGGCGGCCTGCGCTTCCGCGTGCAGCGCTGCCACCTCGTCCGCGGTGCGCGCGCACGGCTTCTCGAGCGACAGCGGCAGCCGCCGGGCGAGCACGGCCCGCGCGAGCGCCGGCATGTCGCGGTGCGGACCGGACACGAACGCGCAGTCGAGCCCGCCGGCATCGAGCAGCGCGTCGAGATCCGCGAAGGCCGTCGCGCCGTGGGCAGCGGCGAGCGCGCGCGCCTGTGCGGGGTCCGGGTCCCAGACGCCGGCCACCTCGAGGCCGGCGGGCGCGAAGCCGCGCAGCATCAGCGGCACGTGCCAGTGCGCGACCCCGATCAGCGCGGCACGCATCAGGCGCCCGTGCGCAGGCTCTGCGAGAAGGCGCCGCGCGTGCCGTGCAGCACGCCGCGATCGAGGAAGATGCCGGTGATGAGGTCGCTCGCCTCGGCGAAGCCCGGCAGCCGCCGGCCGTCGAGCCCGCGCGGGCGCGGCAGGTCGATCGGGATGATCCGCTCGATCCGGCCCGGGCGCGGCGACATCACCACCACGCGGTCGGCCAGCAGCACCGCCTCGTCGATCGAGTGGGTGATGAACATCACGGTCTTGCGGCTCGCGAGCCACAGGTCCTCGATGTCGATGCGCATCTGCTCGCGGGTGAGCGCGTCGAGCGCGCCGAACGGCTCGTCCATCAGCAGGATCTTCGGATCGTGCACCAGCGCGCGCACGATCGCGGCGCGCTGCTTCATGCCGCCCGACAGTTCGCGCGGCAGTGCGCCGGTGAAGTCGCCGAGCCCGACCGCCTTCAGGAGCGCGATCGCGCGCGCCTCGTAGGCCTTCGGGTCGAGCCCTCGCAGTTCGAGCTGCAGCAGCACGTTGCCGAGCACGGTGCGCCAGTCGAGCAGCGTGGCCGCCTGGAACACGATGCCGAGCCCGGTGTGCGGTCCGTCGACCTTCGCGCCGGCGATGGCGATCCGTCCGGTCGTGGCCGGGACCAGTCCGGCGACGAGGCGCATCAGCGTGCTCTTGCCGCATCCCGAGGGGCCGAGCACGGCGACGAACTCGCCGTCCCGGACCTCGAGATCGACCCGGTCGAGCGCGTGCACCTCGGCGCTGCCGCGCCGGAACGTCTTCGACACGCCCTCGCAGGAGATGGCCGCCGTCGCGGCGCGGGGCGCCGCGGCGACGTCGTCGTGCGCCTGCATCACGCGGCCGCTTACTTGCCGCTGGCGAAGCTGTAGTCGTAGTGGTCGGCGGCCTTCGCCTCGATTTTCATGCCCTGGTACTTGGTCAGGATCGACAGCGTCTGGTCCCAGTACGAGGCCGGCGCCACGCCGAAGGCCATCTGCGCGCCGTCCGGCGGCGGGATCAGCTTGAAGCTCGCCTCCATCTGCGCGCGCAGCACGCTCTCGTTGATGCCGGGCTTGGCCTTGGCCGCCGCCTTGATCGCCGCGGCCGGGTCTTCCATCGCCGCCTTCCAGCTGCGCTCGGTCGCGCGGACGAAGCGACGCACCAGGTCGGGCTTCTCGGCGATCACCTTGTCGTTGGTGAATGCGGCGACGGTGAGCGTGTTGAACTTGTTGTCGGCGAAGCGGATCACGTTCACCTTGCGGCCCTGCGTCTCGATGGTGACCGCCTGGTCGTCGACGCCGCCGAGCAGGCACTCGGTACGGCCCTGCAGCACCGACACCGGCTTCGCGGCCGGGTCCATGAACACCAGGTTGATCTTCTTCTCGTCGAGGCCGTTGGCGCCGACCAGGCCGGGCCACATCTGGTGCAGCGCGTCGCCCGCGGTCACGGCGATCTTCTTGCCGTAGAGATCGGCGAGCGTGCGCACGTTGGCGTCGGCGGCGCAGGTGACGCTCAGGTTCGAGGTGCGGAACAGCGACATGATCACCTTGACCGGCGCGCCCTTGGCACGGCCGGCGATCACCGCGCCGGTGTCGGCGAGGCCGAAGGTGTCCTCGCCGTTCGCCACCAGCTGCACCGCCGCGCCGGAGCCGCGGCCCTCGTTGATGGTGAGGTCGATGCCCTCGTCGCGGTAGTAGCCGCGCTCGACGCCGAGGTAGTAGGCCGGGTGCTGGCCGATCAGCACCCAGTTGAGCCGCAGGCTCGCCTTGTCGAGCGCGAGGGCGGGGGTCGCGGCGAGGCCGATGAGGCCCGCCACGAGGAGTTGGCGCATGCGTGTCGTCACGTTCAGTTCCTCCGTTGCAGTGTCCCCCGTCTCCGTCGACGGGTGTTCGATGTCAGCGGCGCCGGGCCGGGTCGTTTCATCTCAGTTCGGCCCCGGCACGTCCGCCTTGGCCTGCGAGACGTGCCAGGGAATGGCGAGCCTCTCCACCGCCTCGACCAGGTAGTAGATCGCGAGGCCGACCAGGGAGAGCAGGATGATCGCCGCGAACACCTTCGCGGTCTCGATGAAACCGTTGTACTCGAGGATCAGGTAGCCGAGTCCCGCGTCGGAGCCGACGAACTCCGCCACCACGGCCGCGGTGGCGGCCATCGCCGCGCCGACCTTGAGGCCGGTGAAGATGCTCGGCAGCGACTGCGGCAGCCGGATCTTGAGGAACATCTGCCACGCGCCCGCCCCGGTCGAGCGCGCGAAGTCCTCCACGTCCGAATCGAGCGAGCGGAAGCCGGCGATGGCGCTGATCACGATGGGGAAGAAGGACAGCAGGAACACCAGCATCACCTTCGGCATGAAGCCGAAGCCGAACCAGACGATGAACAGCGGCGCCACCGCGATCTTCGGGATGATCTGGAACACCACCAGCAGCGGATAGAGCGTCGTCTGCACGAAGCGCGAGAAGGCGATCAGCAGTGCCAGCGGAATGCTGACCAGCACCGCGACGGCGTAGCCGACGACGATGATCTGCACCGTGACCCAGGTGTTCCAGAGCATCCGGCCCGGCTGCGACAGGAAGCCCTCCCACACCGCGCTCGGCGCCGGCAGGATGTAGCGCGGCGCCTTCAGCACGTGCACCGCGATCTCCCATCCCGCGAACAGCAGCACGAAGGTGATGAGCACGTTGCGGTAGCGCGAGACCATCGCGCCGATGCGTGTGCCCGAGCGATTCGCGCGCCGGCGGCGAAGCCGGGGCGGTCATGCGTTCGCCGCCACCGCCTTCGCCGTGCCACGACGCTTCGCCTCGTCGGCGGGCATCGCGCGCGGATCCGCCTTCGCGCCGTAGCCTCTGGCGTGGCCACGCTGGCGCGTGCGCAGCCGCCAGACCACCTCCAGTTCCGCCACGGCCGCCGCCAGCGCGGCGTGGATGTCGGCGTAGCGCTCCGGCGTGATCCGCGAGATCGGGCCGGCGACGCTCAGCGTGCCTGCCACCGGCGCGTCGGGACGGGCGTCGGTGCGGAAGGTGGCGGCGAGCGCGACGATGCCGGGCTCGGCCTCCTCCACGGCAATCGCGTAGCCGCGCGCACGGGTCTCGGCCAGGTGGCGCTTCAGATCCTTGACCGTCGACTCGTGCCCGGGGCCCGAGCCGCAGGTGCGAGAAGAACCGGCGCGCGCAGACGATGCGCAGTGCCTCGTCCTCCGGCAGCGTCGCGAGCCACGCCTTGCCGGTGGCGGTGGCGTGCAGCGCCACCTCCTGCCCCATGTCGGCGTCGTAGCGGAGCCCGGTGGTCGCACCCTGGGCGCGCGAGACCCAGGCGAGCGTCTCGCCCTCGACCACGGCGAGCCGGCAGTATTCCTGCGTGCGGCGCGCGAGCCCGTCGAGGATCTCCTGCACGACGTCGGTGACCACGCGCACGTCGAGGTCGTGGAAGGCGAGCGTCGAGAAGCGCAGCGACAGCGCGTAGTGCAGCGTGTCGGCGTCCTGCACCACCCAGCCGCGTTCCACCAGCGTCGAGAGGATGCGGTGCACGGCGCTCTTCGGCGTGTCGACCCGCGTCGCGATGTCACGGAGCTCGAGCCCGCCGACGGCGCCCGCGAGGCACTCCAGCACGTCGAGACATCGGGCGACCGCGGCGACCGTCATTCGGTCCGGACCTTGTAAATTTGAACTGTGGTTCTATACTGGAACGAAATTCCAGTTTTGTCGATAGGCACACGGCAGGCAGGCACGGGAGGCGGCGATGGCGCTGGCGGGCGAAGGGGCGGTGGCGATCTGGCACGACATCGCGCCCGAGGGACGGGCGGCGTTCTACGCCTGGCACGGCGAGGAACACATGCCGGAGCGCGTCGGCATCCCCGGCTTCGTGCGCGGCCGACGCTACGTGGCGATCGACGCCGACCTCGAGTACTTCAACCTGTACGAGGCGTTGAGCCCGCAGGTGTTGACGGGTTCCGACTACCAGAGCCGGCTCAACGCGCCGACACCGTGGACGCGCGAGGCGGTGCGCCACTTCAGCCGCGTCTCGCGCTCGATCTGCCGGGTCGCGGCGACCTTCGGCCGCGGCCACGGCGGCCTGGTCGCCACCTGGCGCTACGACGTGGACGAGACGCACGCCGCCGCCCACCTCGCCCGGATGGGCGGCGAGATCCTGCCGGCGGTCGTCCGTCGAGCGGACGTCGCCGGCGTGCACCTGCTGCTCGCCGACGCCGAAGCGAGCGCGGTCAAGACCGAGGAGCAGAAGGTCCGCGCCGAGGCGAACGTGATCCCGCGCTGGATCGTGGTGCTGGAGAGCTGGGGCGACGAGGCCTCGTTCGCCGCCCTGTGCGACGCGGTGCTCCCGGACGACCTGCTGCGCAGTGCCGGGGCGCGGGGGCCGCTCGGACGCGGCCTCTACCGTCTGCAGAACTGGCGCTGCAAGACCGACTGGACGCCATAGCGCACCCCGCGCAACCTCGTCATTCCCGCCCCCGCCTTCGCGGGGCAGGGCCGCGGGAATCCAGAGTCGTCGAACGCACAGCGACGCTGGGCCCCCGCGTGCGCGGCTACGGCGGGACGGCGCCGTTGTCCGTCCCGGCGTAGGTAGCCGCGACCAGCCAGTCGACGACGTACTGCATCGCCTGCGTGACGGTGTCGCCCTGCGCGCGGCGCCGCTCGAACAGCTTGATCTGGACGTGCGCGCTGGTGCCTTCGTCGAGCAGCCGGCGGATGCGCGCCAGCGCGGGCTCGCAATCGAGGCGCGCGGCATCCTCGGCAACGTCCTCGAGCAGATCGAGCACCACGGTCCGGCACGCCACCGGCGGCTGGCCGTCGAGCGTCAGGAACTGCGCTTCCAGCCCGGAACGCTTCGCGCGCCAACGGTTCTCGTCGATCAGCCGGCGCGTGAACGGCGTCCACGCCGTGGCGGCGTCCGGATGGCGCACCATGCGACTGACCAGGCAGCGGTAGAGCGACGCGATGGCGACGGCGTCCTGGACGCGCGTGCACACGTCGCAGATGCGCAGCTCCAGCGTCGGGTAGCGCAGCGCGGGCCGGATGGCCCACCAGAGGAAGCTCGCGTCCTTGGCCGCGCCGCCGGCAGCGAGCAGCTCGACGAACCGCGCGTACTCCGCCTCGTCCCGGAAGTGGTCCGGGATGCCGGTGCGGGGCCACTCGTCGTAGGCCGCCTGCCGATAGCTCATCAGCCCGGTGGGGTCGCGATTCCAGATCGGCGAGGACGTGCTGAGCGCGAGGAATGCCGGCAGCCACGGCATCACCCGGTTCATCAGCTGCACGCGATCCACCCCGGGGGGAACCGCGACGTGCACGTGCAGCCCGCAGAGCACGTTGCGCCGCCCGACGATCTGGAACAGGTCCATCAGCCCGCGGTAGCGTGCCTTCGGCGTCTCGGTCTGCTCGCCCCACGCGGCGATCGGTGGCGTTCCGGCGGCGAACAGCCGCAGGTTCTTCTCGATCGCGATGTCCGCCACGCCGCGGCGCAGTCGAGTCATCGTCTCCAGTGCCTGCGCGTGATGGTCGAACACGGGCGACACGAGCTCGAGCTGCGAGCGCAGGAGCTCGGGCGCGACCGCGTCGCCGAAGCGCCGGCGGCAGGCGCGCAGCAGCGAAGCCGGCACGTGCGTGGCGAGCGAGCGCGACTTCGGGTGCGCGAGGAAGAACTCCTCCTCGATCCCGAACGTGAAGGCGAAGTCGTCATGCATGGCAGGGTTGCATCGGGTTGGAGGACGGCGCGCGTCGTGCTGCGCGCATCGCGGCCGCGCGCGGCGGATCAGGCCGGGCGCCGCCCGAAGAACGGATAGCGGGGGTCGGTGTAGCCCGGCGTCGACGGGTGCCCCGGACGCACCAGCGAGTCGACCAGCGCCTCGTCCTCGCCGGACCACGCGGTGCCGATCGCGGCGGTGTAGTCGTGCCACTGCGCGAGCGTGCGCGGACCGGCGACCACCGACGAGACGATGCGGTTCGCCCACAGCCACGCGAGTGCGAAGGCCGTCGACGTGCGCCCGGTGCGTTGCGCGTGCGTCGCGAGCTGTTGCGCGATCGCGTACGACTCGGCGCGATGCTCGGTTTCCAGGAAGCGCTCGTCCCGGACCGCGGCGCGCGAGTCGCCCGGTGCCGTGCCGTCGACCGCGTACTTGCCGGAGAGCACGCCGCGCGCGATCGGCGAGTAGGCGGCGACGCCGATGCCGTAGTGATCGCAGGCGGGCAGGATCTCGACCTCCGGCATGCGGTTCAGCAGGTTGTAGTAGGGCTGGCAGATCACGGGCGGCGGCACGTTCTGGCGCGCGCACTCGTGCACCACCTCGGCAATGCGCCAGCCGTGGTAGTTGGAGACGCCGAAGTAGCGGATCTTGCCCGCGCGGATCAGGTCGCCGATCGCACCGACCGTCTCGGCGATCGGCGTCGTCCAGTCGTCCTTGTGCAGGTAGTAGACGTCGATCCAGTCCGTGCCGAGCCGGCCGAGGCTGTCCTCGCAGGCCTGCACGAGCCAGCGCCGCGACAGGCCGCCGTCGTGCGGGCGCGCGGAGAGCACGTTGCCCGCCTTGGTGGCCAGGATCCACTGCCGCCGGTGCGGCTTGATCGCCGCGCCGACGATGCGCTCGGACTTCGCCCTTGACGTAGGCGTCGGCGGTGTCGATGAAGTTCACGCCGGCCTCGCGCGCCGACGCGACGATGGCGTGCGCCTCCTCGGCGCTGGTGCGGTCGCCGAACGTCATCGTGCCGAGGCACAGCACCGAGGCCTCGAGGCCGGAGCGGCCGAGCCGCCGATACTGCCATCTTGCTCATGGGTTCCTTCGCTGATCGGATTGACGGATTTCCATCGACGATCGTGTCGCCGCCGCCGGTGATCGCGCGCGACGACGGTGCGCTGCGGTCAGCCGCGCGCCGCGCGCAGCCGCTCGACGTTCGGCACCGGCAGCGCCCGCCGCAGCACCGTCTCGGCGAGCCAGACCGCCGCGCGCCGCGCCCGTCCGGCCACGACCTCGGGCGGCATCTGCAGGTAGTCGTCGTTGTAGACGTCGAAGCTGTAGTTGCCGTAGTAGCCGATCGAGTCGAGGCGCGAGACGAACTGCGCCAGCGCGTCGCTGTGCGCGCCGTCGCCGGGAAACACCCGGAAGTGCGTGGCGGTGGTCGCCTGCTCCTCCGCGGAGCGGACCTCCTGCCACATGTAGTCGGAGATCTGCACGAGGAACGTCTGGACCGGATCGAGGACGTCGAGGTCGTCGAGCGGCACGCCCGAGGCGAGCACGTCGAACGCGTCGACCGCGACGCCGACGTTGGGGCTCGCGACGCGCAGCACGAGGTCGGCCGCCTCGCGGAAGTCGCGCGCCGTGCGGCTCCACGGCAGCGACTTGTAGGCGATGCGGATGCCGAGCGGCACCGCCATCACCGCGAGCTTGCCGAGGTCGGACGCGATCGCGTCCGGTTCCGGGCTCGCGTGCCTCGACGTCGACGCCTCGACCAGCAGCAGGCGGCCGCCGAGCGACGCGCAGAGCTCGAGCATCGCCTTGGCGACGTCGACCTTGTAGGCGTGCAGCTGGCGGTCGAGGCCCTCGAAGTCGCGCAGCGCCTCGAGGCCCGTGACCTCGAGCCCGCTGTCGCGCACCGCGCGCACGCCGGCCGCGGTGCCGCCGGGGTGGCCGACGACGTCGGCCGCGGTGATCATCACCTGCGAGAAGCCGGCCTCGCGCACCGCCGCGAGCTTGGTGTCGAGCGACCCCGCGAGCGACGCGGTGTCCATCCCGAAGTCGTGGAAGATCATTGCGCGGCGGCGGTCCGGGGGGCGCTCTTGACCAGCTCGAACATCACGCTGCCGAGCAGCGGCTTGGTGAGCGCGCCGCGCTCGCTCGAGTGCACGCGCTCGGTGGCGAGGAACTCGACGCCGCGCTTCTCGAGGCTCGCGACGGCGGCGGGCACGTCGGGCGCGCCGAGGCCGACGCGCTGCAGGTGCTCCTCCATCGGCGCGAAGCGCGCGGTGTCCTCGGGCTCGATCAGCTGCAGGAAGAACTTGCGGCACGGGCTCTCGAGCAGCAGGCCGCGCGGCATGATGCCGAAACGCGTCTCCTCGGGCAGGGGGCGGAAGCCCATCAGCTGCGAGTAGAACTCGACCCAGTCGGGCGTGCGGTCGGGGCCGACGTACTGCACGATGCCGAAGAAGTGCAGGCCGGCCACCGCGGGCGGATGCGGATCCACCGTGGGGATCGCGCGGAAGTCGATGTCGTAGATCGAGAACTCGTCGTAGCGGTCGATGAAGTAGATGAGGCTCTCGCCGACGCCGTGGATCGCGGGGATGTTGAGCTCCATCGCCTGCGCGCGCACGGGGATCTCCCACGCGCCGAGCTCCAGCGCGCGCCGGTACGCGTCCTGCGCGTCGCGCACGCGCAGCGCGAAGGCGCTGATCACCGGTCGCTCGACCGGCTGCACGGTGCGCGGCACGTCGGCGGGCTGGGCGTTGACGATGACGTTCATCGTGCCCTGGCGGTACAGCTCGACCTCGCGCGAGCGGTGCCGGGCGATGGGCCGGAAGCCCATCGTCTCGAGCACGCCGCCGAGCGCCTGGGGCTTCGACGTGGCGAACTCGATGAACTCGATGCCGTCGAGTCCCAGCGGGTTCTGCGGTTCGGGGATCGCCTCGCGGTCGGTCGCGTGGGTCATCGCGTTTCCTGGTGGGGTCTCGAGCACCGCGCCGGGCGCGGCATCGAGCACGCCGGACGCTCGCGAACGATCATAGCGCATCCGCCCGCGCGCCATCGCCGGTGCGGGCGAGCGGCGGAGTCGCAGTATCGTCACGGCAGCAGCAGCGCGCCCAACTCGAGCGCGGCCCGCTGCAGCGGCCGCAGGAAGCGCTCGGCCATCTCGGCGTCGCTCATGAGCCGTCCCTGCACGAGCACGTTGATGCCGGCGACGTAGTGCCCGCCGGCGTCGCGCACCGGGACCGCCATCGTGCAGATGCGCGGTTCCATCAGCTGGTTGGCGTACGCGTAGCCCTTCTCGTGCACGCTGTACACGAGCGCACGCACCTGCTCCGCCGTCGCCGGGGTGTGCTCGGTGTAGCGCTGGAAGCGCGCGCGCCCGAGGTAGACCTCGAATTCCTCGGGAGGAAGGTGCGCGAGCAGCACCAGGCCGATCGAGGTGCAGTACGCGGGCAATCGCCGTCCCACGTTGAGCGACGGGGACATGATCCGCGACGTCGTCGAGCGCGCGAGGTAGACGATCTCGTCGCCGTCGAGCATCGCGAGCGAGCTCGACTCGTGCAGCGCCTCGCCGAGGCGGTCGAGGATCGGCTGCGCGAGGACCGCGACCGGCGACGACGACAGGTAGGCGTGGCTGAAGGAGAGCACGCGCGGCCGCAGGAAGAAGCGGCGATGCTCGTCGACCGCGACGAAGCCGAGCTTGGCGAGCGTGTGCAGGCTGCGGCGTGCGGCCGCGCGGGGAATGCCGGTCAGGTGCGAGACCTGCGCGATCGACATCCGTCGACGCTTGTCGGACAGCGACAGCAGCACCGAGAGGCCGCGGGCCAGCGCGGTGACGAAATCGGGATCCTCGCCCAGACGCTCGATCACCTCCGTGGGCAGCGCGTGGTGGTCGGTGGCGAAGAGCGGATCGGCCACGAGCGCCGGGCGGAGACGCGCCTTCGCGGGTGCGACGGCGGCAGGTGCCTTGGGCGTGGCGGGAGCGTCTGGGGTGATCGTGGGCATCGTGCGGTCCTGGATTCGAGTCGTGATCCGGTGCGATGCGGCGACAGTGCAGGGCGACGGACGCACCAGACCGAGGCAGTGGCGACCACAATACGCGAAAAATGACCGCCATCGTATTTTGTGGGCGCATGGCGCACGCTTTGTCGATATGCGCCCTTGACCGGGGTGAAGCCGCCCACCTATCGTCACGGTAACGACGCGCCGGTTGCTCCGTCAGAAGAGCGTTCAACGCCACCAGGCTGGCACGGGGCATCGCCGGACCGCGTTCGAAACCAGGCTCGACACTCATCCACGGAGGATTCAAGTCATGTCGTCGTGCAAGCAACTCCTGGCCGCGTTGGCGCTCACCGCCGTCGCCGGCACCGCCGCCGCCGCCTTTCCCGAGCGCGAGCTCTCGGGCGTGATCATGTGGGGCGCGGGCGGCGCGACGGACGTCGTCGCGCGCGCGCTCAACCCGCACGCGGAAGCCGTGCTCGGCAAGAAGGTCGTGCTCGTCAATCGTGCCGGCGGCACCGGCGCGATCTCGACCAACTTCGTGATCAACGCTCCGGCCGACGGCTACACGATCCTGTACGGCGCGGAGAACCCGCAGCTCCACCAGGTGCTTTCGCTCGCCGACTTCGGCTACGAGAAGTTCACGCCGGTGACGATCCTCGGCCGCGGCGTCGCGGTGGTCGTGGTCAAGGCCGATGCGCCCTACAACTCGCTGAAGGAGTTCGTCGAGGACGCGAAGAAGAAGCCCGGCAAGCTCAAGATGGGCTCGACCGGCCCCGGCGGCCTGCCGCACACCGTCGGCTCGATGCTGAACTCGGTGACCAAGTTCCAGGTGATCATGGTGCCGTTCGACGGCGAAGGCCCCGGCATGACCGCGCTGCTCGGCGGGCACGTCGACATCATGCCCGTGGGCGTCGGTGCCGCGGCCGAGAACATCAAGGCGGGCCGCGTCAAGGCGCTGGCGGTCATCGACGCCGAGTCGATGTCGCTCGCGGGCCAGGCCAACATCCCCCCGGTCACGAAGGACTACCCGGAGTTCGGCAAGTACCTGCCGTGGGGGCCGTTCTACGGCGTGTTCGTGCGGCGCGACACCCCGGCCGACGTCACCGCGACGCTGGTCAAGGCGTTCCGCACCGCGGCCGAGAACCCGCAGTTCGTGCAGCTGATGAAGGACCGCGGCAACGTGCCGATGAACATGTCGGGCGCCGAGGCCGACGCGTTCCTGAAGAAGTGGCAGTCGGTGACCACGTGGGTGCTGCAGGACGTCGGCGCGACCAAGGTCTCGCCCGAGAAGTTCGGCATTCCGAAGCCCTGATGTACTGACGTCCCCGGCGCCGCCGGGGCCTCGAGCCGCGCGGGCCCCGGCGTTTCCGGGGACCCGGGCGGCTCCGTTCACCTTCGCTAACTTTCGCTCACTTTCGCTCACCGCGAGGAACGTGCGATGACCCCGCCCGACCGCCGCCTGCCCGGCGAGCTCGTCTTCGTGCTCGTGCTGCTGCTCTTCGGCGCCACCGCGCTGTGGCAGGCGTTCCGCATCTCCGGGCTCGCGTCGTGGAGCTCCCCGGGTGCCGTACCGATGCTGGCGGCGCTGGTGATGCTCGTCGCGGCCGTGCGGGTGGCGGTCGCGACGATGCGACGCCCGCCGGCCGAAGTGCCGCCGGGCAGCACGCTGTCCCGCGAGTTCGGACACGCACTGGTGCCGCGGGTCATCGTCGCGTTCACGCTGCTGATCGTGCTGTACATGTTCGCGCTCGAGCCGCTCGGCTTCGTCGTGGCCTCGTTCCTGTTCCTCGCGGCGGGGATGTGGGTGCTCGGCAGCCGACGCTTCGTCTACAACGCGGTGATCAGCGCCGTCTCGCTGGCCGTCATCTACGTGATCTTCCAGACCGCGTTCTCGGTCGTGCTGCCGGACGGCGTGCTGAAGGGCGTGCTGTGACGAGCGCCGGCACCGAGGAGAAGTAGCGATGCCCGAAGCCGTCTCCTACTTCTTCATGTCGTGGACGAGCCCGTACCTGCTCTTCCTCACGGCGGCCGGTACCTTCGCGGGCATCTACGTCGGGGCGATCCCCGGCCTGTCGGTGACGATGGCCGTGTCGATCCTGATCTCGTTCACGTTCAAGTGGAACGTCAACGAGGCGCTGGCGCTGATCGCCGGCATCTACCTCGGCGGCGTCTACGGCGGCTCGCGCAGCGCGATCCTGCTCAACATCCCCGGCGCGCCGGCGGCGATCGCCACCGCGCTCGACGGCTATCCGCTGGCGAAGCGTGGCGAGGCGGGTGCGGCGATCGGCCTCACCACGGTCGTCTCGGTGTTCGGCGGCTTCATCGGCATCGCGGCACTCGCGGTCGGCGCGCCGGCGCTGTCGAACCTCGCGCTGATGTTCGCGCCGCGCGACTACCTGCTGCTCGCGATCTGGGGCATCCTGCTGGTCGGCAGCCTCTCCGGCAAGTCGCTCGCCAAGGGCGTGTTCGCGGGCGCGCTCGGCGTGCTGATCGGCATGGTCGGCCTCGACCCGATGACCGCCGAGGGCCGCTTCACCTTCGGCTCGATGCAGCTCACCAGCGGCGTGCCCTACGTCGCCGCGATGATCGGCTTCTTCGGCGTGTCCGAGGTGCTCGCACAGCTGCACTTCCTGCAGGTCACGCCGGTGAAGCAGGACGTCCGCCACATCGTGCCGTCGTGGGGCCTGCTGAAGAAGCACCTGCCGCTCGCGACGCGCTGCTCGGCGATCGGCACGGTGATCGGCGCGCTGCCGGGCGCGGGCGGCGACATCGCCGCGCTGATGGCCTACGATCACGCCAAGCGCACCACGAAGCATCCGTCGCGGCCGTTCGGCGAGGGTGCCTACGAGGGTCTCGTCGCGCCGGAGTCCGCGAACAACGCCGCCGTGCCGGGTGCGTACATCCCGATGCTGACGCTGGGCATCCCCGGCGACGCGGTCACCGCGGTGATCATCGGCGCGCTCTACATCCACGGCCTGAAGCCCGGCCCGATGCTGATGCTCGAGACCCCGCACCTGTTCTGGTTCTGCGTCGGCAACCTGGTGCTCGCGAATCTCTTCCTGCTGCCGATGGGGCTGTCGGGCATCAAGATCTTCGCCAAGATCGTCGAGACGCCGAAGGCGATCCTGCTGCCGCTGATCCTCGTGCTGTCGGCGGTCGGCACCTACGCGATCGAGAACAACCCGGTGCACGTCTACTGGATGCTCGCCTTCGGCGTCACCGGCTACTTCCTCAAGATGTACGGCTTCCAGGTGGGGCCGGTGATCCTCGGCATCATCCTCGGCCCGCTGATCGACGTCTCGTACCGGCGCGCGATGATCTCCGCGGGCGACGACCCGCTGGCGTTCCTGGGCGAGTTCTTCACCAGCCCGATTTCCGCGATCCTGCTCGCGGCGCTCGCGCTCACCGTGTTGTCGCAGACCCGCCTGTGGGCCGCGACGATCGGCCGCCTGCGCCGCGCGCCGGCGACCTGACCCCGCGACGCGTCACGACCACCGTTCCGCAACCACCACCCGACCGGACTCCGATCTTCCACTCCCGCCCGCGCTCCCGACAGTGCGCCGGGCACACGCAAGAGGACGACACGCCATGGCCGCCGACGAACCGAAGAAGGGCATCACCGACGAGCAGAAGCAGGAGCTGGACGAGTGCTTCGCGCGTGCGCGGAAGGCGCTCGCCGTCATCGAGACCTACGACCAGGCGCGCGTCGACCGCCTGTGCCAGGCGGTGGCCTGGGCGGTGGCGAACAAGACGACGTTCACGCGCCTCGTCGACATGGGCATCAAGGAGTCGGGCCTGGGCGATCCCGAGAGCCGCATGGGCAAGCGGATGAAGATCCGCGGCGTGCTGCGCGACGCGCTGCGCCAGAAGAGCGTCGGCGTGATCGAGGAGATCCCCGAGAAGGGCATCGTCAAGTACGGCAAGCCGGTCGGCATCATCGCCTGCATCGTGCCGACGACCAACCCGGACCTGACGCCCGCCGGCAACGCGATCTACGGCATCAAGGCGCGCAACTGCGTGATCTTCTCGCCGCACCCGCGCTCGAAGAAGACGTCGTTCGAGACCGTGCGCCTGATGCGCGAGGCGCTCGAGCGCGAGGGCGCGCCGGCCGACCTCCTGCAGTGCCTGACCAAGGTCAACATCCCGATGTCGCAGGCGCTGATGGCGCGCGCGGACCTGATCATCGCCACCGGCGGCCAGCCGATGGTGCGCGCCGCCTACAGCTCCGGCACGCCCGCGTACGGCGTGGGTGCCGGCAACTCGACGATGATCATCGACGAGACCGCCAACATCGAGGAGGCGGCGCGCAACACGCGGCTGTCCAAGACCTCCGACTACGGTTCCGGCTGCTCGGCGGACGGCAACCTGATCATCCAGGCGTCGGTCTTCGACAAGCTCGTCGCGCAACTGCAGAAGGAAGGCGGCTACCTCGCCACACCGGAGGAGAAGGAGAAATTGCGCCGCGCGATGTGGGACGACGAGCGCCATCGCACCGTCGAGACGGTGGCGATCGCACCGCAGCAGCTCGCGAAGATCGCGGGCTTCGAGATCCCGGCCGACCGCAAGTTCATCATGGTGCACGGCGACGGCATCGGCCGCGAGCACCACTTCTCCGGCGAGAAGCTGACCACGCTGCTGGCGCTCTACAAGTACCAGAGCTTCGACCAGGCGCTGGAGATGATGCGCGGCGTCTACGAGGTCGGCGGCAAGGGCCACTCGTGCGGCATCTACTCGTTCGACCAGAGCCACATCCACGCGCTCGCGATGGCCGCGCCGGTGTCGCGGATCATGGTCCGCCAGCCGCAGTCGAAGGCCAACGCCGGCGCGTTCAACAACGGCATGCCGATGACCTCGAGCCTGGGCTGCGGCACGTGGGGCGGCAACATCATTTCCGAGAACGTCCACCTCAAGCACTACATGAACACGACGTGGGTGTCGGTGCCGATCAAGGAGGACAAGCCGTCCGACGAGGAGCTGTTCGGCGACTTCTACGACCCGGCGCTGGAGGGGGTCGTGGAAACCATAACGACCTGAGCGACCGTGACGACGCCAATCGTCGGCACTCGTCGTTCCCGCGCCAGCGGGAACCCAGTGTCGCTGAACGAGAGACGCTGGGTCCCGCTTCGCGGGACGACGCCGGATAGCGTGAGGAAACCGTGGCCAAGTCACCTGAAGAACTCGTCGCCGAAGCGTCCGCGTGGTGGGACACGTCGATCATCGACATCCACCCGGGGAAGATCGCGATCCGCGGCTATCCGATCGAGCAGCTGATCGGCCGCGTGCGCTTCCCCGAGATGATCTGGCTGATGCTGCGCGGCGAATTGCCGACACCGGCGCAGTCCGAACTCCTCGAGGCGGCGCTGGTGCCGGGCGTCGACCACGGCCCGCACGCGCCGTCGATCGCGATCTCGCGCATGGCGGTGACCTGCGGCCTGCCGGTCAACGGCGCGATGGCCTCCGCGGTCAACGTGCTGGACGACATCCACGGCGGCGCCGGCCAGCAGTGCATGGAGCTGTACCGCACGATCGACGAGGAGGCGGGCGACGGGGGCGACCTCGTCCAGGCGGCGGCCCGCGTGCTCGAGCGACGCCGCACGGCGGGTGACAAGGTCGTGCCCGGCTTCGGCCACCGCTTCCATCCGGTCGACCCGCGCGTCGCGCCGCTCTACGCGGTGCTCCAGCGCGCGCAGGCCGCGGGCGCGATCGGCGGCCGCTACGCGCGGATCGGCCGCGCGGTCGAGGCGGCGCTGCAGGCCCACAAGGGCAAGCTGATCCCGATGAACATCGACGGCATCACCGCCGTGATCTTCTGCGAGCTGGGCTTCGAGCCCGAGCTCGGGCGCGGCCTGTTCATCCTCTCGCGCTCGGTGGGCATCCTCGCCCACGCGTGGGAGCAGAAGCAGCGCGGCCGCCGCATCATGGGCCCGATGCCGCCGTCCATTCCCTACCAGTACAGCGGCCCGGCGCGTCGCGACCTGCCGGCCGAGTTCGCCGCGCGCGACAAGCGCGGCTAGCCCACACCAGCGCTCCCCGACCCCGAACGTCCAAGGAACTCCGATGAAGGATTTCGTCGCCAACCAGCTGGTCAAGTACCTCGAAGCCCGCGGCGTCAAGCACGTCTTCGGCCTGTGCGGGCACACCAACATCGCGGTGCTGGCTGCGCTCTCGAAGAGCCGCAAGATCAAGTTCATCAACACGCGCCACGAGCAGGTCGCCGCGCACGCGGCCGACGGCTACGCGCGCGCGACGGGCAAGGCGTCGGTGCTGCTCACGCACCTGTCGCCGGGGCTCACCAACGCCGCGACCGGTGTGGCCAACGCCGCGCTCGACTCGATCCCGATGGTGGTGATCGCCGGCGACGTGCCGACGCACTACTACGGCAAGCACCCGCACCAGGAAGTCAACCTGCACGCGGACGCCCAGCAATACGAGATCTACCGGCCGTTCGTGAAGCGCGCCTGGCGCGTCGACTCCGCGCATCTCTTGCCCGAGATCCTCGAGAAGGCGTTCACGCTCGCCGAGAGCGGCCGGCCGGGCCCGGTGCTGGTCGACGTGCCGATGGACATCTTCTCCAAGGAGATCGACGCCGCGCTGTGGAAGCGCGTCGCCGCCAACACCCGCTCGCTCGCGAAGCCCTCGCTCGACGAGGACACCGCCGAGAAGATCGTGCGCCAGCTGCTCGACGCGAAGTCGCCGGTGATGTACGTCGGCGGCGGCATCCTGCTCGCCCAGGCCGCCGAGGAGATGCGCGCGCTGGCCGAGCACCTGTCGCTGCCGGTCGCGCACACGCTGATGGGCAAGGGCGCGCTGCCCGACGACCACCCGCTGATCCTCGGCATGACCGGCTTCTGGGGCACGAAGTTCATCAACGACAAGTGCAAGGGCGCCGACTGGATCCTGGCGCTCGGCACGCGCTTCTCCGAGGCCGACTGCAGCTCGTGGGAGGACAAGTACACGTTCCGCTTCCCGCCGACGAAGCTGATCCACATCGACATCGATCCGGCGGAGATCGGCCGCAACTACCCGGTGGCGATCGGCGCCGTCGCGGACCTCAAGGAGGCGCTGAAGGTCCTCGTCCGCGTCGCGCGCAGGATCGCACCGAAGGGCGTCAAGCGCGACAAGCTGGTCGCCGAGATGGCGGCCAACCGCAAGAAGTTCGTCGACGGCAACCGCAAGGCGATGCAGAGCGACGCCTGGCCGATGCGCCCCGAGCGCATCCTCGCCGACCTGCGCGACGTGCTGCCGCGCGACGCGATCCTGTGCACCGACGTGGGCTGGAACAAGAACGGCGTCGGCCAGCAGTTCCCGATCTACACGCCGGGCACCATCTTCACGCCCGGCGGCTTCGCGACGATGGGCTTCGGCTCGCCGGCGGCGCTCGGCGCGAAGGTCGCGCTGCCCGACCGCGTCGTCGTCGCGCTGATCGGCGACGGCGGCTTCGGCCAGAACCCGGCGCCGCTCGCCACGGCGTTCGAGGAGGACATCGCGGTCGTGTGGCTGATCATGAACAACCACGCGTTCGGCACGATCGCCGGCCTCGAGGCCGCCCACTACGGCACGACGTTCGCCACCGTGTTCGAGAAGGACGGCAAGACCTGGTCGCCCGACTACGCGGCGATCGCCCGCGCCTACGGCGTCGAGGGCATCAAGGTCGCGTCGGCCGCCGAGCTGAAGCCCGCGCTCGCGAAGGCGATCAAGTCGAAGAAGCCCGTCGTCATCGACGTCTACATGAAGAACGAGCCGGTGCCCACCGCCGGCCACTGGAACATCATGGACATCTACTCGCCGGGCAAGAAGGTGCATCACGTCAGCGGCAGAGGCACGGCGAGCGCGTCGAGCGCGGAGCGAAGCGGGAGGCACAACGGCATGAAACAGGAATTTTCCCTGGCGCATCTCACGGTGCTCGGCTGCCCGCCGCCGGAGATGACCTACATCGCGGCGCGGGCCGGCTACGACTACGTGAGCATCCGCCCGATCTACATGGGGCTGCCCGGCGAGCCCGATTACTCGCTCGCCGAGAAGCCGCAGATGCTGCGGCAGTTCAAGCGGGCGCTCGCGTCGACCGGGGTGCGCGTCCACGACATCGAGCTCGCCCGTGTCTACGAAGGCCTGCATCCGACCAAGTACCTGCCGGCGATGGAGGTGGCGGCCGAGGTCGGCGCCAAGGCGGTGCTGTCCAGCATCTGGGGCGGCGAGCGCGAGTTCTACATCGAGAAGTTCGGCGAGATCTGCGACCTCGCGCGGCCCTTCGGCCTCACCGTCGACCTCGAGTACGTGCCGATCGCCACCGTCAACAACCTGGCGATGACGGTCGACGTGCTGCGCGCGGTGAACCGGCCCAACGCGGGCCTGATGATCGACACGCACCACTTCCACCGCGCCCGCGACAACCCGGCCGACCTCGACGGCTTGCCGCCCGAGTGGTTCCACTTCGCCCAGCTGTGCGACGCGACGGCGGAGATCCCGACCGAGCGTGCGGAGATGATCCGCATCATGCGCGAGGGGCGGCTCTACGTCGGCGAAGGCGGGATCGACGTCGCCGGCATTCTCGCGCACATCCCGCCCTGCCCGTACTCGATCGAGTTGCCCAACAAGGAGCTGCACGACGAGCTCGGCTATGCGGAGCACGCGACGCGCTGCCTGGAGACGCTGAAGGCGTACCTGGCGGAGCACCCGCCGACCGGGCAGGCGCGCGACGCGCGCAGTCCGGGACGGGCGAAAGGCGGGGCGCGTCGCACGTCCGCGACCACGTGACTGGAGCGACAGCATGAAGAAGCACATCAAGGCGGTCGATGCGCGCGGCAGGAAGCTGGGCGGGGACACTCCGCTCATGTGCGCACCGCTGGTCGGCCGCACGCGCGAGCGGCTGCTCGCGGAAGCGACCCGGGTGCTGAAGCAGAAGCCCGACCTGGTCGAGTGGCGCGTCGACTTCTTCGACGCGATCGGCGATGCGGGCGCGGTGATCGAGACGGCCCGGGCACTGCGCGAGGTCGTCGGCAAGCGTCCCGTCATCTTCACCTGCCGTGCGGAGGGCGGCGGCGGCGAGCGCATCGCGCTTGCCGGGGAGGCCGTCGTCGCGCTCCACGAAGCGGTGGCGGCCAGCGGGTTCGTCGACTTCGCCGACTTCGAGATGGACAACGATCCGGAGCACGTGCGCCGCGTGCGCGAGACGCACGCGGCGGCACGGCGTCCGCCTGATCCTGTCGTACCACAACCTCGCCTACACGCCCGGGCTCGAGTACCTGATCGACCGCGTGCTGGAGGCCGAGCGGCTCGGCGCCGACGTGGCGATGCTGCAGGTGATGCCGCGCAGCCGCAGGGACGTGTTGACGCTGCTGGCGGCGACCGAGCAGGCCGACGACCGGGCGCGCATTCCGCTGATCAGCATGGCGGTCGGCCCGCTCGGCGTGGCCTCGCGGCTGGTCGGTGGCCTGTTCGGGTCGTGGCTCAGTTTCGCCGTCGCGGAGTCGGCGTCGGCGCCGGGGCAGATCCCGATCGGCGATCTCGTCACGGTGTTCGACATCGTCCGCCGCGCCCGCGGCGGCGAGATGCTCTGACGGCGCCGTCGCCGAGGCGGCAGGCGTCCGAACCCGCCACTTTCCCGACCACGAACCCGCACCACCACGTTCCCATGATCAGCGGCAAGACCACCCTCATCGCCCACTCGGCTATCCGACGGAGTCGTTCAAGGCCCCGCTCATCTACAACCCCTGGTTCGACAGCAAGGGCATCGACGCGGTCGTCGTGCCGATGGGTGTCAAGGCCGACGACTACCCGGCGTTCCTGCGCCCGCTGTTCCGGCTCACCAACATCCGCGGCGCGCTGGTGACCATGCCCCACAAGGTCACCACGGTCGGGCTGGTCGACGAGGTCACGCCGACGGTCGAGATCGCGGGATCGAGCAACGCGGTGCTGCTGCGGCCGGACGGCACGCTGCTGGCCGACATGTTCGACGGCACGGGCTTCGTGCGCGGCATCGCGCGCAAGGGCTTCGAGGTGCGCGGGGCGCGCTGCCTGGTCGTGGGCACCGGCGGCGTGGGTTCGGCGATCGCCGCGTCGCTGGCCGCGGCCGGCGTGGGGGCGATCGCGCTCTTCGACACCAACCGGGGCTCGGCCGAGGCGCTCGCCGGGCGCCTCGCCAAGCACTATCCGGCGCTCGACGTGCACCTGACCGCCAGCGATCCCGCGGGCTACGACCTGGTGGTCAACGGCACCCCGCTCGGCATGAAGCCGGGCGATCCGCTGCCCTTCGACGTGATCGCGCCTCGAGCCGAGGACGTTCGTGGGCGAGGTGGTGATGAAGCAGGAGATCACCCCGCTGCTCGACGGCGGCGCGCGCCCGCGGCTGCCGCTTCCAGGTCGGCACCGACATGCTGTTCGAGATGATCCCGGCCTACCTCGAGTTCTTCGGCTTCGGCACCGCGACCCCCGAGGAGCTGCGGGCGGTGGCGAAGGTCTCCTATTGAGCCCGGCGCGCATGTTGCGGTGCGTCAATCCGGACGCTTGCCGTGATTTGGCGACTCTGTTAAATTTTCCTGACGAGTTCGCCAAATTCGAGGCGCCGATGGCGTTGCAGGTCCAGTCCGCTCGCAGCACCGCCATGCGCAAGCCGAAGGCGCCGGAGGCCAATCGCGCGCGCATCCTCGCGGCCGCGACCAGCGAGTTCGCCGCGCGCGGCTTCAAGGGCGCGAGCATGGACGCGATCACCGCGCGCACGCAGACCACGCGCGCGTTGATCAACTACTACTTCGGCAGCAAGGAGCGGCTCTACCTGGCGGTGCTCGAGCGGGTCTACGCGGAGATCCGCGAGGCCGAGAACGAGCTCGCGCTCGAGCACCTCGCACCGGTCGAGGCGATCCGCCGCATCGTCGAGTTCACCTACGACTACTACGTCGAGCACGAGTACTTCGTGCGCCTCGTCGTCGCGGAGAACCAGGCCAAGGGCCGGCACATGAAGCGCTTCCCGTCGCTGCGGACGGTCAATCGCCCGATCGTCGACATGCTCGGCGCCGTGATCGCGCGCGGTCAGGCGGAGGGCGTGTTCCGGCCCGACGTCGATCCGATCGACATCCACATGGCGATCGCCGCGCTGGGGATGTTCAACGTCACCAATCAGTACACCTTCGGCACCCTGTTCCAGCGGGACATGGGCGCCCGGGGGGATGTGCCCGCTCGCCGCCGGATGGTGGCGGACGTCATTCTGAGTTGGCTCGCTCCCCCGTCAACTCGCTAGCCCCGCAGTCGCAATCCACATCGAGGAGAAGACCATGGAATTCAGGATCGACCGCCGTACGCTGATCAAGGCCGGCGCCGCGCTGGCCGCGGCGCAGGCCGTGCCCGTCTGGGCGCAGGGACAACCGACGCTCCGCTTCGCGGCGGTGTTCTCGGACAAGGACATCCGCGCCGACATGACGCGCATGCTCATCAAGGACGTCGAAGCCGACTTCAAGATCGAGCCGTTCTACGGCGGCACGCTGTTCAAGCAGGGCACCGAGCTCGTCGCGCTGCAGCGCGACAACCTGGAGATCGGCAACGTCGCGCCGCAGGACATCTCCAAGCAGCTGACGGCGTGGTCGGTGCTGACCTCCGCCTACACGTTCCGCGACGCCAACCACGTGCTGGCGTTCTTCGCGAGCCCGCTCGGCGCCGAGATGAAGAAGCAGGCCGAGGACCAGCTGAAGATCAAGATCCTCGGGCCGACGTTCTTCGGCACGCGGCAGGTGGGCCTCAAGCCCAAGAAGAAGATCAACACGCCGGCCGACCTCGCCGGCATCAAGCTGCGCATGCCGCCGGGCGATGCCTGGCAGCTGCTCGGCCGTTCGATCGGCGCCAACCCGACGCCGATGGCCTATGCCGAGACCTACACCGGGCTGCAGACGGGCGCGATCGACGGGCAGGACAATCCGCTGCCGAACGTGCAGAACATGAAGTTCTACGAGGTGATGTCGCAGATCGTGCTGACGTCGCACCTGGTCGCCTTCGACGTGCTGTGCATGAACCTCAAGACCTGGAACGCGATGAGCCCGGCCAAGCAGAAGACCTTCCAGGCCGCGGTCGACAAGGCGCTGGCCTGGAGCGTGCAGGAGCACCTGAAGCGCGAGACCGAGCTCGCCGACGGCTTCAAGAAGCAGGGGCTCGACATCTACACGCCGGACATCGCCGCGTTCCGCGCCTATGCGCAGAAGGTCTACCTGGCCTCCGACGAGGCGAAGTCCTGGGCGCCGGGGATCCTCGACAAGATCGCCGCGGTGAAGTAGCGTCCGCAGAGGCGTGGTCGCGGGTCGCTCGCGCGGCTCGCGGCCGCCGGCGTCACGGGCGCGATCGCGCCCGTGACGTGACGAGCCCGGTGGCGACGACCATCGGCGGGAACAGGGGCGGGGAGGAGCATGGAGTCATTCATACGCGGCGTCGCCGGCTGGGTGCAGCGGCGCTCCGAGAACCTGATTGCCGCGATGCTGGGCGTGATGTTCGTCGCCTTCATCGTCCAGATCGTGTTCCGCTACTTCTTCAACCTGCCCACCGGCTGGTCGACCGAGCTGTCGCTGGTCTGCTGGCTGTGGATGGTGCTGTGGGGCACGGCGTTCGCGCTGAAGGAGAAGGACGAGATCCGCTTCGACATCTTCCTTTCGGTCGCGGGGCCGCGCGCGCGCCGCGTGATGGCCGTGATCATCGTCGATGGCGCGCCGTCGTGCTGTACGGGCTCTCGCTGCCGGGCACGTACAAGTACGTCGACGTTCATGAAGGTCGAGCGCTCGTCGTACCTCAACATCCGGCTCGACTGGCTGTACTCGATCTACGTGATCTTCGTGGTCGCCATCATCCTGCGCTACCTGTGGCTGTTCTGGGAGGCGCCTGCGCGGTGAGCCGGATGACAGGTCGACGCGACGGAAGTCGGAGCAGGACGCGAAATGAACCTGGCGAGCCCCTTCTCCCTCGCGCTGCTGACGATCCTCGGGCTGAGCGTGCTGGGACTTCCGGTCGGGCTCTCGATGATCGGCGGCTCGGTGCTCTACCTGTTCCTCGCGGGCCTCGACGTCGGCACCGCCGCCGAGCAGATCCTGAACGGCATGATGGGGAGCTTCCTGCTGCTCGCCATCCCGCTGTTCATCCTCGCCGCCGAGTTCATGAATGCCGGCAGCATCATGGACCGGCTGGTGCGCTTCTGCAACGCGATCGTCGGCCGCTTCCGCGGCGGTCTCGCGCTGGTCAACGTCGCGCAGAGCATCGTCTTCGCCAGCATGTCGGGCTCCGCGCTGGCCGATGCCGCCGGCGCCGGCAAGCTGATGCAGTCGCTGATGACGCGCGAGGGCAAGTACACGAAGGCCTTCGCGTGCCGCGCTGACCGGCGGTCTCGGCAACGATCGGCCCGATCCTGCCGCCGTCGATCCCGCTGGTCGTCTATTCGCTGGTCTCCGACGCCTCGGTCGGCTACCTGTTCCTGGCCGGCGTCGTGCCGGGCCTGCTGATCGGCGCCGTGCAGATGGCGCTGATCGTGGTCATGGCCAAGCGTCGCAATTTCCCGCTGGAGGACGAAGGTGCCGTTGCGCGAGATGCCGCGCATCACCTAGGAGGCCTTCCCGGCGCTGATGATGCCGGTCATCCTGTTCGGCTGCCTGTACAGCGGCATCACCACGCCCACCGAGGCGGCGGCCGTCGCGGCGGCGTACGCGCTGCTGATCTCGGGCGTGCTCTATCGCAGCGTCACCGCCGGCGGCATCTACCGCTCGCTGCTCGTCCAGCGCGCGCACCACGGTGTCGATCGGCATGCTGATCGCCGGGGCGATGGCGTTCAACTACGTGATCACCGTCGAGAACATCCCGAAGACGGTCAGCGCGATCCTCACCGCGACCGATCTGTCGCCGATCGGCTTCCTGCTGATGGTCAACGTGATCCTGCTGGTGCTGGGCTGCCTGCTCGAGGGCACGACGATCATCCTGATCATCCTGCCGGTGCTGCTGCCGACGGCCACGGCGCTGGGCATCGACCCCGTGCACTTCGGGGTGATGGCCGTGACGAACATCATGTTCGGCCTCGTCACGCCGCCCTACGGCCTGCTGCTGTTCATGATGACCAAGGATCGCCGACGTCCCGCTGCGCGACATCGTGCGCGAGGTGATGCCGTTCCTCGGCGTGATGCTGATCGCGCTGATGATCATCACCTACATGCCGGACTTCGTGCTGTTCCTGCCGCGCATGTTCGGCTACTCGGGCTGACGCGAGCGCCGGAGCGGAGAGCGTCGCGGCGGGAGATCGCCGCGACGCAGGGAATCCAGCCGTGAACGAGGTCCGCATCGCCGTCGCCGGTGCCGGCATGATCGGTGCCGCGCACATGGCGCGTGCGCAGGCGAGCCCGACGTGCTCGCTCGTCGCGGTCGTCGACCCCGCACCGGCGGCAGGCAAGGTCGCGGCGCAGGCCGGCGTGCCGCTCTACCCGACGCTCGACGCGCTGTTCGCGGCCGTCGAAGGTCGACGGCGTGGTCGTCGCCTCGCCGAACCGGTTTCACGTCGAGCAGGCGCTGCGGTGCATCGACGAAGGGGTGGGCGTGCTGCTGGAGAAGCCGGTGGCCGACACGGTCGCCGAAGCCGAGCGGCTCGCCGCGGCGGTCGAGGCGAAGAACGCGCGCGTGATCGTCGGCCATCACCGCGCGCACAGCCCGATCATGGCGCGGGCGAAGGCGCTGATCGACGCGGGCCGGCTCGGCCGCATCGTCGCGGTCATGGGCAGCGCGGTGTTCTTCAAGCCCGACCACTACTTCGAGGACGGGCCGTGGCGCCGGGAGCCGGGCGGCGGCCCGATCCTGATCAACATGATCCACGAGGTGCACAACCTGCGGATGCTGTGCGGCGAGATCGTCGCGGTGCAGGCGGTCGCGTCGAACGCGGTGCGGGGCTTCGCAGTCGAGGACACCGTGGCGATCAACCTGCGCTTCGCCAGCGGAGCCCTGGGCACGTTCATGCTCTCCGACACCGCCGCCTGCCCCCGCAGCTGGGAGCAGACGTCGCAGGAGAACGAGGCCTACGCGAGCTATCGCCGACGAGGACTGCTACGTGATCGCCGGCACGTTCGGCTCGCTGTCGGTGCCGACGATGCGGCTCAAGACCTATGCCAGGGCGGAGGACCGCTCGTGGTGGAAGCCGTTCGCGGTCGAAGTCGCGGACCTGGTGCGCGAGGATCCGCTGACGCTGCAGATGGAGCACTTCGGCGCGGTGATCCGCGGCGAGGCCCGGCCGCTCGTGACCGTGCGGGACGGGCTTGGCCAACCTGCGCGTCACCGAGGCGATCGCCGAGTCGGCGCGGACCGGTCGGCTGGTCGAAACGCGCTGACCGGGCCGATCACGACAGGAAATCCATGAAGCACGATCCGCTGGGGCATCATCGGCTGCGGCGACGTCACCGAGGTCAAGAGCGGCCCGGGGTTCGCCAAGGCCCGCCACTCCGTCGCTCGTCGCAGTCATGCGCCGCGACGGCGCGCTCGCGGCCGACTACGCGCGTCGTCACGGCGTGCCCCGCTGGCACGACGACGCCGAGGCGATCCTCCGCGCACCGGACATCGACGCCGTGTACGTGGCCACGCCGCCGGCGACGCACCACGACTACGTGCTGCGCTGCGCGCAGGCCGGCAAGGCGGTGCTGGTCGAGAAGCCGATGGCGCTCGATGCGACCGAATGCGACGCGATGATCGCCGCCTGCGCGGTCGCCGGCGTGCCGCTGCGCGTGGCCTACTACCGCCGCGCGCTGCCGCGCTTCCTCGCGGTGCGCGACCTCGTCGCCGGCGGAGCGGTGGGCGAGGTGCGCATGGTCGTGTGCCGCCACTTCCAGCCGCTGCGCACCGCCAGCGAGGCGGCCCCGGCGTCGCCGCCCTGGCGCACGGACGCGACGCGCTCGGGTGGCGGGTACTTCGTCGACGTGATGAGCCACACGCTCGACTTCCTCGACTTCCTGTTCGGTCCGATCGGGGACGTGCGTGCGCTGGCCGCGAACGTCGCGGGCGCATACGACGCCGAAGACGTCGTGACGGCCAGCTGGCGCTTCGCGTCGGGCATCCACGGCAGCGGCGCGTTCTGCTATGCGGCGGACCGCGACGAGGAATGGAACGAGGTCGTCGGTACCAAAGGACGCCTGCGGTTTTCCACGACGCGCGCGGTGCCGATCGAGCTCGAACGCGGCGGCGCGCGCGAGTCGATCGACATCGGTGACCCGCCGCACGTCCATCAGCCGCTGATCCAGACGTTCGTCGACGAGCTGAATGGCGTCGGCGCGTGCCCCAGCACGGGCGAGTCCGCCGCGCGCACCACGCGGGTCATCGACCGCATCCTCGGCGAGTACCGGGCGTCGCGACGCGCCACGTCGTGATCCTGCGCGCGGGACGGCAGGACGAGCGGCGACGCTCGCTTAGAATGAGTGTTTGGCGCGGCGCGCGGGCGCGTCCCGCGAAGATGGAGGGCAGCACGATGAAGCAGGAAAAGGTGTTCGACATCCGCGGGCGGCGCATGGGCGGCCCGACGCCGCTGATCTGCTCGCCCCTCGTCGCGCGCACGCCGGACCGGCTCGCGTCCGAAGCCGCGGCGGTGCTGGCGAAGCGCCCCGACGTGATCGAGTGGCGCGTCGACTTCTTCGAGAAGATCGCCGAGACCACGGCGGTGCTGGCGTCCGGGCGGGCCTTGCGCGCCGCGGTGGGAGAGACGCCGATCATCTTCACCTGCCGCGCGGCGCACGAGGGCGGCCAGCCGATACCGCTCGACGCCGAAGGCGTGACGCGGCTCTACGACGCGGTCGGCAGCGCCGGGCTCGTCGACTTCATCGACTTCGAGCTGTCGAACCCGGCGCCGCTGGTGCGCCGCGTGCGCGAGCGTACGCGCGAGCAGAACACCCGCCTCATCCTCTCGTACCACAACTTCGGCTACACGCCGGGGCACGACCTCCTGGTCGAGCGCTTCCTCGAAGCCGACCGGCTGGGTGCAAACGTCGCCAAGGTCGCGACGATGCCGCGCGATCGTGCCGACGTGCTGACGCTGCTTGCCGCTACTGCCACGGCGGACGCGAAGGCGCGCATCCCGCTGATCAGCATGTCGATGGGCCCGCTGGGCGTGACGACGCGCATGGTCGGCGGCGTGTTCGGCTCGTCGCTTTCGTTCGCGGTCGGCGAGGGCGCCTCGGCTCCCGGTCAGCCGCCGATCGCCGACCTCGCGGCGGTGTTCGGCGCGCTCTCCCGCGCGCGCGGCGACGCCTGAAAGGGGTCAGAGATGGGGTCAGACCCCAATTTGGAGAAGTCGGGGTCTGACCCCAATTTGAGTTACCGATGACCACCACCAAGGACATCGCGCATCTGCGCCGGAGCTACGAGCGCGCCGAGCTCGACGAATCGCACTCGGCGAGCGTCCCGCAGCAGCAGTTCGAGCACTGGCTGCAGGAGGCGATCGCGGCCGAAGTGCCCGAGCCCACGGCGATGACGCTCGCGACCGTCGGCGCCGATGGCCGGCCGTCGACGCGCGTCGTGCTGCTGAAGGGCTGCGACTCGCGTGGCCTCGTGTTCTACACCAACTACCAGAGCCGCAAGGGGCGAGACCTCGCCGCCCAGCCGCAGGCGGCGCTGCAGTTCTACTGGGCCGAGATGGAGCGCGTCGTGCGCATCGAGGGCCGCATCGAGATGACGAGCGCCGAGGAGTCCGACGCGTACTTCAAGACGCGGCCGCTCGACTCGCGCATCGGCGCGTGGGCCTCGCCGCAGAGCCAGGTGATCTCCTCGCGCGTCGTCCTCGTCACCGAGGCGGCCCGGTTCGGCGCGAGGTTCCTGCTCGACCCGCCGCGCCCGCCGCACTGGGGCGGCTACCGCCTGACCCCGGACACGTTCGAGTTCTGGCAGGGCCGCAAGAGCCGTCTGCACGACCGGCTGCGCTACACGCTGCAGCCGGACGGTTCCTGGCTGCGGGAGCGACTGGCGCCCTGATTCGCCGCGAGCGGCCTCGCGCGCGCTTGCCTGACGTCGAGCCGGCTCCAGCCGCGACCGTTCGTCGGCTTCGGGCCCCGGGTGGTCCGAAGCTTGCGCCGGTCACCGCAAAGGAGGTGAACCGGATGGCCGAGAACAGGTATCGCGTCGTTTTCGAGGGCGCATTGCTGGACGATGGTCCCGAGCGCGAGGCGAGGCAACTGCTGTCCGCACTGTTTCGTCGCGAACCTGACGATGTGCGGCAGCTGCTCGACGGGCTGCCGCACGTCGTTGCCGATGAGGTGACGCGCGAAAAGGCCGAGGAATACCTTGCGCTGCTGCGGCGCGCGGGCGTGGCCAGCCGGGTGGTGCGAGCGGACGAGCATTGACGCCGGCGCCGTGCCGGCGGGCACGCCGTTGCGGGAGGCGATCGATGCCCGTACGCTGACCCGATGCGGATATTGCTGGTCGAAGACGATCGGGCGCTCGGCCTCGCCGTGCGGGACTTCCTGGTCAAGGAAGCGTACGCAGTCGACTGGGCGGAACGCCTCGGCACGGCGCGCGCCTTCCTGCCGGGGGACTATGCGTGCGTGGTCCTCGACCTGGGGCTGCCCGACGGCGACGGGCTCTCGCTGTTGCCGGCGCTGCGCAAGCTGGCCGCGCCGCCATCGGTGCTGATACTGACGGCGCGCGACCGCCTCACCGACCGGATCCGCGGCCTCGATGCCGGCGCGGACGACTACCTGGTCAAGCCGTTCGACCTGCCCGAACTCGCGGCACGCCTGCGCGCGCTCGCGCGGCGGCGCATCGGACAGCGCGCGCCGACGATCGAGGTCGGGAGTCTGCGCATTGATCCCGCCACGCGCACGGTGACGCTCGACGGGGCCGTCGTCGAGACGAGCACCCAGGAATACGCGCTGCTGCTGGCCTTCCTCCAGCATCCCGGCAACGTGCTCTCCCGCAAGCAGCTCGAGGACACGATCTACCCGCTCGACCAGGGCGCGGCCAGCAACGTCATCGAGGTCTACGTGTCGCGGCTGCGGCGCAAGCTGGGTCGCGAAGCGATCCGCACCGTCCGGGGCTACGGCTACCGCTGGGGCAGCGCCGGTGGCGGGCACGGCGACGGAGACGGGCCATGCCCACGCGGTCGCTCCGGGTCGCACCGCGGTGCCGGGGTTCCGGCTCCCCGGCGCGAGCGCGCTGATGTCGCGCCTGGCGCGCAGCATCATGCTCGGCCTGGCGCTCTTGTGGCTGACCGGCGTGATCGGCAGCGCGGTCGTCCTGCAGCGCCTGATCGACGGCAAGTCCGACGACGAGCTGCAGGAAACGGGGCTGATCCTCGTGTCGTTCATCAGCCGGACGCCGGACCTTGCGGTCACTGCGAGCGTGCTGCGGGACGCCCAGGCCCGCGCCGCCGAGCATCCACCGCACGACCGCTTTGCCTACCGGGTCGTCGACGAAGCGGGGCAAGTGCTGCTGCACTCGGCCAACACGCCGGCGATCGGCGTGCTGACGCCACTGCACGAAGGCCTGGCCGACGTGGACGACTGGCGCATCGTCACGTTGCGCGACGAAGCCAATGGCCGCTACCTGCAGGTCGCGGACCCGCTGCCGGAGCGGCGCGAGGCGCTGCTCGCCGCCGTGCTCTGGCTGACCGCGCCGCTCGCAGTGCTGCTCGCGTTCGCGGCCTTCATGGTGCTGCGGGCCTCGCGTTCGCTGATGGGCCACGTGCAGCGCACCGCGAAGGTGGTGGGCGAACGCGACCCGAAGGCGATGGGCATGTTGCCGCTGTCCGGCGTCGCCACGGAGATGCGCCCGGCGCTGGAAGCCACCAACCAGCTGCTCGGCCGCGTGTCCGCGGCGCTGGAGGCCGAACGCAGCTTCACCTACAACAGCGCGCACGAGCTGCGCACGCCGATCGCGGCCGCGTTGGCGCAGGCGCAACTGATGGCGTCGCTGAGTGCGGGGCAACCCGAGCTCGAGGTGCAGGCAGCACGCCTGATCGAGTCGATGGCCCGCCTGTCCCGGCTGGCCGAGCGCCTGCTGGCGCTGGCCCGCGCCGAGGGCTCCGAGCCGCTGGTGCACGAATGGGTGGACCTCGATCGCGTGGTGCGTCTCACCGTCGAGGAGTTTCGCCACGATCCGCGGCTGCAGGGGCGCGAGATCACGGCCGACGTGACGGCGGTCCGTGTTCGCGGCGATCTCGACGCGGCCGGGCTGGCGCTCCGCAACCTGGTCGAGAACGCGCTGGTGCACGGGTCGGGCGGGCACTGGATCCGGGTTTCGTGCCGCCGGGAACACGGTGACAACGTGGTCGCGGTCACCGACGATGGTCCCGGCGTACCGTCCGAGGACCTGCCGACGCTGACCCAGCGCTTCAAGCGCGCCGGCAACTCCGCCGGTGTCGGCGCGGGCCTTGGACTGGCCATCGTGGCGATGCTGGCGCGGCGAATGCGCGCCCGGCTCGGCCTGAAGAGCCCGCCGCAAGGACTTGCGGCCGGGTTCGAGGCGCGCCTCACCTGGCCCGCGTCCGGCGAACCGCGTACCTGAACTCGCCCCCCCGGGGCGTTCAGGTCTCGTTCAGGTTGGCTCGCTAACCTGTCGCGGTGACGGATTCCTTCGGGGTCCGCCCGCCAACGCGACACGAGAAGGAAAACAATGAAGCTCGCCCGACGTATTAGCTGGCTCTCGAGCCTGATCCTCCCGCTGGTGGCCGTGGCGGCCCAGGCGCTGACGCTGTCCCCCACCTCGTTGTCCCTGGCGCCCGGCGCCAAGGCCACCATCGAGGTCAAGCGGGTCAAGGGCACGGTCACCCTCGCCAACTCGAATCCGACGGCCGTTGCGGCGAGCCTGGTGAGCGGCAAGGTGAACGTGACCGCGAATGCGGCCGGTGTGGCGACGCTGTCGGTCACCGACAGGAGCGGCACGAAAACGACCAGGGTGACGGTCAGTGCGCCATTGGGTGTCTCGCCTGGCACTGCATCGCTCTCGGTCGGGCAGTCGGTGACGCTGACCGTGGCCAATGCGATCGGCACGATCACGATCGCCAACTCCAACGTCACTGCGGTCGGTACGAGTCTTTCCGGGAACGTGGTCACTGTGACCGGGAAGGCCGCGGGAAGCGCCGAACTGACCGTGCGCGACACGCGCTCGTCCGTCAAGGTGCAGGTGACCGTCACCTCGTCGTTGCCGCCGCCACCGCCGCCACCTCCGACGTCGACAAACGACATCCACCCCGGGCGCCTGCTGGCCAGCAACTGCTTCCAGTGTCACGGGACCAACGGCAGCGGCGGCTTCGATCGCATCCAGGGCAGCACCGAAGTGCTGTCGGAGTTGCGCAAGTTCGCGAGCGGCGAGGAGGATCCCAGCGGCATCATGGCTGCCCACGCCGTGGGCTACACCGACGCGCAGCTTCAGCTCATCGCTGACTTCCTGTCCAAACAATGAGCGGAGCCATGACCATGGATCGTCGCAAATTTCTCGCCTCGCTGTCGGTCGGCAGCCTCGGCCTCATGGGACTGCCCACCGCGTGGGCGGAGGACAGCAACACCCCTGTGCTGTTCCCGGTGCCCACGAACACCGGCATCACCGGCAAGGTTGTCGTCGTGGGCGGCGGCATGTCGGGCGCCGCCGTCGCCAAGTACCTGCGGCTGTGGGGCGGTACCGGCGTTGCCGTCACGCTGGTGGAGGCAAGCCCCTCCTACACGTCGAACATCATGAGCAACACGGTGCTCACGGGACAGCGCACGCTCGCCAGCCTGAACTACACCTACAACACCCTGGTCAGCCATTACGGCGTGACGCGGGTCAATGCCAAGGTCAGCGGCATCAACCGTGCCGCCAGGTACGTGACACTGGAAACCGGCGGCACCATCAGCTACGACCGCCTGGTATTGGCGCCGGGTCTGGACTTCGACCTGATGCCCGGGATGTCGAGCCTGGCCGAGTACGACACGCTCGTCCCTCACGCGTGGAAGGCCGGCCCGCAGACGCAGCTGCTGCGCAACCAGTTGCTCGCCATGCAGCCCGGTCAGGACGTGGTCCTGACCATTCCCAAGGCGCCGTATCGTTGCCCGCCGGGCCCCTACGAGCGCGTGTGCGTCATCGCCGACTGGCTGACGAAGAACAAGGCCGGCAGCAGGATCATCGTGCTCGACGCCAATGCGGACATCATCGTGGAGAAGGAGAACTTCAGCCATGCCTTCACGACGCTCTATGCCGGTGTCGTCGTCTATCGCCCCGGCTGCAACGTGACCCATGTCGACAGCGCGAACCGGGTCGTGACGTATGACCAGGTGGTCAACCTCGTTCCGGTGGCGACCCGGGCGCAGGTCCAGGCGGCCGTGCTCAATCCGATCCCGCCGCAACGGGCACCGCAACTGCTGAATGGTGTCGGCCTGCTCAGTGCCGATCCCGCGAAGCCGTTCGCCCCGGTCGACGTGCTGAGCTACCAGTCGACCGTCGATCCGCTGATCCACGTCATCGGCGACGCCAGCCTGACGACGCAGCCGAAGGCCGGGCACATCGGCAACCAGCAGGGCAAGACCTGCGCGGATGCCATCGTGCGCCTGTTGAGCGGTCGGCCCCTGAACTCGCAGGTAGTCACCAACTCCGCGTGCTACACGCCCATCACGGCGACGCTGGCCACGTGGTTGTCGGCCCTGTACCAGTACGATCCGGTGTCCAAGACGATGGTGATGCTGGCCCAGCACAACAACGGCAAGGCGATCGCCGCGTCGTCTGCAACGTCCGACAACTACCAGGACATGCAGCGCTGGTTCACGACATTGATGGGCGAGACGTTCAGCTGACGGGACCCTGATGCGCAGCCGGCGCGTGCCGCGCCGGACCGGTGGCGCCTTGCCGTGATACGCTGGCTCGGCAGGCGTCATTCGGGATCGGGTTTGCGCGTCAGGTGAATGCCTTCAGGCTCGTCGTCGCGGCGCTGCCGCAGCTGCTCCTCCTGCTGCTTGCGGGAGCGAGGCTCGATCTCCTGGGCGGATTCAATCGCACGGACGCCGGGTTCGGCGTGGTCGTGGCGTTGTTCTTCGTGACCCCGGTCGCCGCGACGGCGCTCCTCGTCGTCGAATTCGTCCGGCGGCGCAGACAGCTTCGGCACGACCCCCGAACGCCCGCGTCCCGGATGGTGGCCTTCGCGGTCTTCCTGTTGCTCGAAGCGCTGGCGGTGAATCTGTTCATCCTCACGCAAGTGAGAATGCACTAGCGTCGGCCGACTCTCGTCTGGTCGAGGTGGATGCGGTAATGTTCGACCTCGCGCGTCCACCGTCGAGGGAATGGCAATGATCGGCTACATCACGCTGGGCACCAACGACCTGCCTCGCGCCACGGCGTTCTACGACGCGTTGCTGGCCGAGATGGGCGCCAAGCGCCTGATGGAGTTCGGCGGTCGCGGCTACGGATGGGCCGCGGCCATGGACCAGCCGATGCTTTGCATCATGAAACCCTACGATGGCCGCCCCGCCACGGTGGGCAACGGCGTGATGGCCGGCATCGCGGTCGATTCGCGCGACAAGGTCGATCGGATCCACGCCAAGGCGCTCGCACTGGGCGGCAGCGACGAAGGACCTCCCGGCCTGCGTGCCGACGGCGGTGAGGGCTTCTACGCCGCCTACTTCCGCGACCCGGATGGCAACAAGCTCGACGTCTTCGTCTACATCTGAGCAGATTGTTGCGTCGGCAGGTCAGGGACGCGGGTCGCGAGACTGCTTCGCGGCCTGGGTTCGCACCTTGCGTTCGAACGTCTCCGCCTCGCGGAACGACACGATCCGCCGGCCCCGGTACGCGGCGTAGTCGGCGATGAACTCCTGCGTGCTCCCGTAGGGCCCGGCGATGTGTCCGGGACGCTTGGAGTCGGCGAAGAAGTAGCGTTTCCCATCCCGCTCGAACGTTGCGACCCAGTGCCGGCGCAGCGTGTTGCCCGAGATCGACACCGGGTCGAACTCGATCATCACGTAGGCTGCCCGGGCGTCGGGAGCGATGGCGCGCAGCGTCTCGACGGCGAAGCGCGACAGGTCGACGCACACACCTTTGGGTGCCGCGAAGAACGCTTCGGGCGCGAGGATGGGCATGCGCCCGCCCTCCTGTCGTTGCGTCTCGGAAAGCTGCATGGCGCGCGACATGTCGTACTCGAATCGGGCGCCTATCCACGCGTTGACTTCGTCTGCACCTCGCCACAATCGCAGGGTTTCCGCGTAGGACGCGGCCTGGGTGTAGCGGCCGCCGTAGGCGCTGCGCGACTCGGGGGCGTCGGAGGCCGGATCGGCGGTCACTTGGTTGGCGTGCACGCCGCCACCGAGCAGAAAGCCCGCCAACACGACGCCGAGAACACGGAACCTCATTGGCCACCCCTTGAAGCGGAAACTGGCCGATGGGAGCGCGACTGCATTCCGGCCATCGGACATTGTGCCCCGGCTCCGCGCAGCGGGTCGATGGGTTCGGCGCAAGCGCCGAATTCCTATAATCGCGTCGATGGCCGTCGACACAGCGCCGCTGGAGCGGTTCATTCCGCACCCTGACATGCGGGAGCGGTTCGAGACGACGATCCGGGCCCCCGCGGCGCTGGTCATGGACGTTGCCGGTGAGTTCGACATGCAGTCGCTGCCCGCGGTCAGGCTCGTTTTCCAGCTGCGTGAACGGTTCACGGGGGCAGTCCGCACCGTGCCGCGCCAGCCGCGCGGCATCCTGGAGGAAACCCGGTCACTGGGCTGGGGCCTCCTGGCCGAGCAACCGGGCAGGTTCGTCGTCTGCGGTGCGACCTGCCAACCCTGGCTCGCCAATGTCGTGTTCTCGGCGGTCGCCCCGGACGAGTTCGTGGCGTACGCGCGGCCCGGCCAGGTGAAGATCGCGTGGACCCTGGAGGCAGCGGAGATCGGACCCGACCTGACGCGCTTCGGCCAGGAAACGCGCGCGGTGGCTACCGACGAGCAGGCGCGGATCAGGTTTCGCCGCTACTGGCGATGGGCGCGCTTCGGTATCATCGCCATCCGCCTGCTGATGCTGCCTGCGATCCGCAAGGCGGCAGAGCGCCGCTGGGCCACCGAGCGGGGTCGAAGGTGAGGGCACGGAAGGTCAGTGGGCTGCTCGCGACCACAACCGGCCGATCGCAACCTTGCCTGAACCTCATGATGGCAGGGCAAGATTGCCTCATGGAATCGGGAAGCCAGAAATCGCTGGCCATCGCGCTGATCGCGCTGTTGGCAGGCTGCGCGACAATCGAGGGGCCGCCACCCACGCCCGGCTACAGGCCGATCAGCGCAGCGGAGGGTCGTGCTTTGGTCACCCGCCTGCTGCCAGACGGCGTCAAGGACCGTGCGGGTTGGGCAACAGATATCTACGCGGCCTTCGCGGCGCTCGATCTCCCCCCGACACCGGAGAACGTCTGCGCTGCCATCGCCGTGACTGGACAGGAGTCGGGGTTCCAGGTTGACCCGGTAGTGCCGGGGCTGGCTAGCATCGCGCGCAAGGAGATCGACAAGCGCCGCGAAAGCGCCGGCATCCCCAGGTTCGCCCTGGACGCCGCGCTGGCGCTCCCCTCGACCAACGGCAAGAGTTATGGCGAGCGACTCGACACCGCGAAGACCGAACAACAGCTCAGCGATGTGTACGAGGACTTCATCGGCCGGGTGCCGTTCGGCAACTCGTTGCTGGCGGATCGCAACCCGATTCGCACCGGCGGCCCGATGCAGGTCAGTATCGCGTTCGCCGAGGCCTTCGCTACGGCGCCGTACCCCTATCCGGTTTCGGGAACGATTCGACAGGAGGTGTTCACCCGCCGCGGGGGCTTGTACTTCGGAATCGCTCACCTGCTCGCGTATCCGGCCCCCTACACGCGGCCGCTCTATCGCTTCGCCGACTTCAACGCGGGGCAGTACGCGAGCCGCAACGCGGCGTTCCAGAATGCGGTAACCCGCGTGTCCGGGATCCCGCTCAAGCTCGATGGCGACCTTCTTCGTTACGACCATGACCAGCCCGCCCGCGAGCCGAGCAGCACGGAACTCGCGACACGCGTGCTGGCCCGTCGCATCAACTTGAGCAACGAGGAGATTCGCCGCGATCTCGAACGCGGGAAAGCGCAGGGCTTCGAGCAAACGCGGCTGTATGCCCGCGTCTTCGGACTTGCCGATCAGCTGATGGAAGGACAGGCACCGCGCGCGGTGCTGCCGCAGATTGCGCTGAACAGCCCGAAAATCTCGCGCAACCTCACCACCGACTGGTTCGCCAATCGCGTTGAAAGTCGCTACCAGACCTGCCTGCAGCGTCGTCCTGCTTGAATTGAAGATTGCGTCGAGCTTGCATGCGCTCTGCCAGTCCGTTCCGGCGGCCGCCACGGGTCTCGGTCAGGCGTTTCGCGGCAGTACGGTCAGCACGCGCGCACTGAAGGCATGCGGTTCCGTCATGTAATTGTGCGGTAACTCCAGAGTGGCTTCACTGATGACCTCGCCGTCGGCGGTGATGCGCCCGGGCTTGAACTGAAAGCCGGACCCCGCTAGCAACAAACGCGCCTGGCGCGTGTAATACCGAAAACGGGATCGACCGGCTGCCAGAGGCGAAGCCGAAGTCGTCCAGCGTTGCGGCATGATGTGCATCAAAGTTCCGCGCGCCTTCGGCGTGCCAGAGTGGGGGCTGAATTCACACAAGGGGTGCGCCATGTCCGACACACCGACCCGCGAGGCGACCGAAGCCGGCGCCCCTCTGCAGGACTTCTCCAAGTGCCACGTCGGCTTCGTGACGGTGCTGGAGACAGCGCTCGGCCTGCCCGAGATGATCGTCACCGCCGCACGGTCGCGCGCGAGCGCCGCCGACATGCTGAAGATGTTCCGCGACCGCCTCCTCGCCCACCACGATGACGAGGAGCGCGACCTGTTCCCCGCGGTGCTCCGGATCGCGGAGCCGGGCGACGAAGCAGACCGGGCCCGTACCATGGTCGCGCAACTCATTCGCGAGCATCGCGAGATCGCGCAGCTGTGGAAGCAGCTGGAGCCGGCCGTGCAAGCCATTGCTAACGGTTACTTGCCACAGCTGGACGCCGCGCTGCTGCACGAACTGGTCACACGCTTCAACGAGCACGTGCGCATCGAGGAGGAGCAATTCCTGCCCTTCGCGCAGCAGGTGCTGGCACGCCAGGCCGAGGACATCGCGATGCTGGGCTTGGCGTTGCACCGACGCCATGAAGCCGAGGAGATCATGTCGAAGGCGGTGGTATACGGGCCCACCTGAACAGGCTCCGCCCGCCGCGCTCGGGCTGACCTGCCGCAACGCATAGGCCGTACGGGGGCCGGCCGGTCATAGACGCCAGTGGTGCAACCTGCGTCGACTGTGGTCACCCACTCGGCGGCGAGTCCCATGAGTGTGGCCGATCGGGACGTCGCGACGAGGGGATTACCCGCAAGCTGATGTTGCTGCAATCGGCTGTGCAGACTCGCAGAGTCCCGGCGTGGACCAGCCCCGCGTCCCGTGGGGCCGGGACGCGACAGCCGGGATGCTCGGAGGAGGTACCGCCGGGCCTCTAGTCGGTCGCCGGCCATGCCCAGAACCAAGCCGAAGCTGACCGATCGGCGCACCAGGAATCTCCGAGCGGTCCAACTTCCTTTCGGCCACACCAAGCTCGAAAGCACCGTCCGTGACCTCGGGATCGAGATCGCCGAGCAGAGCGAGGATTAGCCTCAGGTGAAGTGGCCGGTCGGCAGCGCCGGCGCGAGCAAGTCAAGACCTGCTCCGCTGTCCCCGACCACCGGTCGGGGCATCGGACTCACTATCCGTTGAGGTCGCGCGCGATGCCGGCGCCGTTGATGCCGCCGGCGATGACCAGGACGTCGGCGGCCGATCCTGCCTCAGGCATAGAGGAAGATGATCGCCGCCCACGCCAGCGACAAGGCGCTGGCTGCCCACAGTGGCGCACCGAAGATCGCGAGCCAGAGCAGGTGGATGTAGCCGGCACCGAGCAGCGAGACGAAGAGCCGGTCGCCGCGGGTGGTGGTCAGCCCGAGGATGCCGTGACGCGGAGCACCGCCCGGCGAGCGCCACTCCCACACGCCCATCGCCACCAGCAGCAACGCGATGACGCCGAAGAACAGCGCCGTCTGCCAGGTCCACGCCATCCAGCCGAGGCCGAATTGGACTGCAGGTTGCATGGGGCGCCTCCGCGATCAGACCCGCCCGAGCGCGAAGCCCTTGGCGATGTAATTGCGAACGAACCAGATTACCACCGCTCCCGGGACGATGGTCAACGCACCAGCCGCGGCGAGCAGGCCGAGCTCGTAGCCCGAGGTGCTGGCGGTGCGCGTCATCGTCGCGGCGATCGGCTTGGCATCCACCGAGGTCAGCGTCTTGGCCAGCAGCAGCTCGACCCAACTGAACATGAAGCAGAAGAAGCAGGCCACGCCGATGCCGGCGGCGATGGTGGGCATGAAGATGCGGATGAAGAACCTCCAGAACGGGTAGCCGTCGACGAAGGCTGTCTCGTCGAGCTCGCGCGGCACGCCGCTCATGAAGCCTTCGAGAATCCACACCGCGAGAGGAATGTTGAACAGGCAATGCGCCAGCGCCACCGCGAGATGGGTGTCGAACAGGCCGATCGACGAATACAGCTGGAAGAACGGCAGCGCAAACACTGCCGGCGGCGCCATGCGGTTGGTCAGCAGCCAGAAGAAAAGGTGCTTGTCGCCGAGAAAACGGTAGCGCGAGAACGCGTAGGCCGCCGGCAGCGCCACGGTGACCGAAATCACCGTGTTCATCAGCACGTAGACCAGCGAGTTCACGTAGCCCATGTACCAAGTGGGGTCGGTCAGGATCTTGGCGTAGTTGGCCAGCGTGAACTCGCGCGGCCACAGCGTGAAGCCGCCGAGGATCTCGTTGGTGTTCTTGAACGACATGTTCAGGAGCCAGTAGATCGGCAGCAGCAGGAAGACGATGTAGATCGTCGGGACGAGCCACTTCAGACGCGCCATCTCAGTGCTCCTCGTCCCTGGTCATGACGGTGTAGAACAGCCACGACAGCAGCAGGATGATCAGGAAGTAGATCAGGCTCATCGCCGCCGCGGGCCCGAGGTCGAACTGGCCGAGCGCGATCTTCACCAGGTCGATCGACAGCAGCGTGGTCGCGTTGCCGGGGCCGCCGCCGGTGAGCACGACGGCCTCGGTGTAGATCATGAAGCTGTCCATGAAGCGCAGCAGCACCGCGATCAGCAGCACGTGCTTGAGCTTGGGCAGCTGGATATGGCGGAATATCGCCCAGCGGCTGGCGCCGTCGATGCGCGCGGCCTGGTAGTACGCGTCGGGAATCGCCGACAGCCCGGCATACGCCAGCAGCACGACCAGCGAGGTCCAGTGCCAGACGTCCATCGCCACCAGCGTGATCCAGGCCGCCACTGGCTGGCGGGTGTAGTTGAACTCGAAGCCCAGCGCGTTGAGGCTCTTTCCCATCAGCCCGATTTCGGGCAGTGCGAAGATGTTCCACATCGCGCCGACCACGTTGTAGGGAATCAGCAGCGGCATTGCCATCAGCACCAGGCAGATCGACACGCCGATGCCCTGGCGCGGCATCGCCAGGGCGATCGCCACCCCGAGCGGCACCTGGATCGCGAGCACGATGCCCGTGAACAGGATCTGGCGCTGCAGTGCCTCGCGAAAGCGCGCCGACTGCATCACCTGCTGGAACCAGCGCACGCCCTCGAAGAAGAACTCGTTGTTGCCGAAGGTCTCCTGCACCGAGTAGTTGACCACCGCCATCAGCGGGATCACCGCGTTGAAGGCCACCAGCAGCACCACCGGTGCCACCAGCCACCAGGCCTTCTGGTTGGGTGTCTTCATTGCACCACCCACCCGTCGGCGTAAACGCGCGTATGCGGCGCATCGAAGGCGAGGTGTCCATGCGCCTCCGGGATCGCCTGGCCTTCGGCGACCAGCAGCTTGATGCGGTGCTCGCCGTGGCGCGCCGAGACTATGCGAACGCGCCCGATGTCGTCGATGCGTTCGAACTGCACCGGGATGCCGGTGTCGGCGAGGCGCACGAACTCGGGGCGCACGCCGATCTCGGTTCGCTTGCCGCGCGCGGCGGCCAGGTCGCCGGACGCGATGGCGACCGCGTGCCCGGCGAAACGCGGCACGCCCGCGGCGTCGATCTCGCAGGGCAGCAGGTTCATCCCCGGCGAGCCGATGAAGTGGCCGACGAAGGTGTGCGCCGGCCGCTCGAACAGCTCCACCGGCGTGCCCGACTGCACCACCTGGCCCTCGAACATCACCACCACCTGGTCGGCGAAGGTCAGCGCCTCGGTCTGGTCGTGAGTGACGTAGACCATGGTGCGGCGCACGCGCTGCTGCAGCTCCTTCAACTTGCTGCGCAGTCGCCACTTCAGATGCGGGTCGATCACGGTGAGCGGTTCGTCGAAGAGGATCGCCGCGACGTCCGCACGCACCAGGCCGCGGCCGAGCGAGATCTTCTGCTTGCCGTCGGCGGTGAGGCCCGCCGCGGGGCTGGCCAGCGACGGTCCGAGGTCGAGCATCGCGGCGATCTCGGTCACCCGGGCCTTGACCTCGGCCTCGGCCAGGCCGCGGTTGCGCAGCGGGAAGGCCAGGTTGTCGAACACGGTCATGGTGTCGTAGACGACCGGGAACTGGAACACCTGGGCGATGTTGCGCTGCCCCGGCTCATGCGCCGTCACGTCGCGCTCGTCGAAGCGCACCCGGCCCTGAGTAGGCTGCAGCAGCCCGGAGATCAGGTTCAGCAGCGTGGTCTTGCCGCAACCCGAGGGGCCGAGCAGCGCATAGGCGCCGCCGTCGGCCCAGTCGAGGTCCAGGCCACGCAGAGCCCAGTCGGCGTCGACCTCGGCGCGCGGCGCAACGCGGTAGCTGTGGCTGAGTTGCTCGAGGCGAATGCGGGCCACTGTTCGCGCTCCACCTCAGGCGGCCAGGCGCCGGCCGGCGGCGTCGAAGTACAGCGCACGATCTACGTCGAGCGCGAACCCGGCCAGTTCGCCGACCGCGCGGCTCTGTACTCCATGCGCAAGGCTGACCCAGGTGGAGCCGGCGAGCTCGAAATGCACCACGCTCTCCGAGCCGCTGATCTCGCAGATCAGCACCCGGCCGCTGACTGCCACGCCGGCCGCGCCGGCCGCTCGCACATGGTGCGGGCGCAGCGCGACCGTGACGGGGCCGTCGGGCAGCGCGCGCACCGCCAACGGTGCGGGCCAGCGCACGTGCTCGTCGAGGAAGATGTCGCCGCCGGACTTGCTCGCCGTGGCGACGTTGATCGGTGGGTCGGAGAACACGCGCGCGCTGGTCAGGTCGGCCGGCTCGCGATAGACCTCGATGCAGGCGCCGAACTGGGTCACCCGGCCCTGGTGCAGCGTGGCCACGTGGCCGCCGAGCAGCAGCGCCTCGGCGGGCTCGGTGGTGGCGTAGATCACCGTGCAGCCGCGGTCGGCGAACAGCCGCGGCAGCTCGTCGCGCAGCGACTCGCGCAGCTTGTAGTCGAGGTTGGCCAGCGGCTCATCGAGCAGCACGAGATCGGCGTCCTTGACCAGCGCCCGAGCGAGCGCGGTGCGCTGCTGCTGGCCGCCGGAGAGCTCGCTCGGCCGCCGCTCGAGCAGCGGGCCCAAGCGCAGCAGCTCGGCGATGCTCCAGACGCGCGCCTTGATCTCGGCCGCCGGCGTCCCGATGACGCGCAGCGGCGAGGCGATGTTGTCGAACACCGAGAGGTTGGAGTAGTTGATGAACTGCTGGTAGACCATCGACACCCGGCGGCGCTGCACTGGCACGCCGGTGACGTCGCGGCCGTCGAACCAGACCGCACCAGTAGTCGGCCGCACGAGGCCGGCCATGAGCCGCAGCAGCGTGGTCTTGCCAGCCAGCGTCTCGCCGAGCAGCGTGTTGAAGCCGCCCGTCTGCAGCCGCAGCGTGGTGGGGTGGATGTGGGGTTCGGCGCCGACCTGCAGCGCGACCTCGTGGAGTTCGAGGGACACGTCGATGGATGCGCGACTGGCGAGGCCCGCCGCGCGCGAGTGGATGCCTGGGCGGTGGCGCCCGGACGCCGGCCGGGGTGCGGTGCGCACCCCTGGCCGGGTCGCCGGCTACGGACGGTCTACTTGGCGGTCGCCCAGCGCTTGACGATGTCCTCGTACGCCATCGTCACGCCCTTGGGCTTCTCGTTGGCCAGCTTGGCCTTCGGGCCGTCGGGCTTGCCGAGCCACTCCTTGGCGTCGACCGGCTTGTTCAGCCGTGGGCCGCAGCCGCCGTAGGTCTTGGCCTTCTCGTCGGCCTCCTGCATGCGCGCCATCACGATGTCCATCTCCTCGGCCAAGCGATCCATCGCCTTCTGCGGCGTGAAGGCGCCGGAGTTCACGTCGCCGATCTGTTGCCACCACAGCTGAGCGAGCTTGGGATAGTCGGGCACGTTGACACCGGTGGGCGTCCACATCACGCGGTCGGGCGAGCGGTAGAACTCGACCAGGCCGCCGAGCTTGGGCGCGCGCTCGGTGAACGAGGCGTGCCGCACCGTGCTGTCGCGGATGAAAGTCAGGCCGGTGTGGCTCTTCTTCGCGTCCACGGTCTTGCTGACGACGAACTGCGCGTACAGCCAGGCGGCCTTGCGGCGATCGGTGGGCGTGCTCTTGAACAGCGTCCACGAGCCGGCATCCTGGTAGCCTAGCTTCATGCCTTCCTGCCAGTACGCGCCCTTAGGGCTGGGCGCCATGCGCCACAGCGGCATGCCGCTGTCGTCCACCGTGTTGTTGCCGTCCTTCTTCGGCGCCACCATCGACGCGGTGAAGGCGGTGTACCAGAAGATCTGCTGCGCCACGTTGCCCTGCGCGAGTGCGGGCAGCGACTGGTAGAAGTCGTAGTCCGCGGCGCCGGGCGGGGCGTACTTGCGCAGCCACTCGTCCCAGCGGGCGATCGCATAGACCGAGGCCGGGCCGTTGGTCTCGCCGCCGCGGCTGACGCTGGCGCCCTTCGGGTTGCACGAGCCTTCCTCCATGCGGATGCCCCACTCGTCGATCGGGCGGCCGTTGGGCAGGCCCTTGCTCGACGCGCCGGCCATCGACAGCCAGGCGTCGGTCATGCGCCAGCCCAGGTCGGGCGCGCGCTTGCCGTAGTCCATGTGGCCGTAGATGCGCTTGCCGTCGATCTCCTTGACGTCCTCTGAGAAGAACTTGGCGATGTCCTCGTACGCGCTCCAGTTCACCGGCACGCCAAGCTCATAGCCGTACTTGGCCTTGAACTTGGCCTTGAGCTCGGGCTTGTCGAACCAGTCCTTGCGGAACCAGTACAGATTGGCGAACTGCTGGTCGGGCAGCTGGTAGAGCTTGCCGTCCGGGCCGGTCGTGAAGCTCTTGCCAATGAAGTCGTTGACGTCCAGGCCCGGGTTGGTGACGTCCTTGCCCTCGCCGGCCATCCAGTCGGTGAGGTTGACCGCCGACTGCAGCCGCGAATGGGTGCCGATCAGGTCGGAGTCGTTGATGTAGGCGTCGTAGAGGTTGCGGTTGGTCTGCATCTGCGTCTGCACCGCCTGCACGACCTCGCCCTCGCCGAGCAGTTGGTGGTTGACCTTGATGCCGGTGATCTCCTGGAAGGCCTTGGTAAGCGTCTTGGCCTCGTACTCGTGGGTCGGGATGGTCTCCGACAGCACGTTGATCTCCATGCCGACGAAGGGCTTGGCGGCGGCGATGAACCACTCCATCTCCTTGAGCTGCTCCTCCTTGGACAGCACCGAGGGCTGGAATTCGCTGTCGATCCAGCGCTTGGCCGCCTCGGTACCGCCGGCCTGGGCCGCCGGCGCTGCCGGTGCGGCGGGCGCTGCCGACTTGGCTGCAGCAGGTGGCGGCGGCTCCGCCTGCTTGCCACACGCGACCAGGGCCATGATCGCCGCGAGCGCGAGCGCGCCGGGCAGGGGTCGGACATTCATCGTGCTTCTCCTCTTCGGTTGTCGACCGCCAATGTGGACCACAGCGGGCACTTTGACTCGCGCGCAAACCGCTGTCAATCGCGCCCACGATGCGCTAGCCGCCCGCGCGGTACGCCTAGCCTTGGCCCCAGCGTACGGCGAGGTCGAGACGACGACGTAGGTGTCGCACCGCGCGCCGACGGATGGAAATCGAACCCCCGCAGCGCGCAGCGGGGAGCGGCGTAGCAGGGATTGACGCGAGCAAGCCGACGCAGCGACTGGGTGGCCGGACGTCGCCGCGGGACCTTGGTTCCCCCGGTCGGGGGTGATCCGCGAGCGCCAGTGTGCCCGCGCCGCGCGCGGACGGCGGTGAACGGTCGGGGTTGCCAACCGGCGCGAGGATCTCGCTCGCGATGATTCGTGCGCCAACGAACGACGGCGAGGCAGACCGCTATCGGTGGGTGTTCGCGCGCCGTCTTGTCTTCGTCGCGGGCCGGACCGCGGCGGCCAGCGTCGCCTCGGCCTCGGTGATCTTCGTCTTGGCGACGGTGTGCAGGACCTCGACAAACGCCCGTGCCGCGGGCGCGAGCGTGCGGCCGCGCAGGTAGAACGCGGCCCCGTCGATGCGCATGCCCGGCACGTCGAAGTCGTAGGCGACGAGGCGTCCTGCGGCGATGTCCTCGGCGAGTGTCGAGGCCGTTCCCGGGACGATGGCGTCGCTTTCGAGGGCGATGCGGCGCGCGAGGGCGACCGTGTT